>NZ_RYZU01000001.1:0-683827 GCF_004011945.1 Mycoplasma sp. ATU-Cv-508 | reverse complement strand
CCTCAATTTGGGCTGGATTAGGTTTAAGACACGATACCGCACTCAAACTGGCGACTAAAAGGCAAGGGCCCAAGCGCTAATCAGCCAAGCGTTTTTTTTTCAATTTTTTTTTTAGTCAATTTTGAGATCCTTTCCGACGACCAATTTCGTTAGAAAACAACCAGACTTTACTGGTTGGTTTCAAATCCGAGTCTTTACCTATATATACAACTTAATAAAGCGGTCATAGCATTATACCGCAATTTTAGGATAATTTTACAAAAAAACAACAAGTTTGGCGTCTTGGTTGTGTGCAAATTAAACAACTACTTAACTTTAAAAATTGTCGTGTCGCGGTTAAACAATTGGTCGCTAGCAATAATCATTTTGGCCTGACCCTTAGAGTCGGTGTTAGCACGACCACAGTCGCGATGGAAGGAGCTTTTTTCTAACCAAAGTTAAGTTGACCTCGGCGATTGGATCGCCAACACTAATGTGTTGGTCCTGCTTAACCAAAGATTTAAATCCTTCTCCGCGTAAGTTGACCGTGTCAATCCCAATGTGCACTAAAACTGGACACACCCGCCTGATTTTGAATGCCGTAGGCGTGACCTGTTGGAAAAACCGTGACCAGTTTGCCGCTAATCGGCGCGTTAGAAATATTGTTTACTGCTTACTTTGGGCATGATCGCCAAACCATCACCCATGATTTTTTCGGAAAAAACGCCGTCTTTGAGTGATTTAAGCGTCATAGATTTTCCGCTTACAACCGCTTTAACAGTCAACTTTTTCAATTCTTAAGCGTCTCGGCCGAAGATACTTTTGTTTTTTCTAAAGTTGGGGTGGAAACTGACATTTTATTACCTCTTGCCGCCATAATTTGGCGTTAATTTGTTCGCTCGCCGGGCCAAAAATAATTTGGTAGTGCGGTTTGACCCACTTTTGAACCCCGAAGGCGCCGGCCTGTTTGAATTTGCTCGTTTTAACTTTGGACGGATCGTAAACATCATAACGAAGTCGAGAGGCGCAATTCGTGTAAGTTTTGATGTTGTCTCAACCCCCAAAACCTTCAACCACCAAATTAACTTGTTTATCGTCGGAAAATCCGCCCGAAGATTGACTGATTTACCTCGCTCAGACTGGTAATCTTTTTTGGTGTAAAGGGCTGTGTTAGTACCGCGACCTGGAGTTTTGTAAATCAAAACGTTTAATCGCAAAGTAGAAGACAAAGAAGTAGATCGGAATGTAAGCGGCTCCGATTAAAATGGCGTACCAAAAGTAAGTTCCCTTTGCCACTGGGATAGCCCCATAAATAATAAATCTAACACCCCCCCGAGAAGGTCATTCCGATGTGAGCGCCGAACAAATTCATTAACCAAAAACGAAATTGCCGCCATCAAAGCGTGAAATCCCCAGTAGAGTCAAGGGGCCAAAAATAGAAAAGTGAACTCAATCGGCTCGGTCACGCCCGTCAAAAAGGCGGTCAAGCAAGCTGGGAAAACGGTTCCGAGCGCGACTTTGCGGTTTTCCTTGGAGCCGCTAAAACCATCGCGGCTCCGGCCGCCGGCAGGCCAAGAATCATGAAACCCAAATTTACCTTGCATAAAGCGGCCAAGACGAATACCTAACTCTTGACTGACAAAATCAAAAACTGGCAACTCCGCACTTTGACCGTTAGATGTTCAACTGACGACGTTGCTGTGGAAAGAGTTGATCGTAATTCAAAAGCAAAGAGTCGCCGACCGACTTACTCTCTGATTCTTTTAAGCAGTTGCAACAACTGTTCCCAGTTGCCCTGACCGGCCACCGGTTTAACTCTGTCGATTCAATTTTGCATTTCAACTAATCCGTTACCGCCCGCGTCAGATCACCACAGCGGCGCGTAGAAAAACGTGGTGTAGACCAAAAGGAATCAGCGAACGTTCCACGAAACCAAAAATAAAGGAGTCAAAACCGTAAGGTATTTTTGCCCGAAGCGCGACCAAAAACCGATAGCGCTTTACCAACCACGGTAAAAAAGCAAAAAGATGAAAGCAAGCGAATCATTGGCAACGATTACGAGCAAAGAAACAAAACGTTTACCGCCAAAAAATGAAATTACTTGGGCAGTTGAATAGTGTTGAAAACGGTTGTACAAAAAAGCTACGATCGCTCCCACGATAATGCCACCAAAAACCGAGGTGTTTAACGAACGAATCCCTAAGTTGGACCCAACTAGGTTTTTTAAGGAAGCCGCGTCGCGTCCGCCCGCTTCAAACAGCACTCGGTAACCGACTAAATTCCCCTCACTGTCTAAAACCTGGTCAATAAAAATTGATTGAAGACTGAGAGAAAATCAAAAAACCAACGATCGCCGCGAAAAACCCCGACACCAGCTTCGTCGGTAAAAGCGACCCGATCGCAGCTGCAAATAAAATCGGCATCGCCGCAAAAATCGGATCGCCGAGCATTTTGAATAAACTGACCCAGCTTAACTCCGGCGTTAGTTGCGTCGGCAACTCCGCCTTTAGCTTGGGTCGCAATCGTAGCACCGACACCAAGAAAAAGTCCCGCAATCGCCATCACGGAAATGGGCAACATAAAAGATCCCGAAATTTTCGAGAGAAACTTTCGAAAATTACCTTTTTTACCTTGACCATTAACAGCAACTTGAGGAACAGTTTTTTTTCGGTGAAATAATTTGGAAATTAAACCTGGAATTTTGTTCACCTGCCGTTTCTAAAAACTTTCTCCTAGTTAGTTAACAAACTAGGAGCAACCAGATTATAGCACTCGAAAATGTCCAAGACCTGATTAGAAGACATTAACTTGTTTTAAACATGCCTATCAGACCGATTGACTAGTTATTTAAGTCTTGATTGGGGCTAACTTTTGACTCCAAAGTACCAAAATTATCAATTAGAAAAGATAGTTTTGATTTTTGACTTGCTAACTCAACTTGTCCATTCAAAAGACTAATTTTAGCGGATTTTTTGTAGCCCGAAATGATAAATGTATCGTTAAAAGTGCGATCATAAGTGCATTTAACACCATCGACTTCCAAACCGAGTCACATGTCAAATGTTCCCAAACCATCGTTAGCCCACTTAACTCTAAACTCGCCTTAACTTTAGCGATTTGATTTTTTAACGCTGTGCTCTCAGGGAGGTAATTGTGGGGATCATAATAGTTTAGAAATCCCTCTCTTCAATCAAAATGACCAAACCCGAGTGCTTCTAAACTAACAACTTGTTTTCGACTTCCGATCTGGCTCGGCAATGTTTGGACTCGGGTAGTTTTTTTCATGTTTTCCGTGATCCAAGTTCACAAATCCATCAAATAACCGTAAGAATGTTTGAACTTGTTAATTTTAAAAGACTCCCGACCGACTGGATCACCCCCTACCACTAAATCGCCGTACAGCCACTTGCATCCACACTTGAATCTGACCTCCGTTGGTTAAAACTTCTCCCGGCGGGTTGTCTGAAACCTGGGCTATTACTAACCTAAGTTCAATGTGTCAAATGTGTTTTTTAATTAGGGGCAAATTAGGAAATTGACGACGCGAATCAACTAGGCGAATAAACTGGTTACGCCAATCCCAGTGACCAATGCCAAGTTTTTCCAAAGTGACAACTTGACCAAGTTGGCCAATTTGACTTGGCAATTTGTTGGCAAAAGTGGTGCTAGGCTTATTTTCAAAAATCCAACTTCATAAATGGGGTAAGTTGGGAGCGACTTTATTTTTTAACTCCGTAGTTAAATAACCGGAAATTAAAATCGTTTTGCGTTTAACGTACTCTTGGTAAACGTAAGAAGTGCTCAAAATAATGCTAATTTCTAACTGACCTTTTTCGTCGCTAGTTGATCACCAATTTTGATTCAGAGGTTAACAAATCTAGGTAAGGGAGGGAAGCGACCAATTCCCAGTTGGTCAAAGAAATTTTTTTGACCAACGTTAGCAGCGAGCTGCGACGGTAGGCGGCCTTTTAATTTACTCACTTGATGGGTTGGCAGTGAAGCGATCGTTTTGTCGATCCACTCTACGTTTTCTTGGTAGCCTAGGTGAGCGTCGTAAGTTTTAAATCCTCTGATTAAGAAGGACTGAAAACCGAGAAAATCTTCGCTGACGCTAAACATTGTCTAACCCAAGCGTCATTCAGACTTCAATCGTGCCTTTCATATCAAACACTTCTCGAACGCGTAAGTCGCATTTAACCTCATAAATGCGAGCTTGGAAAGCAAAAAGATTGCTAAAGTGATCGTTAAAATCCATATAGTTATTAACAAACTCCTTTTGCCAAAGTCAATGGTCTATCCCAAGGTCCTTGAAAGTTTACCACTTCACCGTCGCGAGCAATGTCAGTTGGATAAGCATTTTTAAGACTCGTGTCTGGCACGTGGTTTCAAATTCACCACCAAAGCCCTTGCAAGTTTTTCTTAACACTTGTTCCTCGCTTTGGAAAGTGGATCTAGTCTGATCAGATCGCTCGTAAATGTTCTCGGGATTAACGCGACTGGCACGGGCGCTGGACTGATCAGCAAAAAAGTTGCCCTGCGATCCATCTTTGCTAAGTTGTGCTTGGCCCTGGTGGTAATTATTCAGTGACGAGACGCTGCCAAGCGCCAAGGCCATTAGGACTGGGCGGACAATTTTTTGACTTAAAAGTATTTTGCTAATTTTTCATTGTTTCTCTTTTCCGGCCGGGAAAGCCTGTAGTTTGTTGGTTCTAATGTTAAGTTAGTTTTTAATTTCCTCTAGAGCAGGCAAATAATTACTCAACTCGCGATCGCCTCTAGGGCAGTCACTCGGCCAAACTAGTGGTCAGCCAATTTTAACTGCGCTGAATTAACTTGACCTATAACCGGAAATCGTGAAGACATCGTAAAAATTCCGGTTGTAAGTGCAGCGCACGCCGTCAACTGTCAGTCACATCCACATTAAAAGTTTGCCGGTAGAGTTTTGCTCTCTTTGATTCAAAGTCTAAGTTGGATTCGGGCGAGCTCGGCTTCTAACTCTTTACGCTCGTCTTCTGGCAAAGCTTTATCCGGATCTCAGTGTTTTAAAAACCCGTTTTTTCAATCAAAACCGTGAATGCCAAGATCGTCTCAAGTGGTCTCAGACCCATTTTGACCAATCTGACTCGGTAGTTTGCTAGTAAGTGAAGTCTTGGGAAAACTGTTAGTGACCCAAGTTCACATGTCCATCAAGTACGCGTACTTGCTCTTAAACCTTTCGACCTTGAAAGAGTCGTTGCCTAACTTATCGGCGTTAGCTGTTGCGCCAAAAATTCTAAGTTGCATTCAAAGCTTGACGTACCCGCCGTCAATCAAACGCACTCCCTTGGCTTGAGGGTTGTCGTTAACTTCCGCGATTCTTAGTTCAATGTCAATTTTCCAAGCATTTTTTTTGCAAAAACTTCAAGTCAGGAAATTGCTTTTTCGGGGCGCTATAACGAATAAACTCGCGGCGTCAATCCCAGTGACCAATCCCTAAATCTTCCAGACCAACAACTTGGTAAGCGACGCCAATCTGACTGGGTAGTTTGTTGCTAAAAGTCGTGCGAGGCTTATTTTGAGCAAACCAGCCCCACAAATGAGGCAAACTGCGGTTGGATAAAGTTTTCAAATCCAAAAAAACCGACAATTAAAAAACTAGCGCTACGGCGGTATTCACTAAAAAGATAAGATGTTCGCAAACTGACTAAAAGTTCTAATTGGACCTTTTTCGTCGCTAGTTTGTTCGCCGATTCGCAAACTCAACCTTGATGTCTTGCGGTAAAGAGGGAAACTTACCAATCTCTAGTTGATCGTAAAAATCGGGTGCTTTAACTTTGGTCGCCATCTGAGAAGGAAGTATGTCGTCGCGGGCGGTCATTTTTGGGTTATTAATGGCGGCGATTGTTTTGTCAATTAGTGCTTTGCGATGCTCATAATCTTTGCCTAAATCGCGAGTTTTAAACCCGCTAATTGATAAGTAATCTCGACGTGGGAGTCGCTGCTCACGCTGGCCCAACTAAGTCTTAACGTTAACCAAGTCTGCACAATGCCGCGGGAGTCCATTCGATCTTTAATTCGAAAAGCGCATCCCAATTTTATGAATTTGTTTTTTTATGTTGTCAAGGTGAATAAAATCAGCGTCGGGATCGGCGGTGTTTAAAAATTCTTGCCGTCAGTTTCAATGATCTAAACCAAAGTCTTCGAGCTTGCCATATTCCCCTTTAAGTGAATTTGTGACGGGTAAACATCTTTTAAACTTGTCTGGGTAAGTTATCGTGAATTCATTCCCAAAGCCCTTCCAAATCTTTTTCAAGTAGCATATCCTGATCGCTGATATTGGGAAATTTTTTCGCTTTTTGAACTTAGTTCGGGTGAGCTTTGGGATCGCTCAGAAAATTGACTAGTTTGCTGAGTTAACAGATTGGTTGAACTGGCGCTTTGACTAACTGCCAAAGGCAGGGTGGCAAAAAGCCCAAAAGCAACGCAGATAAGTCGAGCAATTTTTCTTTTCCAAGTCGGTTTTGTTTGTTTCATTTTGGTCTCTTTTCTAATTTCGCTGCTAAAGATTTAGTTTAGGTTTCACTTAAATTTTATCTTAACTTGAAACGCTTAGTCGAGCCAATTAGTTGCGCTGAAATGGACTCAAAAAACCGCCAGCTTTACAAAGTAAGTCCGACTTTTGGGACGAAAAAACTAACGCGGTTAGTTAAAGATTAATTAATAAACCGATGCCAATCATGACTAAAACGATCGCAAAAAAAATCGGACTGAAAAGTTTAACGCGCTCCCAAGCGGGCAAGTACATCCCGCTTTGGTCGTAATTTGCGCCCGGCTTTTGGTAAATGCGACGGTATTCATCAAGTTGGCGCTTTTTGTACCACTGGGCTTTTTCTGCCCCGGCACGAAAAGAAGGCAAGCTAAGCCAAGGGCAATCATGAGCGTTCCGAGCACAATCAAAACAACTGGCTCAACCTCGCCAAAAATTTTTCAACTCGCTGCTTTTAAAAACATTACCGTGATTTTAACAAGGACTAGCTAAGTTTTCATTAAACCAGCCTGGTAAAGTTTTTGAAAATAACCCGGTTTTTTTGACTAACTGGTTAAAAGTGCCAACTTGCACAAGCCCCTTGTCCTGGGCCAAGACTAAAATTTGGTCCACGTTTTGAATCGTAGAAAAGTCGGTGGGCGATGATGATGCTAGTTCGGCCGGCCGCAAGTTGGTTTAGTTCAGCTTGGATTTGACGCTCAACGATATTGTCTAAGGCGCTGGTAGCTTCATCGAGAATAATTAAGTCGGGGTTTTTGAGCAGCATCGAGCGATTAAAATTCGTTGTTTTTGACCGCCGGAAAGAATGAAACCTTTTTCACCCACGACGGTTTGGTACTGGGCCGGCAATGAAGCGATAAAAGTCGCCAAATTAGCTTTCTCAGCAGCAACTTCAATTTGACTTTGGGTAGCTTCAAAACTGCCGTAGGTAATATTTTGGGCAATCGTGCCGTTAAAAATTTCCGGCTCTTGTTCAATGTAGCCAACCCGACTTAAGTAACTACGCAAGTCAACTTTTCTTAGGTCGTGGCCGTTAATTAAAATCCGGCCTTGTTGAGGTCGTAAAACCGGAGTAAAAGTTTGGAAAATGGTTGTTTTGCCCGCGCCGGTTGTTCCAACCAAGGCGTAACTTTTGTTACGTTTAAAACGGAAAGAAAAGTCTTGCAAAATGTACTTTTCACTTTTGTAAGCAAAGGAAACATTTTCAAAAACGATGTCTTTGGCAATTTGCTTTATTTTGTGAGCATGAGCTGGCACCACGATTTGACTTTTTTGATCTAAAAGCGATTCCAGACGCTGAATTGAAATTGTTGTGGAGGCTAATCGTCCGAGCACCCCAATCGTTTGAAAAATCGGAAAAATTAGCGTGTTGGTTGACAAAACAAAAGGCACAAATTTGGTTCGCAATTTCAGTCGGCCTTATTAGTCCAAACGTAATGAAAATCACGCCGGCTACCACTGCGATAACATTAATGCTACTAATCGCAGTCATGAAAATTCCAAACGTTAAACTTTCGCGCTGATCGACCGAACGACCCACCCGGTTGTACTCCCGGTGCAAAGAGTCAAAGTACTTAGTTTCGTGGTGCTCTGAAGCATTGGCTTTAATTAACCTAACCACGCTGAGACGATCGAGCGCCTTGGCGTTAACGTCGGTGTAAGTTTTTGCGCAGTTTGCGGTACCAACGCCGTAAAATTCCAAACGTTAAGCCCGCCACTAACAAAATTAAAAAGACCTGACAAAAATGACCAGCGTTAGTCTTCACTCAATTAGAACCATCACAACCGAAGAACCAATGAAAGTCGCGATCGAACTGAGAAATAAAACCGGAATTTCCTTGGAGTTTTCCGCCACGATGCTTGTGTCGTTAATGATTTTGGTGACGATCTCGCCCGAAGAGTGTTTTTCGTAGTAGGCAATGTCTAAACTCAGTAAGTGGCCAAGCACTTGGTTGCGGTAATCAATTTCAACACGTCGCGCCAAAAAGTTAGCCGTTAGGCGGCGGAGATACATCGCAAAACCAAGCGCGATAATCAAACTAAAAACGACCGCGCTAAAATTCCGACGGTCTTTCAAGTAAAACTTTGACTTTCAAGCAGCATGTTAACCGCTTTGGGAATGAAAACGGTAATCGCTGAGCCAAGCAAAGTAAAAATTACCATCATGGTGAAAAGTTGCAATAAATTCGGTAATAACCGCCCAGGCTTTTTCAAAAGGTAAACCGTGCGAGTCGGGTGTTTCTTTGGTCGCATAAATGTTTTCTTAATTATACAAACAGCATCCCAAGTCGGTCGGTTTATTTTGAACTGCTCAAAAGTTAAATCTGGGCTAACTGCAAAATTCCCAGCCAAATTATCCAGCTGGAATTTGGAAAAATTTAACCGAGGAAAGCGCGGATTTGAGGCACTTTTTACCCTAAATAGGGTATAATGTGTTTGCCTAAGAAACATTTTTCTAGGCTAGAGAGTTATCCGTGGCGAAAGTAATCGCAAAAAATCCTTTGGCAAGGTGAAATTTTGATCTACTTGAAACTTACCAAGCCGGTCTAGTTTTAGAGGGTTGGGAAGTTAAGTCCATTCGTCAAAAAAAGTTGACTTACGAGGTGCTTACTGTCTCTTTCGAAAGCAAGAACTTTACGTAGTCAACATGCACGTTGATCGTTACATGAACGCCGAAGGAAACGAAACGCGATCGCAAACTGCTGCTAAAAAACAGGAGTTGCGCAAACTAGCGCTAAGTCAAAAAATGCGCGGCCTAACAATCGTGCCGGTAACTCTGACGCTTTCACCCCGCGGGTTAGTTAAACTGACGATCGCGCTCGGACGGGGAAAGAGCAAATTTGACAAACGAGAAAAAATTAAAGAGCGCGATCAACTCCGCCAAAACCGTTCTTATTTTTAAACGGGGATGTAGTGGTTTTGACATGGTCAACAAATGTGGTTAAGGCAGTGGTCTGCAAACCTTAAGGCTCTAGGTTTTTATAAACGGAAACGAAAAATCTACTGAGCAACTTGCCCAAGAAGTATTTCTTGCTAAAGCGGCTCAAACAAATAACTCTCTAGCTTTTGCTTAGTTAATTGCTAGCGAACCGGCGAATGTTTCTCGTCCTCGCCTGGCTCGTAAACTAACGGGAATATACTAGCGCGACCCAACTTAACGCTAGCGAAAAAACGTTGGATCTGTTAGTCAACTTTGGTTACGATTTACGACTGGCAGATTAACTCTAATCGTAACTAAACTGTAGAGTTAACCATCTGAGTTGTTCGTGGACCCGGGTTCGATTCCCGGCATCTCCACCATACGTTGAATTTCAACACCACAAATTTGCTAAACTTTAAACTATGAAGGAGAAAGTTCTTTTCCCGCAAAAGTAAAATTTACGCCCACGTTTCAATTCGTGACTTTCATTTCTTACTTTTGTGATGGGAATGACTTTTTTGCTGATCTTGACGCTCCCGGGCGAATTGCTAGTCGGCGGAACGACTGACATTAGCGTGAGCGAAATGAGATACGGCTGAATTGAACTGCTAAAAGAAATATTTACTTTCCGGGTTTCTAACCCAGGCGGACTGACAGTTTCAATCTTGGTCTATCTCTCCTTTGGACTCGTTTTATCTTCCGGGTGATCGGCTTACAAATCGTTCGAACTAGCGAACGAGGACTTTTTGACCAACTCTTTTTGCTGTTTGTTTTCGTTCCGCTTTTGTCAAATGTATTATGTTTACTGGCTCAGTTTTCCAGCGAAACATTGGAGATTTCTTACACAGTTACCAAAGAAGAGCGGCAAAAAGAGTTTGATCAGTATTACGACGCGGTGAGTCGTCAAAAAGAACGCGAAATTAAAGACCTAAGAAAACGTCTTTACAACTTGAAAAAACATTAAGTTTAGGAAAGGAATTTAATTATGGCAAGAGAAGGCATTATTCTCAAGTGCACCGAGACTGGGCAAGAAACTTACATCACTACCAAAAACAAAAAACTCCACCCCGAGCGTTTTGAAGTTCGTAAGTACAACCCCAAAGTTCGTCGTTACACTTTATACCGTGAGAAAAAGTAGGCGCACTTGGTCAACCACGCTTTAACCATTGAAAAAACTTTGGCGCGCAAAAAAATTGGACGTCATAATTTCGCTCAGTTACCAGACCCGGTTATGACTAAGTCAAATTAGCACTTCGGCCGGACTGAGTTTCATTGAGAAAAACAAACACACGCTTTTTGTGGACGGTCGCTATTTCCAAGACGCCCAAACTAACGCCCAAAACACCGACGTTAAGCTTTGAACTAACGAGGAAATTTTTCGCTTTTGCCAAGCGGCTCGTTACGAGCGGATCGGAATCGAGCAGGAATACGCTACTTTTAGCGAAATCGAAAAAATTAAGGCTTGGTTTCCCAGCGCTAAACTTATCCCAATTTCAGCCCAAAAAATGCGAATCATTAAAACTACCCGCGAAATTAAACTAATTCGCAAAGCAGCTTTAATTGCTCTCCAGGCGCTGGAAAAACTGCGACCGCACATTAAGGCTGGTGTGAGCGAGAAAGAACTTGATGCTAAGTTAGAATTTTTACTCCGACAAGGAGGAGCTGACAAAAGTTCTTTTGATGCAATCATCGCCTCCGGGCCCCGTTCAGCCTTGCCCCACGGCCGCGCTAGTCAAAGAGTTTTGGCCGAGGGCGAATTCGTGACGATTGACTTTGGAGCGCTTTACCAAGGTTATGCTTGCGACATTACGCGTAATTTCCACGTAGGAAAAGTGACTAATCCCGAGCTACTTACGAATTGAAAAAGTAGTTCGCGAAGCGCAAAGCCAAGGTATCCAAGCGGTTAAACCAGGCGTTAGCACGGCCACAATTGATAAGATTTGCCGCGATTACATTGCCGAACAAGGTTATGGCAAGTACTTTGTCCACTCGACTGGTCACGGGCTTGGGATTGATGTCCATGAACTGCCTTACCTGACTAATAACGCCTCCCAAGCGACCGAACTAAGACCGGGCATGGTCATTACAGTTGAACCGGGAATTTACATTCCTAACTTAGGCGGAGTCAGAATCGAGGACGACGTTTTGGTTACTCCGAGCGGTCACCAAGTTTCTGTCGCGCAGTTAGTTTATAATTTTTCTTAGTTATGATAAACGTCAACTCTTTCAAACCTGGTCTCACTTTTCAAGATGGAGACCAAATTTACGTGGTTTTAGAATCCCAACACTCTAAGCAAGGACGAGGTCAAGCCAACGTCAAAGCGAAAGTTAAAAATCTCCGGACCGGTGCCGTGGTCATGAAAACTTTATGGCGGCGGCGAAAAAATCACGCCAGCTCACATTAGCAAAAAAGTGGTTAACTTTCTCTACCGCGAAGGTGAATTTGTGATCGTGATGACGCAAGACACTTTTGAACAAATTTCTCTGCCAGTCACGCAAATTAGTTGGGAACTAAATTTCATTAAACCTGAGATGGCGATGGAACTGAGAATGTTTGGCAGCGAAGTACTTGGTTTGGAATTACCCGCTCACGTCGAACTAGAGGTTAATTGAGGCGCCCGAGGCTGTCAAAGGCAACACCCAAAGTAACCCGCAAAAAAAAGTCGTTTTAGAAACTAACTACGAACTAGAAACGCCGATGTTTATTTAAAACGGGTGACAAGGTAATTGTTTCAACGCTGACAGGTAAATACGTTGGGAAAGGTAAGTAGTCATGAGTCAGTTTTTCCCAGTTGACTACTCGGTCGGCCAGCAGTACTTCATCGAAACAACTGCTTTTTACCAAGCAGTTCGTCACGTTTTTGAATACTACAAAAAAGCTAAGTTGCTTGACGTTCAAGTCAAAATTTCCGAACCGAGCAAAAGTTTGTGACTGGATTTAAAAATTGAAGTTGCTCGTCAAAGCCAGCTTTGCCCAATTATCAAAACGCTTGAGGAAGAGTTAGATGACTTATGTTACAGTCTAGTCGATGGTAAGGCGACCAACATTAAAATTGACGTCGTCGAAAGGTAATTATGGCCAGACAAACACTGATTGACGATTTAGCGATTAAAACGCTCAAAGTAAACGGGGTCGCTGCGGTTAACCGGGCTAATTCAGGCCACCCGGGCATTGTCCTTGGCGCTGCACCGATTATTCACACACTCTTTAGTCGCCACCTAAAGTACGACCCGAGCGATCCGACTTGAATTAACCGCGACCGCTTTGTCCTTTCAGCCGGTCATGGCTCGGCACTTCTTTACGCCCAATTAAGAATAATGGGATTAATTTCCGAAAAAGACCTCAAAAAATTCCGACAACTAGGTTCTTTAACCCCTGGTCACCCGGAACACGGTTTGACGCTGGGCGTCGAGGCGACGACGGGACCTCTTGGTCAAGGCATCGCTGTCGGAGTTGGCTTAGCGATTGCCGAGGCCCACTTGGCATCCCGCTTTAAAGAAATTAACCATTTTACTTACGTGCTCTGCGGTGATGGCGATTTGCAAGAAGGCGTGGCGATGGAAGCGCTTTCGCTCGCTGGTCACCAAAAATTATCACGCTTAATCGTGATCCACGACTCGAACGACGTTCAACTTGACACCCACGTCAAAGAAGTTTTAACGAAAATTTAGCTCAAAAAATGGAAGCGATCGGTTTTGAATATTTGCGCGTGGAAAAAAACCAAGTTGACCAAATTGATGAGGCGCTTAAAAAAGCTCAAAAAAGCGACCGTCCCAGTTTTATTGAAATCAAGACAATCATCGGCCACGGCGCTAAACTAGCGGGTACGCCCCGGGTACACGGCGCTCCGCTGGGAAGTGATTTTCAGAGCGTCAAAGAAAGTCTGGACTGAAACTTAGGCGAATTTGACATCCCGACTTTGGTTCAAAACTATTACCGCGACAAGGTAAATGTTCGCGGACACAAAGCGCGTTTAAAATTCAAAGTTTCGCCCGAACTGGCTAAGTTCTTGAAAACTCCGCCGCCTAGTCAAATTAAAATTCCGATCGAAACTAATTTGGCCACCCGGGCTAGTTCTGGGCGAGTAATTGGCTTTTTAAACGAAACGATGCCTAACTGAATCGGCGGATCGGCGGATTTAACTAGTTCCACCCAAGCACGCGGGGCCAACGGTGACTTTCAACCTTGGCACCGACAAGGTCGCAACATTTTGTTTGGCGTCCGAGAATTTGCCATGGCCGCCATCGCTAACGGTTTGGCGCTTCACAGCGTCCTTAGACCTTTTGTGGGAACGTTTTTTGTTTTTAGCGACTACTTTAAACCCGCTCTACGTCTGGCTGCTTTAATGAAGTTGCCGGTAGTTTACGTGTTAACTCACGACTCGGTGCAAGTCGGCGAAGACGGACCGACTCACCAACCAATCGAACATTTAGCGATGCTCCGGGCAACGCCCAACTTAAACGTTTAAGGCCAGCCGATGAAAAAGAAGTTTGCGGTGCTTACCAGGTCGCTCTGGCGAGCAAAAATCGCCCGAGCGTAATCGTTTTAACTCGCCAAAAAATTACTTCTTTGCCCGCAACCAGCCAAGCAAAAGTTAAGCAGGGTGCTTACTTAGTTTTCCAAGGTAAAAAAACCTTGAACGTTGGTCGCCAGCGGCAGCGAACTAGCGCTAGCTTACCAAATTAGTCAAAAGTTAAACTTAAGTTGCGTTTCGCTTGTCAACGCCGCGGCGGCTAAAGTTACTTGGAAAGTTGACCGAGCGATTTCAATTGAAGCAGCGAGCACTTACGGAATGCAAAAGTGGGCGCGTTATAACATTGGAATCGACCGTTTCGGAGCATCAGGGCCGGGTCAAAAAGTTTACGAGCACCTTGGTTTTAGTCTCCAAAAACTGACCGATCGGATTAAAAAAATTATCCAAGACCACGATGGCAAAAAGTAAACTAACGCGCGGTGAGCGGCAAAAGATCGTCCAGTTTCTTTACCGCTTTGAACTTTTTGACAGTCGCCCGACTGCGGTCAAATTTTTGAAAGCGGCTCATTGGATGCCCAAGCTCTCAAAGCGTTAGACCAAGTTTGCGCTCGGTACTTGGAACTGAAAAATTTGGTGGAAAAATCTTTGGCTAAGCAGTGGACGTGAAAAAGAACCGCGCCGCTCGAAAGAGCCATTTTAGTTTTCGGAGCTTACGAACTCAGCGTCAATGACGCGGCGCTCGTAATAAACGAACTAGTCGAACTGACTAAAGACCTTATCCCGGGTCAGGCTTATCAGTACATTAACTCCGTTTTAGATAAAATTAGTGCAGAAGATGTCAAAAACAAAGATCGTCGCCCAAAAACTTAGCAAGACAAGACAGTGAAAAGATTACTGTCAGCGTTTTAGTCACGCTCAAATGCGACTTATTTTCACTAAAATCGCGCTCATTTTTGCACCCGATTTACCGACTGATTTTTGTCTGGAAGGCGAAAGACTGCTGCTTGAAACGCCCGTTGGCCCGACATGTTTGTGCCGGCTTTTCAAAAGTTGGCCGCGGTTGGACTAGAAAAAATCAATTGAAAAGCCTGGGCACTTTTTCTCTGGTACGTTTACCAAATGTCGACTTTTCACCGCGATCGTCGGTACAAAAAATCTAACGTTTATAGCTCCCAAACTTACCTGGCGGCCAATTCCCAAAAACGTCGCCACTACGGCGATTGACTGGCTTCGCTAGACTGCTACCACCCTGAGTACAATCAACAAATTAGATCCGTTTTAAAAGAGGTAACTTAATGAAGTTGCTGGATTATTTGTTGACCCAGGGTTACCAAAGTGAAAAGGCTCAGAAATTAATTCGGGCAGGACAAGTTTATGTTAACCATCAAGTGGAAAATTTGACCCCGTCAAGCAATTAAGGAAAGTGACCAAATTGACGTTAAACTCCGAAGCCGCTGAGTTTCGCGCGGAGCCGAAAAACTGAGCGGAGTTTTGTCAACTTGGAAAATTGACTTTCAGGGCAAAAACGTTTTAGATGTTGGTGCTAGCGCGGGCGGTTTTACCCAAGTGGCCCTAGAGCAGGGTGCCAAGCACGTTTGGGCGCTTGACGTCGGGACCAACCAACTTGACTACCTAATTCGCCAAGATGCTCGCGTCAGTGTGTTGGAAAAGAAAAACGCCAAAAACCTAGATCCCAGCTGGTTCAAAGAAAAAGTTGACATCGTCACTTGTGACTTGTCTTTCATTAGTTTAACCAAGGTGTTTGGTCCAATTAGAAAGATTTGAATCCCGGCGGAATTTTAATTGCTTTGGTCAAACCCCAGTTTGAAGCTCAGCGCGACCAAGTGGAGCGTGGCGGAATTGTTCCCGAGCATTTTCACCCAGAAATTGTTAACAAAGTGCTCGATCAGGCTCAAAAAGTTGGTTTTAAAAAGCGAGCGGTTTTGCCTTCAACTCTGCCGGGTAAAAAAGCGGGCAACACCGAATATTTTGCTTGGTTGGAGGTCAGCTAATGAAACGCCAAGATTTCCCGCTTTTAAAAAATCTAGTCTACCTTGACTCGGCCGCGGCGGCACTTAAACCGCGGGTCGTTTTTGAAAAACTTGCCCAGTTTTACGAGCGATATCCGCTTAACGTTCACAACTCCGATGCTCCGCTTGCAATTGAAGTTGTGCATCAAATTAACCAGCTGCGCTCAGAGCTTGGCGAGCTAATTAACGCCCAGTCAAACGAAATTATTTTTACCACGAGTGCCACTGACAGTTTAAACCGGGTGGCCCGCATGGTCGAACACCTAGTTAAACCAGGCGATCAAATTTTGCTCTCTTACTACAACCACGCTTCACAAATCACACCTTGACTTGAGTTAGCGCGCCGAACCAAGGCCCAAGTTGTTTACGCTGACGATCTTCTTCCAGCAATTAACTCACGCACTAAAGTGATCGCCTATGCCCAACTTAACAACACTTTGGCAAGGCCGACTGACCCCGCGCGAATTTGAAAAAAAAGCGCAGAGCGTCAAGGCGCTAGTGATTAACGACGCGGCTCAGGCCATCGCCACGAACCAGTCACTTTGAAACACGCTCATGTGGTAGCCTTTTCGGCTAACAAACTTTACGGACCAGCTGGAATTGGCGTCTTAGCCATCCAGTCAGCTTTGCTCGATAAGCTTGAACCAGTTACTTTTGGCGGCGGAGCTACCAAAGTTGTCACTGACCAAACTTGGCAGCCAAGTCGGGGAATTAGTCGTTATGAGCCGGGTACACCCGATCACTTTGGACTGCTTGCGTTCCGGGTTGCGTTAGACTACTTTTTGAAAAACCGCGATTTTAAAGCCGAAAAAAAACTCGCGCGTTACGCCTACAAACAGCTCAAAAATTGTCCAGGAATAACACTTTACTCCCAACCCGAAGACGTAATTTGTCTTTTTAACTACCAACACTTTAACGCTCACGACATTGTCAGTTACTTAGCCCGGCGGGGAATTATTTTGCGCGGTGGCACCCACTGCGCGCCTCTAGCAGCCAAGGCGAGCCAAGTTCTGAGTGCCATACGTTTATCGATTGGCGGCTACAACGACCAGAGCGACATTGACAAATTAGTTAGCGCTCTAAAAGAGGGCGGTGATTTTTTAGATGAATTGGTATAGCGATCCGAACGAAAGGCGCAAAATTTTGATGGACCGCTACCTTCATCCGCGCTTTCAAGGCACGCTGGCGGGAGTAAAGTCTCGCATTTACCAAGCCGAGCACTGCGCCGATAAAATTACTTTAGTGCTCAAAACTGACGCTGGAAAAATCAAAAAAGCGCTCTTCTCCGGTCACGGCTGCGTCATCGCCATCGCTAGCAGCGACATGGTGCTAGAAAAAGTGGTTGGCTTAAACTTATCTGAGGCTTGCCAGTGACTGAGCGATTACCGCCAAATGATCCAGCTTTTACCATACCCGAGAGAAAAAATGGGTCAGGCCAACGTTTTATCTAAAGTCGGTCGCCACCTTAATCGCCAAGGTTGCGCGCTTTTAATTTACGAGGCTTTACACGACACGCTTGGCTGCCAAATTTAAAGAGCAAGCGGTATAATGTTGGTAAAATGACCCGTCTTTCTTCCCAACAAAAACTTGCTTTATAAAAATGTAGTGCTAAGAGTGTTAGTTTTCCTGCCTTTTGTTGTGATTGGTAACTGCCCTTTTGTGGTAATTTGGGGTCAGTTTGAGATGCGTCAGCTTGAACTTTTTTAACCTCTACTTAGGTCTTGGTTTTTTAATCGTTAACTTTTTAGACCTAAGTTTGATCCAACTTTTAAAACGCTCGCGCCACAACTTGGCCCGGTGGTTTTTATTACAAATTTATCCCTTGGGATAACTCGGCTGGTCTGGCTCACTTAGCGATTAGTCGCCAAAACAAGTTTTTAGTTCGCAACTGCAGTTTTTTTTCACTGCCGCTTTGAACGCCGTTAGTGACTTTGCCAATTTGGTTTTGTCTGCTAGGCGTGCCTTTAATCGTGGGCGGAATCATCTCAATTATTATGCTTGACCTACCAATTATTTACAGCACATCAATTTGACTTTTTATCACGCCGTTTTGCTTAGCGATTGCTAACATCTACTTTAAAAACCTAAACGACTATTTCCGCGTTAACCACAACCACTTTTTAGCGCTTGAGCGGGAAATCGCCGCTACTCTTTTAGACACGGAATTAATCGTGACTAAAAAAGAACGTGAACCCACGGTTGGGGAAAAATTGTTTTGCTCTTAATTAGTTTAGGTCTTTTTGCTTTGGCGCTAGTTGGTTTTACGATCGCTTCGTTTAACTTGTTTGACGAAGTTGGTGAATACCTTGGTCAATCGGTTTACGGTTCTTTCCGGGGCTGGCGCATTTTGCTCTTGCCAATTTCGCCTCTTGGCAACGCAATTGCGGTTGGCATCGGATCGGCGCTATTGTTAATTTGGAGTTTTACCCTCTGAGGTTTTTGTCACCTACCTTGGTACTTGCTGCTTTTTTGAAAAAGGGGTTGCTCATTTTCAACTTTATCACCTTAAACTTTCTCGCCATCTTCTTCTGGTCGCTCCGCTTTAATGACGAGAAAAAAGACTTTCAACCGGCCATGACCAATTTAATTCCGGTTGGCAAAGCTAAAAAACAACCGGCAGCGGTCAGAAAAAGTGTCGTTAAACCGGCGCCAAGCGTTGTAGAAGAACAAGTGATTACCCGCGTCATCCCTCTAGAGTTAATTGACGAAGAAGAATAAACTAATCTAAATCCACAAAAATCTTCACCGCGCGGACTTTTTGACCGGTGACTTTTTGAACCTGGTCGCTGATGGCGGCAAAAACTTTCTGGTCAACGCTTAAATGGTCAACTTTCTGATTACTGCGAACTAGGTGCACAGCGTGCACTTGCCCAAGCAATTGGTCGTTGAGCGCGTACTTAGAAATGCCATCAAAAGTGTAACTGTCCACGATCCCAGCCTTAGTGAGCGCACGAATGTTGTTGTAAATACTTTTGGTGTTAATTAATTTTTTGGTGTGGTTAACAATTTGGTTAATCGAGTGAAAGTGCTCTTGATCGCTTAAACAAGCCATAATCGCCAACCGATTTTTGGTTACCCAAAGACCACGCGATTTAAGAATTTGCTCCATTTGGCTTTGTTTCACACTAGCATTATAATGCTTTGCTAACTAAGGCCCGACCAGCGCTGGTAAATTTTGGCTTGGTAAAGACTAGGGGTGATGCCTTGCGCTTCTAAATCACGTCACGTTTTAGCCACGATTTGAGCAAAACCGCGGTCAAAGTCACTCAAAATTAGTTGCCGCAAAGTTTGAATCCCTTCTCAACGGCGACCTTGACTCAACTTATCGGCGCTAAAAACGATTTTGTCAAGCGCGGTGAGTTCCCACTCAAGCGAAGTGTGAACCCGGATCGCCTGAACAATTTCTGGGTCGTTAATTTGGTAAACGTGCTCAGCTCAGAGCGAAGCGGTCAAAGAGTGGTACTGGTAGGGCTCGTACTGACGAGCGTTGTAGTGCCACTTTTTGAGAAATTGCTGGTGTTGCTCGACACTTCATTCCTTGGTAAAATCGTGCAAAAGACCCGCGTAGTAAGCTTTTTCGGGATCGGTTTTTAAAAGCGCCGCGTACTGGCGTGCCAATTTAGCCGTCGCCAGACTATGGCGATAACGTTTTTGGCTGAGTTGGTTTTTGATAATCTCCTCGAGTAAAGTCGTCGCGCAGCGATGTAACGTTGGACCGGCGGTAAAACCAGTCCCAAATCGCCGCTTCGGTAAGCGCTGGCGCGGTTTTCGTAAATCGGATTAGTCAAGACCTTGGCGCCCAAAGCAGCTAGCTTGGCGCGGTTAACGCCTTTGGTTGAGGTCCGAAAAAAAAACCACCTGGGCAATCTTGCTCACTTTGTCAGCTTGACGCCAGCGGTGAAACTGACTGAGCTGATCTTGGCCAACTAACAAAATCAAGTCGGCGGCTGGGTAACGTTTTTGAAAATGCTCAAGCGTTGTGATCGCGTAAGAAGGACCACGGCGTCTAATTTCAAAATCAGAGACCTGGCTTCCCTCGGGTAAAACCAACTTAATCATCGCTAGGCGGTCTTGGTCAGAAGCGATGGGACGAGTTTTTTTTGTGGGGATTCTGGTAAGTGGGTACAAAAATTAACTGATCGCAAACGCCTGATTGCAGCGCAAAGCGGGCAAGTTCAATGTGAGCGGCGTGAACCGGGTCAAAACTCCCGCCGAAAATAGCGATTTTCAAGCGCTGGTCCTGGTCCAAATTTACTCTTTCCCAAACTGAAGCGCTAATTTTTCAATTTGCTGGTCGTACTGATCGATTAACTGAGCCGGAGTTAACTCGTTAGTCGGCGGAACTTTGGTGCCTGCCACAGTTAATGGCTGGCTTACCTTAGCGCCAACAAATTCCCAAGTGCCTTTAAGATAAGCGACTAAGTCGCCCCAGGGATACCAACCTAGCGGCGCGCCTTGGGTAGTTAAAATTTGAACTTTTAAATGGTCTAAAAGACCGATCGCATCGCCTTTTTTAGTGTACTTGTAAGAAAAAGTTTGCCCGGCTAGCAAAATGTGATCTAGGTAATTTTTAGCCATCGTGCTAATGGCAAAGTTCATCATCGGGCAAGCAAAAACCACTTTGTTGACTTGCTTAAGTTGGTTGATGTAATCTCCGCTGTCAGTCTGGTTAAAAAACTGACCAAAGTTGGCTCGTGTCATCGTTTTCTCAGCCATCTTAACTGTGTTTAAGTCTAGTCAGGTGATTTTGTCTTGCGGATAGTGTTTTTGGTAGTGCTTGACAAAGCGGTGAGCGAGTTCGTCGGAATACGATTTTTCCAGCGGCATTACCGAAGCGGTAATGACCAAAATTTTGCTAGCTTGCATGGGTGAACTCCTTAGTTAAAGTTGCTCCCATTATACCAAGACTAAGTGCTATGATAAAGTTAGCGATGCTGAGGGAAGCTGCTCGAATTGCGTACTTTATTTTCAAAATTACCTTGCTTGGATTTGGCGGCGGGAACGCGATGAATCCGATCATTTTTCGCGAAGCGGTTCAAAAAAGAAAGTGGATCACTAAAGTTGAGTTTGACCGCTTAGTGATTACAACTAACGCTTTACCAGGACCGAGCGCGGTTGAATTTTTGGTTTTTATCGCCATGAAAAGACTTGGCAAGTGAATCGGCACGCTGGTGACTTTGCTAGCCATGCTGCCCCACGTTTTGCTGGCGCTAGTCGTTTACATTTTGATTAACAACTACGTGGAAGCCCGCTACATGTACGCTGTCAACTTGGCCGTTATGCCTGTCATTGTCGGAGTGTTGCTCTCGTTTGCCTGACGTTACTTTAAAGCGAGTCGGAAAGAACTCCGGATCGTGCCACTCGTTTTAACGATGCTAGGAACGGTGCTCTTTGGTCTGTTTGTGCCTAACCCTTACAACGTTTCCATTTTTGCAATTTTAGCTGTGATTGGCGTTGTTTCAATCGTGCAATTATTCGTCCGGAAAAAATCAGCTAAAAGACGGGGAAAACGCTAGTGAAAATTTTGTTTAGCGATCGGCGGGTCGTTTTTAGTCGGATGGTTGTGTTTGGTGGCGGTCAAGCTTTCATGCCGATTTTCGGATCGCTTTGAACGCTGCTTGGGTTTGATCCGGATGTCAAAGAAAAAATTTACCTAGTCGTTAACTCAACGCCCGGTGTAACGGGTCTTAAGTTTGGGCTAATTACCGGTTTTTTAGTCGGCGAAAAAATGTGGAGCGCTGTTTTAGTCATGTTGACTAGTTACTTAGCAATTTTTCTGCCCGGCGCTTTGATGGTTTGGTGAGCTTATGGTCTACTTGTTTCTCAACGTCAGTACCCTTACCTAACCACTTTGATGCGTTGATTAAGGCCTGTGATTGCCGGCATTGCTCTGACGCTGGCGATCCAACTTTTTTAGCGACTGCTTCCCGCAACTGATTTTTAACAAGATGGGGATTTACGCGCAAATTGATTGAAACCAACCCAAGGCCGCTTTTGTCGCGGGTTGGCGCATTTACGCGGTGATTATTTACTCGGTCGTCGCCAGCCTTGAGAGTTTTTACCTCAGTTACTACCGACGTTTTAACCTCTTTGCCCTAATTTTAATTCACATCGCGGTTGGAATGGTTTTACTTCAACCCTGACTAGACTAGTTTGACCGCTCGTGAGTTAAGCGTCCAAAATCTAGTGCGGTTTCTTACAGCAATTTGTACCGAACTTTCTCTAGTTGGCAAGTTTTTTAGTAAAATTAGAGAGTAAAACATCAGTTGATTAGGCAACTGATGCAAAAGAGTTTAAAATCATAGTTGCATGGTTAAGAACTAGAAGGTTTTGACCGCTCTTTTTTTGTCCACTTAATGATGTTTTGGTTTAAAATAATTTTAGAACCTAAGGTTATGTAAATAACCTTGGTTAGGAGAGCAGGAATAACATGCAAAGAAAACAAAATTAAAAACACGCTCATATTTGGGCTAGGACTTGGACTTGTGTCGGCTCCAGTTGCCGCAGTTGTCGCTTGCGGTCCCAGTTTAATTGAACGAGAAATAGATCCGGGCGACAAAGTAACTAAGGAACAAGAGCACTGAATTAACAAACTTGTTCACGAGTATCAAGTTGAAAACAAGTCAGTTGACATCTTAAAGTTGCGCAAAGGTTTCGCTTACAGCGCACGCGAACTAGGCATTAACCCTAACTCTTTCCCAGAGGGAGCAGTTTTTGTTCCAAACCGAATTTTTGACTTAATCGGGGAAATGGAAGTGGAACTAAATTACCAAGAAGGGGAAATGGGTCACAAACATTTTCAACACAGTCGGATCAAAATCAAAGGTTACCAAAGCAAAAACGCCAGCGAAGTTTTTCAGCACACGATTGAAACTCTTAAGGGAGTTAGCGACCTGAAAACCGAAAACAGAATTAAAGTTGCTAACTACCAAGCTGGTAAAACCTACTCTCTTAAAGACCTTGGAATTACTTCCGCCCTTAATTTTTATGTCCGCGATTACCTAGAGTGACATGTGAAAGTGAATGCTGTTGACACGATCGCTGGATCGTTAGAAGTAGAGGTTTCTCCTTACTTAACCGTGACCGACCACAGCGGTCAGTCCAAAGAGGTTGTTTCGGACCAAGCGGTCAATTTGACAATAACTGGTTATTTGAACGAAAAAATGGTGCGGACATTCACAACCAACTGGGTGAGTGGTACCAACACGCAAACTTTGTCCGTCTGCAAAATTACGCCAATCAAAACCATCCTTTTGCAGGCGAGACCCAAGACTCAGCGCTCTCCAAACGTTTGCCCAGCGAAATTACTAAGTCCTTGGGTGAGTGAATTGATTTAGCAAAAATCGGACTGCCTTCTCTGGAGGATCTAAAAAAGCAGGGAGTTTTTGAATACCCAGTTGCCTTGAAATTTAAACTGGAAAGTTTTGACGATGCAGAAGGTCAAATTAATCTTCAAGTCTACTCGGAAAATCGCTTTGAACTAGGGGCGACATTAATTTGGGTACTTTAAAAATTAACGGTTACTTTAACACTCAACGCAAGTTTGAAATTGAAACAGCAACTGAATTTGAAAAGGCTCTTAACGAAAAGTTGTCCGAGCTGCCTGGACTAAAAGATCCAAAATCCTTTGCTTTAAAAACTGCTAGCGTTACGGCAGAAAAGATTTCACAAAAAGCGCTTGATGAGTTAGCTCAGGAAGTTTTTCACAAAATCAATTTTGACACCATTGAGAAAGTGGCCTTGCAGGCAAGTGCTAGCGACTTAACTGGGGAAATCATTCTTAAAATAACGTTTTGACCGACGGATAAAAGTCTGGCAAACTTTCACCATGAAATAAAAATCGGTGGTTTTGCTAAACTAACTCCGGAACAAGTTGACAAAGTAAGCGAGGCTAAAGAGTGGGTCAAAAGTCCGTTTAAACCGCTTGATAAATTAGCGCGAGAAGTTGTGAAAAACAACAAACTGCTGCGCGAGATGCTTGGAATTGAAGAGTTTGAGAAAAAAATTGGTTTTAAACTTGAATTCAAAATCAACGCGCGCAAAACTAACGAAACAACTGGTGACCTTTGGTTTGATTACCAAGTCTACGACGGGGAAACTCTTTTAACCGAGGGCTCAGCGCACTGAAAACTCTTATCTGTTGAAGAATATCAGCGTTTGGTTGATACGCTAACTCAATCAATTGAAAATTGAAACGAACAAAATTTGCGTGACAAGTTCGACTGGGTCAAGGATACGATGCCAAGCGAATTTGTCAAAGAAGACCAAGAGCGCAACGACAGAATTAAAAAATTCCTAGAGGAACACGTGCTGCCTTGGAAAGAAATTGGTCGTCGTTTAACTTGGGAAATTGATTATCAATCAACGCCTAACGACGAAAAAGGTTACGTGAACTTGGTCGTGTTAATTCAAGATGAAGACAAGATAATCAAAAGCATTCACCTTAAATTGACTGGTTTTAGAACCGAGGCCGAGCGCGACGCGGATTTCCAAAAATCTTTTTGACGATTTAATCGCTAAGTTGCAAAAAGAGGCCGATCAAAACAAATTAACTGATCCGCAAAACAAACTGAATTTGCCAAGCGCTTTCGTAAAAAGTGAATTTTACAAAAGATGAAAACAAACTATCGCCGAGCAAGTTCGAGAACTGTTTGGTGATTTAGGGTCTGAATTCGAATTGGTGATTAATGATTCTGCTGACGATCAAGAAGGTATTGTTAAACTAACTTTTGCGTTAAATAAGTCAGGAAAACCATGGGGTCGGCACGTCCAAATGACTTGGAGAGGTTTTTACACTAAAAACGACATGGTTTACGTTAACTACCAGAACAAAGTGGTTAATGAATTAAGAGAAAATCACAAACAAATAATTGGCGACTTAATTAACTCCTTACTAACCCCTGAACTTCAAAGCGAAATTGAAAAACGAATTCGCAAGGCAGTTAGCGAATTAGACGAAAACAGACCTCCCGGGGCAGAAGTGGAAATTAAGATGCTTAGCGATGAACACCAAGGCATCTTAAAAATAAGCATTTTCGTGAAAACTTCCGAGCGCGATTATCCGGTTGATGAAATTACGATTAGCGGCTTTAAAACTAAGATCGCGGCGCTTAAAGAGGAATTTGAAAAAATACCCGGTGACATTTTGGGTGATGAAACGCTAACCGCCAATGATTACCACGATAGCCAGAATTTGATTGAGGAGTTGTGGAAAAAATCAGT
Organism: Mycoplasma sp. ATU-Cv-508; assembly: GCF_004011945.1. Taxonomy (NCBI): domain Bacteria; kingdom Bacillati; phylum Mycoplasmatota; class Mollicutes; order Mycoplasmatales; family Mycoplasmataceae; genus Mycoplasma; species Mycoplasma sp. ATU-Cv-508. The sequence continues at coordinate 658,675 of NZ_RYZU01000001.1, read as the reverse complement.
TCCGAATTAAAACTTCCCGAGGGAATCACTTTCAAGGTCAGCGGCAAGGAATTTGACCACTGAAAAGGAAAATTTGCGTTGGTAGTTGAAATTCTTTCTAAAGATGAGGTGCTAGCAGAACGTGAATTCAAAGTTTCAGGTATTAAGAGCAGAGAGCAAGATATTCTTAACTGGATCAAAAGTTTTGAAGACAAAATTACGTTGTTTCAACAGTTTGTCTTTCCAGCGGATAAAAATTCACTGCCGAGTGAAAAGATTGACGAAGTCAAGAAAAAAATCGCTGATACTTTGAACGAATTACCGGTGTTATTTAAAAATTTCGAATTCATTCTGAGCATGTACGACATAACCTTGCCAGAGGGAATTGAATTAAAACTTAAAAGACGTCACACCTGACGATGAGCGCGGAACTGTCGCAGTTGTGATCGAGGTCTACTACCAAAACAAACCGGGCTCAGATAAATTTGTGGCTAACTTTGAGTTTGAACTTGGTGGGTACCGTAAACTTGACGAATCAGAAAAATTAGAAAAAATCGCCAAGGACTTGCGAGTTAAACTAAATGATGTCAAAACGCTTGAATTAGAGAGCAAAAATTTCTTGCCAAGTGCGTTTAAAAACGTAGACGAGCATTTACTAGCGCAAATCAAAAAAGCGATTGATTTTGATAAAACGCCCGAAGGGATTAGTTTAATAGCAAAAATTGTTAATGCTGACGACAAGAGCGGAACTTTGACAATTGGCATTTGGGTTTTAGTTGGGGAAGAAAACTACCGTGAGCGCGAGGCTGATCACAAAGTTAACATTGAAGATCTAGTAAGTCTCAAAGAGGTAGAAATTAAAGATCAAATTGGATCTTTCCTAAAGGAGTTGTTAGAAAAAACGCAAGATGCACTTGAACTTGAGACATTGCTTTCTAAACCTAGCGCATCTGTTGACTTAATTCGTGATTACTTCGAGAAAAAGTTTAAGGAACTGTTGACTCTTCCTAGCAACTGAAAATTGCTAGTCAGAGTCAAAAGCGATGATGAAAATAATCAGATTGAAATCACTTTCCAAGTGGAACGAAATGGTCAAGTTTGAGCTAAAGTCGTAGATGCTACTCTAAGCGGTTTTGGTCAACTAGAAAAATTAGAAAAAAATCGCCAAGGACTTGCGAGTTAAACTAAATGATGTCAAAACGCTTGAATTAGAGAGCAAAAATTTCTTGCCAAGTGCGTTTAAAAACGTAGACGAGCATTTACTAGCGCAAATCAAAAAAGCAATTGGTTTTGATAAAACGCCCGAAGGAATTAGTTTAAGAGCAAAAATTGTTAATGCTGACGACAAGAGCGGTAAACTAACGATTAATTTCTGAATTTTAACCAAGGGTCAAAGCACTGAAAATCGCCAACCTGACCACAGCATCACTATTGACGAACTACTGAGTTTAGAAGATATCAAGTTGAAAGACCAAATCCAAGCAAGGCTTACAGATCTAATACCAAGCATTCAAAAAGCGCTTTTACCAGAGAGTCTAGGCAAAGCTAGCGAATCGGCCGAAGGCATCAAAAGTTACTTAGAAAGTTTTATTAGTCAAATGTTCAACACTCCAAAAGAGATGAGCATAAAAGTGGAAGTTAGTCACGACGATGAAAATAACAAAATTGAAATCACTTTCAAATTAATGCGTCATGGTGAGTTCTGGATTGAAATTGGCAAAACTACCATTACCGATTTTGGTCAATTACAAAAATTAGAAAAAATTGCTCAAGCATTAAAAGAAAAAATAACCGGAGTCAAGACGCTAGAACTGGAAGATAAAAATGTATTGCCGAGTGACTTTGAAAGCATTGATACCAATTGACTTAAACAAATCAAAAAAGCGATTGATTTTGATAAAACGCCCGAAGGAATTAGTTTAAGAGCAAAAATTGTTAATGCTGACGACAAGAGCGGTAAACTAACGATTAATTTCTGAATTTTAACCAAGGGTCAAAGCACTGAAAATCGCCAACCTGACCACAGCATCACTATTGACGAACTACTGAGTTTAGAAGATATCAAGTTGAAAGACCAAATCCAAGCAAGGCTTACAGATCTAATACCAAGCATTCAAAAAGCGCTTTTACCAGAGAGTCTAGGCAAAGCTAGCGAATCGGCCGAAGGCATCAAAAGTTACTTAGAAAGTTTTATTAGTCAAATGTTCAACACTCCAAAAGAGATGAGCATAAAAGTGGAAGTTAGTCACGACGATGAAAATAACAAAATTGAAATCACTTTCAAATTAATGCGTCATGGTGAGTTCTGGATTGAAATTGGCAAAACTACCATTACCGATTTTGGTCAATTACAAAAATTAGAAAAAATTGCTCAAGCATTAAAAGAAAAAATAACCGGAGTCAAGACGCTAGAACTGGAAGATAAAAATGTATTGCCGAGTGACTTTGAAAGCATTGATACCAATTGACTTAAACAAATCAAAAAAGCGATTGATTTTGATAAAACGCCCGAAGGAATTAGTTTAAGAGCAAAAATTGTTAATGCTGACGACAAGAGCGGTAAACTAACGATTAATTTCTGAATTTTAACCAAGGGTCAAAGCACTGAAAATCGCCAACCTGACCACAGCATCACTATTGACGAACTACTGAGTTTAGAAGATATCAAGTTGAAAGACCAAATCCAAGCAAGGCTTACAGATCTAATACCAAGCATTCAAAAAGCGCTTTTACCAGAGAGTCTAGGCAAAGCTAGCGAATCGGCCGAAGGCATCAAAAGTTACTTAGAAAGTTTTATTAGTCAAATGTTCAACACTCCAAAAGAGATGAGCATAAAAGTGGAAGTTAGTCACGACGATGAAAATAACAAAATTGAAATCACTTTCAAATTAATGCGTCATGGTGAGTTCTGGATTGAAATTGGCAAAACTACCATTACCGATTTTGGTCAATTACAAAAATTAGAAAAAATTGCTCAAGCATTAAAAGAAAAAATAACCGGAGTCAAGACGCTAGAACTGGAAGATAAAAATGTATTGCCGAGTGACTTTGAAAGCATTGATACCAATTGACTTAAACAAATCAAAAAAGCGATTGATTTTGATAAAACGCCCGAAGGAATTAGTTTAAGAGCAAAAATTGTTAATGCTGACGACAAGAGCGGTAAACTAACGATTAATTTCTGAATTTTAACCAAGGGTCAAAGCACTGAAAATCGCCAACCTGACCACAGCATCACTATTGACGAACTACTGAGTTTAGAAGATATCAAGTTGAAAGACCAAATCCAAGCAAGGCTTACAGATCTAATACCAAGCATTCAAAAAGCGCTTTTACCAGAGAGTCTAGGCAAAGCTAAAGCTAGCGAATTTGTCAAGTTAATTCATGAGTACTTTGAAAATGCGCTTAACCAGTTACTTGATATTACACTTCCAGACAACTTCAAGCTAGCAATTGAATCCCAAGCCAATGACGAAACTAGTCAAATTGAGTTTAATTTTAAACTACTGAGAAATGATCAAAACTGGTTGACTCTTCACAAAACATTAATAAAAAACTTTGACAAACTAACACGGTTGGAAGAATACGCCGAAAAAATCCGTCAAAAACTTTCTAGTCTGAAGACGCTTGAATTAGAAGAAAAAAGTATTCTGCCTAGCAATTTTAAAAATCCTGAAAATTTAGCAACTTTGATCCACCTAATCAAAAATAATGTCGGATGGGATGAAAAAATTAGTGATTTGGAAATGTTTGTTGATGTTATTGAAAATAACGATGAAGTTGGTACTATCACAATGATTGTTTGGGTTTTTCATGAACATATTGGTAAATCAAAATCAGTTGGATTTTCACATGTTCTGTCTATTGACGGACTTTTAAAAACTTCAGATCTAGAAACTCATTGAAAAAACACCAGGGAAGCAAGAAAAAAATTGTCGGATGTAGAGACAACAGTAGAAATCAAGCACAAAAACTTCTTGCCGAGTGAAATTGGTGGACTTGATAAAGAAACAATTGAAAAACTTAAAAAAACCCTTGGATTCAAAGGAACAAATCTTGATCCAGAATAAATACCAAAATAATTGGTCGGGATGATAAAAATGGTGAATTGGAAATTGGGGTATGAATTTTTGCGGGTGATGAGTATGGCCAGAAAAATAAATTTGAAACAAACAATGCTGACAGAATTTTTGTGATTAAAGGCTTTGTTAGCGGGGCTGATCAAGAAAAGCGAAAAATCATTATTGAAAAACTAGGAGATTGAATCAATCAAGAAAAAAAGAACTTTCCACTAAATAACGAAAATAATAGAGATATTGAAAAGTCAATTTTTAAAAAACTGCGTGATCATAAAGACATTTTGTTGCCTGAAGAATGGGGCTGGGACATTAAGGTTAGGCGTGATCATTCAAATGGGAAAATCAGCATCAAAATTAGTCTTCTTAGAAATGGTGATTTCTGATGTGAAGTAGGTTACATTGAAATCAATTTAAATCCCGAAAAAACTAAGTTTAGCGATCTAAGCAATCTATACGATTTATCGCTTGAACAAATATGATGGACAGCCGACGCAAGAAATTAATCGCCAACTACTTTAAGCCTTCAATTTACATCCGCTCGTTCAAAGATGTCAACTTAACGCAACTTAAACGCCAAGGAATTAGACTCTTTATTAGCGACCTTGATAATACGCTCGTTCCCCACTACACGCGTTTACCCAACGCTGACGTAATAAATTTCATCCAAAAGATTCAAAGTGCCGGCATCATCTTTGTAATTGTTTCTAACAACACTAAAAACCGAACCCAGCGCTTTGCTGAGAAGACTACTGCTGACGCTTTCTATGGCAACGCGCGCAAACCCTTTAAACGAGTTGTGCGTTCAATCATTGAACGCTACCAAGTTTTACCCTCGGAGACAATTATCATGGGCGATCAAATCGTAATGGACATTCTAGTCGCTAACAGACTAAAATGCGAGTCTATCTTAGTTCAGCCGCTTGTTTCCACCGACTACAAAATGAATTGGTTCCACATGTTTTTAGAACGAGTCATTTATTCACGTTTAGCAAAAAGAAACATTCTCGTTAAGGGGCAATTTACAAGTAGCGACCTAAGTGATCGATTGGAGCTGCTCTAGTGGCTCTGCCCACGCTTGGTGCAGTTGAGTCTTTAACAGGAGGACTCTTTGCGAGTAAAGTAGTTAATAACGCCAATGTCTCGCGCTATTTTCGTGGTAGCCTAGTTCTTTATGACAAAGATTTAAAAGCCAAGATCGGCGTTAATGTTGATAAGGGCGTGATTAATTCTCAAGCCGCCTTAGATATGGCAAAGCAAGGCCAAAAGTGACTCGGAGTAGATATTTGCGTCGCTTTTACTGGTAACGCCGGTCCAACTAATCAAGAAAACCGTCCCGTTGGAGAGGTTTACGTAGCAATTAACGAAAAAGTGTGGCAACTCAATTTAAAAGGTGATCGTAACCAAATTCGCGCCCAAGCAGTCAATTTTGCCTTTAAAAAATTAAGTAAAATTTTTAACTGACCAATATCTTAGTAGATATGTCTAAAAAGTCTTCCAATTCGAGTTTGAAAGCGCTAGTTGAACAATTTCGTGATAGCACGATTATTTTGCCGGGCGAAAGTCTTCGTGAGCCCAGCGCGGTTTTCTCAAGTGGTTCGCTCGTGATTGACGAGTTAACTGGTGTGGGCGGATTTGTCCGCGGGAAAATAGTTGAAATTTACGGTCCTGAATCATGTGGTAAAACCACGCTGGCTCTTTTAGCAATTAGTCAAGTTCAAAAAGAGGGCGGTAAATGCGTTTTCATTGATGCTGAACATGCGCTTGATTTAGAATTCGCAACTAAGCTAAACGTTGATAAAAATCAACTCATTTTAGTCCAACCCAGCTCGGCTGAGCAAGCTTTAGAAATAACCGATGCTTTAGCCAAAACTGGCACGATTGATTTAATCGTAATTGACTCGGTAGCGGCTCTAATTCCTCAAACTGAATTAGAAGGTTGTTTTGAAGACAACACGATTGGACTGCAAGCGCGTTTAATGTCCAAAGCACTCCGCAAAATTACTGCTACGCTATCCAGTCACAAACAAGCGTAATTTTTATTAACCAAATTCGCGAAAAAATTAATCATTTTAGTGGTCCTGCTCAAGTCACGCCCGGTGGTCGTGCGCTCAAGTTTTACGCTTCGCTGAGATTGGAAGTACGTCGGACTGGTTACACTGGTGTAAGCGATGCTCCCAATGGAGTGAATCTAAAAGTTAAGTGCGTGAAAAACAAGTTAGCTCCGCCTTACCGAGTTGGTCAAATTCACCTCAGTTTTAACCACGGACTCGACCAAGATAACGAACTAATCGATTTATTGATTAGTCAAGGTTCGTTAGTTTCTAAAGGCGGGTGGTACCAGTGAAATGGTCAAAACATTGCCCATGGGCGCGCTCAACTGCTTGCACTAATTAAAAACGATCCGCAACTTAAAGAGCAAATGCGGCAAACTTACCAACCAATATCTAACGATCCGACTTAATCAATAACGACTTAGCATCCATCTGAGTAGGAATTTTTAAACCTAAGTAGTCAAGTAAGCTTGGACTCACATTAGCAAGTTTACCCGGTTTAAGTTTGATCAAGGAGTCGCACACTAACAAAGGAACATCGCTATTTGTGTGTTTAGTTGAAGGTTTCCCTTGCTTATCTAACATGATTTCAGCATTGCCATGATCAGCCGTAATTCAAAGCGTTGCCCCGTGCTTTTGACAAGCACGATACAATTGACCCAGTTGATCATCAATTATTTCAATAGCTTCAATAGTCTGCTTTAGTTCGCCAGTGTGACCAACCATGTCAGGATTGGCATAGTTAGCAATGATTACATCAAACTGGTTCAAATTTTTAATAATTGCGTTCGTGATGCCCTGAGCGCTCATACCAGGTAAACGGGCAAAGTTATCAACTTTATGTGATGGCACCAAAATGCGTTTTTTCCAGTGGGTAAAGGACGTCTTTACCGCCGTCAAAAAAGAAGGTGACGTGAGCGTACTTTTGAGTTTCCGCTACGCGGAGTTGTTTGATATTGTTATCAGATAAAGTTTTTCCCAATGTCTGATTAATCTCCATCTCTGAAAATGCAACTCTGGATTTACTTATTCCTTCGTACTTCATCATAGTTGTTAAATCAATGCTCAATAGACGCTCGGGCGGATTATAGTCATACAATGAAGATCCGACTAAAAAGTGGCTTAGCTGACGAGCACGATCAGGTCTAAAGTTGAAAAAAATTACTGCATCGCCAGATTTCAAAAAATGGGTCTTAGAACTTTTGTTAACGGCTGGTTCTAAAAATTCATCGCTTATACCTTGCTGGTATTGCTGACTTAAATAATCTAAAACATTTGAGAAATGATTCTTACTCTTTCCTTGCAAGGCTTGGTAAGCTAGCAAAGTTTTTTCAAAGCGCTGGTCGCGATCCATTGCGTACACCCTGCCCATAATGCTGGCCAGTTGATAGTGGTAATTTTGAAGCAATGTAATTAATTTTTCAAGTGATGGTTTGATGCTTTGAGGGCTAACGTCGCGACCATCGCCGAAAACATGAACGCTAACATTTTTAAGTCCTTGCACGTGGGCAAGTTTTAAAAGTGCAAAGAGATGATCTTCGTGAGAGTGAACACCCCGGGCGAAAGAAGTCCCATTAAGTGCAATGCTGCGCCGCTTTTTTAACTTTTTGAAAAGCCATTAAAAAACTAACGTTTTTTTCAAAATCACCAGTTTTAAGTGCTTGATTTATTAGAGATAAGCCGGTATAAACAACTGTGCCAGCTCCGATGTTAAGATGACCAACTTCCGAATTGCCCATTTGCTGGGCAGGTAAACCGACGGCTTGACCAGCAGCTTTAAGCAATGTGTGAGGATAATGTTTGCGTAGGTAATCTCAGTTAGGGGTTTTAGCCAGCGCAATTGCGTTACCTTTTTGATCTTTGCGCTCGCCAAATCCGTCCAAAATGACTAACACCGCTCGTTTAGACACGCTCGGCCTCGCTAATGATTTGGGCAAACCCTTAGGATCAAGCGAAGCTCCGCCAACTAAAACGCCATCAACATCGGCTGAGTTAGGAAGGCAGCAACGTTATCGGCGCTAACAGATCCGCCGTAAAGAATTCTTACATCCTTGGCCGTTTGTTTGCGAATTAAGCGAGCTACTTTTTGAGCTTGCTCGGGCGTAGCGGTTTGGCCAGTTCCAATTGCCCAAAGCGGCTCGTAAGCGATAATAAAATCATCAAACTTTTTGAATTTGGCGAAGATTGTAACTAGTTGTTCAATGATTACTTTTTCAGTTTTTTCTTGTTGGCGCTCAAGCAAAGTTTCACCGACGCAAACAATTGGGGTTAAGCGGTTAGCTAGAAGTTGTTTGAGTTTTTTGCGAACAATTAAGTCTGTTTCTCCAAAGTGTTGACGTCGTTCCGAGTGACCAATAATAGCCCCTTCAATCCCAAGGCTAGATAGCATTAAGGCCGATGTTTCGCCGGTGTATGCGCCAGGATTAAATTCGGAGACATTTTGGGCAAAAGTTTTTAGCCCCTCTATACCTGATTGACGAACCTTTTTTAACAAGGTGTAATTGACGGCTAAAGCAAAGTTAACTTTGGGATTATTCAACGCCTGCTCAAAACGTTCAAGATAAGAGTCAATTTGCAAATAGTCCTGGTTCATTTTCCAGTTTCCAATTATTCAGAGCGGTTTTCCCATGCTTCCCCTTTAGGCGTTTTGAATTACGTCTATAGCTGGTAAGGGTTTACCTTCCATGTAAGCTAGAGAGGCACCACCGCCGGTTGAAATGTGAGAAAACTTACTTTCAAAACCAAGCTTAATTGCCGCCGCAGCCGAATCTCCGCCACCAATGATAGCAAACACGCCCGGCTGCTTAGCAATCGCGTGGGCAAGTGCGATTGTTCCTTGCTCGTAGTTAGAAAACTCAGTTACACCTGCTGGTCCATTTCAAACGACTGTTTTGGCTCCGTGCAAAGTTTTCTCAAACAGAGCGATTGATTTATGGCCGATGTCGAGCGACATCCAGTGGTCAGGAATGTCAACGCCCTCGGTTTCTTTACGGGGTGCATTGGTAAATTTAGGAGCAATTGCAAAATCAATTGACAAAACGATTTTATCTTTGTACCTGTTAAGTAAACGCCGGGCCAAATCTACATAATCATTTTCAACTAGAGAATCGCCGATTTTGTTACCAAGCGCTTTGTTAAATGTACTCGCCATTCCGCCAGTGATAATCACTTTGTCAGCTTTTTGAAGCAGATTCTCAACGGCTTTGATTTTGTCAGAAACTTTTGCACCGCCAACGATTGCTACGAAAGGATGCTCGGGATAATCAAGTCCTTGACCAAGCATCTTTAATTCTTTTTCAACTAAATAGCCGACTGCTGAAACAGCAATATTTTGGGCTATGCCAACATTTGATGCGTGGGAACGATGAGCAGTTCCAAAAGCATCATTCACAAAAACGTCGCCGAGCGAAGCTCAGTATTTGCCTAAATCTGGAGAATTAGAACTTTCAGCGCGGTTGTTTAGATCTTCAAAGCGAGTGTTTTCAACCATTAAAACTTGACCAGGTTTTAAATTATCAATTGCCTTCTCTAACTTAGGTCCATGAGTTTTGTTAATAAAAATTACTTCTTTGCCTAGTTTCTTACTAAGATTCTCTGCAACAACTTTCAAACTGTATCTCTCTTTATCTTTCTCAGTTTTAACGCGACCTAAGTGGGAGAATAAGACTAACTTCCCTCCACTACTGATCACTTTTTCAATTGAAGGGAGCGCAGCCGTAATTCGCTTGTCGGACATTATTTGACCATTTTCAATTGGAACATTAAAATCAACGCGCATTAGCACTGTTTGATTTTTGAGATTAATGTCGTCAAGTGTTTTTTTTGCCATTGTTTTATTTTAAATGCGAAATTGCCTTAATTATAAACGACCGATGAAGCGAGCGGTTTAACAGCATGAATTTAATTATCTGCGCCCCATTTTAAGATTATGTAGTAAACAGCAAACTAACGTTCATCATTTTTTTGGTTTAGCACTTAATTCAGTGTTTTTTTGACGTATACTAACAAATTAACGGAAGATAAAGGAAAATGATTAGGTTAAACTTCTCACGATACTAAGATTGGTAGTTATGCAGCTAAAAAATATCAAATTTTGCTATGAATCTAGGTACTTCGGAGTAAATTTATAAAATGTCCACAAGATTAAGTTTAAACATGGTGATTTTAAATGAACAAACCAGGATTATCAAGCGCCTTAATTAAAGTTCTTGGGCAAATATTCTTAAAAACTGGATGGGCAATTATTTTAGTGTGCGCCATATGGATTTTTATATCTCTTTGCTTATCGGGCGATTGAAAATGATTTTATTTAACGCTTTTACTCCCAAGTTTGATTTTTTTGTTTTCGCTGATTTACAGAGTGATAAATTATTGCCTTTATAAAAATTGAACTGAGCAATCATTGAAGATATATGACTTAAACAAGGAAGAACTAAATACAAAAATTAAGGAGGACGTTAAAGTCATATTTAAGGAAAAAGCAGTTCACATTTTTGAACAATTTGGCGGCGGAAAAACTCATTATGCACAAAAACTAATAGGAACCTATGTGTGCTGAAAATACGGAACCATAATCCTTTACTTCAACATGTGGTGAGTGAAAAGAAAAAGCACTTTTGTAAAGAATTTATTTGGAAACAAGCAATCTTTCTCTTTGGGTTCTAAGAGTTGTGGACTATCTTTCACCAAGGAAGACAATGACAGTTACTTCAACTACTTCCTTTCTTTTCTTCTAACGCTACTTGAATATGTTTTCTTGTTTATATGAGTTATTTTGGGGTGATTTTGAAATTGAGGGTTTTGAAAATACCGTAAACTCATACTGATAGATGATCCCGATAGGAATCCATCACACCAACAATTAGCTCCGATGGTTAACGAACTAATGTTTAGAAACGATGTTTATTTGATACTACATTCCAATTTCATAAACAATTTGGATAAAATCGTCAGAGAAAGAATATTTCTGCCTACTACAATGTTTAAAAATGTTAATTTGCGGCATTTTAAGGAAGCAGACAGTTACCTAAACGAAATAATGCCTCCAAAACTAAAAAATGAAGAACTAAAATCAAAAATGCGAAAAGCATATTCATTATATTTAACTATAAAAACCGAGAACGATTTCCACATAGATAGACTTAGAAACCTTTTAGAGTGCATGGGAAAAAATTTAGAAGGTTTTAAAATAAACGAAAATAAGATATCTTTTCCTGCGCATACCAACTTTTTCGGCAATTTTGAAAGTTTGTTTGAAAAACCTTTGATAACAGATTTTGACATAAACAAAATTGTTGAGGTGCTTGGTTCGGACATACTTCCAGCTGACGTTTATTCTTTGCAAAAATTCAATAAATATTTGGAGGAAATTCAGCATAACCACAGTTTAAAATATATTTACTTAACAAGCGAGTTAAAGCATCATGAGTTACTATGATGGTGTTTTGGGCACATAATTGAAAATTATTTTAAAAATCAGCATGTAAGCACTTACCCACTGCTATTCATAGACGTTGCTAAAGAAGATATTTTAGAAATAATAAGAACTATTGGATCTATGACGGCAGATAAGAATCCGGATCTCCCAAAACTTGTTGACATTTTCGTCCATTTTAAAAGTTTGATCCTCGATATGAAAGGCACTCTGATTGGCGAAAAACATTTGGAAAAAATTTCGTCTGCAAAAAAAATCATAGAAACCAATGAAGTAAAATTAGAAAAAAATGTTTTAAAGTTCGTTAAGGAATTTAAAAAAGAATTTGGAGACTCTTTTTTCGCGTATTTCATTTCCTACATTTACAGCAAATGGTGCATCGAATCACCAACTATTTGGCTGGGGTTACCAATACAATTACAAAGAATAGCCGAATCGCTCAATTTAAAGAAATTTGTCCAAGATTATGATTACTTTTCGAAATGCATTACGATACCTGAATCGTGATCCGAAGAACAAACTACTAGTCTTCTAGACGAAGTAAATGATTGGATTATTCAAGATCAATACGGTATTGTTGCAAGAATTAGCGAACAAATACTTTATAGTGGTTCTGAGTCCGGTAAAAGCAATATGGAAAATTTGATAATTAAACTTTTGTCAAAACTGAAAATCAATAAACCCATTAATAGACCTGTAAAGAAAACGCAAATGGCACGAATTCTCTCAGGTCTTAAGAAAAGGATAAATTGTCCTGGGGAAGAAACAGTTGATTTAATCCCCATTTTACGTGAATATTTTCCTCAAAAAAACGGTGTGGCCGTACCAAAACTAACTTAAAGTTCGCGAAATAGCAATAAATGTATTTTAGTTTTTATAAAACTTAGACGTGCTATCAGTTAAAAAAATAAATGTTGATTTATAATTCTGCCATGTCTTTAAAAGTCTTGTCGTTTGATCAGAAGCGACAAATGGTATTGAACGATCTTCTTAATAAGTTGAAAACAACTACGCTCGGGTCTGGTAATTATGCGTGAGCAATTGCTCTTGAAGAACTTCGTGGTGATTATACTTTAAATTGTGAAAATTTTAAAAATTGTGTGAATTTTTTTTACGGAGAAAACTCTACTAGCGATGAACAAAACCCTGAATGACTATTGGCGCAAATATTGTTCACTATCTCATTGATCCACTTAATCTACACAAAAAAACCGCATTATTTTCGCCATAATTCTGGCCTTGAGGAAAGAAGTAGTAAATGAAAGAACATATTAGAAAAGTATTCACCAGATTACAAAATAAAATGAGAAAATCTGACAGAACAAAACGCATTTATTCCATTTGAATACAGTAAGTTTACGCCAGTTGTAGAAAATCTGAAAAACATCAGCGAAGAAAAAGCCACACCCATCATTGAATTGCTTAGTCCTAATAGAAGCGAAATAGAGTTATCCGGTTTAATTTGTAGTATCTACAGTGGATTTGAAAAGATTAAACCTGATGACCTAGAGTTTTTAAACCAAACAGATCGAAATTTATATAAACATGTGTGAACATTTTCTAAACACCTGGCAAACAAAGTGGATAAAGTTAAGGGTCATAAAAGTGACAGTGAATTAACAATAACTGATATAGCGCACAATTTCGCACTGAATGCTTCCTTGATTGAAAAATTTATTGAAATAAATTCTAAAAATCAACAAAAAAATTTAAACAATGACTATGTAAAAAAACAATCATTAATCACCTCTTAACTTTAAAATATACTGCTCAAGATTAGCACATAACTACCATAACAAAGAAAACAACACTCATATGAAAACGATGAAGTTGTTTCTCCATTTTTTTCTTTTTTCATGCGTTCAAACACTGGTTATACCACAATTTAATTATCAACACATGTTTAGTTAAAAAGGTAATTCAAAATGGTTTCTATGACAAAAGTCTTGCTAACAATTAGTCTTGACTATAAAATCATTGATAACGCTTCATCCAAAACTGCGCATTTCTCATCTTTAAATTTTGTGTCTCCTTAATCAGTTAAAACTGTTCTCAATGATGGGTAGTTGGTTACTTAAAAAGTAAGTAGATCGTTGTAAAACTTAAAATGAATTTATTTCATAAAAAACCTTTCAACGCACAAAAACTTTAGTATTTAGAAGACACAATTACAAATTTGCTTGTGATTTAAGAGATTATGGTGTTTCTTGAAATATAATGATTAATTATAATGGCGACGAAAACATCAGAAGAATTTCTTCAAGTAATTAATATTGATGACAAAATAGCGAATAGGCGATATTATGGGTTGCGTGGCTTAGGAATAAATGCATTTATAGATCATTTTATGAATAATGCTAAAGATATATTCATTCTGTACCTTAAATCTAATCTGAAAGAATTACCAAACTCATGAACATTGGCAGATTTTCTTTTGTCCTTTTATCTAAACGAGTTACTATCAATGGAAAGAGATATTTTAGACAGAGAAAAAGATACTTTTACCGACGAGTACTTTCAAAAAATACTAGAGGGCGATTATGGCACATTCCTAAGAAGAATTAAGCAAGATCTAAAAACAAACATCAAAAAAAATTTAAATCTAATGCTACGATACTTAAATAGCAATCTTGACTTAATAGAAGATCAAGTAAAAAATAAAAATATCAAATCGCTGTCTCACGTGGATCTGCTTAATCTAGTTACTGAAAATTGAAATTTCATAGATAACAAAAACTATCCAAGCATTTCTAGACTTTTTTCCAAAAATGTATTTTGATACTGCAAAAACACTTTTTTAACGAAAGATGCTACATTAAAAAAAGCTTTTACTCAAGAAATGGAAAATCTTCTCTCACAAAACCAGTATATGCTAAACAAATTGGAATTACTTTCTTGTTATATAGAAAACTTGGATGCTTACTATTTAGAGACAAAAAGTGAGTTTATTAAACAAATTCTAAACAAATTTTATGAATGAGTTGTGGCACCAAATTTTATTCTCTTTTCTTATGAATCTTATAAAAAACTACTAAAGGTTGTTAAGCAAAATATCAAAAAATTTGGAGATAATTTTTCAGTACAAAACCTTATCAAGGAACAAAGCAACAAAATAAATTCTTTAATCAAGGAAGAAAGCAAAAAAGGTATACATTTAGAAACGTTGCAATATATCGTTCCCAACATCCATTGTGAAGAGTTTTTAAAATTAGTGAGCGACGCTATGGATGGATTTGGACCTATACTAACATTCCTAGAAACAGATCAGTTCAAATCAATTACCGATGAAAAATTGATTAGCAACAAACTTGCCGATATTTTTGAAAGTGATTCAACAAGCAAGTACAAACATTCATTTATATTTCCGGTTGAAACTGGGCTAATTATAAAAAAACAAATTCTACAAATGCTATTAAGAGAAAGGAAGAAACAATATTTGGAAAGAGTAAAAAAGCTATTAAATCTTTGTCTTAACTTTATGGAAGTTAAAAAAGAGAAGATAAAATTTGATATTTACGCAGTAACAGATATGTTTGAAGGATTTTTGAATACAAAAAAATACACCAAGATAGAAAATCTCAAGCAATCCATGTTCACTTGTGTTGCTATTGAAAAACTTGTCAAAAATCTATTCATGTATTTTCATAAAGATAACGACAAAATGCAAAAAGATTACAAAAGTTTAGGAGCATTGTTAACCCAAGAACAAGTAAACGCTAAACACAATAAAACCGGAATAAAATACCCGTTAAGCGAAAATACAAAATCATTTCTACACTATTATATGTGTTCTTCGTTTATAGATAACGGACTTGAAGTTAGAAATAAATTGCTACATGGAGAATGGTTTGAAAAAGATTTAACCAGTTACGATACAAAATTCTCTCTCTTCACTATATACATGACCGTTATAGAAGAAATAGCACTAAACATTTTGATTCAGATCAAAAAGCAAGTCTTCAAAGAACTTGAAGATTTTGGTTATTTTAAAAAACTAAAACAACTAATCAAAAAAAATGATGGGCATATAGTTGTTGAACGAATCAACAACCATTTAAGAGATTTCATTACTAAGGAAAAACTTACTTTGTTAAAAAAAATTAATCTTTCTTGGAAAATTAGTGATAGTACTGATTCTCCCAACAAACTCACTTTGTCGCTGCAAATAAATGATTGTTTTCATGTTTGTCATTTATATAGTGGCCAAAAATAAAGAATCTTAACGTTAAGCGCTTTTGTTTGTGAAGGCCGATCTTTGTCAAATAACTAATCATTAAAAAACACCTTACTAAATAAAACAACCAAACTAAAAAACGCCTAACGTCGGCTAGAACGTTAGGGCGTATATTTTGAACAAAAAGTATTTTATTTTTTTAATTGGTGGTCGCAAGAGCAACTTTGCATATGTTCACAACCACAAGGACAGCGGTGACGTTTGTCTACCCGGTCATCGGATTTATTAGTCGTTGCCGCCTCCCATGTTACCGCGTCCACCATCATGGTTTCCGTGGTTTCCTTTTTCTTTATCGTGGTGGCCACCATGTCCATGATTGTGACTACCGTGGTTGTCGCGGTGCATGTGGTGGTTTCCTCGATTATCGTGTCCTCCTCGGTTGTCTCTACCATCATTCATGTTAGAGTGTGAACCGTGGTCACGATCGTGTTGGTTTTTCATTCTTATCCTTTCGGCGAACATGAACACGCGTACGGAGCGTTTTCACGAACTTGGAGGATTGGTTCTACAATTGTAAACCATTCGTTTCTTCATTTAGGATTGATGGAATAGACACGCTTTTCTTCAACTTGTTTGTACTTTAGTACGCCAAATTTTAACAACTTACCTAAGTGTTTTGAAAGGTTTACGCGGTTTATTCCCAGCAGGTGCCCAATCTGTTCAACGCAGTTTCTTTCGCACTGACATCTTCAAAAATGAGCGATAATCTTCGATTTGTTTTCACTACTCAATATTTTATTGACTTCGTAAATAGTCAATGTCACATTACTCACCTTTCGCCCTAATTATAACTTTAAAGTTTTTAATTGAGAAAAAAGGGAACATTTTTCCAAAATTGGAAATTATTTGATCGAATTTGTTCAGTTTAAAGTGCGCTTAACTGCCTCGTCTCAACCTTTAATCAAAAGCTTGGTTTTTTGGGAATTAAGCTCGGGAATGAAGTTGCGATCAACTTTTACGAGTTTTTGGAGTTCTTCAACTGAGTTTCAAAAACCAACGTGTAATCCTGCTAAAAAAGCTGCCCCATAGCAGTTGATTCGGTATTTTGTGGTCTGACTACTTCTAGTCCTGATATGTCTGCTTGAAATTGCATGAGAAAATCACTTTTAGCGGCTCCTCCATCAACTTTAAGCAACTTAATTGGATGTTTTAAGTCTTTAGCCATCGCTTTTAATAGATCATTGCTCTGGTAGGCAATTGATTCTAAAGCAGCCCGTACAATGTGCTCTCGTTTAGTGCCGCGTTCTAAACCAAAAATTGCTCCGCGTGAATTTGAATCCCAATAAGGAGCCCCTAGTCCGGTAAAAGAGGGCACAAAGTAGATTCTTTGATCACTCTCCTTGCTATCAGCTAATTGGGCATAGTAATTACTTATCGGAGCATCATAAATCATCCTTAGGTTATCACGCAATCATTGCAAAGCAGCTCCAGCCACAAAGACTGAACCTTCTAAGGCATAAACGGTTTTCTGCTTGCCAATTTTTCAAGCAATGGTGGTAAGCAGTTTGTTGCGTGAAGTTACGGCTTTATTGCCTGTGTTGACCAAAGCAAAGCAACCTGTGCCGTAGGTATTTTTAACTTGCCCGACTTGCGTACAAAGCTGACCGAACAAAGCGGCTTGCTGATCACCGCAAACTCCCGTAATGGGCACTTCGCCTAGAGCTGCTTGAGAAAAATGGGTTGGCTCAATTGTTCCGTAAAAATCACTGGAACTTTTTACATCCGGCAAAATTTGAATCGGTATGTTAAGAACTTTGCAAAGTTCTTGATCTCACTCAAGCGTGTGAATGTTAAAGAGCAAAGTTCTTGAAGCGTTGGAGACATCAGTGGCATGGACTCTTCCGTTAGTCAGCAACCAAATTAGCCAAGTGTCGATGGTGCCAGCCAAAATTTCACCCTTTTGTGCTTTTTGACGAGCACCGGGCACATTGTCTAAAATTCATTTTAGTTTTGTGCCACTAAAGTAAGGGTTGATGATTAAGCCCGTTTTGCGCTGAAAAAGACTAGCCTTGCCAGATTTAATTAATTTGTCGCAGAAGTCGCTAGTGCGGCGATCCTGTCAAACTATTGCGTTGTAAATTGGTAGCCCTGTCTTTTTATTTCACACCACAATTGTTTCGCGTTGATTGGTTATTCCGCAAGCTACTAGCTGTGTTGATTTTAAGCCGTGTTGACGCTTAGCGTTAACCATGGCGGTTTTTTGAACGTTTTCAAATTTCAATAGGATCGTGCTCTACCCATCCCGAGTGGGGAAAATATTGAGTAAACTCTAACTGCGAGACTGCTATAACCTTTCCTTTTTTATCGCTTATTAAGGAACGAACAGAAGTGGTTCCGGCATCTAAAGTTAAAACGTACTGTGGTTTAAGTTCCATAGTTACCTCTTTTTAGTACAACTATATCAATCTTCCAAAAGCCCCAACAATAACGCCTGCAATCAACGGCCCTACAACGGGTACTCAACTGTAAGTTCAGTTAGCGCTAGTTTTTTGCTTATACGGACTTAATTGGTAGACAAGCCGCGGCACAAAGTCTCGAACAGGGTTGATAGCGTAACCGGTTACTCCACCTAGAGATAAACCAATCGACAAAACAACTAGTCCCATAGTCAGCGGACCAACATAACGCATCATGTCATTCATAACGTCGTTTTGCTCAGATTGATAAGAGATCACGATTATCATTGCTAACGTAACCAAAACTGTTGTAGCAACCATTTCTGTGATTAGGTTAGAAAACACTCGTTCGGGATGGGTAGGAGATGTAGCGTGAGCGTGGATAACATTTTGGCTGTTATCGGGTTCATTGGCATGATTTCAGTAAACTGCACTAACTATTAGCTGCCCCACTAGAGCCCCTAAAAATTGGCTAGAAATGTAAATAGCAAACAGGGTTCAAGTTATGATTCCGCGCGTAAGCATAGCTATTGATACGGCTGGATTTAAGTGACCACCCGTTTCTCAAACATTTGCTAGCACCACCGCTAAAAATACCGCTAGAGCTCAACCTAGAGAAATAAAAAAGGGTCCGGCGTTAGTCGCTTTCGTACGCTTGTAAACTACGTTCGCCACAACTCCATTACCCATCATAATTAAAAAGGCGGTTCCGACAAATTCACCGAGAAAAACTTGTAAATGTTGATTCATTTTTACCTCCAAAGTTTGGCAACAATTAGGTAAATGTAATTTTAGACGACTTTATAAGGAAAATCAAAAGGTGAGCGAAAAAGACTTATAGTTTTTCAACAGTTTTTAAATTGCAGATAAATGAGCTCCCGCAAAAAAATAACTGGCACTCAGTATAGATAAGAGATAGAATTGTTGTTATGGAAGTTTTAAAGAACGCAGCATCTAACAAGAGAACCGGATTACGGGAGTTGGATAACGTCAGCATTTTCAAAAAAACTGTGATGGAATTTAATCATAGGTATTCTATTGATGGCTTGCAACTACTAAAAAATGTGAAAAATAATTGCATCTCCGTGGTTTTCTTTGATCCTCAATATAGAGGGGTATTGGATAAACTCTCTTACGGTAACGAAGGCAGTAGGCAAATAAAGCGCTCAAAGCTCCAACAGATGAGTGAGAGTGTCATTAAAAAATTTATTAAACAAATTGACAGAGTCCTGGTTGAAACCGGACACCTCTTCTTATGGATTGACAAATTTCACTTATGTCAAGGAATAGCTCCTTGAATCAGAGAAACAGATCTATCTATAGTTGACATGATAGTTTGGAACAAAGATAAAATGGGCATGGGTTATAGGACAAGGAGGCAAAGTGAGTACCTGCTGATTCTACAAAAGCCTCCGATAAGGGCAAAAAGTATATGAAAAACGAGAAATATCAGAGATGTTTGAACAGAAAAAATTGAAAACAGAACTCACCCACACCAAAAGCCTTTTAATTTGCAATCCACACTGATAAATTCTGTCTCAAATGAAGGTGATATAATATTGGATCCTGCAGCAGGAAGTTTTTCTGTAATGGCCGCCGCAGTGTCAATAAATAGACTTTTTTTAGGGACGGATGTAGGAGAAGATAAAAAAAAATATGGCCTTAATCAGCGAAAGAAAAGCGAATACAGAATCTAGCGGATCATATGCAATTGTTCTTAACGATGAGAAACTAGCAAAATTAATAACGGCAATACACGCAACTTCGATTGCTAATGGAAACCAACTGGAGAAGTTGGTTTTAGAGAAAACAGGGGCTAAAACCATCAAAAATGTTGAAGAACTTCAAAACATACTAAACAAAAATTTTGATAATCAATCTATGTGGGTAGTGCCTAAAAAGGTTGTAAAAAGAAGATGAAATTTTGGAAAAAGGATTGAACCAGACTTCTTGGTAATACAAAAAGACAACGAAACCATGTATATCATTGAATTAAAAATGGGCTGAGTATTTGACACCAAAAAAGTTAATGGGGAATGGGAACAATTAAAAGAATTTTCAAACCTTATATCCAACTCAGTGAGTTATAAAACCGAAATCTTCATGTGTAGTTTTAACTCAAACAGCATTGATCAAATATACCAAGGCTTTAAGGGAATAATTAAGAAGGAAAATTTGATGACTGGGAAAGAATTTTGCTCTTTAATGAAAATAAATTACGAAGAAATTAAAGCCGTATTTGATAACGATGCAGAAAAAAATTTGAACTTCTTCATAGAGAGTATCTTGGAAATACCTAAAATAAGAGGAATTTTATTGGATAACTTGGAATCGCGCAGGCGATACCAAAAAACAAAGTATTTAAATATTGAAAACGATTCTCCTGTTGAACCGAAGTAGAAGTCGTATTTTTTAAGGTCTCGCATGTTCTGTTTTTTGTAAATGGTTTTTCAAACACTTTAATAGTTAGCAAATTGCTTGAAACTGAGCTCAAGACAAGAATTTGTAGACTTTTTATGGAGTATTACTTGAAAATAACGATTAAAAAAATACTTTCAATAAAAATGAATTGTCCTTTTATCGTAAAGGGAAGCGCTCAAAATTTGAGGTTGTGAAATAGAGATACTATCTACTCAAGTTTAGCCAACTACTAATAGATCAACTTATAATGAGGATTAAATTCAGTATCAATTTGGAAATCATTTGGAAGTGATTTCAACAGTTTTTCAACTTCAAATGCAATTGCAGGCGCAGATGCTATAGCCGGAGACTGCATACCCGCCACATTTATAAAATTATTGCTTGTTGTTCCATAAGCAATAATAAAGTCGTCTGTATCTTTGTCAATGGGACGCGAACCAGCTAAAGTCATTTCCACTTTATTCATATCTAGATTCGGAACTAAGTGATGCCCAATTTTTCTAATTTCAGATTGTTTGACATCTGTAACTAGACGTGTATCTTCTTTTGTGACACCATCTTCTGCCGTTGGTCCGACTAACACTTTACCATCCAAAAGCGGTGCAACTAAAACTCCTTTCCCATGAACCGTGGGCACCATAAAATAAACTGCCTTCAAACATTGAGATTCGCTGCGTGACAAAACTTTGTATTCACCCCTACGCGCAATCAACTCAAAATTACCTTGACCCGCTAAATTTGCAATTGTGTCAGCATAATGCCCAGCTGCATTTATGATGTTTCTAGATCTAAAAATGTTGGAATTATCACGAACTTTTACCTCTCAAAACTTCTCTTTTCACTTAATGTTTACAACCTCGCTAGATCTTAATATTTCCACTCCGTTTTGCACAGCAGCTCCAAACATAGCCAAACTAGCCTTCACAGGATCAATCAACCAAGAAGAAGTACAAATAAGAGCGGCCTTTGCCTTACTAGTCAAACACGGATGCTTTGAAAGAAGTTCCTTTTTTCCGACAATTTTCAAATCCTTCTTATGGACACCATTAGTAAGTCCACGTTGATAAAGCACATTGAGTTCCGAAACCTCTGCGTCACTTAATGCAACTACTACTGAATCAATTTTTCGACGTGGAAAATCCAAATAAGGAAAAATTTCGCTCTGCCACATCTTATTGCCTTCAACATTAAAGCGAGCTTCTAATTTGCCCGGTTCGGGATCAAAACCTCCGTGAATCAAACCCGAATTCGCCGCTGAAGTTTCTTCGGCTAAATAAGGGTTTTTTTCAAGCACCAAGATTCTAAGTTTATACAGAGCTAAACGGTAAGCAATGGTAGCTCCGATTATTCCGCCACCAATAATAATGATGTCGTATCTATTTAGCGACATAAATCACCTTGCTCTAATTCTACCCAACTTGTTTAGTTGTTTCAAACATAAAATAATGAACATCCATTTATCAAACGACTCTCTGGCGCTTTATATTTCAATAATCTTTTTGCATGGCTACTTTGCAAAGTATCATCAATGCAAGAATGGAAATTGGCATTGATGAAACCGTCAACAATCATATTTTCAATAGCCGGAAAACATTGTCATAGTTTTAACCCCTACTTAAGCGGATGATCGTATCTTCTAACGGCGTTTAACAGTCCTCGCTATTCTTTTCTCAACGAAGAAATAAGTTATGAAACGCCAATTATGATATTTCTGAACAAATTCTTCCAATTTTATAACGAATGATAAAATTAAGATGTCTAAAATACATCCGTTAAATTTAGAGAATGGAAGTGTTTTTAGCTACAAAATGAGCGATCACAAATAAAAAGTGATATACAATTCCAATGCGTAGGAGCATAGTTTAATGGTAGAACTGTAGTCTCCAAAACTACTGGTGCGGGTTCGATTCCTGCTGCTCCTGCCAAGCCCAAGTGGTGAAATGGCAAACACGGTAGACTCAAAATCTACTGACTTCCGAGTCTTATGGGTTCGAGTCCCATCTTGGGCACCATATGTTTTACACCAACATACAAAAAACATAAGTTGAGTTACTTAGATGCAAGGTAATGCTAAATCTTTTTTTCTAAACACATAAATTTGTTCCATTTTCGTGGCTTTGCCTCTTTTTGTTCCTAGGGAAATTGAACTTTTTTTCACAGGGTCAAGATAATCTGTATACTTTTCTTCCAAAATTAACGGTAATTTGTCTCTATTTTTGTTCCAAATTTTTTCAAAGAAGTTGCCGTCACCTATTGAGTCTCTCTTATTAGCATCACCTATAACCATAACTAACCTAGTGTTTTTTGAAAAAAATTTTAGAAATTTCGTAGAGATAACCGCAAATGAATTTCTCATACGAATTTTCCTTATGTTTATCGTCTATTCCAATGTTTTTATTGTCGTAACGATTCTCGTACCCAAGCATTCACATTTTTATTCAATTTTGCTGAGTGTAATTGACCAAATTTAAATACGGAGGAGAGGTCAAAATTAATTTTGGTCTAATCTTAAAATGCTTAGAAGCTTCTAAAGCATTCCCTATCTTCACTATAGCATTGTTCGTACTGTATTCTGATCTAGAAAAAATCGTAGTTATTCTTCTGCTAATTTTTTCAAAAATATTGTCCACTGGCTTTTCCAAACAATTTTTTTTAGCATATTTTCTAACATAATTTTCTGACATTGAAGTATGGTTGCTCATGTGCAAAGAAAAATATATGCTCTCCCCGTTTTTCCTCATTGGACCGTGCATAAGTCCCAAGGTAATAGCAAGGATATAATTGTCAATATAATCCAATGAAAGATGATTAATACCCAACTTGTCTTTGAGAAAAATAATTTGTCTTAAATTTTCGTCACTGTAATAGGTTTTCAACGAATTTAACTTGTGACTGGTTATGTCTACCTTGTTTGAATAAGAATAGAATTCCTTTTCCAAATTAGAGACGCGTCTTAGGAGTTTTTTTTCACGGAAACTTTTCGCCTTTGCTCTACTAAGAACATAAGCCAAAGGGTTTAAATCCATAGCAAAAGCTCTTCTGTTTAGTAATCTAGCTTCCAATACAGTTGTTCCTCGACCCGAAAATGTGTCTAAAACAGTGTCATTTTTTGATGAATATTTTTCTATAAAATACCTTGCTAAAGCGGGAGGAAACATGGCTGTATAAGAACAAATACGGTGTGTTTTGTCTCCCCACGATCTGTTCATAATTTTTCATGTGGCACTTTTGTTTAAAGAAATTTTGACACCCTTACAAAAGTTGTCATAAAGCACCTCATCGTGATTAATTTTAGATCTTTCTAGCATCGTCTTTTTTCCAAGTAGAAAAAGTAATAGCATCAAGTTATGTTATGCATACAAAATAAGTGTCTAGTGAGTAAGCGTATTAACCACGTACAACTTAGTTTTAGCCCAATCGTATATCATTTCTAAAAAGGAAGACACAATACCAAGGTTCGTGTTTAGTTGATCAGGCAAAGTTTCTATTCCAGGATTGCTAACAACCCTATAAACATAATGACATTTATGAATCATGGTGTTCAACCTTCTCGTACTACCTACCCACGAGACAAAACTTGGTAAGTCAAATTCAACATTCCAATAATTCGTTCTTGATTTAGTTTTGAAGTGTTTTTCAAAGGCCTTCGTAATTTCTGTATCTTTATAACTAATCCTTCTAAGTATTTCATTGCCGTTGCACTTGTGACAATAAATATCGTATATATGCTTTATGATAGTTTGTTTGCACATAGCGGTTTCTATGTGTTTATACTTGGTGTTGTTGAACTCGCCCTTGACTCTACCTTTGTCTTTAAGATTCTTGAGTCAATCTAGAAAACTACTTGTGACATTTTCTTTGTCTATGAAAACCAACCAATTTGAAATCAATTCACTCGTGCTTCGCAATAAAGAAGATGCAGTCAAAAACGGAAATCTACGTATTTTAACACTGTATTTAGCCAAAACTACGGGTTGGAAATCTACTGTCCATGTGTATATTAAACCGAACAGAGATTTTTTGTCAACGTCGCTAATCTCTAATTTATCCAAATAAGTCAAAACTTCTTCCAGTTTTTTGGAAAGTTCCGAAATTCGCTCAAATTGTGGGACAACTTTCGTTTTCATGTAATTGTAAAAGTCTTTGTCTTCAGCTGTCTTAAACTCAATGTTACTTTCTTTTGAACTGATAATTGATCCCAAACTTAAATCCTCGTATCTCATTCTTTTGTTTTTTGTTTGCTCAATAATGTCTTGGCTTATTTTAGTGCTTTTATCTCGTAAAATAGATTGCAGCTCAATAGCGTATGCATCTTCAAATTTACGGGTGTTTAGTTTTCCGCTTCTTATTGATTCAACTATGTAAATGCACAGCTGATTTCATTCTTTCTCGCTCAAATTGTGTGATATTTTTCACCTTGAAGTGTCTGTTTTGAGATCAATAATTGAAGACAAGGACTTTCTATTTCCTTTTGAATCAAAGGCCTTAATAGTGGTGTACGCCAATTCAAGGGAGGATATGGAAAAAGCATCTAAACCCAAAAAACGGTTTCTCTCAACGTTTTTTTGATCAGACAAAACATCGCCTTCTGTGCCTCTTTCTTGCTCTATATCCTCTTCATGCTTACCTAATTCTTCGTCAGTTTCTTCAAAAGATATTTTGTTGTTAGGATTTTTGTAGTTGTAAGTGTCTATAACTCTAATTGTTCATAGCGATGAATTAAGATCGCTGTTTGTGATTTTTTTGCCCGTAAAATTTTCTAAATCAATTTTTAAATCTTTCATCTGTTCTTTCGTGGCTTTTTGATCGTCTAAAATGGATTTTTCTTCCCTAAACTTCAATACCCTTTGATATATTGACTGCAAAACGAGACCTCTAGGTCAATTAAGCTTCCCTTTGCGGTATCCAAAATGCCTGCTGTTCAAAATCTTTTTTATGCGTTCCTCGCCGTTAAATTTTATATCGATCACCTTGCATTCTATCTTGGTGATATCAATTGCTACGGGGCCGTTGAATATTCTTTCAAATTTCGCATACCATTCGTTTCCAATAGAGTTTCTTAAAGTTTCTCTAGCATTATTAAGATTAAAAATTAGGTGCAACGAAAATAGTCTTCTGTTGCCCTCCAAAACGTAGAAGACTTTTTTATACCGTTCATCCTTATTCCTCAAATACGGAGATGTGCTGACCAAAATCTCGTCAATGTCAGGGTTAAACCCGCTGGATAGACTCTCTGTAAGATCAAGAAGTTTGATAACTTGCGGCCTAATCTTTATCAACTTTTTATAATATGAATCCAAGTTTTGATTGTAAACATCCAATTGTCTTTCACAATCGTAATCCTCATAACCTATGTTGTCTAAATTCAGTTCTTGTATGTTTGTGTATCTAGGATTTTTTCCCCACAACCTCAAATCCTTAAATTCAAATTCTCTAATTCTGTTTGTACTCACAGTTTACTCATTTCCGATTCTTGCGGTTTCATTTCATTCTTACATCATCGCGTTAATTCTTTATCTACTAAATATCGCAACATCAACTCCATTTTAAGCCTTTTCAAAAAAAGGTGAAATTCTGTTTAACCAGAAAAGAGCGGAGTAAAATCCTAAAAATTGCTCAATTACTATGAAAAAGTAGAAAAAATTAGTACTTTGAAACGAGTGTGTGAGGATTACGATGGTGTCTTGAAAATAAAAAGACGAATAATTTCAATTTCTAATTAGTCGTTCTTGTATTGAAAAACTTCCAATGAGAAAAACGGCAGACTCAAAATTTACTGACTTCCGCCACTTGTGGGCCCGAATCTCACATTGTGAGCCACATGTTTAACAATGAAGTTGGTTTTTGAATGAAGCGTCTAAATTATTGCAACCATTCTTTTCGCTTAGCAATCCGTTATAAAAATTTCTGTAAATCCCTACAGAAAAAAGTTTTACATATAATTTCTTTGCCAGTGTACAAAGAAACGGAGAAATGGAATGAGAAAAGTTTTTTTTGATAACTAGCGCGTTAGTAGTGCCAGTTAGCAGTGTCATCGCGCTGCCTGTGCTTCAGTTCACGAAGAAAAACATCAATCAAGCAGAATAAAACTACATACCGTGTCAGCAAACGACTTTTACCTACTCCTAGACACCGCCGACAGCCTCAGCGGTAAAATAACTGAAAACGGCAAGTTAAGTTTTAGATCATCGTGAGGCGTTTGAAATAGTGCTAAGAAAAGCGTGAAATTTGAATACAAAATATCTCAGAAAACTATCCTTGAACATTTAGGATTACAAAATAATCCAAATATAACCATCAAATCAATAAAACCCTCTAAAATCGGTTTTTTGCCAATTGCAGCAATAACAGATCCGCCCATATCAGAAGCTCATCTAAATTTTAGAAAGATTTATTTTGAAAAAGACCAAGGTTTACCGCTTTTGGCGAACAGTAAACAAAGACTACTATTGCCTGAAGGTCACGCTGTAGGGACTGAATTTTGGAAAGGTTTAGTCACGGGTTTATTGGTAATACCTGGTGCAATTTTTGCCATACTCTCCACTTTTGCCAGTGGAGGTAGTTCCTTACTTGCCCTAGCCGCCTGAATTGCCAAGGGAGGGCTGGGGATTGGACTCACAAATAGCGTAGTTCAAAGCTATAAGTGAGATAACGGATGAAAGAAAGAATTGCAAAATCGTAAAATTGAGGCAAAAAAAATTTATGAACAAATTATGACTAGACCTTTTAAAATTAACGCAATAAACAAGTCATTCTCCAATTACCAGCAAAATGCCGAAATAAAGATAGAAACAGAACTGGAAGCACACGCTAATGCAACATCCATATGAGGTGATAGATCTGAAATGTACATCCATAACGTATTAACAGCCATCAATGCCGAAGTGGTGTTTGAAGGGAGGTTTTAATGTCCAAAATCCAAAAATTTCGCATTTGTTGGTGAGCTGTTTTTTCTAGTTTAATGATTGTGCTTTTCACTTCAATCACAGTTTGAACTTATTACCTAGAAGCAATGCTAACAAGTGATTCTAGTCCTTTAAAAGATGCGCTCGCTTGGACAGCGGGTGGTCTAGTATTTGTCTACATAGTTTATCTAATGATCGTCGGTTACCGCTTCAAGAAAACCGTTAGTAAGGACCCAAAGCTAATCGCGATAAGAAATTACCTAATTTTTAAAAAGCAAAAGTTTGACGAATCGCAAGAAAAGGCGCAACTAGACCTAGGTGGTCTTGAAAAAATCTGAAAAAATATCAAACGAGATGCTTGAGTTCTAGGTTTTTTCGTAATGATTTTTGGAACTTTCATGGTTATTTCCCAACTGCTTTAACAGAAGACTTCACAGCTTTTATCATTACCTTGTCATTAACAGTCGGGTTAATTTGATTGCCCTCGTGACTTAGTTGATTTTCAATATTTCTAACTAAAAACGCTATCTTCTAGTTTTCATTTGATCTATTTTTTTTGATAGAAAAATTTCTTTGAGTTTTTAAACTTTTGGGTTTGCCCAAAGTTTTACTCATCTAAATCGCGTCATGATCTTCAATTTCAGAAGTGTCTTTTAGTTTAACTGCCTCAAAAATGGTTTTCAACAACGACACGAGCGTTTTGACGACGTTTTCTTGCCCTCGGTTGTATTCAAGTCAGTTATTCGCTTTAGAGTGATGGGATGACCTGCCGGCCGAACTAAAGTAAATAAAATGGGAGGGTACGCGCTTAACATTGCTAACCGAACTAACTAATACCCCAAACACGTCTTTCTTGCGCGTCTTGAAATACCGCAGTGCTTTGTCAACTCGGTACGACTCTCCCGTGATGCTGACTAACACTACCAAATCTTCTGATCCAACTTGACCAAGTCAGTCGATTAATTTTTCTTTTTCCTCTTCAAAAATTTGGTGCTTAATTTTCGCCTCGCCCAGGCGAGAAGACATTCACAAAGCTAAACTATGTGATCTTCTGGAACTAAGCACAAAAATTGTTTGGTAAGAGTGCTGGCTAATTCGTTCCATTTTACTGTCAAGCGTTTTGCGACCGCCCGTACTCGGCTCGGGAAAAGTGTGACCTGCACTTAGTTTGCTCACGCAGTGACGCGAATACTCAAGGTAAAAATCTCGAAACGACTTATAACCGAGTTTTTGAACGTAGCGCGAACAAGTTGAGACAGGTGCTTCTAAAAAACTGGCCAGCTGCTTAATCGTCGCAAAACGACCACAAGCTTTGTTGCTGACTAGTCTAGAGGAAATGTGCACATCTAACCGAGTGCCTTCTGACAAAAGGCGACGAATCTTTTGGTGGCAAGAATTTTCAAAACCGGTTCTTTTGGACACTTCAAAAAAATGTTAGTCCAGTGCGAAGTGTCCAAAGCCCAAGAACTTGTATGGCCAAGTTGGTTTTTAATGGTCTGACGAGCGATTTTGGCCGTCTAAAGTTCCCGCAAGTCCTATTTAGCACCCAAACCATAAATTTAACTCCCGGTCGAACTATTCATTTTCAAGATAAAAACGGTCAAAAAAATCAACTTGTTAGACAAGTAGACTAAAATAAAAATAGATTGAAAACTTGTATCTAGGAGTGAGTTGCCTAAAAAACCAACCGTCTACTTTGTCCGCCACACCCACTGAAACCGCGAGTGGTACTTCACTAGCGACGACAGTCGCACTTTGCTCTACTACCATCTCAAGTACCTAATTGAAAACTTAGAAAAGAGTACGCGCGACACTTTTACCTTTGACGGACAAAGCGTCATCGTTGACGATTTTCTCCGCTTTGCTCCCGACTGACGCGGGCGTCTTAAAAAAGTTGTCAAGAGTCGAAAATTGCTGATCGGACCATTTTACACCCAAATGGATAATTACCAAGCACGCGGCGAAGCACTTGTGCGCAACTTAGAAATCGGCATCGACTTAGCCCAGCAAATGGCCACGCTATGAAAGTCGGTTACTTACCCGATTTTTTGCCACTCCCAGCAAACCAGTCAAATTTTACGCATGAACGGGATCGACAGTTTTTTTTCTCGCGCGGAATTAATCCCTCGTTAATTGGCAACAACCTTTACTTTTGGCTCCAGAGTCCTGACGGCAGCAAAGTTTTTAGTACGTGACTAACTGATTACGCTAGTCACCCGAGCACGCTCGGGGCTAACTTAAACGACTGAATTGCTTATTTAGTTGAGGAATATCCCGAACCAGGTCAGTTTCACCCCTCAATCAAGTCTTACCTTAAAAGAAACCAGGAGCTACCAATTATCGTGCCCGTTGGAGCTGACCAGCATCCTTATCAACCCGAAGTGAAACAGCTCGTCACTCGTCTAAAAAGTCAGTACCAAGACTGAAACTTGGAGCTCGGAGATTATGAATCAGCGCTCGTTAAAATCAAGCATGCTCTCAAACGCCAAAACACGACCTTACCAACGGTTGACATTCCGCTAAAAGAAGGGGTTACCAAGCCTGTTCACCGCGGAGTAGCATCAACGCGAATTGATCTCAAGCAACTTTATTACGAACTAGAGTCGCTCTTAATTGACATGATTGAGCCGATGAGCGTGATGTGTCAAATCGAAAAAATTGACGTTCCTTGGGCCATGATTGAACTGATTTTGAAAACAGTACCTTAAATCAGCTGCCTACCACTCTTACGCGGGTGTGAGTATTGACCATGTTAGTCAAAAAAACCGTCAACGTCTGACCGGCGCGATTAGACTCGGTCGCAACGTCTTAGCAATGCTATCGCGGATTTTTTCCCAGCGCTTTATCCGCGAGGAAATTGACGCTTATCAAAAACTAATTCTTTTTAACTACGATCTAAAAATTTACGAAGGTCCTTACGAAATCAAAATTAACCTCAAAGATGACCGCCAAATTGGTCACTTCAGTTTTTGGGACCAAGACACGCCGCTTAAATTTAGCGTTATCAAAACTTACCCCGATCACTCTTACTTAATTTTGCTCCACGAAGTACGTATTCCCGCCTTCAACTACAAACTGATCGCTGTCAAATACCACGAAAAAACCGCGGGCCCTGCCGCCCTTAGAAAACTTTGTCCGCAACGAACACTTAGAAGTAAGAGTTGGTCGCCGCGGGCTAACGCTGACCAAGGGCAATAAAACTTGAACTAATTTTTGGCAAATTTGTGCTTACCCATCGGCTGGCGACACTTTTACCCACTCGCCACTTAAGGAAGCCGACCGCGCTTACTTTTTTGACGAATACAAAGTTTTAGCCAGCGATTCTCATCACCAATCGCTCAGAATTATCGCCAGTGGGTTTGTGCCGAGCGGAATCGACAACTGGTCAGCCGAAAAAGAAGCTCAGCGCCAAAACATTGAAATTAACATCGTTTTAATCGAAGATCGCGTCTTTTTCAAAGTCAACTTAATTAACACTTTGCAAGACACTAGACTAGTCGTTTTAATTGATGCTAACAGCGGCGAAGATCGCTGGTGACACGACCAAGTTTTTGGAATCGAAGAAAACCAAATTAACTCGGTTGGCTTAGACGCGCTCAAAACGCCCGACTCGTTTGGTTACCGCCGTCCTGAGTACCTTGGCAGCCAAAGCATTCACCACCACTTTGTTAGCAACTACCAAAACACCGCTACCATCTTCACCCAAGGAACTCGCGAGCATGAACTGTTAGTCTGGGAAGGAAAGCATTACTTTGCTTTTACGCTCTTACGCAGTTTTAGCAAAATTAGCGCCGGAAAACTTTCGTGACGAACTGGACCTAGTCCGATGGTTGAAAGCCCTAGCGCCGACTGCCAACTCCACCAAAGTAAGTTAAGTTATTCTTTCGTAGTTGACTACAACTACCGCACACTCGCTCAGCAGTTTCAAAATTCCAAACACCTTCTTTACAAAAACTACTACTTACCTAACCCAAGTCAGTGAGCCCAACCGCTTTTGCACTGGAAGTCCAACTTAGCCCACTACGACCGCGGTCAGCACGATGATCCTCACACGTGACAAATTCCGGCGCTAGTTGAAAACGAAAACTTAATCGTGAGCGCTTTTTACCGCAATCCTAGGCGGCAAATCATCTTGCGAATTTTAAACGTTGGACCAAGTTTTACTTTCACCGACACCAGTTTACGTTCGTCACGAACCTTAAGCAATTTCCGTCACCAAAAAATGTTTTGACCCCAATGGGGCTTAGTCAACTTCTTAATTTAAACTTGCTAACAACTAAGAACTAGTTAACAAGTTGGCGCTTAGCGTTATAATTAGTTTGAAAAGAAAGTCAGTTGGTATAGTGCGTTTGAAAAAAGCGTTTTGAATGCTTGGTGCCGTAGTGTCGCTCGGCGGTGGCGCGTTTGCTTGTGCCAGTTGTTGACCACAAAAAACTTCTTCGCTTGAAGAGGTTGAGTCAGAACTCAACGAAATTGAAGAGTTAGAAACATACCATACCGACCTAGTTCCTTCGGAAACATTTGAAATTAACCAAGAAGTGAGCGCCGATGATTTGGGCATCACTTTGCCGCCTTCGCTTGATAAGTTCACCACAACTTTAACGATTGACGACCTTGATGACCACACCGGACTAGTCAGCGTAAGACTTAAGTTAAGTCATGAGTCACGTCACATTGTCCGCAATTTTAACGTGATTAACTTCGCAAAAAAACCGACCACGATCGCGAAGCAGTTGAAAAATGGTCCGAGTACATGATTAGTGCTAACAAAACGCTTCACGAGCAAAAGCTGCCGAGCGAAAGTTGTCAAATTGGTCCCGCCGACTTTGATAAAATCGGTCTAAACAAATACGACTTATCCCACGGTTGAGAAGTTGATCTTAACGTGGTAGAGGTTGATGACGACGAAGGTTATGTCGTGGTTGAAGCGACTTTAAAAAAGAACGGGCAAACTAAGCACAAGCAGAAGTACAAAGTTGCCGGTTTAAAAACCATAACACCCCAATAAAATCATCGTTGAAGAAATTAAAGCGCTGTTAGTGGACCAAAAAACTAAGCCTTCTAACCAATCTCTTCTACCTTCCGAAATTGATCTCACCGAGCAAGACACCTACTGGGAAAACATTGGTGGTAAGCCTTGGGATTTAGAAAAAATTAACGGCGTGGATTTGCAGTACGAAACTCTCAAAAAAAACGATGAAACTGGCGCAATCATCGTGAGAGTTACGATTAACCGCGGCAAAATTAGTGACCAAAAAGTGGTCAGAATCCACGGCTTTTTGTCTAAGAGTGTTTACCGTAAAAGCGTGATTGACGAATTTTTTGCCAAAGCGCTTAAATTGCGGGCTGACCACGGCGACCAAAAAGCGAGCGATATACTCAAACTAGGTCAAACGGATCTGCAAAAAATTCGCATTAATTGACCGACTTTGCCCGATAAATGACGCTTTTGAAGCGACGGTAGCCAAAATTAACGATGTCAAAGGAAGCGCAACATTTTTAGTTAGCGTCTACCACGAAGACACTAATCTAGACGGCCGCAGCGTGGAAATCGGCGGTTTTCTTGACGAGATTAATTTTGAAAAAAAACAACTTCACAAACTACTGGACTCGCTCAAAGATCAAAAAGTTCACGCCAACTGAGCTGAACAATTGCCAAGTCAGTGAAGAGAAAAACCGGACTGACCGCTTGATTACCAAAAACTAAACTTAATCTTTGAACCGATTCCTAACCTTGATTGAAAAAAACTTTCAGGTCTAGTCAGCGTAGTCTCCCATGATGACCAAAAAGGTACGATTGAAATCAAAATTGACTTTAAGTACGGGGATTCAACAGCAAGCAAAACAATCGAACTATCAGGACTGAAAACTCTGCAGCAGTTCGACCACGAAATCGCGCACCAGTTTATCCAAAGACCAAAGTTTCTCAAACTGACAAAACTGACATTTTAGTGCGTGACATCATTAAAAACAAACCTTTTACGCCTGAATCGCTCGGTGTCAAATGACCAAAATTGCCCGACCACTTAAAACTCATCATTAGTATGGATTCTTACGAAGAAGACCAAGGTCGGATTGATTTATTTTTGGAACTTCGTGACGCTGATAACCAAGTCATCGCCCAAGGTAAATCGCGTATAACTGGGTTTAAAACTTTGGTTGAACAAGACCAAGAAGACGTGAACAAAGTGGTTGGTCTTTTCCAAGACCAAGTTACCCAGGAATCTAACCGCGACAAGCAAGTTAGCGAAATGTTTAAACAAGGCCAAGTTGTTTCCGCCCGAGCACTCGGTGTCAAATTGCCAAGCAACGATCAACTAAACGGCGTGGAAGTGACACTGCGCGTGTTCTCAATTGATGACACCGATGGGAAACTAACCGTGGAAGTAATCGGGAAAAAGCGTAACTCAGAACGTCGGATCACGTTTGTGGTGAGCGGTTTCCAAAACCAAAACGAACGCGACCAAAGTGCGATTGCTCAGTTTCTGAAAGATTGAGAAAACGTCAAAACTAGTACCAGCGGTCTTTTAGCCAAACTAGTGGCGGCGATTTTTAAAGGCGAACTAAGCAAGCTGGGCGTAGAAAATCCTCCCCAACTGACTGGTGGTTTGGAAGCGCGTTATGAAATTGAAAATTTTGACGACGACAACGGAATCATCAACTTACGCGTAATAATCTCCCGACAAGGCAAAGAAATCAAAACTGCCCAAGTTAAAGTGCGCGGTTACCGAACTTCATCTGAACAACACCTGATCGACATTGGCGGCATTATTAATGGACTGGTGAGTTAACGGCCGGCGAAAGGCTAGCAGATAAGCGTCCGAGTCAAGTTTTCAAAGAAGGTCAAACGGCGGAACTAGAAGATTTTTACATTCCTTGACCACGTGACATCGACCGGGCTGGCATGAAAGTGGAAGTCAAAATATTAGAACTTGACGACGAGCACGGCCAAGCCAAAGTGGAAATTACCGTTAGCAAAGGAGTCCACAGCAAAAAGCGCGAATCCATCATTAGTGGTTTTGACACTAACGAGCGCTACCGTCAACGCGAGGGACAACGGATTAGCGACTTATTAACCGATTTAAAAGTCAAAACCAGCGACAAAGTGCCTAGCCAAATTTTTAAACTTGGACCAGTTGGTCTAGATGAAATTGGTTTCATGTTGCCGATTTTGCCTTTTGAATGAAAAATGGAATTAAAAGTGGTTGAAATTCGCGATGCAGGCGGACAAGTTGGTTTTGAAGCAACTTTGCGATGACGTGATACTCCGCCTCTAAAATACCGCTTCACTGTCAGCGGTTTTAAAAGACAATCAACTAAAGACCAGGAAGATGTTGAAAAAATCGCCGCGCTAATTAAAGATCAAACCGCTCACGCTTCCTTTGGTCAAAGTCAACTAAGCAAAATTGCCAAAGTTGATGAGCTAGTTAACCCGAGCGACCTTGGTTTTGAATCGCCAAGTCCAGAGCAAATCGGCAGTGCTAAAATCACTTACCGCGTCGTGAAAATCGATGACGAAAACGGCGAACTGACACTTGAAGCGGCCATTGAAAAAGGCGAATCGCTGGAAAGACGCACTTTCAAAGTGACCGGTTACCAGACCGAGAAACAGCGCGATGAAAACGCAATTAAAGAGTTTTTAAGCGCCTGGGAAAGTGTCAAAACGACCTTGGTCACCTACCTACCGCGTGACGCGGCTAAGATGTTTGATGCTAGCTTAGCTGACCTTGGCGTGGAACAGCAGCCTCAGTTACCCGAACACTTCAGCGTCAAATACATGATCAAAACTTTTGACGACGACAACGGAACGATTACTCTGGAAGCAGAGATTAGTAAAAAAGGCCAGTTAGTTCAAAAAGTCACCGTCGTGGTCAAAGGTTTTCGAACCACCGCGGTTCAACACCAACTTGATGTGAGCAAAATTTTGGAACTGCTCAAGGAAATTAGAGTTAGCGATAAATTTAGTCAAAAAAGACCGAGCCAAGTTTTTGAAATTGGGCAAAAAATCACTTTGGAAGAAATTGATTTCCCGTGGCCGAAAACTATTGATCGACGCGGAGTAGAAATTGAGTTGGAAATTTTAACTCTTGACGATGAAAACGGCGAAGCCAAAGTTAAAATCACCGTCACTAAAGGTCAAATTACTGACGGCGGCGAAAGAGTTTTGACCGGTTTTGATGACAACAGTGCCTATCAGAACCGAGTCGCTGAGCAAGTTTGGAAACAACTCGAGAATTTGACCACCAGCGACCAGGACAAAACGCCAGGATCGGTTTTCAAACTAGGCGAGGTGGAGGCCGACCAACTTGGATTTAAACAACCCGAGTTGCCACCGGAATGAGAAATTACTTGGGAAGTACTTAAGTTAGATAATCCCGGCGGTGAGGTTCATTTTGAGGCCTCTCTAAAGTGACGCGATCACCCAGCCATAAAACACCAATTTGTAGTTAAGGGTTACAAAAAACAAGCTCAGCAAGACCAAGAAGACGTTGAAGAGATCGCCGCACTAGTTCAAGACCAAAGTGCGAATGACAGTTTTCGCAACACTCAACTTAGCAAAATAACTAAAGTCGGTGATCTAATTAACCCGGCTGACCTAGGTTTTGAAAATCTTGACCCAACCAAAGTGGGCGACGCTAACTTAACTTACCAAGTAGTTGAGATTGACGACTCAAACGGTGAGGTGTTAATTGAAGTCAAAATTACCAAGGGTCAAGCTAACACTAGTCGTCAATTTAAAGTGAGCGGCTTTCAAACCGAACAAGACCGCGATCAGTTGGCAATTAAAAAGTTTTTGTCCGAGTGGGAAAGCGTCCAAACTAGTCGAGTTGATTTAATGCCTAACGCGGCTAGCAAACTTTTTGGAGAAGACTTGAGCGCGCTGGGCGTGAGCAGTCCGCCGCTTTTACCGACTGGGCTAGATCCCAAGTACAAAGTGAAAACTTTTGACGACGAGCAAGGCACAATTAACTTGGAAGTTGAAATTTATAAAAACGGTAAATTGCTTGAAACTGTCGAAGTTCAAATTAGCGGTTTTCGCACTCAAGCCGAACAAAATCAAATTGATGTTAGCGCCGTGTTAGACGCGCTTAAGTCAATAAAAATCGGTCCTAAGCTTAACGAAAAAAGAGCCGGTGAAATTTTCAAACTGCACCAAATAATTACGCTGGCTGACTTGGACGCTAAGTTACCAGCCGCGATTGATCCGCGCGGGCTAAGCATTGACTTAGAGGTGCTCAGTCTTGACGATGAAACAGGAACTATGAAAGTTCAAGTTAACGTTAGCAAAGGTCAAACCAAAAATTTCCGAGAAACGGTTGTTAGTGGGTTTGAAACTAACTTAGAGTACCAAGCGAGAATCGTCAAGAAAATTTGACCGCTTCTTAACGATCGAAAAACAATCTTTGCCAAAGATTTGGCGAGTCAGCTCTTTAAAATAGGTCCGGTCGAACCCATAGATCTTGCAATCCTAATGCCGCTTGTTCCGATCGGTTGAAAAATTAGTTTATCCATCACCGACATCGAAGACAAAACCGGAACGATCACTTTAGAAGCTTCGCTTCGTTGACTAAAACGGGAAAGTTTTCGGCACACTTTCACTCTTTCTGGTTTTAAAACTCGTCACCAACAAGACCAAGACGATGTCAAAGTGGTGCTAGAAAAAATAAAAGATTGGAAGGTAAGTGGCGAATTTGCTAACTTAAGACCACTTGACGTAGGCAACGTTGGTGAAGAAGTAGATCCCCAAAAACTCGGCTTACCGACTGTTCCAAGCGCCAAGGAATTAAATGTTGTTTTGCGTTACATAATTGCCGAGCAAGATAACGAAGACGGAATTTTAACTTTGATCGTGCGCGTTATTAAGTCCGACGCGGCGGAAGAGAAAAGAATTCTTGTCCAAGGACTCAAGACCAACTTAGCCTACGAAAAAGAAATCGTTGCCAAACTAGTTGAGCAAATTAAAAAAACCAAAACTAGTTTGAGAAACGACGTTTTGCCTTCCTCGTTTGCAAAAGACCAAAGTCACTCAGCGGAAGAAATTGGTCTTAAAATGCCAAAACTACCAGCTGGCTGAACGGCCGAATTCGTGCCGCTTGAAGCGTTTGATGATGAAGGAATCCTAAAACTAAAAATGGTGCTTAAACGCGGTCAAAAGGTGATTGAAGAGCACGAGATTACGCTCAGCGGTTACCAAGACACTTACCACCATGACTTAGAAATTGTGGAAAGATTAGCCCGTAACACGATAATTGACGCCAAAACCCAATTTAACAAAAAGTATCCGCGCGAACTTTTCAAAACCAAAGATCTCGTGGACGAAAAACTGCTCGGCATCACCGCTGCCACTAAGGAAGAATTGAGCGGCGCCAAAGTGGAATACGAAATTGCTTTGGTGGACAACTTTAGCGGTTCAGTTAACGTCAAAGTAAAAATTACCAAAGGTCAAGCTAAGAAAGAAAAACAAATTACAGTCGGCGGCTTTCAAGCGCTTAACGATAAAACATCTGGTGAAGTCAGAACGTGGTTCATGGACTTCATTCAAAAACAAACTACCAGTCGGACCAATGATATGCCGACAGATATTGGAACTTATCGTGCCAAAGTGACTTTGAAGGATTTAGGACTTGAGGAACTTTACATTCCCGACAACTGAGTCTTGAACATAGAAATTTACGCGACCGATGACGTAGCCGGAAATGTCCGCACTAGTTTTACAATTTTAAAAGACGGTGCAAGTTTCGTGTTGGGAACGATTACCATTTTGCGAGGTTTCTTAACCGCTCTCAAAGCCGTAGAAGCC
The DNA here is from genome assembly GCF_004011945.1 of Mycoplasma sp. ATU-Cv-508. Classification (NCBI taxonomy): domain Bacteria; kingdom Bacillati; phylum Mycoplasmatota; class Mollicutes; order Mycoplasmatales; family Mycoplasmataceae; genus Mycoplasma; species Mycoplasma sp. ATU-Cv-508. Next base: position 620,375 of record NZ_RYZU01000001.1, on the reverse strand, counting down.
GTAATTGCGCAACTACCCGATGAAGTGGAAACTTCTATCAAAGATATGCTTCCTTACGACTACCACATGAAGTTTCGCCGACCTAAAGATCTTGCTACAGTGGGCATTGACATAAAAATTGAGCACCACCATAGCGTCAAAGTGACTTACGAAATTATTTACCCAAACAACACGCGCGGTTCGGCAATTTTGCGTGTTCACGCCACTCACGCGTTAGCTTACCGCCTTAAAAATGTCACCGTGGTAGGTCTTAAAAAAGCGTAAGTTAATCTTTTCAATCGGTTTCGGTAAAAGTGTTTTTTTCCAGTTTTTGACGGTTAGTTAATCCGACCTGTCCGATGTATTCGCCCAGTAAATCAAAAAGTTTCAGTAAAAGTTTGAGTTCAGTTTTTTTGTGCTGACTAGCCAGACTAGCAAAATTATTTCTGATCGTCTGGTTAAAAACGCCTAGCAATCATAAGTAGGCGTGAAACACCATTTGACTCGCGTAACGACTAAGTTGCAGATAAGTCGTTTGGCTGGCGTAAGTCGCAAACATAAAGGAAGAGGCGTGGTTGGGAAAGTTAGACTGCAAATAAATGTGTTTCAAGTATTTATCGTCTCGAATGCCATTTTGAATAATCAGTTTAATTTTGCGGTCTTCGCGGTCTAGGTTTTTAATCTTCTGCATTCATCCGTAAGGACTGCGAACTTGCTTGCGTGAGAAAAATTGGCGACCAAGTTGGCCAAAAAGGCCGCGCCGTTTTGAGCTCATGGAGCAAAAACTCGGCGAATTTACGCATGTTTTTCATGCCGTGGATCAGAAAATGGTCAAAAACGTGCGATCCGTACTTTTCGATTAAATAGTGGATAGCGTAAAGTTCAAAGTACTGACGAATTTTAGCAAGCGAAGAAAAAGCCAGATTAAGTTCTAAGTTCATTTGAATTTCGTTGCCCATCATGATGATGTTTTGAAGTACAAAAAACTTCCACTGGTAATCTTTGCTTTGGGTAAATCAATCGTCCAGCACTTTCTGCTCGCGTAATTTGGTAAATAAATTGAGCACTAAAAGCAAGATTTGGTTGATTTTAAAAACGTCTAGCAAATTGCTCGGTTCGGAATACGACTGGCGGAGATACTTGGCGTAGTCAGAACGCAAAATCATTTGGGTGTGTTTAAAAACATCATCAGCACTAAAACTATCAACTGTGTAATTGCTAATTCGGTCAATTATTCGTAAACATTTTTCAATTTCGTAAGTTAAATCGAACGGAACTTGTTGGGCCATCTAACTTTAATTATAACTGCGGAGCTCGTTAAAGCTAATGTTTCAAAACTGGTTTGTCCAACAAAACTTGTTTTTGAATTGGTAAAAACACGATGGATCCTGTTTTTAAAATTTCCACTTCACGACCAAAAACGCGTTTTAAAATTCTTAAGTACTCGGGAATTTGGTAGAGAACTTGCAAGTAAGGATCGTCGGATTTTTTTCAAAAACTGTTTGTATTTACTTAGCGTCAGTCGTTGACCGCCTTGCTCGGTAAACCAATTGCTAATTAAGGTACGTAGTTTTTTGCGGTTATAAGTCAAATCTAAGTAAGCGATTTGATTCCCTCGGGCGCGCCACAAAAAAGTTGTTGTTTTGGACCACGTAGGGTGATCCTCCAAAGAGACGGAAAAATTCATCGCTGGGAAAACCGACGGACGGCGTCCGCAGTAGTTGACTAGTCGACTAAATAGCGGAGCGTTGTTATCTAAGTTAGCGTCTAGATAAATTGTCATGGAATTACCAACTGAAAAACGCAAAACTTGACCATAAAACTTTTTGAGTAAGTAGTATGGTTCGTCGCAAACTAAGTCATTCTCAGTTATAACGGGAGCGACTAGCTTCATAAACTTGTTTTTAGTTAAAAGAGGGTGGTGTTCAACCGCGCTGACGAGGGCGTAAATTTGGGCGGCCAAATCTGCGTCTTGGTTGCGCGCTAAGCGAAATTTGTTGGAGTCAATTTTCAAAAGTCACTCTTGACGTTCTAAAGTTGCAATTAAAGAACGGCGCGATGATTTATAACCTATCCGGTTAAGTTTTTCAATTAAACTTTGGTTAATCGTGATGTATTCTAAGTCTGAAGTCGTGAGTCAGTGGCGAATTAAGTACTGAGCGTTACCAAAAATTAATCCGTCAACTTTAACCGATCGATGCGGCGGCATTCAAAAGGGATTAATTTTGATAAAACCCTGCTCGGAAAACTTTTTCCGCTGCTTAATAACTTCTTGGCGAAAGTAAGAGCGCTTGTAAAGCACGTTGTTAATCATTTTATAACGGCGGGCTAAGTAAGCAATGGTAGTGTAATCATCAAGTTTGTCAACTGACACTTGCTGCAAGTTAAAAAGTTGCTCATAAGTAGTGGTCTTAAAAATTTTAACTTGGTTAGTTAAAACGGACAAAACTGTCCGGTAAATACTTTCGCGCATTTTTTTGACGATCGGTTTGGGTATTTTCAATTTCTGACTAATCGCATCCAAACTTTGTCCTTGAACTAGCAAGCAAAAGACATCAAAAGAGCCATTATTACGATTAAACAAGGTCCGCAACTTTTTCCTAACTAAATTCATATTTCTATTATGTCATAGAATTGTATCTAAATGTCAATTTTTGTTAACGGTGCTTATCGTGGTCAGTTTTCAGCACGGCTAAAAACGCCTCTTGCGGAACGTTAACAACTCCGAATTGCCGGGCGCGCTGTTTACCTTTTTTCTGCTTTTTAAGCAGTTTATCGCGTCGGGTCCGGTCCCCTCCGTAAAGCTTTGCCGTCACATCTTTCCGAAAAGCTTTAATTGTTTCCCGGGCAATTACTTTCGCTCCGATTGCCGCTTGAACGGGAATTTCAAAGTTGTGGCGCGGAATTACTTCCTTAAGTCTCTCAACCAGTTGACGAGCACGAGCATAAGCGCGATCTTTCTCGGCGATGAACGCAAAAGCATCGGCAGGCTCACCGTTGAGTAAAATGTCAACTTTAACTAGCTTACTAACTTGGTAAGCATCAAAACTCGTAGTCAAAAGTCGCATAACCTTTGGACAGCGATTTAAGGTGGTCAAAAAAGTCAAAAATCACTTCGGCGAGCGGTAGACGGTAAATCACTTTCCGACGCAAGTGATCAAGGTATTCCATTTTTAAGTAAGTGCCGCGGCGCGATTGGCATAAATCCAAAACTTGCCCGAGGTATTTTTCCACCACGATAATCTCGGCTTTAATAAAAGGTTCTAGCGTTTCTAAAATCCGCGATTTATCGGGTCAAACAGACGGGTTCTCAATCGTTAACTCCCGACCGTCAGTTAGTTTAAGACGATAACTCACAGTCGGAGCGGTTGTCACTAAATCAAGTTTAAATTCGCGTTCTAAACGTTGCTGTAAAACTTCCATGTGTAAAAGGCCGAGAAACCCAATTCGGTAGCCGTGACCAAGCGCCTGGGAAGTCTCGGGCGTGTAAACAATGGCCGCATCGCTGAGAGCAATTTTTTCCAGACTATCACGCAGTTGAGGGTACTGCCCGTTATCAAGCGGATAAAAACCGGTAAAAACGACCGGCTTGAGTTTTTTAAAACCGGGCAAAGCTTGCTCGGACGGGTTAGCAACTAAAGTAATCGTGTCGCCAACCGCCACGCTTTGGGCCGAGCGAATAGCAGCGGCTAGTCAACCGACTTCGCCCGCCTGGAGACGCTCGCGCTTACTTCCTGGGGATTTTGGATTCCTAGCTCGGTCACGTCAAACTTTTCGCCGGTTGACATAAATTTAAAACTGTCCCCCACTTTAATTTGTCCGCCGAAAATTCTAACTAAACAAATCACTCCCCGGTAAGTGTCGTAGTAAGAGTCAAAGACAAGCGCTTGAAGCGGCAAATGATTGTCGGCGTTGGCCGGCGGCGGAATGCGCTGAATAATCGCCTCCATTACCGCGGGTAAATTTTGACCGGTTTTTAGCCGAAATGGCTATGATGTCTTGCGGTTTAATTCCCAAAGTCTCACTTAACTGCTGACTAACTGACTCTGGATCAGCCGTGGGCAAATCAATTTTGTTAATCACCGGATGATCGCCAAGTTGTGTTCAATCGCTAAGTAAACGTTAGCTAAAGTTTGGGCCTGGATGCCCTGAGCCGCGTCAACCACTAAAAGCACTCCTTCGCAAGCCGACAAGGAACGAGAAACTTCGTAGCCAAAATCAACGTGACCAGGCGTGTCAATTAAGTGAAACAAATAACTTTGGTAGACTATTTGAACCGCGTTGAGTTTAATTGTGATGCCACGCTCTTGCTCAAGTTCCATCGAATCAAGGTGCTGGGCTTTTAATTCACGCTGACTGACGGTTTGGGTTAGTTCCAAAATCCGGTCGGCCAAAGTTGATTTGCCGTGGTCAATGTGAGCAATGATGGCGAAATTACGTATTTTGCTTTTATCCATGTGCGATAAGTAGGCCTTACTCGGTTAAAAAGATCGGTCACTAGGGTGGAATGGCAGCCCATGTTGGACTCGAACCAACAGTCACGGCACCAAAAACCGTTGCCTTGCCTATTTGGCTAATGGGCTATTATTGGTGGAGAGAGAGGGATTCGAACCCCCGAACCCGAAGGAGATGGTTTACAGCCACCCGTGTTTAGCCACTTCACTATCTCTCCGCCTACTGGAAACGAAAATATTATATAACAGTGCGACTGCGATTGCCCGACCTACTTGCGGATTTTTAAATCTTTGTAACTAATTTCGGTCGGAGTTTTGCGCTCAAACATGATCAGCTCCACGATAGCCACTTGACGCTGGTCATCGTTTTCTAAAATCGGACCAATTTGACCTTTGGCTGGTCCATCAATAATTTCCACAATTACGCCCGTACAAAGTTAGTGCGCACGATACCGGCATCAAAATCGTGGCGAATTTTTTTCGACTCTTTTGATCATTTTGCGCATCTCTAAATTTGAAACTGGGGTCGGTTTAGTGCGTTGACCCGATGAGCCCACTAGGCCAGTCACGTACTCGGTGTTGCGAACTAAAAACCACGCTTCGTTACCCATTCGCATGCGAATGAAGATGTAACCGGGGTAAAGGTTAACCTCGCGAACGCGGTGCGGTTGGTTAGCGGTTTTTTTAGCTAACTCGCGGGGTGTTAAGTGAGGAATGCGGCATCACTTTAAACTCGTCAAAATCATCTTGCATATTTTCAGAAACAACCCTGTTTTTGAGCGATTCAATCACTTTATCTTCTTTACCTGAAATGGTCGTAATCATGTACCACTTTTTATCCATTTTAACCTACAATCCAATTCCCATGTGGCGTCATATAAACGCAAAAAATAGCGCCAAACCGAGCAAAAATAAAGCGCTCACCGCGATGAAAAGAACCGCTTTGACAAAGGTGTTGCCCGTCTGACCAAGCGTTGGTCAACGCACGCGCTTAAGTTCCTTAATAAAACGTTTGATTCTTTGCATAACTTCGTTAATTATACAAACTTTTAACTTGAAGGTTGACTTTACTTTTGAGCGATTTAATTAGCGTTTTAATTCTGGCGTAAGAAAGTCCAAGCGTCTGACCAACCTTTTTAAGACTGAGTGATTTGACAAAGTGGAGCTCGTAAACTTTCTTTTCCAAAACGCTTAAAACTGATAAATCCAGTTCGGATGACTCGTCTAAGTTTAAGACAAATTCCTGAGCGCTTTCTGAGTCGTTTAAACTGTAAGCTTCGTTGAGCAGTCGGTAGTTTTTAGTTGAGTAACTTTTGGCTAAAGTGCGAACCATGAACTTGCATTTTAAAGCTAGAAAAGTTTTAAAACTCAAACCAAACTGGGGACGATAACGAAAAATTAACCAAGGTATTTGGGCGCAAAACGCTAAGTGGGCGTCTTCGTAAGTGAGCGGCACTTGCCGGTAAAGCGCTAAAACTTGGTGAATGACAACTTCCAAAGTGCGAGCGTAAAGCGAACTAACTAACGCGGTGATTTTCTCAATCTCCATTAACGTTTTACTCGCTTAAATGGTTCATCAAAATTCCGCCGCTGACTGAAACATTGAGCGATTCCACTGAGCCAAACATCGGAATTTTAATTTTAAAATCAACTTGTTTAGTTAAAGTGGTGCTGATCCCTTTCGCTTCGCTTCCCAGCACCAAAATTAACGGTCAGTTGAGGGGTGCAGCGCGGTAATTATCACCTTGCAGCGTTGCTCCGTAAATTCAGTATCCGCGCTTTTTAAACTTTTCTAAAACGCTTTGGAGCGAATTAACCCGAGCGATCTTAAGACCGTTTTGACCTCCGCTCGCGACTTTTAAAACCGCGGGACTAACTTGGGCCGAGCGGTCTTTGGGAATGAGCACGTGTTTTCAACCTAGTGCATTAGCAGTTCTTAAAAGCGCTCCTAAGTTATGGGGGTCTTGGAGGTGATCCAGCGCCAAGACGCGGCGCGGCTGGTCTTTTCAAAAAGACTCCAATTCGGCATAAGGATAATTTTTGGCTAGAGCCACGTAGCCTTGGTGGTTAGCGCTAGTTAGCTGGTCTAAAAACTGTTTTGATTTAACTTGCACCGGCACGCCCTTGGTTAAGTGATTGGAAAGAGGTTTTGAACGTAAACTAGCTTTAACGGATAGCCGTGTTTAATCGCTTCTAAAACCGTGTTTTTTACCGTAAATTAATTTTGGATCACTTGCCATTTTTGTTTTCTTAAATTAGTCCTTGTTTAATTAGTAAAGCCCGAATTTTATCCGCGGCTTGGTAATCTTGTTTAGTGCGAAGCAAAGTTCACCGCTGATAAAGCTGGCGCTGTTTGTCGGTTAGTTTTTCCACGGAAAATTTAAAACCGAGCAAAGCAAAAATCTTGCGCATTAAGTAACCGCTCGTTTTTTTTTCGTGAAAAAGTTTGAGTTGGGCGTGAATCACTTTGAGCGCGGCGCTAAAATTCCACTGACTAATTTGCTGGCTAATCTGCTCAAAAACTTGCTTTTCTTGCTCGCTGACAAAACCGCTTGAGCGCTCTAGTTGACTTTGTAAGTGAACGTGGTGCCAGCGTTTGACTTGCAAACTAGCTTGGTCAATTAACTCTGGGCCAAGATCAACGGGACTAGTTGGACTAGTCATTAAGTAAATCATTCTGAGCGTGTCAAAGCCGTGTTTTTGACCAAAGTCAACCGCACTGACTCAATTACCAAGACTTTTAGCCATTTTGGTGTCTTTCCAATTGACAAGACCAACGTGTTTTCACTCGGTGGTAATTGGTTTTCCGTGGATAGTTCTAAACTGAATGTTTTCGTTTTCGTGGTGAGGGAAAATTAAGTCCACTCCGCCACCGTGTCAATCAAGTCTGCGGCCCTGGGCTCAGCGCTCAATTAGCGCCACGCACTCAGTGTGCCAACCAGGGCGCCCTTTGGACCAGGGACTATTTCAGCGCTGGCCGGTCAAAGTTTTTTTTCAAAGGGCAAAATCAGACGGGTGTTTTTTGCTTGAATCAGACGATTCAGTCGGACTGACCATTTGTTCAAAAGATTGAGCCGAAACTTCTCCGTAGTGTTTCCGGGCGCGCTCAACGTTAAAGAAAACGTTGCCCTCAGATTGGTAGGCGCTTTTTTTGTCCAATAACTGCTGAATTATGTTTTGCATATCTTTGACGTGGCGGGTGACAAGCGGCATTTTGCTGACGCAAGTCACGTTATAAAACTTCAGTAAATCTTTGTATAACTTGGTGTATTTACGGGCTACTTCCGACGCGCTAGTTTTTTTCCCGTTCGCCCGGGCGATAATTTTGTCATCAATGTCAGTTATGTTGTGAATTAAATGGACTTTTTTACCCAGACTTTTTTGAGCCCTAACAAAAAGATCAAACGTTAAGATGGGGCGAAAGTTGCCGACGTGAGCCTCATCATAAACAGTCGGACCACAAACATAAATCAAAAGCTCGTTACCAGCCATTGCTGTCTTATTATAAATTAAAGGCGAAACTATTTTATAGGCGAAGTAAATTACAAACAGGTTAAACCAAATTTTAGCCGGAGTCAAAATTAAGTGGCCAGTTAAAAGCGTGACAAACTGCTTCATATCGTATCCCCAAACTGCCACGTCACCGAGCGTTAAAATCGGTGTGGTGCAAATTTCTAAAATCGCCGAAAAAGCGATGATCGGAATTACGCCGTTAAAAGAACGCGGTTTGAGGGCAAAACGAAAAACAAAAATTCCGATTAGCATCGTTGAAATTCCAAACATGGAAATGCCAAGAAAAAACCCACTTATTAGTGATGAGTTCCTGACGCTCAAAACTTGATCGCCTTGGAGAACCACAAAAGTTGTCACTCCCACTAAAATCAGCAGCAAAATAACTACCGTGACCAAAAAGTTGGAGTCAATGTATTTACGGGTAAAAAGTTTATCCACGTCTTGCTTGTTAAGTCAGCGGCGGTTAAAGATGTAACCGATCACTCCGGGAATTAAACCAACCAAAGCAAAAGCTAAGTGTACCACCAGTGCAAAAAAGTGGGCCGAAACATGAAGGAAATAATGTCGCTAGCAATTCCTGTAATCGCGCCGATAAAAGGACCGAAAATATAGCCAGTTAGTTAATTGGTAGTCCGGCCAAAGTGATTTTAAAAGAGGTAAAGCGGCGATCGGAATGACGCTCGAAAAAATTAGAATGAATGTGACCGAAGTTGAAATTAAAATGGAAACAAAGGCGATCTTACGGATGTTCCAAGCCCGAATTCTGACCGACTTTCAAAATACTCACATGACTACCAAATTGTACCTAATTTCACCGCTAAACCAATCTAGTCACCTTAGTACGCACTACTGTGGCCTAGCTAAGACTAAAGTTAGGAGCGCTTTTGGTCAAAGGGTCGCACTTTACCTTGCGAAACAAGGTAAAAAGTTAACATTTGAATATCAACCAAATTAACCCCTGCTACCCGCCGAGCTTGACCGATAGTACGCGCCTAATTAAACTGAGTTTTTGACGTGCTTCCGAAGCTAAATTGCTAACTTCGTGGTAGTTAATAGTTTCGGGAATTAAAATCTTTTCTAGTTTGACCATTTTGCTCACTTCGCGGTTTTGTTTGGCGATGTAACCGCCCAGTTTAACTCGCGTGGTAATTTCGCTTAAGTAAGGCGAATTAATTAGTTCGCTCGGGTCAACTAACCCGCGGACAATCAACTGAGCCAAACTAGTTGATTCGCTCAGGCCAATTCGAAGCGCCAACTGGCTTTTGGTTGAAAGGTAAGTGGATTCTAAGTGACGAACGCTTTGTTCAATTTCTTCGTACTTAGCCCGAATTTTTTCGATTTCTTGCTCCGAAATAAGTCCGACTCGGTAACCGATTTCGCTCAGTCGCTGGTCAGCGTTATCGTGACGTAAAAGCAAGCGGTACTCGGCTCTAGAAGTAAGCATTCGGTAAGGTTCGCGTGTCCCGCGCGTAACTAGGTCATCAATCAAAACGCCGATATAAGCTTGGTCGCGACCCAGCACAACTGGTTCGCGCTGGTTAAGTTTGCAAGCGATGTTAATTCCAGCGATCAGTCCCTGAGCGGCTGCTTCTTCGTAACCGGAAGTGCCGTTTATTTGACCAGCCAAGTAAAGACCTGCCACCGCTTAGTTTCCAAAGTTGCTTTTAATTCCAGTGGGTCAACCGCGTCGTATTCAATCGCGTAACCCCATTTGACCACTTTAGCGTTTGCGCAACCTGGCAAAGTTTTAACCACCTTGGCTTGCACTTCGGGCGGTAAAGAAGTTGACAGGCCGTTTAAGTAAATCGTGCTGCAGGCAGCATCTTCGGGTTCGTAAAAAATTTGGTGCTCGGACGATCGGGAAAGCGGCAAACTTTGTCTTCAATCGAAGGACAGTAGCGCGGTCCCACTCCTTTGATTAAACCGCTGTAAAGCGACGACTTACCCAGATTTTCCCGAATCACCGCGTGAGTTTTCTGGTTGGTGTGAGTTAAGTAGCAGTGAATTTGCTCGTCTAATTGTCGACCCGAACGATTAGAAAAAGCGTGCTTTTCCGGTGGCAACACTTCCTCTTGGACTTGACTAAAATCAATCGAACTGGCTAAAATGCGCGGCGGAGTGCCGGTTTTAAGTCTCTGGAGTGAAAAACCAAGTCGCGCTAAGGCAGCACTCAAGCCATAACTGCCTTTTTCACCGTCGGGGCCGCTGGCAGTTTTTTCAAACCTTGCAAAATTTGAGCGTTAAGTAAGTGCCCGTCGTAATTAAAACTGCAGGGGCCAAAATCTTTTGGCCGCCAGTCAGCACCACTCCTTGGATTTGCCCCTGCTCAACGATTAAGTCTTCAACCATGGACGCCATCAAGTTTAAATGCGGATGATGTTTGGCCGCCTCGTAAATTAGTTGACTGTACTTATCTTTGTCAATTTGAGCCCGCAAAGCCCTCACGGCTGGTCCTTTGCTCTGGTTGAGCATTTTAATTTGAAATCATCGCTAAATCGCTGAAATAACCTTGCACTCCGCCCAGAGCATCAATTTCGCGGTCAAAATCCCCTTGGCCGGACCGCCGATCGCCGGGTTGCAAGGCATGCTAGCCAGGCGACGTAAGTTAGGAGTAATCAGAGCAACTTTAACGCGGGAATTGGCCAAAGCAAAAGCGGCTTCGACGCCGGCGTGGCCTCCGCCGATAACGATCGCTTCAAAGTGTTTTTTCCATCTTTTTTATTCTACAAAATTTAAGATTTGTGGCGCGGTGTTTTGATTTCTTGCTGAGTAATGCAGTGGAAGTTTCCGCCGCCGAGTAAAACTTCGATCGAAGGAATCGGAACTACTTTGCGGTCGGGAAATTCCCGCTTAATTAATTCAATCGCTGCTTGGTCGCTCGGCAAACCAAAAGTTGGCATGACAATTCCGCCGTTAGCAATGTAAAAATTAACGTAACTAGCCGCTAATCTTTCGCCGACTGGTCGAGCTTTGGCAAGTTGCGTTTCGATTTCCAAAGCTTGCTCTTTGCTGCGGTAAAGCGGTTTAGTTGGCATAGGCATTTTGACAACTTCAATTTTCCGTCCGCGAGCATCGGTCATTTTGCTAAGGTACTCGTAATCTTTCTGACTTCGCTCGTACTGAGGGTCGTCGGGGTTGTCCGACCATCCCAAGAACACCCGGCCGGGTTTGATTACGCAGCAAATGTTATCCACATGACCGCTCGTTTCGTCTTTGAAAACTCCGTAGGGAATTCAAATCACTTTTTCAGCTCCCAAGTATTCCTTGAGGTAATTCTCGATTTGCTGCTTAGTTAGGTTGGGGTTGCGGTTAGGATTAAGCAAACATTCCTCAGTCGTGTAAATCGTTCCTTCGCCATCTGAGTGAATCGAACCTCCCTCCAAAATAAGTGGTGCTCGGTAGCGATCAATTTTTAAATAGTCTAAGACATTTTAGCCATCAAATCGTCCTGGTCTCACGACTCGTAAGCTTGTCCTCCTCAGGCGTTAAAAATTCAGTCCACTCCGCGCACATCGCCAGCCTTGTTACGGACAAAAGTCGGTCCAATGTCTCGCATCCAAGAATCATCCGATGGGTAAACAAGATGCGCACTTTAGAGTTTAAAAATTGCGCGAGCCGCTTTTTCCGTCGCTTTGCTCACTACCATCGTAACTGGTTCAAACTGACTAATCGCGTTAGCCACTTGGGCGAAAGTCGCTTGAGCCGGTCCGGCTTTAGCGCGCCACGTGTCTAAACGTTCGGGAAAAAACCATTCAACAACCAACGTGGGGTTCAAACTCGCCCGGCATGTAGAAGCCGTCTTTTAAAGGGTGGTTTTAGTAATTTACTCATTGCTAACTCTTGAGGTTTGCGCGGACTGCCAAAAAATGAGCGCTTCGCCGACCGCGACCGTCAGCGCTGTGCCAACTAGACAAAAGAGAACTTGCATCCCTCCATCATCTAGAGCCAGCGTTTTTTCGCCGACAACAACCGCACCAAAAATATAGAGAAAAATGCTTAAGATTACGATTAATGTCGGTAAAACGCTAATGATAACTTGAACTCAGAGCGGACGCGAATTTTAAAAGGTCTTGCTAAGTCAGGCTCACGAATTCGTAGTTTGAGATAGGCCGGGAAAATTAACAAATAAGGCAGTAAGAAGACGACGGCCGAAAAAGCGTAAATTGACCAAAATAAGTCGCTAATTTTACCGTCGCTTGAAAGTGATCCGGCCAAAAGAACGACGAGCGTGCTAACTAGACCGGTAATGATGGAAGACCAAAGCGGTCCGTTCGTAGCGCGAATACGGCTAGCAAAAAGTGCCGGAAAAGCGCCGCTTTGGGCCGACTCAATAATCGTGCGGTTGGCACCGGCGGTTCAAGTGATCATGTTGCCAAAAAAGGTGAAAAGTAAAAAGAGCGCGATAATCTCAACTATCCATGGCAAGTTGAAAGCGGTTTTAATCGTGTCAATTAGACCGTTTGAAATATCTATTTCCTTCACATCTAAGACAATGTTAACCGCGGCGGTACCAAGCACATAAGCAATGATGGTAGTTAAACCAGCGATAATGATGCTCTTAGGTATCGCCCGGCTCGGGTTATCCATTTCGCTTGATGTGTTGGAAGATAGTTCAAAGCCTGATAAGTTGTAGATTATAACTGGCAAAAAACATCACGCCTTTGGATCAACTAGGAATAAAACCAAAGTCGGGTCAAGAACGGGCGTGCTAACCGAGCGGTTTTGAACTAGCCAAACAATTCCCGCACCAATTAGAGCGATTGTCACGATTAGTTTGGCGATTGAACTTAAGTTGGGCAATCACTTGAGTTTGTCAATGCTGAGAAAGTTAAAACAAGTCGTTAAAAAAATTAAACTGATTGCGATGCCAATTTGAGTTCAAAGCGTTAGTTGGTTGCCAAAGAAGGTGTAAGACAAAGTGCTGGAAAAAGCGATAAAAACCGAAGGCATCCAAAGCGCGACGTTAATTCAGTAATACCAACTGCTGCGAATTGCCCAGCGCCGACCAAAGGCCCGGTTTACCCAAGCAAAAATGCCGCCTTCATCGCCAATTGCCGCGCCGAGTTCGGCGCTAATAAAACCGTAGGGCAAAAAGTAAATAAGGCAAAAATTAAAAGTCAAACGATCGACTGTCAACCAATTGCCGCTGCCGCGGCAAAAGAATCCAAAACAAAAACGGCGGCAAAAGTGAAAAGAACGATGTCGCTAACTTTAAGTTTTTTGACGGGTTTTTGGTTCATGACTCGGCTCGCTTACGGCATGGTTGTAAGTGTAGCGCTGTTTCCAAGGACGGTGGCGATCGTTAAGGTAATTCTCAATTAGGCCGCGGTGGTAAGCCCGCACGGCCTGGTCGGCCTGGTCAAGACGCGGATAGATGTAGTAAGCCAAAAGCGCTAACTGAGCCGTCAAACGGTTTTCCGACTGGTCAAAGACAATCGACTGAGGACCGTCCATCACACTGTCTAACACTTCAACGCCGCGCGAAGCGGGCAGACAGTGCATAAAACGAGCTTGAGGGCCGGCTTTTTGAGAACAGCCGGCGTCACTTGGTAAGTCGGTTTAAAAGCCTTGACGCGCTCTCCGGCTTCGCTTTCTTGGTCTACTCACCACCATAAGTCGGTGTAAACAAAGTCAGCGTCGGCAACCTCGTTCATATCGTCGGTCACTTTAACACTGCCGCTCTTAGCTTGGGTGATGTTTTGCTCAGCGATTTTAATTCACTCGGCGGGCGACTGGTATTTCTTGGGCGCAATGTGAACAAAGTTCATTCCCATTCTAGTCGTAATGTGCATAGTAGAACTGCACACATTCGTGCGGTCGCCGATAAAGACAACTTTTAACTGACCAAAAGAAAGGTTTTTAGTTTTGCTAGGGTCTGCGTGTTCGAGCATCGTGAATAAATCGCAAATTGCTTGCGTGGGTGGTTGTAATCAGAAAGACCGTTAAAAACAGGTACGTCGCTATACTTGGCAATTTCCAAAATCGTGCTGTGTTTAAGAGCTCGGCAAAAGATCCCGTCGCACATACGGGAAAGCACTTTGACCGTGTCATAGAGTGATTCGCGTTCGCCCAGGTGAATTTCACCAGGTTTTAAATACTGAGCGTGACCGCCTAAAAGCGTCATAGCAGCCTCAAACGAGACGCGAGTGCGAGTTGAGGGCTCTTCAAAAATCATCGCCAAAGTGCGGTTTTTAAGTAGTTCAGGGACGGCTCCGTTGTAACGAGCGTCTTTGAAATACTTCATAAGTTTGAGCAGAGCCAAAATGTCATGGCGCGACAAATCTTGGGTATCAACAAAGTGACAAAGCTTATTCATAAGGACAAACCTCTTCTTCAATTAGATTTTGTAATTATAACCGAGCCAGCTAAGCGCGAAACTATCTGAACTACTTAAGACTGTCTAAAATGTCATCAATCGATAGTTGGCTAGCTTTATCAAGATCTTCCTCAGCCTTAGCAAAGTCAGCCTCAAAACTATCTTTTTGCGATTCGCTAAAAAGTCACGAACCTTGGTGGAGACGGTTGTAATGCATGATTGAAGCATCATCTAAATGTTTGAACTTAGTGAGCGAGAAGCCAGTTTGGCTAGTGGTAATTTCTGCCTCTTTAAAATCAATGATTCGTTTTTCTTCTCCGCGTCTTACGTAGATTAGCGTTTTGGCCAGCACGATTTTAGCGTCTAAAACTAAGTGGGGAGTTTTTTTAAGCATGAGAAAAATCGGCTTACCTTTGGTGTTACGTCCCATCGGTTCAATGCTTTTAATCCGAATTCGTTTAAACCACCCCGACTAGAAACGAGTCCGATCACGTCGGTACCTTTACCGATCACTAAACTGGCCACCTGGTCATCTTGATTAAGCGCTACGGCACGAATTCCGCTTGAACGTGGAGAATAAATCGTTAACTGCGTTTCAGCATAACGCACAGCCCGACCGACCTTCGTGATGATGATGACTTGGTGGTGACCGTTAGAAGGTCGGGCGTTAATTAACTCGTCATCTTTTTCCAAATTAATCGCCCGGAGCGGACTGGTGTAACGGGTGACTAGAAAATCGCTAAGTCGAACTCTTTTGCCTTTGCCCTGGCGGGTGACCAGAACGATGTAAGCGTGGAGATTAAAATCGTGGACAGCGATCGCATCGACGACTTTTTCGTGCGGATCAATTAGAGCAAAGTCGTTGATATGTTTTCCAAAGTCTTGCCACTTAGAGGCTTCAACTTTGTGGAGCGGTAAGAAAATGTAGCGACCCAAATTAGTAAACACAAGCAGTTTGTCAGCCGTGTTAACTTGATGAAAGTAAACTAGCGTGTCGTTTTCTTTTAAACGATAATCAATTAACTGGTCGGCTCCGTACTCGGCTACGCCGACTCTTTTGATGTAACCTTGGCGCGTCACTCCTAGGTAAGCGTCTTCGTGTTTAACTAGCGCTTCTAAATCAACTTTGGTAGTGTCAATGTGAGTTTCAATTTGACTTTTACGTTTTTGACCAAAATGCTCGCTTAGTTTGGTCAGTAGGTTAATTAAATACTCATCAAACTTAGACGGGAATTAATCAGCTCCTGTTTTTGGTGAATCAGTTTAGTTAACTCTTTTTTCTCCTCGCTCAGCAAACTCTGGTCGGTGTTTGATAAGCGGTAAAGACGCAGTTCGCGATCGCCTGAGCTTGCAGTTGACTAAAATGGTGCTTGGCTACTAGCGCTTCAATCACGGCTTGCTTGGAGCCAGAAACCTCCTTAATCAACTGAATGATTTGGTCAATTATTTGGCTCGCTTTAACTAGTCCTTTGACGATTTCTAGTCGGCGCTCGTGTTTAGCCAAATCGTACTCAAGTGCGCGCAGCAGTATTTCGCGCTGGTGAACTAGGTAAGCGTCAATTTAAACCGATTAGGCCGAGTTTAACCGGAGCCCGGTTAGCGATGACAACGTTGTTGTAGTGGTAATAAACTTGAAGGTCAGTTTTACTAAAAAGGTAAGCCAAAATTTTAGACGGGTCGCTCTCTTTGTTTAATTCCACCATAATCCGAATGCCATGGCGGTCGCTTTCGTCGCGCACTTCTTTAAGTCCGGCCACCTTGGTGTCAAGACGAATTTCGTCAATTTGACGAATTAGACGCGACTTGACTACCCCGTAAGGGATCTCGGTAATTTTAATGTAGGGGTGTTTGCTGTTAGGCGGGCTAATTTGGTTTTAGCGCGCAGCGCGATTTTGCCCGAACCTCGCTCAAACGCTTCGTGAATACCCGATTTCCCAAGCACAATTCCGCCGGTTGGGAAATCCGGACCTTTAATGATTTTGTTAAGTTCGCGCAAACTGAGGTGAGGATTGCGGATTCGAGCGATTACCCCTTCCAAAACTTCCTTTAAATTGTGGGGAGGCATATCGGTCGCGTAACCGGCGGCAATTCCCAGCGCGCCGTTAACTAGTAAATTAGGAACTAGGGCCGGTAAAACTGTCGGTTCAATTTCCGAGTCATCAAAGTTAGGCGTAAACTTAACGGTTTCTTTGTCAATGTTACGCATCATTTCTAACGCCAAAGGACTTAAGCGCGCTTCGGTGTAACGCATGGCAGCGGGCGGGTCGTCGTCAATTGAACCTTTGTTACCGTGAATTTCAACAGTGGGAAGTTGGTTTTTCACTCTTGCGCCATTCGAACTAGCGCGTCGTAAATGGAACTATCGCCGTGCGGGTGATACTTACCAATCACTTCCCCGACGACGCGAGCGACTTTTTAAAAGCTTTATCGGGTGTTAGACCAAGACTGTACATCGCGTAAAGAATCCGACGTTGGACTGGTTTAAGACCGCTCGCGAGCATCGGGCAACGCTCGGTCTTGGATAATGTATTTAGAGTAGCGGCCAAAGCGGTCGGACAAAATTCGGTCCAAAACTCTGGTTGAGAATGTGCTCGTCGCGCGGATTAAACACGGCGTCCTTTCGACTTAGCAAAGTCGTCTTCCATCGTAAACTTGACGTGACGGTTAATTCAGTTTTTGCGCGGTTCAACTTTGTCGCCCATTAAAACCGAAACTTGGCGCTCAACTTGGCCACGTTATCGATTTTAATTTTCACTAAAGTTCGGGTTGATGGATCCATGGTCGTTTCCCAAAGTTGGTGGGGATTCATTTCTCCTAATCCTTTGTAACGTTGAATCTCGGAGTTAGGGTGCTCATCTAAAAGCGTCGAGAGTTCTTGGTCAGTTCAAGCGTAGCGGTGAGTTTTCTGACCTTTTTCATTCCAGGCAACGCGGTAAAGCGGCGCTAAAGCGATGTAAACTCCGCCAGCCGCTACCAGTGGTCGCATGTAGCGGAAAAAGAAGGTGAGGAGCAAAGTTTGGATGTGCGCTCCGTCAGTGTCAGCGTCGGTCATAATGATCACTTTTGCCGTACTGACAATCTTTGATGCTAAAGTCTTTCCCGACTCCGGCGCCAATTGTGTTAATAACAGTCGCGATTTCTTCGTTTTTTAAAACGTCCACTAAACGCGCTTTTTCAGAGTTAATCACTTTACCTCGCAAAGGTAAGATAGCTTGGTGACGGTGATCGCGCGCCGACTTGGCACTGCCACCAGCCGAATCACCCTCAACCAAAAAAGTTCGCGTTCAAGCGGGTTTTTCGATTGGCAGGGGTTAGTTTGCCCGAAATGATCCGCGTTTGCTGGAGCGTCTTCTTGGCACTGCGAGCTTCGTCGCGAGCTTTACGAGCTGCTTTACGAGCTCGCGAAGCGACGAGTGATTTTTTGAATAATTTTGTGAGCCAATTTCTTTTTGTTCTTGGAGTCAAAAAGCAAGTTTATTGTTAATCACGCTTTCCACGGCGCCTTTGGCGGCCGGCGTGCGCAATGACTCTTTGTTTGGCCGACAAACTCAAGCATCTTTTCCGGAACGCGAAGCGAAATTACCGCCGTCAATCCCTCGCGAATATCGCTCCCGTCCAAGTTAGATTCCTTGGCTTTGATTAGGTTTTGCTGACGAGCGTACTCGTTAATCACTTTGGTTCAAGCGACTTTGAAACCTTGCTCGTGCGTTCCGCCACCAGTTGTTTTAATGTTGTTGACAAACGAAACGATTGTCTCGGCGTAATCGCGTTGTACTGAAAGCCAATTTCCACCTCAATTCGGTCTTGACCGCCTTTAAACACAAACGCTTTAGTGAGGTTGTTTTTTGATTCGTCAATGTAGTGGACAAAATCGGCGATGCCGTGGTGTGACACTAACTCGTCTTGACGACCATCAATTTCCGAGCGAAGCTTAACCGTTAGTCCAGCAGTTAAAAAGGCTGACTCGCGCAGTTTCTCCCAAATCCGGTCGTAATCAAATTTAACCGAACGGAAAATGCTTTTATCCGGTCAAAACTGAACGCGGGTCCCCGTCTTGTGGGTCGTCTCGACTTGGTGAGTTTTTTGCTTAATGTGCGTGTTTTCAAAGGTGGTCAAGTAGTGGTGACCTTGGCGAAAAACGCTGACAATAACTTTGGTTGAAAGAGCGTTAACAACCGAAGCTCCTACGCCATGCAAACCTCCAGCTGTGCGGTATGCACCTTTTTCGTCAAATTTGCCACCGGCGTGCAATTCGCTAAAAACTAGTTCAACGCCCGATTTACCAGACGGTTTGTGAATATCAAACTGGTATCCCACGACCATTATCTTCCACGATAATCGACCCGTCTTGTTTGAGAACAACTTTGATTTTGTCGGCAGATTTGGCCAGCACCTCGTCAATGCCGTTATCAATCATTTCCCAAACTAGGTGGTGCAAACCCTGGTTATCGGTCGAGCCGATGTACATTCCAGGTCGTTTCCGAACTGCCTCTAAGCCTTCAAGCGATTTGAGACTACTAGCGTCGTACTTACCCATACATTGCAATTATAACTGACTTAGAAAGTGGCGACCGAGGCTAGGAGGCCAGGATTTTCTTGACATTAGTGCGAATGTGATCGCTAATGGCCGGACCAATTTCAGGATCTTTGAGCGCTAAATCGATGTTAGCTTTGACAAATCCTTCCATTGACCCAAGGTCGTAGCGCTGTCCCTCTAACTCAAAAGCGTAAACTTTTTCGTGGCCTTGCTGAAGTTTATCAAGGGCGTCAATACGTTCAACTCTCCTCGCTTACTTTGCCAACCGCGTTTGAGTTCAAGCAGAATCTCCATCACTTTGGGTTGTAAAAACGTAGCGGCCCATCACCGCGTAGTGACTGGGGGCTTTTTCGGGAGAAGGTTTTCCACTGCGCCTGAAATTTGGAAAAGATTGCCCTCTCTGGATGAGTTAACTGTTGGCTTAACTACTCCGTATAAATGAACTTTTTCAGCGCTAACATTTTGAACCCCGATAATCGTTGAACCTGTTTGGTTATAAGCGTCAATTAGTTGCCCAATCGCTGGCCGTTTAGAAACAAAAAGGTCGTCGCCTAAAATGACAGCAAAAGGTTCATCGCGCAATAGGTCGTAAGCAACCGAAATAGCGTGACCGATGCCGAGTTGTTTGTTTTGGATCGCGATAGACACTTTAACGAGCTGATTAGTTTCAACGACTTTTTTGAGCAAAGTCACTTTACCCTTTTCGCGTAGTTCGGATTCAAGTGGATCGTTAAGCGTAAAATATTTAATGATGTCTAACTTGCGGGGTGAAATGACTAAAATTACTTCCTCAATTCAGCAGAAGCGGCTTCTTGAGCTAGGTAATGAATAATTGGTTTATTGAGCACTGGAACTAATTCTTTGTGAATCGTTTTCGTAAGAGGTAAAAAGCGGTCCCTCATCCGGCAGCTAGAATAACAGCCTTCTTAACCGGTTTAAAAGTTTTTTTCACGACTATCCTTTCCCTTGATAAGCAAGGCCATTATAGCAACAAAAAAACCCGACGCTAGGTCGGGCTTGGCGCGTTATATGTGCGAATGAATGGAATCGAACCATCGACCTCACGATTATCAGTCGTTGTGCTCTGACCGTCTGAGCTACATCCGCAAGTAACGTGCTTTTAACGTTTGGAGAACTGGCGAGCACGCCGTGCACTGCGTAAACCAGGTTTTTCCGCTCTTTACGACGTGGATCACGAGTTACCATTTTGGCTTTTTTCAGCGGAGTACGGTAGTCGGGCGAAACTTCTAAAAGAGCGCGGCAATGCCAAGACGAATAGCCCCAGCTTGACCGCTAGCCCTCCTCCGCTCACATTAACTTTAATATCAAATTGGTTTTCAGTGTTAGTTAGGGTAAAAGGTTGCAAAGTGTCTTGATTAGAAGCGGAGACTTTAAGTATTCTTTAACTGGTTTTTGGTTAATAGTAAACTTACCCTGACCAAGCATCAGTAAGACACGAGCAGTTGAAGATTTGCGACGTCCAAGACCACGGTAATTTGTTTTTGCTTCCATTATTTAACCTCAATTTGCTGGGGATTTTGAGCCCAGTGTTTGTGTTGTTCGTCGGGATAGACGTAAAGATTAAGTCGTTGCTTACGACCAAGTTTAGTGTGAGGCAGCATCCCGTGAACTGCTTTTTCAACTAAGCGAATCGGATGACGTGCTCTAAATCACGAGCGTTAATTGTCTTTAGTCCACCAGGATAACCCGAGTGGC
This sequence comes from Mycoplasma sp. ATU-Cv-508, assembly GCF_004011945.1. Lineage (NCBI taxonomy): Bacteria > Bacillati > Mycoplasmatota > Mollicutes > Mycoplasmatales > Mycoplasmataceae > Mycoplasma > Mycoplasma sp. ATU-Cv-508. The sequence goes on along the minus strand of NZ_RYZU01000001.1, from coordinate 599,860 downwards.
GGTGATAAAGTTTTTTGATTTCTTTTCGGGACTAAGGCCAACCTTGGCTGCGTTAATAACAATGATGCAATCACCCATATCAACGTGAGGAGTAAAGTCAACTTTGTGTTTGCCTCGCAAGTAACTGGCTACGAAAGTAGCTAGGCGTCCAAGCGTTTGATCTTGGGCGTCAATTAAATACCACTTGCGGTGGACTTCTTTGGGTTTAGCAATCGTTGTCTGGCGCATAAATCAACTTTCTTCCCCAAAATAGGGAGGTTTAATGCCATGTAATTATATTACATTTTTTTGATAAACAACTAACTAAATGATCAATGAGATTTAGGCGCATTTTGCCCGCATTAAAACTCATAGTTCGTGCCACCGGTTAATCAGTTTGTAATTATAATTAGTTGGTGAAAAAGATAGTGGGTGTTGATCTCTTCTGCGGCATAGGCGGTTTGACTTATGGTTTGAAACAGGCAGGAATAGACATCAGAGTGGGCGTAGACAATGACCCTACTTGCAAGTATGCGTTTGAGAAAAACAATGGGGCTAAATTCATTTGTGAGGACATAAAAAATGTTAGGGGCAAAGATTTACTAAAGCATTTTCCCAGCAAATCCTACAAATTAATTGCAGGTTGTGCTCCTTGCCAACCTTATTCTACTCATCAGAACAAAAACGTGGATAAAAGAAAACACAGCAAGTATGTCTTATCTTAGAGATGCTCCGGATTATAAAGGAGGTAAAGCCAGAGTTTGTAACGATGGAAAATGTTCCTCAAATACGTTTTGACCACTCACTGAAGAAGTTCGTAAAGTGATTTGATGCTAACAACTACGAAACTTTTTCACGCGTAGTCAATGTCTCAAAGTACGGATACCTCAAATAGAAAACGTTTTGTGTTTGTTGCTTCAAAAATCGGGAAAATTCAACTTCCAAAAGAACTATCGAAAAGGGTTACGGTAAAAAATGCGATTGGTTGACTTCCTGAGATTAAGGCTGGTCAAACATGTAAAAACGATCTGCTTCACACGGCATCAAACTTGTCTTATATCAACCTTGAGAGAATTAGGGCTTCAAAGCCAGGGGGACATGAAGAGATTTGACCAGAGCGACTTTTACCCGCTTGTTATAAAAAAGCCACTGGCAAAACCTTTTCTGTAGTTTACGGCCGCATTGATCCTAACAAACCGGCTCCTACGTTAACCACCCAATTTAATCGTTACGGAACTGGAAGATACGGTCACTACGAACAAGATCGAGCTTTGTCTTGAGAGAGGGCGCTCTAATTCAGTCGTTCCCCAAGGATTATGATTTTGGCATAACCCAAGGAATATCAAAAACCGACATTGCCAAACACATTGGCAATGCTGTACCACCGGCTTTAGGGAAAATAATTGGAAAACTTTTGTAAGTCAAATGAGAAGGAGAAGAATAATGGAAAATTTGAAAATCACGAGTGAAAAAGAAACTGCTAAAAGGGAATATGTTATTGAGATAGGGCCGGAGATGCTTAAGTTGATAGGGACACAAATGTACAAAAACATGTACTTCATACTGGGCGAGTTAATAGCGAATGCGTGAGATGCAGATGCTGAAAACGTCTACATCAAGATAGAGAAGAACTCAGTGACAATAGAAGACGACGGAAACGGCATGTCATACAAGGACGGAGAAATCGCTGAAAAGTATTTAAAAGTGGGTATTGAAACTAGAAAAAATCAATCTGACGAATTAACCAGTAAATTACGAAGAAAAAAAATGGGTAGAAAAGGCATAGGAAAACTAGCGGCGCTTGGTTTGTCGGATACTTACACTCTTAAAACGATAAAAAATGGCGAAAAATCAGGTTTTACCCTTTCAACCAAAATGTTGGACGAAACCCGCAAATTAGAACCAATTAACGAAGAAGATGTTCACTTTTATTTATAAAAGATCACGGAACTTCAATAGAGATGAAAAATCCTAAGCACATCCTTGAAACAAAGATACCAACTATCGCAAAAAATATAACCAGAGTTTTTCCTTTCATGGATGACAACTTTAAGATTCATCTTATCAAAAACGATGAAAAATTGAGGTAGAATCTTCGCTTATTCTCTGTTGATAATTCCTTGTCAACGATAGTAACTTATGGGCAAGAATTTAAAAAATATGCGGAAAGACTTCTAATTAAGGAAAGCAAGGGTCAGTTTGAACTAAACGAGAAAGAAATAATCGTACACCTAAAAGATTTGGTAAATAAGAATGGGGAAAAAGTAAACAAGGATCTAGTAATAAAAGGATGGGTAGGTACTTACAAGGGAACCAAAGGACGCAAAAAAGAAATATTAGATTTTCCCGACAAACTTTATCTCTATTTACTCAAACAAAAAAATTGGAGCATTCAATATTTTGCCAAGTATAGGAAAAAACTCAGTTACAGAGTCGTACGTAGTGGGCGAGCTGCATGTAGATTTGCTTGAAGACAGTGATTTGGATGATATGGCTTCCAGCGACAGAAACTGGATACTTATCTGTAGATAAGAGATATGATGAAACCTTGAAAACAGCGCGCAAAATTCTGACTAAAATAATAAAAATGCGGAAAAATTACGTTGACCATAAAAACGAAGAAAAAAATAAAAACGAACGTAATAAATTGAAGAATACGCAGAAAAAGGTTAAAGAGAGTTTTTGAGTTTTGAAAACCATTTTTTTGAAAAGTTAAACAGTTATGTATCCAAGGAGTCTAATATTGACGACTTGAGGTCACCTGTTAAAAAAGAGATCTTCATCAATAAATGGAAAGAGATTTTTAATAAGGATAGCCAGGAATACCTTCAACATAAACCCTCAGGCTGACGTTAAAAAGAGAAAAATTTTAATAAGTCATACCGGTGAAGACGCGTTTTACTGCAACCTAATTTATAAAATGCTGATTAGAAATAATTTTCCCAAAGATGAGATTTTGTACACAAGCGCCAAACACCAAGAATCCAGAGTCCCAAGAACAACAAAAAGACTTATGTGAATACCTTGCATCTTGTTTTGTAAATTCTATCTCAAAAAGAAAACTCTACGTAATTTATGTTACAAGTGCAAAAATGCATAAATCCTGATTTGCGTCAGTAGGCCGGAGCTGGTTGAATAACCAAATCAGAACACAAAATCTTTAATGTTAAAAACGAAAATGCAGAGCCAAAAGCTCCATTAAATGTATCCTCTGTTTGAAACAGTGTGGAACTTGACTATAAAGAGAAAAAGGCAATTTTCAATGAACCACAATTGGATGATTTTTGTGGAACAATTGAAGATATATGCGAAAAATTTGGTTACACGCCGAAAGATAGAGAAACGAATAAAAAATGATTGAAAGCACGAGTGAAAATGATCTAAAAGGTTTCTTGCTTTGCAATAGTAGAAAAGCTTCCTCAAAAACAGTAGCAAATTGTTATTGAATTGAACTTACTTCTTTAATTTTTTAGAATCCGGCGCCAAATTCTTCTCAATGAATTCTTGAATATTTTCAACCCCGTCCACATCAACCTGGGTAGTTTTGGCTAAATCATCATCAGTCAAAGTAGTTACGATGCTGCTCAAGCAAATCGCTCTCATGATCAACATAATCGTTTTAAATCATGTTTAAGTTTAGCGGCAATTTCCCTTTCAAGACGAGCACGCTCTTTAGCTTGCTCTAACTCATCAGCCGGACTTAAAGCTCTGGTTCAATTGGCTTAAAAGGCTTTTTTTCTGTTTGTCAAACATAAAGTTTCCTTGTCCCAATTATACTTTAAAGACTAACAGGCACTTCACTGGTACTTGACTTAATAAGTAAAGCACGCTTTCAAAAGCGTTCAGTCGCTTTGGACAGACTGAGTAGTTTCGGTGCGAATAACTCGAAAACACGACTGTGCCATGTTTTCTGCGGTTCCATGGCCTCACTCTTTACGCTCACGACTGATGTTAACTAGCACGATGAAACGACCCCTGTTACTGCGTCCGCGAAACACAATTAGTCCGTTACTTTGGTAAGCAATCTTAAGAGATACAATCGTTTGGTTTTTAAGGTAGGCGTTGAAACTACGGAAAAAGTGCCAAACCGATTTTTTATCTTGAAACTGCTTTTTAACGCTCACAACTTCTTTGCTCGGATAAACATAACCAATTCGCGGAGCAGTTTTGCTAAAACCGCTAAATTCGCTTTTCATCCCAAGTCATTAAACCGTGAGCGTGAACAGCGTGGTGAGCATAGCGCAGTTGACGCAATGTTTCGGCTTCTTTTTCCTTTTCCTTAGTTAACCAAGTGCGCGGAAATTCAACGTGTTTAACTAATTTTAAGTCTTGGGAGTTAAGGGCAAAGTGGTTAGGTTGAGCCATTTCGTCACCCTGGTAAATTAGACTTGATCCGGCGTGAAGCAAGAGCAAAAAAAGCAAACTCTTGCCGCCTCGCTATGGTAAGCGTAATCACTTGCTCAGCGACTAATGATTCTGCCTGCCAAATGCGAACTAAGCGCGTGGAGACCGCGACGATGATCTATGTAGCTCCGAGCTAATTTAACATACTGATGAGGTGTGAATTTAACTTTGGGCGCTTTGGTTTTAACCGCGTGATCTTTGCCCAGCAAAGAAAAATCGTAAGTCCCTAAGTAATCGAAAAGAGGATCGTGAGACGGATTTTGAGTTCGGATTTGCTCAGGACTGAGCATGTGAGCCATGCCAATTCACAAAAATTGATCGCTCACCATTTTAACAATCGTGTAAATTCGTTTTAAAACCGCTTTAGTCTGTTCGCCCATTATAGCGGTTTTCTTAAAATCAAAAAGTTGTTCAAAGTCGCTCACAACTAATCCGGCCAAACCGTGCTTATTCCAGTAATTAATTAACTGGGTTAAGTTGCTAAGAAAGTTTTCACGTTGCTGATTTAAAACTACGTCGGTAGTTAAGTCGCCAAGCAAATACTGTTCCCGGGTTGGCAGTTGGCCGTGGCGAGCAAGTTGGTCTTGCTCCTTGACAGTTCTCTCCGAAGTAGGACGACAAAAAATGTGGCGCGGATCAATTCCGGCCAAAGAAATTTCTAGCAAAACCTTGATGCCTTTATCTTGAAAAAGACGGATTAGTTTGCCTAACTGACCAATCGTTCCCACTTCGGGTTTTAAACTCGTGAAAGTTTGTTTTGACAAAGGCAAGTCTTTTCAAACGCCTCGCAAGACCAAAGCGTCAATGCCTAGCATGGAAAAATAACCACTTGGCGGCCAAGCCGATTAGGTCGCCGTAGCATCTTGATTACCATCCTTAAAAGTGCGCGGATCAAGGATGTAAAAAGTTTGCTTACTCAAAGACTTAAGCGTTTTCATGCTCCATCGGTGTTACTTTGCTTGTTTTAAGGTTTTGATGAATGTACCAAAAACCTGACACGTAAGCCAGCAGCAAAGAAACTAAAAGTGTTGCGTTAATCATTCAAAGTTGTCAGCTAGCTTTGATAAATTCAAACTGGTTGCCAGAGCCTCAGTTTAAAATAGGCGCGACAAAAACGACCACTAAAATTCCAACTGATTGTAAGACAGTCTTCATTTTTCCGAGCATGTTAGCGGCCACTTGTCCGCGACGGTGAGCTTTCAAAATTCGTGTGCCGTCCACACAAATGTCGCGCATCACCACTAAAATCGGCACAAAGAAAGGGGTTACCTTGAGCAAAGCCAAGAAAATTAAACTGACTACCACGACTAACTTATCGGCAATTGGGTCAAACACTTTGCCAAAAGTGGTTACTTCCTGGCGACGGCGGGCAATTCAACCATCGAGTCAATCGGTTATCATCGCTAAAGCGAAGACTCCTCCGGCCGAATACATGTAAGTCATTTGTAATTGGTAAGTGGCTTTTTCGCTGGGCAAACTTAAGGCCAGACTAAAAAGAACAATTAAAGGCAAAACTAAAATTAAACGAAAAACAGTTAACTTGTTAGGTAGATTCACGGTAGACTCCTTCGATTTCACGCTGAGCTTGGTAGTAAAACGGGTGATTTTGACGAGCGTTAATTCCTTGCTCAGCAGCCGAGCGGAAAAAGTTTTAATTCATCCCGGTTATTTTTAGTTCAGTTGTTGGAATTGGATCGGCGCAGCTTTTCAAACGCTTGAACCATATCCTGGTTAGCTTCCGACTCGGACATAATTTGAAACTCTTGTTTTTCGGTTAACAGTTCAAGAGCGGTTCGAGCTCGGTGACGAATTTCGCTCATTCTAATTTTACCGATTGAAGGGACAAACTGGTCCAGCAATTTTTGGTTGTGTCAGTCAACGATTTCCACTCAAATACCAACCAGTTGGCGAGCATGTTCCTTTAATGCCTCGTGTTTTTCGGTCTCTTTTTTAACGACGTAATTTTTCCGCTTATCTTTCAAAGCACTAATTAACAGAAAAACCACCACAGTTCCGAGCAAACTTCCCAGTACAATTCAAGCTCACATTTCTGAGTCTCCTTGGTTGTCCCATTAATCTTACCAAATAAAAATAACCCGGATGGGTTATTTGGACACCAAGTAAGCCGCGTTCTGTTCCTTACAAGAAGGCTCAATCATTTATCTATGCGCGTTTGTTGAACATCGCATTCCCTGAGCAAGTTCATTTTCCGCTCGGGGACTCCTCTACCTTAATTTGAGTTTCTAGCTCGTGGAGTTTACCGCGTTTCACTCTAACTTAATAGATTCGTCTCTGTGGCACTAGTCGTCTGGGCTCAAACTTATTGGGTTTGACACGAACACTACTGCCATCGCAGGCAGTGCTAGCGCGGACTTTCCTCTACCACCTTGATCAGAACTGACTCAAAGAGTCTTGCGCTGGCATCAGTTATTCGTTATGTAGATGCAACTGTTGTATTTAAACCAAACTAATAGGAGAATAGGATGACTTTAAAGGTTCGAGTTGCTATTTGTAGACTACACTGTAAGACAAATAACCTAGCCAGACGTCTTATACGTCCTGACCAGCGGCAGCGATTGAGTTGGTGCCAACCAAATTATACCGCATTTAGGTGCTAAAAACACTTATCGGTCGCGGTTAAACCGACTATTTACCGAGTTCTTTTTCAAGTTAGAAAGTCTTTTGTGAAGAACTTGGTTGGTGCTGTTTTTGTAAAGAAAATCAAGCTGCTCTTTCAGGTTGGCGTTTTCAATTTTAAGTTTGTCAAGTTGCTCATCCTTATCGTTGACTAAGGCCACTTTTTCGCTAAACTATATCCTGAAGCGTAGCAATGTGCTGGTCATAAAGTTGGTAATCCTTGATGACTAAGTCTAAAAACCCGTCCACTTCGCCAGCGTTATAACCCGAAAGTTCGACGGCAAACTTTTTTTTCAAAATAGTTTCGTGTTTAAGATTCAGCAGCGGACGCGTGATTACTTTAGCCATGGTTTCTAAATTATAAGACAACTTTTCGGTGGTACAATTAGGGTCAGACACCGGAGAAGGTTTGATTATTATGCAATTAAAAACACGCAACCCAAAAATTATGCTTTTAAAAGGTTTTTTTTACGACAAAGACCAGCCTAAGTACATCGCGGCTAAAGTTGGATCTATCACGGAAAACATTAACAAAAATGTAGCTTTTGCTTACCTTGGTAAAGCCAAATCCTACAACGAGGAAATATTCAAAAAAGTGCCGCCGAGATCATTAAAAAAGCGCCCCGGGAATACCAAATTGACGTGGAGTCTTTTACTGCTAGCAAACGTCAGTGAAAGATTAATAGTCAACAATTTTGTCCACCTTTACAACTTTGACAGAGCCAAACTCTTCTCGCTTAAAACTCAAAAAACTCAAGCCAAGCCAACTCTTGAACTAGTTAACGTCAAAGAGAAAAAAGTTCACAACACGCGGAAATTTTGTCCCAAGCAGTTAACTACACCCGCGACTTACAAATTACGCCGCCTAACGTAATGCGTTCAACCGATTTAGCTAACCGAATTAAAAAAGACTTTCAAAAACACCCCAATGTCAAAGTCACTGTGCTTGATAAAAGTCAAATCCAAAAACTCAAAATGGGTCTGCTTTTGTCGGTCAACGCTGGATCGGCTTTTGATGCTCGGGTAGTGATTCTAGAGTACAACGGCGCGCCAAGTAGCAAAAAAACTAAAACGGTTTTGGTCGGTAAAGGAATTATGTTTGACTCGGGAGTATGAACCTTAAGCCCTCTCTCAACATGCTTGGCATGAAATTTGACATGTCAGGATCAGCCGTAGTGGCCGGAGTTATGAAAGCCGTCGCAACGCTTAAACCCAAAACAAACGTAGCCGGATTAATGATGATCACCGACAACATGATTTCGCCCTTTGCCTCCACGGCCGACTCAGTCTTTACTTCCATGAACGGAAAGACAGTCGAAGTAAATAACACTGATGCCGAAGGTCGGCTAGTTTTAGCGGACGGAATCACTTACGCAATTGAAAAACTTAAAGCGACGCGAGTAGTTGATATCGCAACGCTCACAGGCGCGATTTTAATTTCGCTCGGAGATACTTACACCGGAGCTTGAGCTAGCAGCGACCGCGTTTGGGAAGATCTTTACTACGCCAGTCAAGACGCCCACGAACTAGTTTGACGAATGCCTTTCCACGAAAAACTTCGCCAAAAACATCCGTCAATCTTTGGTGGCTGACCTAAAAAATGTGGACTACAAAGCCCCTAATAAAGGTAACTCGTGTTCAGCCGCGATGTTTTTTAAAAGAGTTTGCTCAAGACAGCGAATTTTTACACCTTGATATCGCAGGAACAGCCCAAATTAACGAAGTGCCCCAAGCGCCAATGGTTCGCACGCTTTACGAAATGGTTAGCAAGTAAAATGACGATTACCACGATAGTCTTACTTATTTTTGTAGCGCTGGTGATTTGCCTGGCCTCGGGCGCAGTTGGACTGGCTCTAGCTAATGAGCGGGGTCGCAGTCGCTGGTGAGGACTAGTGATTTGTTTTTGTTTGCCGCTGATCGGACAAATTCTCTACTTATCAATGCCTAAAAGCGACAAAACGCTTGTCGAAGAAGTTTATGAGCGCCAGATCATTGACCGCGATCAGTACGAAAAAACTCGCGAATTTCTTCGCGAGCGTGAGAAAAAAGAGTCTTCCTAAACGCTACTCAAAATCGTCAGAGGAAACATTCATTTTACGGTATCCACAAATTGATAACTGTTGGTGCCCCTCTAGTTCTCCGTTGACAGTGATACTAATTTTAAGCAAGATGCATCCCTTCGGATCGTCATAGCCTAAAACGGTTCACTCGATGTGCCAGTTTTCGTTAATTTCTATGTGATTAAGACCAAGTTGATCGGACGTGGTTTTTCCTCTGCCGCTGACTTCCGATGGGATGCTCTTGGTCTTGCTGGTCTTCTTGGTTTTTAACTCCTCAATAAAGGCGATCACGAAGGGATTTTCAATTTGAATTTTGCGGTCATAGTCATAAATTTCAATTCTCTTCTCGCGGTGAATTCACTTTTTATGAAGTCGTAGACGGATCCAAATTTTGCCTTTTTTGTTGCTAATTTGGGTAATTTGGAACTCGGGTTTAATGGTTGGGTGTTCAATGGTCACTTCAATGCCAAGCATTTCCTGAGTAACAATTAAACCTTTTTGACCAATTGAACTTGGTAAAGTACTTTTGTAATTGGTCGCAATCTTGTCGGGAATTTTGTTGAGTAACTCTTGCATGTCTTGGGCATCTTCGCGGAGTTTGGCGTAATCAACAAAATCCTCTTCCCAACCACTTGTACCACCGCAAGACAAAACTGTGCTACTTACAAAAGGCACCAACATCAGCAAACCGAAAAGTTTGTTGCGCATATCTCACCGTCTTTTCTTTAATAAGCATTCAAAATCTAGACAACTCTGTAATTAAATATACAACTGAGCAGTTGATAAATAGCGCAGTGATCAATTTAGACTAATTCAATGTAAGCCATTTTGGCGTTATCGCCAACCCGGCTGGGCGCCTTAATGATTCGGCTGTAACCGCCATTGCGAGTTTGGTACTTAGGACCAATTTTTTCAAAAAGGTATTTCCCGATCGGTTGACCTTGTACTTCGATCGGTCTTAGGAAAGCTTCGGCACGACGTCTTGAAGCAAGCGTGTTTGTTTTAGCTTGGGTAATTAGTTTGTCAACGTAACGTCTTAATGTTTTGGCTCGTGATTCGGTTGTCAAAATGCGGCGTGAGCAATCAACTGACTAGCCAAGTTGCGCATGACTCCTTTTTCTCACGTAGTATCGCGGCGAAAGACTTGGGTTGGGTTAGCCATCTTACTCTCCGTCCTCCAAGTTAATGCCAAATTCCTCTAGCTTAGCAATAATCTCTTGCTCAGACTTTTTGCCTAGGTTACGAATGTCGCTTAATTCCTTAGCCGTCAAACTAGCCAAGTCTTCCAAAGTGTTATAGCCAGCGCGTTTGAGCGAATTAAAGGAACGAACCGATAACTCAAGTTGACTAATTGGAATCGTTTTGTTCACCGGTTTTTTCTGAATTTCCTCGTGAGACATGAAAACGGTTTCGCGTTCCAGGTTTGAAACTTGCGCCATCACTTCTAGTGTGACATCAAAATGTTAGCCGCTTGAGCAAGTGCTTCTTTGGCCTCAACTGAACCGTCAGTTTTAACGTTTAAAACTAGTCTCTCTTGGACAATCGCAAAGGAGGTGTTAAGTTCAGTCACTTCAAAAGACACTCTCTCAACCGGAGAAAAATCAGAGTCAATCGCAATTAGTGAACCGAGTTGAATTTTGGACTCAATTTTGTTAGAGAGCATTTTAATAACTTGCTTGTTTTCCTCAAAAGAAACGTAACCGCGACCGTGGTAATAAACATTTCTAATTTCAATGCTCCCGCTTTGGTGACTTTGGCGATCGGTAAATTGGGGTTAACTACGTCTAATCCCGAAGGTGTTTGTAAATCACCAGCGGTAATTTGACCTTTGTCGCTCTTAAGCGTCACCCGAACAACATCGCCTTGGCTAATCAACTCGCGGTTGTAAACAAAGCGGGCTTTTTTTAAGTTCAAAATCAATTTGACTACGTCTTCTTCCACGCCAGGCAAAGTTTCAAACTCGTGTTGAACATTTTGAATTTTGACCGCAAAGGGCGCTACGCCCGTGATGGAGGAGAGCAAGACTCTGCGAACAGCGTTACCAATCGTATTGGCAAAACCGCGCTCAAGCGGTTCAATCGTAAAAGCTGTCTCATAATTATTGACTTTCCGTTTGGCTACTTCGTTGTAATTTAAAATGGCGAATTTTTTCATCTCAACCTACTTTCTCGCACTGAGTCTTTTGATAACTCGTTTAGGCGGTCTAGTTCCGTTGTGGGGAATCGGAGTGACGTCTTTGACGCTCATCACCTTAATACCAGAAACTTCGATTTGTTTCCGAGCCGCATCTTTACCAGGTCCGGTGCCTTTAATCTTAACTATCACTTCTTTAAGACCAAACTCTTTGGCTTTTTCGCTCGCCGAATTAGCCGCTAAAGAAGCGGCGTAAGGGGTTGACTTTTTAGTACCTTTGTAACCAATTGCCCCCGACGATGACCAAGCAAAGATAGCGCCCTTGGGATCGCTAAAACTAATGATCGTGTTGTTGTGCGTCGCGTGAATGTGGGCGATGCCAGTAACAATCGTGGCGCGTTTTTTCTTAGTTTTTTTAGTTTTGCTTGCAGTTTTAGTTGCCATTAACTAGCCCTTCTTACCGGCCACAGTTTTACGTGGTCCTTTGCGAGTTCGCGCGTTCTTCTGAGTCACTTGACCACGAACTGGCAGTCCTTTCCGGTGCCGGATACCGCGGTAATTTTTAATGTCTTTGAGTCTTTTAACGTTAGCGCCCACTTCACGGCGTAGTTCACCCTCAATCAAATAACTTTTGATTTCCTGGCGAATTGATTGGAGCTGGTCTTCGCTTAAATCTTTGACGCGAATATCTTCGCTAATTTGAGTTTTACTTAAAATTTGCTTTGAAAGCGACTTGCCGATCCCGTAAATATAGGTCAGCGAAATGACAACTCTCTTATCGTTTGGTATTTCAACGTTAGCAATTCTAGCCATAAGTGTACTTCTTGACTCCTTTACCCTTGGCGCTGTTTGTGTTTAGGGTTAACGCAAATAATCCGCACTGACTTATGGCGGTTAATAACGCGGCAGTTTTGACAAATTGGTTTAACTGACGTACGAACTTTCACGAAACAACTCCTATCTTCAAGCGTGTTTCAAGCGCGGAAAAATGCCTAAATAACTGTTTTATTCTATCATAAAAACTAGTCATTAATCATAAAAAACTAGATTTTTTTCTAATGTCGGTAAGTAATCCGACCACGGGTTAAATCGTAGGGCGATAGTTCAATTTCAACTTTATCTCCCGGTAAGATCCGAATGTGGTGAACGCGCATTTTTCCGGAAATTGTCCCGTGAACCGTTATTCCGTTTTCAAGCTCCACTTCGTACTCACTCATTGAATGAGCCGCTTTGACCACGCCCTTAACACGAATTGCGTCTTTAGCCATCTCCATCACCCCCTTCTTGTGTCAAAATAACCGCTTGGCCATTCTCAATTAAAATAGTCTCTTCGTAATGAGCCGTTAACTTTCCGTCGCTCGCCACGACCGTCCAACCATCATCTAAAACTTTGACGTCTGAACTAGATTGCAAAATCATCGGTTCGATGCAAATCGTCATGCCATCGCGTAGGAGCGGACCGCGTCCCGCTAGACCGTCGTTAAAAATGGAAGGGTCTTCGTGAAGCTGAGTTCCGATGCCGTGACCGCTGTAATCAGTTGGCACAGTTAACCCTTGACCGCGCACGTAAGAGCCGATCGCGTGTTCCACGTCACCAACCCGAGCACCTGGTTTAATCGCATCTACTCCGCGTCAAAAAGCCGCCTGAGCAACGGCAATTAATTTTTGAGCCGCTGGACTACTTTGACCAACTTCAACGCTAAAAGCGCTGTCGGTGTGGTAACCTCGGTATTTCACGCCAACGTCAATTTTCAGTAGGTCACCCCTAACTAGGGAGCGAGAAGTAGGTAAACCGTGGATCATTTGCTCGTTGACGGACGCGCAAATCGTTTTAGGGTAGCCTTGGTATCCAAGAAAACTCGGCTGACCGCCTAGTTTAGTAATCATTTGGCTGGCCAGTTTGTCCAGCTGCTCGGTGCTCACGCCCGGCTTAATTTTTTCACGTAAAACGCGTTTAACTTTGGCCAGAATTGCACCCGAACGGCGCATAAACTCAATCTCTTGAGATGACTTAATGCTAATCACGCTCAAGCCTCGCGATCAAAGACGCAAAATTCTCGTCTTCGCTCCCGCTTGTGTCAAGTTTAAGTACCGTTTTATGAGCTTCGTAATAATCAACTAAGGGCTGAGTTTGCTGGCGGTAAACTGCAATTCGCTGCCTAATTGTCTCGGGGTGGTCGTCAGCACGACCACGTTTAATTAGACGTTCAATAATTACGTCAATCGGTGCATCTAACCAAATCACGTGATCAACCTTGATTCCCTCATTTTCTAGAAAATGCGCTTGGTTAAGCGTGCGAGGATAGCCGTCTAAAATCACACCTTGACCACGACTGTGACTAGACTTAATCGCTTGGTAAATGACTTGGTTAGTCAAGTTGTCATCTACGTAAGCACCTTTGTCTAACGTATTCTTAATTGCTTGTCCTAACTTGGAACCGCTTTTGACAGCCTCGCGAAAAATTTCACCCGAGGAAATGTGTTTTAAATTGTAGTGAGCAGCCAACTGTTTAGATAAAGTCCCTTTTCCAACCCCAGGGGGTCCAAGAAAAATAAAATTACCTATCAAAGTAGACCACCCGATTTTCCATCCTCACTGTCGATGGTTTTAAGCACTTGCTCACGAGCACGGGAAATAGTTTGGGTCGTGTCACGAGCTCGAACGTGCTCAAGCGTTTCAATCGCAACCGAAACTAAAATGATTAGCGAAGTACCACTAATTGTAAAAGGTTGGGGAATGCCAAGCATTTGTTCAATGAAAGGAACCGAGGAAATGATGGACAAATAAAAACCGGAAAAAACGCTTAGTCGCATCACGATTCCCGTTAAATACTTTTCGGTTTCTTGACCAGGACGAATGCCTGGAATGAAAGTTCCGCTCTTTTTAAAGTTCTCTGTCACCGTGTAAGGGTTAAAAGTGATTAGGCTCATAACAATCGAAAACACAAAAATAATCAAAATGAAAATGCCCAGTCCCAGCGGATCAGTTAAACGAAGATGATTTTCTATTCACTGACGAGCTGGATCTTGGTGGTGCAAAAAACCAGTGATTGTTAGCGGCAAAAGTAAGATGGTCATCGCGAAGATGACAGGCATGACACCCGCTGGGTTAACTTTCATCGGTAAGTGCGACATTTGTTTGACATCGCGCGTCAAACCGCTGCCCGTTTGTTGGGTTGGGATGTGACGTTCAGCTTTGTGAAAGAAAGTAACGATGAAAATTAAACCGGCAAAAATGCTAAAGTGGACGATGAAATTCATGCCACCAACAAAAGAGCCGCCTTGGCTAGTTGAAACAAAGTAGCTGTAGGCAAGTTGGATTTTAGCGGGTAAGTCGGCCGCGATACCTGAGAAGATAATCAGCGAAATTCCGTTACCGGCTCCGCGGGAAGTAATTTGCTCGCCCAAGAAAAGCGAAAACAAGGAGCCCGCCAAAAGAATCAAAGGAATCACTAGGTACTGGTACCATACGTTGTCAGCCGGCGACAAAAGCTCAACGTGCTGACTAATGCGAAACTGTTGAATAACTGTCATGGCCTGGACAATAGCAAAGCAAATGGTTAAAATCCGGGTCGTAAAAGCTATTTTGCGTTTACCGACCGGTCCCGAGTGGGCTAGTCGGTAAATAGCCGGAAAAGCCTCCGACTGGAGCAACGTCATAATGATCGAAGCCGTAATGTAAGGTGAAATACCGAGCGCCACAATCGAAAAGTTCGAAAGTGCGCCGCCGCCAATTAAATTAAGCATACCAATCAGCGAGTTTGAATTCTCAACTAAGTCTTGGTTAACTTTGACGATCGGAATCGTAATCGTGGCCGCGATTCGGAAAATTGAAATTAACAAAATCGTGTAAAGAATTCGCTTGAGTAAAGTTTTGTTTTTAAAGTAACTGCGAAAACTAAAAAACCCGTTCGCGAAAAAACGTCCGACTTTTGCAGCGCTAGTTTCATGCCCTAAAGCACCTCAACCTTGCCGCCAGCTTTTTCGACCGCTTGGCGAGCAGTTTTGGAGATCGCATTAATTTTTAAATTTAATTTGTGAGTCAGTTTGCCGTTGGCTAAAACTTTGACCGGTAAAGTGGTTGAAGCAATTAGACCAGCTTTTTTAAGAGCTGAACGATCAACCTCAGCCCCGACCGGAAATTTCTTGCTCAGGTTAGTGAGCGAAACAATTTGGTATTCCACGTGGTTAACATTTTTAAACCCGCGTTTAGGTAGGCGACGAAACCACGGGTTTTGACCACCCTCAAAACCTGGCCTGGTTGAACCACGCTTGTTTTGACCCGATTGACCACGGCCAGCTTGTTTACCACGCCGACCCGCGTGACCTCGGGCTACGCGAATTTTTCGTTGGCGTGCGCCTTCTTTAGGTTGGAGTGTGTGCAGTTGCATGTTTTTCACCTCCCTGTTTTTTATGTTTGAAATGGCTAACGTTAAGACCGCGCATTTCGGCGATTTGTTCGACTGTGCGAAGTTCAGAAAGAGCTTTGATCGTCGCTTTAATCGCGTTAGTTTTGGAACGCGAACCAAGACTCTTCGTGTAAATGTCTTTGTAGCCAGCTAACTCTACCACGGCGCGAACTGCGCCCGAAGCGACAATACCTTTTCCGCGCGGTGCCGGCTTAACCATCACCCTGGAAGCTAAAAACTTGGCGCTTTGAACGTGGGGAACTGTTCGTTTGTCAATGATCGGAACTTTAACTTGTCTTTTGCGAGCGTCTTTAATTGCTTTTTTAATCGCGTCGGGTACTTCGTTAGCTTTGCCATGACCCCATCCAACGCTGCCTTTTTTATCTCCGACGACTACGACGGCTGAGAAACTAAAACGCCGTCCACCTTTAACCACGGTGGTGACGCGGGAAATATCAACGACTTTTTCGCTAAATTCAAGTGAGTCGTCTTTCATGCGGGAACGAAAACGACGTTGTGGACCGCGTTGACGGTCACTGCTCGCTGATTTAGCGGCGGGCTGAGCGTGAGTCGGACGCCGGCGACCAGCGGTCGGAATCCGGAAATCTTTGGACTCGCTAGATAAAGGTGTTTTTGGCTTAAGCGGCTTAGTTTCTGACATAGTTAGAATTTTACTCCTTTATCTCGGACAGCATCGGCAAAAGCTTTGACTTTACCGTGGTAAATGTACCCTGAACGGTCAAATACCACTTTTTTAACTCCGAGCTGAACAACTTTTTCACCTAGAATTTGACCAACCTTGGTAGCGCCTTCTAAGTTTGCCCCGTGTTTGAGTTTCAGTTGGCGAGTAGATGCGTAGGCAAGCGTTTGGCGTTTATCATCGTTAATTAGTTGTCCCTCAATGTGGCGCAAAGATTTAAAAATGCTCAGACGCGGCGCTTCGGCACTGCCGTGGATTTTTTGGCGGATTTTTAAGTGTTTCCGCTTGCGATAATAGTTACGACTAGTTGTTTTCATAAACACCTCTACTTGCTGGCAGTCTTGCCTTCTTTACGACGAATTTTTTTCGTCTTTGTACATGATTCCCTTACCTGAGTACGGGTTGGGACGGCGCACTTGGCGAATGATAGCCGCCATCTGCCCGACTCTTTGTTTATCAATTCCGCTCACAATTACAATGCTTGGCTTGGGAACTTCAATTTTAACATCAGGAAAAATGTCAAGCACGATCGGATGCGAGTAACCAACGCTAAGCGTTAACTTCGAACCTTGCAAGCTAGCACGGTATCCAACACCCTTAATTTCAATCTCTTTCCGAAAACCAAGGTTAACACCGTCAAGCATGCTTTTAATTAGCGAGTTAGTTGTTCCGTGCAGTTGTTTGGTTGACTTTTCTTCGTTGGCGCGGCTAGTGACGAGCAGATTTTGGTTGACGCTAACGGCAATTAGCGGCGAATGATCTAACGTTAGCGCGCCTAATTTGCCTTTGACTTCAACTGTGGTTCCGCGAATCAATACTTCGGTTTGATCGGGAATAGTTAAGATGCGGTTTCCTACTCTAGACATATTTTCCTCCTACCAAACGTAGGCGATAATTTCTCCGCCCACTTTCCATTCTCGCGCTTGACGATCGGTTACAATTCCCCGCGAGGTTGAAACGATCGCCGTTCCGTAGCCAGACAAAACGCGCGGTAATTTGTGGTAGCCAGCGTAAACGCGTAGCCCTGGTTTAGAAATCCGTTTTACGCCCACGATTACCCGCTGGTCACCGCGGTATTTAAGTCCCACGACCAGTTCCTTGCTGACACCTTCACCACGTGATTCATAGTCGGTAATAAAACCTTCGTCGCGTAAAATGGTGACGATTTGGTGTTTGATTTTGGAGTAGGGAATCGCGACGGTTTTGTGTTTGCGTTGGTTGGCATTTTTAATTCGAATTAACATGTCACCGATTGGGTCAGTTATGATTCCGTACATACTATCAGCTCGCTTTCTTCACGCCCGGCACTTTGCCTTCGTGAGCTAGGGTGCGAAATTTAATCCGGGAAACGCCAAAACGACGCATGTAACCCCGTGGCCTTCCGTCAAAAGCATCGCGATTACGGATCCGGATGTAGGAAGAGTTAGGGCTCATTTTGTTCAGTCTTAGTTGAGCGTCTTTATCGCCTTTTTTAGCTAGCGCCCGAAGTTCTGCCCGCAAGTTGTAATTGATTTCAACTTGCTTAATTCGTTGGTTATTTCGAGCAATTAATGATTTTCGTGCCATACATCCTCCTTAGGAGCGACCTTTCTTGAAAGGCAATCCGAGCAAAGTTAAAAGCGCTAGTGCTTCCTTTTGATCGGATGCGGTTGTGACGATAATTACGTCTAAACCTTTTATTTTGCGAACTTTATCGAAATCAATTTCCGGGAAAATAATTTGTTCGCTAACTCCAAAAGCGTAGTTGCCTTGCGAGTCAAACGACTGGGGGCTAAGACCACGGAAGTCGCGAATCCGCGGAATGACAATGTCAATCATTTTCTGTAAAAAGTTTCACATTTTATCGCCCCGCAAAGTTACTTTAGCCCCGACTGGCATACCTTCCCTAAGTTTTCAAGAAGCGAGTGATTTTTTAGCTAAAGTTAAGACCGGTTTTTGGCCGCTAATTAAAGTTAATTGCTCAACCACTTCATCAACGGCTTTAGAGTTAGCAATTTCGTGACCAACGCCCATGTTTAGAACCAGTTTGGATAAACGGGGAATTTGCATCGGCGAACTGTAGTTAAACTGGGCTTGCAAATCCGGTTTAACTTTTTCGTGGTACTGCTGACGAAGATTGTTCATCTAAATTTCCTTTCCGGTCCGTTTACTAATGCGCACCTTTTTTTGGTTGTGAATTTCAAACCCCACTCGAGTTGACTGACCATCTTTGCCCTTAGTAACTAGAGCGATGTTGGAAATGTCAATCGAGCTTCAAACTCAATAATTCCGCCTTCGGCGTTAGTTTGGGAAGGTTTAGCGTGTTTCTTGACTACGTTAACTTTCTCAACTTTGGCGCGTCCTTTTTTTCAATCCAACGAAATAATTGTGCCGCGGGTCCCCTTGTGTTTGCCACTCAAAACTATTACCTGGTCATTTTTTCTTAGTTTTCTCATAACTCTCCTAAATTACCTCGGGGGCCAGCGAAATAATTTTGCCGTAGCCTCGATCGCGCAGTTCTCGTGCAATTGGACCAAAGACACGCGTTCCACGCGGAGTTTTGTCGGGTTTGATAATTACGACCGCGTTATCATCAAATTTAATGTGGGTGCCGTCTTTGCGACGTAGTCCGTACTTAGTGCGAACTAACACGCCTCTGACGACTTGCCCTTCCTTGACCATGCCGTTAGGAATCGCTTTTTTAACCGAGCAAACGACCACATCGCCAATGTTAGAAGTTTTTTTAACCGATCCGCCGATGTTGCGAATGATGCCAACTTCCTTAGCGCCGGTGTTATCGGCCACTTTAGCACGACTGAGTTCTTGAACCATTACTGATCACCTACCCTTGGCTGCAAAATTTTGACTAAGCGAAAAGTTTTAGTTTTAGAGTAGGGACGAGTTTCAGCGATTTGAACTTGGTCGCCCAGTTTGGCGCTTTCGTTTTCGTCGTGAACCGCAAACTTCTTAGTCACTTTAAAACGTTTCCCATAAATCGGATGCATTTGGTATGTGTCAACCGCCACAGCTAACGTTTTGCTGTTTTTGGTGGAGACAACCGTTCCAACTAGTTGTTTACGACGGGTGTTTCTGTTCATGCTTTAC
Organism: Mycoplasma sp. ATU-Cv-508; assembly: GCF_004011945.1. Taxonomy (NCBI): domain Bacteria; kingdom Bacillati; phylum Mycoplasmatota; class Mollicutes; order Mycoplasmatales; family Mycoplasmataceae; genus Mycoplasma; species Mycoplasma sp. ATU-Cv-508. The sequence continues at coordinate 580,454 of NZ_RYZU01000001.1, read as the reverse complement.
TCCTTTGCTCCCGATTTAGACTCGGCTGGTTTACTTTTACGAGCGGGCTTTTTCTTAACTGATTTTGGTTTAGCTGACTTAGTTGCGGCTGACTTGGAAGATTTTTTGACTTTGGAAGGTTTTTTAACTTTAGTCGCTCTTTTTTTGGCGGCCTTTTTCTTGACCGGAGCGGCCTTGTCTTGGGTTTGTTCTGGCTTGTCTTGACGTTGGGCGATAATCGTGAACACACGAGCGATGTCGCGTTTAACTAACTTAATTTTGTGCGGTTGGTCCAGTTGACCAGTGGCGTTTTTAAAGCGTAAAGTAAATAGTTCGGCTTTAAGATCGTTAATTAAACTACGTAGTTCGGAAACTGATTTGCTTTGTAACTCTTTAACTTCCATGATCTACTCCTCTCCCGCACTAGTTGGACGCGTCAAAATTTTCCACTTAACCGGCAACTTGTGCCCGCCTAATCTGAGAGCCGCCAAAGCTATTTCGGGGTCAACTCCCAGCACCTCAAACATAACCGTGTATTTCCGCACAACTGCGACCCATTTTTCCGGGCTTCCTTTTCCTTTACCCATACGAACACCGATTGGTTTAGCGGTTTTAGACAAATGCGGAAAAATGCGGATAATTACTTGTCCTTCCCGGCCCATCCGGCGGGTAATCGCGATTCGAGCGGCCTCGATTTGACGCGAAGTAACTCAAGCAGCGGTTTGAGCTTGCAGACCAAATTCACCAAATTCAACCTTGTTACCCTTGGTAGCGTTTTTCTTATCCGGGTAAATGTTGTGCGGCTTGCGGTACTTAGTTCTCTTGGGTTGCAACATTGCGAGCACCTCCTAACCACGGTGCGCGTTTGGAAATCCAAACTTTCACGCCGATCGTCCCGTAAGTAGTGTTGGCGTTAGCGGTGGCATAGTCAACGTCTTGGCGAAGAGTGTGAAGTTTCATTTCGCCTTCGGCGTAGCCCTCAGTCCTTGCCATGTCTACGCCGTTTAGTCGACCGGCTACTGAGGTTTTAATTCCCAGAGCGCCGTTACGCAAAGCTTGTCGAATGGCAAACTTTTGCACCGCTCTAAACGAACTTCGGTTTTCAAGTTTAGTCGCGATGTCCTCAGCCACTAAACGAGCACTTAACTCGGGTCTTTCGATTTCCTGTACGTCAAGACTAATTTTAAGCGCGCGATTTTTGAGGTACTTAACTAAGTCGGTGTGAATCTTTTTGAGGTTGTCTCCGTTTGAACCAATTACGATCGCCGGCGTAGCCGTGTGAATACGAACGATAATTTGGTTGGTTTGAGTTCGCAAAATTTCCACTTGACCAATTTTGTAAGTTCTCACTTGGCGGTCAAAAAAGCGGTGAATGCGCTGATCCTCAACTAAGTTTTTTACGTAGTCTTTTTTGTTGGCAAACCACTTGACGTTATGGGGTTTAGTGATGCCAAAGCGAAAACCATTTGGATTTACTTTTTGTCCCATCGCTTACCTCTCCTCGATTTCAATCGTTAGTCTTGATGTGCGTTTAAAAATTTTGAAAGCCCGACCGCGTCCTCGGGGTTGGAATCTTTTCAAAGTTGGCCCTTCGTCAACTAAAACTTTGCGCACAAAAAGTTTGTCGGCGTTTAGTCCGTGGTTGTTAACGGCGTTAGCCACGGCTGAGTTGAGCAGTTTAATAAAAATTGGGGCCGCTTTTTTCCGAACGTTTTGCAAAGTGGTCAACGCTTCACCGATTGACTGACGCCGGAAAGTATCGGCCACCAGACGTGCCTTGCGGGCTGAAATACGTTCAATTTTCACGTGAGCTCGAGCTACTTTAGTCATTATTTCTTACCTTTGTCTGCGCCGTGACCACTAAATGTGCGCGTCGGTGAAAACTCGCCCAACTTGTGGCCGACCATATCTTCGGTAACGTAAACATCAATGAATTTACGACCGTTGTGAACTTGGAAAGTCAGACCAATAAAATCGGGGAAAATCGTGCTCCGACGCGACCAAGTTTTAATCGGTCGTTTCGGCGCTTTACTTTCAAGAATTGCCGCTACTTTCTTAAGTAAGTGGTGGTCAGCAAACGGACCTTTCCGGAGTGAACGTGCCATTATTTACGCCCCTTTCGTTGACGAATAATTAGTTTATCGGAAGCTTTGCGAGTTTTACGAGTTTTGACACCGAGCGCTTTTTTACCTCACGGAGTCATCGGACTTTTGCGCCCAATCGGTTGACGTCCTTCACCACCGCCGTGAGGGTGATCGTTCGGGTTCATAGCTGAACCGCGCACGGTTGGGCGAATTCCGCGGTGACGGTTGCGACCCGCTTTACCTTGGTCAACCAGCGAGTGCTCTTCGTTGCCGACTGTTCCGATTGTTGCCCGGCAACTTGCTAAAATTCGTCTCACTTCGCCAGAACGCAGTTTTAAAGTCACGTATTTTCCGTTTTCATCTTTACCAAGAATTTGAGCGTCTAAACCGGCTGAGCGGGCAATTTGACCTCCGCCACCCGGGTAAAGTTCCACGTTGTGAACAAAAGCTCCCTCGGGGATGCTTTTCAAAGGTAAAGCGTTACCAATTTTAATGTCAGCGTCGGGTCCCGAGACAATCGTTTGACCCACTTTTAAATCACGGGGTGTTAAGATATAACGTTTTTCACCGTCTTGGTAAACGACTAACGAAATGTTGGCTGAGCGATTGGGATCGTACTCGATCGTTTTAACTCGGGCCGGGATGTTATCTTTGTTGCGTTTAAAGTCAATGAAGCGGTACTTACGCTTGACTTGACCGCCGTGGTGGCGAACGGTGATTTTCCCGCTGTTATTACGACCGCCGGTTTGTTTTTGTTTACCAAGCAAAGATTTTTCCGGGCGTGAAGCAGTCAAGTTGGCGCGGAAATCTAAACTTGTCATGTTGCGGCGGCCATTAGTCACCGCGCTGTATTTCTTAAGCGCCATCTTGACCTCCTGAGTCAGGTTTTTTTGTTTCCTTGTCAGCCTGTTCTGGTTTTTGAGCCGGTTTAGCAGGTTTTAATTCCTCGGCCTGCTTAGTCTTGGACTCAGCTGGCTCGTCTGCTTTCTGCGGCTGTTTTTTCTGGGCTATTTTAGCGGCTGCCCGCGCTTCAACGTCGCTAGCCTGTTTAGTTGGCTCGCCTGACTGGGATTTAATGTTTTCGTCAACCGCGGCAGTTGGAGCAGTTGGCTGGGCATCTTTATCCTCAGGGAAAATCGCGATAGAGCCTTCTTTAAGCGTAACAATCGCTTTTTTGTAACCTGGTTTAAAGCCGGCAAAACGACCCATTTTCTTAGGCTTACGGTCAACTTTAATGATGTTGACTTTTTTAACTTTGACGTTAAAGATAAATTCCACGGCGCGCTTGACTTCGGACTTGTTAGTGCGAGGGTCAACGGCGAAAGTGTAAATTTGCTGAGCCATTTGGCGGTAAGTTTTTTCGGTCAAAACCGGTGACTTAATTACTTCTGAGACATGCATTAGCTAGCCATCCTTTCCAAACTAGTTAAAGCATCGGGTGAAAAAATGACCGCGTCGGATCCGATGATTTGACTGACGTGAACCGAATTAGGTTTGACGATTTGGCAATCAGGTAAGTTGCGCAGCGATAAAGCCAATTTTTCGTTTTCGCCCACAAAAAGTAGCTTGCGCATTTTGTCGTCTAGCGCTAAGTTGGCAAGTTGTTTTAAGAAGTTTTTGGTTGACGGCTGAGCGATTTTAAAATCGTGAACAAAAACCGCTTTTTGTTTAGCCTTAAGAGTCAAGGCCGAGAGAAAAGCCAGTTTGCGCACTTGTTTGTTGACTTTGAGTTGGTAGTTGACGTTAGGAGTCGGTCCAAAGACAACTCCGCCGCCCACTCAAATTGGCGAACGATTAGAACCAGCTCGGGCTCGTCCGGTTCCTTTTTGACGCCATGGCTTAGCTCCGCCACCGCGAACCTCGGCACGGTTTTTCACTTTGTGAGTGCCTTGTCGCTGGCTAGCCCTTTCCGAAAGCACCACGTCAAAAATCGCTTGCCGATTAACTTTCACCGCGAAAATGGCTGGTTTTAAACCGCTGGCTGGTTGAATTTTAGATCCAGAGGTAGTCGGCGTTGATTTAGTTTGTGGCTTGGGAGCGCTTTCTTTGGCTGCAGGAGTTGAGGAAGAAACTTTTGCGGTCGGTTGAGTTGGGTGTTTTTCTGGCGTTGAGACCGATTTTTTCGCCGTTTTGTGATGCGTGTCAAAAGCGTGTTTAGGAGCAACTGAAACATCCTTTGGCGAGTGATGACTTTTCAAAGATTTATCTTTATGCTCGCTAGTTAGTGGTTGAGCCGTTTTGACCTGAGTTGGTTGGGTCTTTTTAGTCTCAACTGGCTTTGAACTAGCAGAGCTTGGTTTGCTCTGCGCTGGGTGATCTTTTTTAACTTGTTTAGAATTCATTACTCACCACCTTTAGGCTCTTTAGCTAGATCATCCGTTGGCTTGTCTGATTCAGTTTCGTCTTGACCTTCAGACTCAGTTGGCGCTTGGGAACTATCGTCCTCCTGGCCTTGACTCGGCGTTTGAACAGCCTCGGCGTTTGAAGCTAAGTTGCTGGCGGGTTTATCGCTTGGCGCGGTCTGTTCAGACTGAGCTGGATCAGTTTTTTGCTCTTGCGTTTGAGCATCGCGACGGACGGGAGTTTTTTGATCGGGTTGACTTTCGTCGTTAGTTTGATCGTCCTGAGGTTTTTCTTTTTCTTCTTCAGGACCGCTTTTTGCTTGCGGCTCGGCTGGGCTAACAATTGGCTCGGCAATCTTAGCCAATTTAGCCTGAGCTTCTTGCAACAGTTTTTCCAAAGCTGCCAGTTTAGTTTGACTGCTTTTGACTCCTTCGTGGTCTTTCTCGCTTTGTTGTTTGGCACTAAGTTCTTTAATTTGGTCAATTTCGTTAGTCAAATTTTTAATTTCGTCGCGCAGTTTTTTCTCGGCCGGACTAACATGGGAAAGAGCCTCTTCTTGCTCACGAACTTTTTCAGCCGCGGCAATCGCTTCCCGCATTTGTTTAACGCTCATGTCGGTGTTAATCTCGGCTCCAACTTTTTTGGCTTCCTCAAGCAACTTGTTTTTCAAAATAGTTTCTTGAACGTTAACTAGTTCTACGCCTGCCCGGTTTTTAAGACCCTTAACTGCTTGGCGAACCAAAACGTAACCTTTGGTTGGACCTGGAATTGACCCCTTAACTAAAAGGAGATCATTTTCAGGGTCGCTGCTAATTACTTCTAAGTTTTGAACTGTCACTTGCTGGTGACCCATGTGACCCGGCATGTTCATACCCTTAATAACTTTGTTGCCGCTAATGTCACCGAGCGAACCAGTTTGGCGGACGGGTTTAGAACCTCCGCCGCCTCCGTGAGACTTAGGACCAATCCGTTGGTTATGACGTTTAATTGCGCCGGCAAAACCTTTGCCTTTACTAATGCCAGTTACGTCAACAAGTTCTCCAGCCTGGAAAATGCTGGAATCTACTTGGTCGCCTAACTGGTAACCTTCCATGTCGCGAATTTCCCGAACAAACTTTTTGGGTACCGTGTTAGCTTTAGCAAAGTGACCAACTAGCGGTTTTTTATGAGTCGATTTTTTTCGATCAAAAGCGCCAAGCTGGAGAGCTTGGTAGCCGTGTTTTTCGGTTTCTAAGACCGCGCTAACCACGTTAGGCTGGACTTCAATAACGCTAACGGGGATGGCTTGTCCGTGTTGACTGAAAACTTGGCTCATTCCAACTTTTCTGCCTAATATACCTTTCATGTTTCTCCCATCGGTCCGCTTCCAAAGGCGGACTTGTTTCAACTACTACTTAAAATCAACTTGGATTTCCACGCCAGAGGGAACTTCCAGTCGTTTGAGCGTGGTCAATAATTTTTCGCTCACACTACTTAAAACGATCAAACGTTTGTGAGTACGAATTTCAAACTGTTCACGCGACTTTTTGTAAATGTGCGTCGGACGAATAACAGTAAAAATTTCTTTCCGAGTTGGCATTGGCACTGGGCCAGACACTTTGGCGTTTTCTTGCTCGGCAACGGTGGTGATTTTTCGGGCCGCTTGGTCAACTAACGCTGCTTCGTAGGCACGAATTTTAATCTTCACTTGCGACATGTTGTCTCCTTTTGTTCTTGAACAGAACCGGCTCCGTATTAACTCTTGATCCGCCTAGGACAACTATTTTGGGCGTATCAACAACCTAATACCTCAAGGCCGTTAGTTGCTTAATTATTATATAGACTTTAAACCAAGGTTGGAAAAAAACTTTTTGCCCAGTTTTGCCCCCTATTTAACGCTGAAAAGTTGGTCAAAAAAACGCGCTCAACCAGCGCGCTAATTAACTTTGGAAAACTGATTTAAGACTAAGAAGAAAAGATGTGCTCAAAAACTTCGTTGTAATTTTCAACCGGAATAATTTGGGCATACTGGCGAACTTTTTTGGCTAAATCTTCGGTGTCCTTTTGGTTAAAACGAGGGATGAAAATTCGTTTCACGCCCGCTTCAACCGCGCCGAGCGATTTCTCTTTTAGTCCTCCGATCGGCAGAATTTTTCCGCGCAAAGTAATCTCACCAGTTAGGGCGATGTCTTTGTCAATCGGTTTGTTGAGCAAAGCGGAAATAACGGCGGTCGCAAAAGCGATTCCGGCCGAAGGTCCATCTTTAGGCATTGCTCCCTCGGGAACGTGAACTTGAATGGTGTTTTTTTCAAAGTCAAAATTAATGCCAAACCGTTTTGAGTTAGCTCTGATGTAACCAATCGCGATGTTAAGTGACTCTTTCATGACGTCGCGAATCGAACCTGTCAACTTAATTTCGCCGTTTTTAGTTGGGTATGTGGTCACCTCAATCGGCAACAAACCGCCGCCGACGGCCGAGTAATACATGCCGTTGACTAGACCAACCTCGGCGCGTCCTTTCAGTTTTTCTTTGTAAACCGTCTCTTGACCGAGAAACTCAGTTACCACTTGCTGATTGACGTGAAATTCTTCCTGAACTTTGCCCTCTAACTTTTTAACGACCACTTTCCGAGCCAACTTACTCATGATCCGCTGAAGTTCTCTGACACCAGCTTCTTGGGTGTATTTATCAATCACATACTCAATCGTGCGGTCAGAAATGTTGAACTGTTTTTTGGTGAGTCCATTTTCCATAATCGTACGGGGAATGATGTGCTGTTTAGCAATCTCCAGTTTTTCCTCTGAACTGTACTGGTTCAGACGAATGATTTCCACCCGGTCAATTAAAGGAGCCGGGATGTTTTCTAAGTAGTTAGCAGTCGCGATAAACATGACTTGGGAAAGGTCGTACTCCAACTCTAAGTAGTGGTCTTGAAATTTGCGGTTTTGCTCAGGATCAAGCACCTCCAACATCGCCGAAGTGGGGTCGCCTTTGTAGTCGGAAGACATTTTATCGATCTCATCAAGCAAAATAACGGGGTTAGAAGTTTGGGCTTTTTTAACCGCTTGAATTATTTTGCCCGGCATCGCTCCGACGTATGTGCGGCGGTGACCGCGAATCTCGGCTTCATCGCGCAGTCCTCCGAGCGAAACTTTAATCACTTCGCGACCGATTGCTTCGCCAATCGAGCGCGCCAAGGAAGTTTTTCCAACTCCGGGAGGACCAAGCAAAGTAATAATTGGGGCGTGAGAATTTTTGGTGTTAATTTTAACCGCCAAGTACTCTAAAATCCGTTCCTTAACCTTTTTGAGACCGTAGTGGTATTTATCAAGCACATGCTTAGTTTTTTGAATGTCTTCGTTATCAACTGTGAAAGTTTTCCAAGGCAGTTTAATAATTAGTTCAATGTAACTCTTAATGACGTTAGCTTCGGCCGAAATGGGCGGAGTCGACTCGTACTTTTTAATTTCTTCCAAAGCTTTAGCCCGAACTTCTCCGGGGTATTTTTTGTCCTCAAGCGTTTTCTTCCAATCTTCAATTTCGGTGTCTTTGGAAGAAATTTCTCCGAGCTCTTCCTTAATCGCTTTCATACGTTCGCGCAGAAGAAACTCTTTCTGTTGGCCATCAAGCGTTTTCCGAACCGACTTATCAATGTCTTTGTCAATTTGGTTAATTCGCGACTCTTCTTCTAAGTGCTGCAAAATTAATTTCAGCCTTTTAGAAACTAAGGTAGCTTCCAAAATTTCTTGTTTTTTCGGCAGTGCAATTGGTAAGTAATGGGCGATCACGTCGGCTAACTCGCCAGCCGAAATGCCCGAGGCTAACGAAGAGAGAACGTGCTTAGGAATGTTAACCATGCTCCCGACTACCGCGTCAAGTTTACGGGAAATTTTAGTTACCAACGAACCTTCATCACCCGTTTTGCTTTGGCGGTCTTTGAGAACGCTAATTTCGGCTTCCACCAAAAAACCTTCGTTCAAACTAATCTCTTTGATCCGCACTCTTTTTAGACCGGTCACGGCTAAAGTTTTGGCGTTAGTTTGGTGTTCGCGTTCAACTTTGATCGACACCAAAGTCCCCACGCTAAAAAGGTCGGCTTTGCCGCCAACTTCGTTTTTGAGAATGTCGCGTTGGGACACCAAAACTAACTGGTTGTTAAACTTGGAAATAGCGATGTCAATCGCGTTGAGCGAAGACTTGCGACCAACATCTAACGAACTCGTGTAACCGGGAAAAACGATTACTCCGCGAGTTGTTATAACAGGATATTTCAATGGGCACCTCTTTTAACTTTAATTTTAACTGCTTAGGCGTCTTTTGAATTAATTATACCAAAATTAGCAGACTAGTGTCCAGAGTGCTAAACGATTTTATCCAGCGTAATAACCGCGCAAAATTTTAGCCAGCGGAAAGTAAAGCGTAAAAACTAGCCCAAACTTACAAAAATTGCCAACTCAGTAAGCAACCAAAGTTCCCGCCCAGTAGTTAGGGATGCCAAAGTAAAAGGGGCTAATCTGATCAAAAACGCTAATGGCCGCCGCGAGCGTGGGCGAAGAAGTGATGCCGTAGTAAAAAAGGTAAATGGGTAAAAACAAAGTCGCGTTCAAATAGCTGGCTAGAAAACAAATGCTGACCAAAGTCGCCAAAATGATGAAAAGCATTTTTAAGTTGTGGTTAACCACATTTCTAAAAACAAACGAGTAAAGGTACATCAGCAGCACGAGCAATGTCTCCACAAACAGCAAAATTGCGTGACCAATTAAAGTCGCAAGCGTGAAAGAATCGATCAGCGTTCCCAAGATGCCTCTTAATACGAGCAAAAGCAAACCAAAATACCAACCGGCAAAGTAAAAGACCGGCAAGATGAAAACGAGCGAAAAATTAATTTTCATGTAGGCAAAAATCGGCATGAAACGTTCGCAAAACTGAGCCAGTAAAACTAGACCGAGCATAATACCGCTCAAAGCAATCTTCTGGACCAAAGTTCGGTTTCGAGTTTGGCGGGAGCCAAAAAATGCTCGCAACGTTCACCCTCTTTCCATTACATTCTACGAGAAAAATCGTGGTTAGGTCAGCCGGTGTGTCCAGTAAAATGATTTTGTAGCTATTTTGCAAGGAGTGCCATGCCTTTAAAACGTACCAAGTTCTTATTTGTCACGGGAGGAGTTGTATCTGGTTTAGGAAAGGGTGTCTCAGCCGCGGCGCTGGGACGTTTGCTTAAAGCCCGCAATTACCGAGTTTTTGTGCAAAAATTTGACCCCTACTACAATGTCGACCCCGGCACGATGAGTCCTTACCAACACGGTGAGGTTTTTGTAACTGTTGACGGTGGTGAAACCGATTTAGACCTTGGCCATTATGAGCGGTTTATCGGCGAAACTTTTACCAAAGATTCTAACTACACACAGGGCAAGTTAATGCAAGAGTTGCTTGAAGAAGAAAGGCTCGGAGTTTACCACGGCAAAACAATCCAGGCCATTCCCCACGTGACCGATAAAATCATCCACAAAATTGAACAAGTTGCGCTTAGCTCTAAAGCCGACTTTATCATTACCGAGGTGGGCGGAACGGTCGGAGACATCGAATCGCAACCTTTTTTACAAGCTCTGTGGGAGTTTTCCCATCGCTACCAGGGGCAAACTTTTTTAATTCACTGCTCGTTTATTCCTTATTTAAAAGCCTCGGAAGAATTTAAAACTAAGCCGACTCAACACTCGGTGCGCGAACTTCACGCGAGCGGTTTGTCGCCTAACATGATTCTTTTGCGAGCTAATTCGGCTATTCCAGCTTCAATCGCCGAAAAAACAGCCGCACTAACTTTTGTCAAGCGCGACCATTGCGTGCCCGTGCCTGATGTGGATAACATTTATAAACTGCCACTTTACTTTGAAAAACTTAACTTAGCCAAATTTATTTTGCAACACTTTGGCCTACCTTGTCCACGACCCGATTTAGCGGACTGAAAAAAATACGTCAAACTAATTAACGCACCAAAACACAAGAAAGTTCGCATCGCAATGGTTGGTAAGTACGTCGAACTAGAAGACGCTTATAAATCAATCGTCGAAGCGATTAACATTTCGGCTAACTATGCCCACTGCGAAGTGGAACTTGTTTGACTAGCCTCAAGCTCGCTGCTTGACGAAAAAACGATCGCCCAGCGTTTAGAAGGTGTTAGCGGTGTGATTATTTTGCCCGGCTTTGGTAAACGCGGTTTTATTGGCAAAGTTGCCGTCGCCCGCTTTACGCGACTACGCAAGTTGCCAACGCTCGGCATTTGCTACGGTTTCCAAGCGATGGTGATTGTTCAGGCTCAAGAACTCCAAATTCCCAATCCGACCAGCCGAGAAATTTCGCGCCAAGGAACTTTTGTGATTGATTTAATTCAAGATAAAAAACACCACCGACTGGGCGGGACCTTAAGACTGGGTCGTTCAAAAACCAAACTAGTCCGTGGATCGCGCGTGAGCCAAATTTATGGTTCAACTCACGCTTACGAACGCCACCGGCACCGCTACGAAGCTAGTCCGCAGTACGTTGAGCAACTCAATCAAGGTGATTTTCTCTTCTCAGGTTTTGATGAACAAACCGGTCTAGCCGAAGTGTGCGAAGTCAAAAGTCACCCTTTTTACATCGGCGTCCAAGCTCACCCCGAGTTTGAAGCTAATCCGCTGCATCCCCATCCGCTCTTCCAAGAATTTTTGCGCGTAATTAGTAAGAGCAAACCTTAGCGGTGACTAATGGTAATGTTGCGTAGTCAACGCCGGCGGAAAAAGAAAGGTAGCGAAACGCTAAAAACACCTAGCGAATGGAGTAGTTGGGTTAATAGGTAAAGTCGCTCAAACGAAATATTAGTGAAATGGGCTAATAGGCTAGCGAAGGGAAAAACAACGGCAATCACGTAGTAACTGTTTAAAAAAGTTGAAGCAAATGAAAATCCGCCCGCCTCTAGCAGCGAAAAAATGTAGACTCCGCAAATAATAAAAACGATCAAAAATGCTTCCACGATAATCATCGTCTGGGCAGCGCTAATTTCATTGGCCGAACTCAGGCCAACCGCCCTAGGCAAGAAAAAAGCGAGCGGTAAAGTGGTTAGGCCCAAGATTAGTCCAAAAACAAAAACGATTAGCAACATTTTCCGCGATTCGTCGTAAGCTTGGTCAAATTGATTGTTCGCCATTCGCCGTCCGATTAAAACTTTTGAGGCGGTGCTAAAACCAGGGAAAGTTGCCCACAAAAGTCCGTTAATGGCATAACCGATCCCGACCGCTTCGCTAATATCCGGGTAATTGTTAGTTCAAACCGCTGTTTTAGCCACTAGTCCGAGTGCAAGCGCGACTTGACTAGTAATAATGAGGCCGCGCCTGGCCATTGATTTAACTAACTGAAAATCAAATCTTCACCAATTTCAACCAAACCAAACAAACTTCCGGTTTTTCCAAACAAAAATAAAGACGAGCATTAGTTCTAAAAAACGAGCCAAAATAGTTGAAAGGGCAGCGCCTGAAAGGTCAAGTTTCATCCAATAAAGAAAAACCACGTTAAAGAAAATGTTGACCGTGAGCGGCACGAGCGAAGAATAAAGTTGGTAGCGCGGTTTGCCAATCGTGTTAAGCGCGCCAATGAAACTCATCGTAACCGCGTACATGACATGGCCAATCGTCAAAAGCCGGAGATAACGGGCAGCCACGCGTAAAGTGTAGGGGTGGTCAATGAATAAACCGAGCAGTCTTTCGGCAAAAATGTTGAGAAAAACCACCGTTATAAGAGCGGCCCAAAAATTGGTAAGCGTTTTAATTTTGTTAGCCGCTTTAAACTTACGAAACATCTTAGCTCCGAAAAACTGGGCGCCAAAAATGTCACCAACTAGACCAATCCCCAAGTTGATACTCATCGCCACATGAAAAATTTCCGTCGTAATTAAAACGGTCGTGAGCGGCTGTTCAACGTCCTCAATCCAACCGACCATAAACTGATCGACAAACGAGACCGAAGTGACTAACATTTGACCAAGAGCGATCGGAATAATTAGGCGTAAAACATGGTGGGCAAATCTCCGTTTCGGTAGCCACGAACTTAACTTCATTAATAACTTGATTATACAAGTTTGCTTATCTTTTAAAGTTGAACCGACTAATTAAACCGTTGATTGGTCAGGCGAACATGACCGTCAAAATTACCGCGAAAGCCCGGACCCAAGTTGGTCAAAAACTTGAGACTAAAATGACGGCAAATGCTAATGCCAAGGGCAAACTAAAACGAAGCGCATCAAAACTAATTAAACCTAAGTAAACAAACAAAAACGTCGCTAAAAAAGTGAAAATCACTAAACCAAATGCGGATAAATACAAGTACCCGATCGGAATCTGATACTTATTGTCGTTTCACTCAGGAAGCCAAAAATAAAACATTAAAAGCGCTGGTCCGGCGACAAAAACCAAGCTAAACAGAGCATTCATCCAACTTTTAATTCGCACTTTATTCGGCTAACTCAAGCCCTAAACGCATCATGTCTTGGAAAGCTTGCTCACGGTTTTCGGGCGAAGTTTCCTCGTTAGTAATTAAGTTGTCGCTAATTGTCAAAAGGCAAGCCGCCTGACGGGAAAACTTACGCGCGATGGCAAAGAGCATCGCTGCTTCCATCTCAACGCAAATCGCTTGCGTCTGGGCAATTCTTTCTTGGAGCGGAATTACCGAGTAGAAAACGTCGGAAGTGTGGATCGGACCTTCAACCAAGTTAATGCCCACTTTGAGAGCGGCTTGGCGAATTTTTTCGTTCAGAAGTTCCGAAGGGTAAAAAATTTGCTCTTCCACGCCCAAAATGTTCAATCCGTAACTCGTTGATTCGCTGTAGGCACTAGTCGCCAAAACAACTTCAAAAAGACGGAGATTTTTTTGGTACGAACCAGCCGAACCAATCCGAATAATTTTTTGGACATCGTAAAAATTAAACAACTCATAGGCATAAATTCCGATTGAAGCTTGACCCATGCCCGAAGCGCAAATTGAAATCATTTTCTTTTTGTAACGTCCGGTGTACATGAGCATGTTGCGCAAAGTGTTAACTAGACGAACATCTTGGAGAAAATGTTCGGCAATGTACTTGGCGCGAAGCGGATCACCTGGCATTAAAACTACCGGAGCAATGTCATTTTTCTAGCTTGGATGTGCGGAGTCATAAATTACCTGCCTTGAATTGAGTAAGGAATCCCGAGTGATCGGGGAGCTCTGGAATGACGTGAGCTGAAAATTAAGACTAACGTTGACAGTAGGTAAGGAATCGTGTGCAGTAAATCGGTTCCCTCAATGGTGTTAAGCACCGGAATCAGCGTTGCATTGTTAATTATGGCATAAATGGAACCAAAAATAATTGATCCTAGCAGAATCAACGACGGTTTTCACTGACCAAAAATCACCAGCGCAACCGCTAAAAATCCGGCTCCCTGAGTCGTGCCGTGAAAATACCCGGATATGTTTTGGGCGTAAATCGCGCCGGCTAGGGCGCTAAAGAAAGCCGAAAAAACCACCGCTTTAATTTGAATTCACTCAACCCTGACACCCAAAGTAGCCGCGGCGTCGGGGTTTTCCCCGACCGCTTTAATTAATTTGCCAAACTTAGTGTAGTTGAGCACGACAATGACTAGACCAATCATCGGTAAACCCAAAAAGACTGCGATGTTAAAAATTCAAACAAAACTTTGGTTATTCTCGCCTAGCGTTCAAAGGTAAGGTTGCATTTCGATCTCGCTAGTTTTTTTAAGTTTGATTATAAAAAACGAGATAGCCACAGCCAGTGCATTAAGCGCGATACCGGCGATAGTTTGGTTAGCTTTAAGTTTGACCGTCGCCAGCGCGTAAATAATCGCAAAAACGCTGCCAAAAAGACCGGCCAACGGGAAGAGCAACCACTGGTAAGCTAAAATGTTTTTCACGCTCGGCAAATTGGCAAAGACTGCGTAACTAATCGCGCCAATCGTCATAAATCCCTCGATTGACAAGTTAATTACGCCTGCCTTCTCGCTGACCATGCCGCCAACCGCAGCTAGGGCAAAAATAATAATAATTGAGACAAGCGCTCCGATCACAATCACGCTAACCATTTAGTTCACCGCTCCGATCCATCAATCGTAAAGTTTGGTTTTCTCTTCAAAAAAGCGCTGCTTAATTTTGACTCTTTCCTCAAGGTCATCAGCGTGGGCTAAAGCGTGGCGATACTGTCAAACAAGCTGTTGACAAAGCGTTTCGTATTTATCAAGACGGGTCAAAACTTCAAAGCGGTGTTGACCTTTGAGATCTTTAATTTCAATTCGGTATTCACGCCGAAGTTGGTCGCTGTTAGACCCGATTAAATGCTCGGTCTTGCTTTGGTAAAGTTGGTTGATTTGGTTTAAACGAGCGTTTTTGGTCGCTAAATCAATTTGATCCTTTTTAAACAAACTCTCAACTTGAACTACTTCGGCACTCCATTGCCGCTGCAAAGCGACGAGTTTTTGCTTGTTAAGACGGATTTGATCCCGAAGAAGTTGTGCCCGAGTGTGGTAGATGCTCTTAATTTGGGCTCGCTTCTGGTAGTAAATTTGCCTTTGACGCTTAACTCAATCGGATCTACCTAGTCTAATTTGCCTAACTAAGATTTGACCAATGTTAAAACGCGTGAAAGAACTGGCTAAAGCGGCGGTAAAAATGATAATTGCCAGACTAAGCTGAGCCGTTTCGCGGACCACGTTGCCACCAGCTTGGGTCACAAAGGCTTGGCCGCTGTAAAGAGTTCCGTAAAATAAGCCGGCTAAAATTGAACCAAGCGGCGAAGAAAAAGCTAACAAAGTAACTGTGATAGCTTCAAAAGCAATCGTAGGCAAAACGTGTCCCATCCGCGGAATCCGACCCTCTAAGGTGCAGTAGTTAAGAAAACCGGCTAGGCCCGCTAAGGCACCTGAAAGCACCATCGCCCAAATAATCATCATCTTGGCATTGATACCAGCGTAACGAGCCGCGGTTGGGCTTAGCCCGTTAGCGCGCAATTGGTAGCCAAAAGTCGTGTAACGAAACACCAAAAACACCATCAAACTTAACAAAATAGCCAAACCTAGAATAATTAGAAAATCCCATGAATCGCGTCGGGTGGTAAATCCCATTGACGGATGAATCGCAATTGTAGAACCCGATACATCTTGGTACTGAGGTAAAGCCACAATCCATTTAACGATGAAAAAGAAAACCCAGTTTAACAAAATCGTGGAAACGACTTCGTGAACGTTGAAAAAAGCTTTTAAAGCGGCTGGAACAAGGGCGCAAACCATTCCCACGCCGCTTGAAAGCAAAATTAAAAGCGGTAAAGCGGCTGCCTTAGGTAAATCAAGGTGAATGCCAACTAAAACGCAAATCGCTCCGCTCATCAAAAACTGCCCCGTGGCTCCAATGTTAAAAAGACCAGTTTTGAAGGAAATGCCGATTCCCGTGCCAAGCAAAATGAAAATTGAAATCGTCACCATAGTTTTGTTGAAATTAATCGCGTGAAAAGGCGCGGTAAACATTCTGTAATAGCCAACCCAAGGGTCACCGCCTGCGAGCAGAATTGGTAAAAGACCGATCGCTAGCCCGATCAAAATCGCAATTAGCGAAGCTCTTACTTTGGACCAAGCGCTGCGTGAACCATCGCTGTTGATGAGGCGAATTAACTGTAAATGCCAAGGTCAGCGTTTTGATGTTTGCTCGCTCTTAGTCTTCATCCTAAGCGGTTCCTTTCTCAAGCGCTTTGCTAGTCATTAGTTGACCTAACTTTTGACGACTCACTTGGCTAATGGGCAGCTGATCCACTTTGGTGCCGTGGTTAACTACCACGACTTGGTCAGCCAAGGCCAAAATTTCGTCGAGTTCATAACTAACTAGCAAAACCGCTTTATCGGCTTGCCGGGCCTCTAAAATGTACTGGTGAATTTTGTTAATCGCGCCAATGTCAAGACCGCGCGTTGGTTGACTAACGAGCAAAATACTTGCTCTCGAACGGGAAAGTTCCCGGCCAACAATTAATTTTTGCTGGTTACCTCCGGACATAAAACGGACGATGGAACTAATGCCGTGGGGCGTTCGAACGTCAAATTTTTCAACGATCTTTTTGGTGTAGTTACGCACATTGGCGTAGCGGAAAAAACCGGCGCGACTAAAACTTGCTAATCTAAAATCTTGGATGACCGCGTTTTCAAAAACGTTCATGTCTAACACCAGACCTCATTTATGGCGGTCCGAGGGAATGTGAGCTAATCCCACGTCGTAACGTTTCTTAACCGACCTATGAGCCACGTTAACGCTTTGAAGAGCAACTTCTGAAGTTGGCGCGGTTAATTTTTTAGCTTTGAAAATGCTTTGGCGACTCGCACTTGGCAAAACTGGTTGCAAAAACTCAATGCTGCCTTTTTCAACTTTTTGAAGACCGGCAATCGCGTTAACAAGTTCTTGTTGACCGTTTCCTTCAATTCCGCAAATAGCCACGATTTCACCGGCGCGAACGCTCAGCGAAAAATCGCGTAGTCCTAGCGCCTTGCTGCCTAACTTTTTAACTTCCAAGTTTTCAATTTTTAAAAGCGCTGGACCGGGGCGGCTGGCTTTGCGCGCTCGCTTTGGCATCGGCTGAGCCCCAACCATGGCGCGAACAATTTGACTGTCGGTCAACTTTGACATGTCTGCCTGCTTAACCACTTTTCCGCGGCGAATAATTGTTGCTCGGTCTGCCACTTTGCGAAGTTCGTCTAGTTTGTGAGAAATGATGACGATCGTTTTGCCTTGGGCTTTTAAATTTAAAACGGCGGCTAAAAAGTCGTCAATTTGCTGAGGTGTTAAAACAGCAGTCGGTTCGTCCAAAATTAAAATGTCAGCATCGCGGGCAAGAATTTTCAAAATTTCGGTTCTTTGCTGTTCAACGACGCTCGCTTGGGAAATCTTACGTTTTAAATCTAGTTCCAACCCGTAACGATCAACGATAGCTTGCAGTCTTTTTTTCTGCTCAGACTGGGTAATAAAACCTAGCGTGGTGTTTTCGGAGTTAAGCGTGACATTTTCAAAGACAGTGAAAATGTCGACTAATTTGAAATGTTGGTGAACCATTCCGATTCCGAGCCTATTGGCGTCAAGGGGTGACCTAATCGCGGCCAACTTACCGTTGATTTTAATCGTTCCGCTCGTGGGTTGGTAAAGTCCAAAAAGAATTGACATCAAAGTCGTTTTGCCAGCTCCGTTTTCGCCAATGATAGCGTGCACCGAGTTTTTGGCGACCGTTAAATCAATTTTATCGTTAGCAACGAAATTGCCAAAGACCATTGATATATGCTTCATTTCGATCGCATTTGCCAATTGAGGACCCTCCCCTTGGTAGTTGGTTTTTCATAGAGATTATAAGCGAACATTGTGGCAAACGAGTGTTGAAAAAGCGCCGTTAAGCGATTATAACGCGGTGCGTTTGAGGGACCAATTCGCCCAGTAAAAGCGCAAAAATCGCGAAAAAAAAGAGCCGCGTCCTATCTTCCCCGGAGGTATTTTCGGCGCTGCTAGGCTTAACTGCTGAGTTCGGGATGGGATCAGGTGGACCCTAGCGCTATGGCGACCTAGGCAAATTATAAACTAAAAAACTGGCGAAGCGTAATTATTTTGCTCGTTTAACCGAGCGCATCGTCGCTTTAATTTGAGCCTCAGAAGGTTTGCGACCCATTTGCATGTACATGGCACGAATTTGTTTCTCGGTGATCGGCGGATTTTCCCGGAGTTGTTTTTCAAACATTTTTTTGGTTAGGAAAAAACCGACGGCTGCGCCGGTTAAAAGGGCGATGATAATGCTAACGACTAAAATTCCGATTCAAGCTCCGACTGGCATAAAGTCCTCCTGGCAACTTGTTGAAAACTACTTGCGACGGCGACGCAAGATCGTAAAGACAACCATTTTGATTATAACGGGAATAATTAGCATGACGAGCAATGAGACCAAAAACAGTCGACGGTAAAATTTGTTGTGGTTTGTTTTTAAAGTTTCAATTTCGCTCGCTGGTGCCAACTTAGCCCCAAAGTAAGCATCAATCTCGAGAATTTTTTTACGGCGGTGAATGCTCATTAAAATGTGCAAAACTGCCAAAGTAATTAAAGCGATCGTAAAAATTCAACTCATCAGCGTAGGGTTAGCAAAAAGAGCTTGGATCCAATTTTTAAAGTCAAAAAATCACCACTGGAAATCTTTTAGTCACCAGAGCAAAAGCGTTAAAATTCCGCCGTAGAAAATCATCACAAACGTTAATCAGTTGTGGGCGATTTGTTTTTTGAAAAGATTTAAGTACAAAGTCGCCAAAAAAGGCGGCGTCGAAGTTAAATCTAAACGTAGGTCTTCCCGGTAGCGTGTTACTGCCCGGCTCATACATCCCATTTCAACTAACGTAATCAAAAACTTATAAACGCTAAAAAGCAAAAGGCTGCTGGGCAAAACGTAACTAATTCAACTCGTTTTGTAAACTAGCGCAAACAAAGTGATCCAAATTGCGAGCGCCAAGAGAAGTCCCGATAAAAAGATGAGCGTTAATTTTTGACGCAAAATTTCTGAACGTATTACCCGAAAAATACCCGTTGGGATGACCCCGAGCGGATCTTCACTGACTTTGGTGCGGCGCCCTAAACTTTTTTTAACGCTTGTGGCTGGCGAAGTGACAATTTTAATGGTTGAAGTCTGGAAAAGCGGTTTTAACTCCACGGGCAACTCCTTGGTGAATAACGATCACTAAACTTGTCGTTTTTTGACCTTAAGAAAAAGTAAACTATGCAAATAGGTCGGTTAAACAAACGGTTTTCGGTCGGATCAGATGCTTGTTTCACCTTTTAATTATATGGTCAAAAACTCGGCTCGCAAGACCGGAATTTTAAAAAACTCTCTTAACGACTTGTCGTTAAAATTTCTTGTCAAAACGCTAAACTAAGTATTTTCACAAAAATAAACCGCGTAAGCACGAAATCCCTGCCACTTTTCTAACTTCTTTTTTTCAAACTTGTTCGTCAACCAATTGCTGCCTGCTAAGCAACTTAATTGCTTTGATTAGACCAGCATCTTGAGCTGGAAAAGCGTCGGGATGGCGAAAATAAAGCATCGCTAAGTAGTGGGCCGACCAAGGGCCTATACCAGGTAGAGCGACTAAGCAACTAACTAACTGCTCTAAGTCGCTGACCTTTTCTAAAGCTCGGTAGTCAAACTGACTAGTCACCATCATTTGACTAATTTTTAAAATTGACTTTGCTTTGGGTCTGGAAATTTTGACGGCTGTTAAACTTTCAACCTTTAAAGTAGCGACTAATTTTGGACCGGGAAAAGCGTGGTAAGTTTGACCTTGGTAAACTAATTTGTCGCCGTAAGTGCTAATGAAACGCTCAAAAATTGTTCGAGCCGCCGCCATGCTAATTTGTTGACCGATAATTGTTCAAACTAGGG
Source organism: Mycoplasma sp. ATU-Cv-508 (assembly GCF_004011945.1). Taxonomy (NCBI): domain Bacteria; kingdom Bacillati; phylum Mycoplasmatota; class Mollicutes; order Mycoplasmatales; family Mycoplasmataceae; genus Mycoplasma; species Mycoplasma sp. ATU-Cv-508. Next base: position 560,614 of record NZ_RYZU01000001.1, on the reverse strand, counting down.
CGCGGTAGAAATCGCTTTGCCCGACCAAAGGGCAGGCGCGGTGAGCAGCTAAGATTGGTTTTAACCAATCGTCTTGGACGGCTAAGCGGTGAAACTCGTTAAGGTAGGGGTCGCCAAAACCTAACCAACGCTTAATTTGACTAGTTAGCGCATTTTGATCGCGCTGACTAAGTTGACCACCCTTGGTTGCAAGCGCTTTGGCACTGACAAACTCGGCACCAAAAGTGAGTTTAACTAACAAAATTTTCCGACCGATTTGGAAAACGCGGTAAATTAAACCACTCGGAAAAGTGCACTTCCAATTTAATCCTTGGGTCAAAAAAACTAACCGACTCATTAGAAAGTCAGTTTAACACTAAAACTACTTTTCCGTTAAGGACTCCGAGTTATATTGGTCTTGAAAAGTTTTAAAGAGTTGGACCACGTAAAGATAGATTTCGCCGCGGTTTTGCTCGTCATACTCGACTTCGATTTTGCCCTCAGACGGAGTGTTAGCAGCCAATTTAGTCAAAAAACTGTTAATTCCTTGGTTGTTTCACTGGTCTGAATCGGGTGAAATAATTAACTTCTCGGAAGCAAAACTGACTTCAATCGGAGAAAAATCTCCCTCTTGGGATGCCAAAGCTTGTTTAATTTTAATTGTCATATCTTTTTCCTTTCACAATCTGGTACCTTTTTTCTAAAAACTGCGTACCACCTTCTAAGTAAAGCGTTCCATCAGCAACTGGCTGGTCAACGCTGATCCAGTGGCCTTCTTGGTAAGGCAAAGCGTCTTGGCCGTGCAAATTAGCGATAATAACTTTGTCAGGCCGGGACAAAATCCCTAAATTGGCGTTGTGGGTAACCATAAAAATTTGCTCTTTGTGATCGTTTATTAGGTTCAGCACGCGCTCAGCGATCGTCTCATTATCTAAGTTGTCCTCGGTTGGTCTAAGAAAAGCGTTTCACCGGCTGATTCACGGAGTTTGTACTCAATCCCGTAAATTGATTTTTCTCCGAGCGACATTGTTTCGTAATTTTTGCCGTTGGCTAAAACGTTAACTTCTTCTTTGACGATTTGAGCTAGTTTTTTACGAATTTTGCCCGGCTCAAAATCTTTGAGCCCTTTTTCCAGCACCTTCTTAATTCAGTCTCCGATGTCGTTATTTGAAGCCGGCTTATAGAGAACTTGGGAAATCAAATCGTAAATTTGAACTTGCTGAAGTTCGACACTCTTTTTGATTTCAAAAGCCAAGAAATACGTGCCTTCTTGTGATTCGTCAAAACTGAGTTGAATCGGATTGACGAGCAAATCGTGAAATAGTCTCTTTGGTAACGAATGAGTTTTGCGTAATCACGAAAATGGGTTTCAGCTTTAATTTGAAACTCTTTGATTCCGGCCTTCTCGAACGATTTGGCCTTCATTTTTTCAACCACTTTTTGGTAAGCGTTTTCAAACCAAAGTAAAAACTTTTTGATCCGATCAAGCCAACTAATTTGTTGGGTGAAAAACTTGTTTAAAACGCCAATTTGCTCGTCTAACTTCACTAACTGCTTACGCAATTGCTCGCGACTTTCGGAAGACAACTGGTCAAGTTTGTCCAAATTATTTTGAGTTGCCAAAGCGTGTGGCGCTGGTAATCTTGACTTTCCTGGCCAGATTTTTCCAACATTTGTCTTTGACGTTTTAGCTCAATAATTTGCGGATGAGAATCGTAATTTAATTTGATAATTAAATCATCGCCGTTTTTTTTGTTGGCCTTTCAAGGAAAAAGATTAGCTCAATTAATTTGTTTGTCATTAAAACTTTTTACCCTTACCATGCCGTGGTGGAAATTAGATATCTTCTCTATTAGTTTCTGGACCGATTCAGCACGGGCGACCACTTCGTGGGCAAAGCGTTCTTTTTTCTTAGTGATTTCTTTGGAGTTGTGCAAATTTTCCTTGATCGGATCCTGTTGGTAAATTACGTCGTGTCGCTGCGCATAATCTTGCAAACGCGTCTTAGCGGTCCGCAGCGACAAACTGTGAACCGAAATAATTTCGCCGTTAAATTTTTCGGCTTTTAAAAATTCCAGACCAAAACTTTCTAAAGCGTCAATTACATTTTGGTAAATAACGTTTTTCTTTAGTCCGGCTACTAAATCAAAAAGCGTCGACTTGCCGCCGCCCTTGGGCCCAACAATTACATTGGACCGTTTGCCAAACTCAACTTCAACTCGTTTTTTTGACTGACTAAGATCTTCTAAATCTCCAAAAACTATTTTCTTTAACATGGTTCTCCTTCTCGCGCGTAAACACTTGGCTGGGCCAAGACGGTTTTTAAAGCTGTCAAAGACTTTTCATTAATAGGCACCCAAGTAATCAGTTTTTTTCCGTGTTGAGGGTATTTTTTCCAAACGTGGGTATCGGAAAAAGCGACGACCGCTTTTTGCGCATCGGTTTTGCAATACTTGCGGTAGTTGGGGTGGTCAAAACTACTAACTTCCACCGCGTCGTAGCGAAGTAGTTTTAAATCTTCGGGGCAAAAAAAGTCGTTTTTGCCCACGTGGGGAATTCTGAGCGTTTCAAAATCGCTAAATAACTCGTTGATCTTATTAATGCTGATACCCTGTTTAAAAAGAAGGTTTTGCCGAGCAATTTGCTCAATCTGCTGTAGTTCTGCTGAGCTTAGATCGCCGTCAAAAATTATTAGTAAGTTGGCCCGGCGATCGTTGGAGCGCAGCACATCCACCTCGATTCCAGGTAAAAGATGAATGTCAGCGGTTTTGGCTAGTTGACGAGCTTGTAAGTAAAACTGGGCGTCAAAAGTGTTGTGGTCGGTAAAAGACGCGACTTTAACGCGATGCAGTTTTAACTTTTGCAGCGCGTGGTGGAGCGATTTTCATCCAATCGAATCGCCGTTGGACGAGGAAGCGGGCGAATGCAAGTGCAAGTCAATTTTCATCTGCCAACCTCCTGCTCTGTAAACTGTTCTGATTATAAACGATAAAAAAGACTAACCTCGCGGTTAGTCTTATGCAAAATCTTAAGATTTAATTGCTTGTTTTTTGTTGTTTAACTTAAAAAGAGATATCTGCTTAGGCCTCAGCTGCTCATCCAGTAACTGTGACTGATTTTGCTTTGCTGGTGCTTCCTTTGGTTGCGGTAAGATCGAATTTAACGCTCCCTTGTGCTCCCGTTGGTGTTTCCACAGCAGTTACTTTAAATGTGACTGTAATTCCTTCTGGAAGTGTTGTTGGAATTGTTGTACCCAAAGCGGTATTTGCTTCCGCAATAGTGTTTCAAGTTGTTGAAGTTGAGATACCTGATGCAGATGCCGCTGTGGTAGTTTTGCTAGTTGTGTAAGAAGTTTGAATTCCAGCTAGATATTCGTCAACAGCTTTTTGGTCATCAGAAGGTGCGTCTGGTTTTTTGAAGCCAGTAACATTAACTTCTTTTGAATCCGTAGCGCTACCTCTTTTAACATCAACTTTAACTTTTACAGTACCTGCAGCTGCGTCCAATTGAGCAACAGTCATTGTTACAACTGTAGCCTCATCAGGCTTAGGAAAATCTGCAATTCCTAGTACTTCGGCTTTTGTCTCATCGTTTACTTTAAGGTTTAAAGTATCTACAAGGACATCTTTTCTTTGTGGTGGTGTAAGAAGTCTGGATTTTACCAGTGTACTCTTTCACCAACTCGTCATCGGTTTTCGCTTTAGGACCGCAAGCTACCACAGCTGCAAGTGGTGCTGTAATCCCAATTAGCGCTCCGAAACTCAAGAATAATTTTTTATTCATACTAATTGTTTTAAACAAACCTTTCTGTTTTAAAACCTCTATAGAGATCTCGAATGATCTTGGTATTGGATCGCTATTCCTCGAAATTAGAATAGCACCTATATTGTAGCATTTAGGTTCAAAAAAACCAAAATATCCCGTCCAGTAGCGGCTTTAAATTCTCAATTTAAAAATTTCGGTTGGTGAATTAACGAGCCGTCAATCCGATTGGAAAGGCGCCAAAAAAGCTAGGTCTTCTTCCGAAGGTTTGAGGTAAACATGACTGCCGACTCCAAGCGGTGTACCGATCGCTACCCAAACTAGGAGAGTCGTTAAACCGACAATTAAAAAGCACACCGCGTACGGAAACATGATTGACATAAGCGAGCCCATCTCAAACCGTGCGCGCTGTTCCTTAACTACCCAATCTTTGGTTCACATTAAAATGAGCGGAAAGTAAGCCATCAAAGGAGCAATTAAATTAGTCGCGCTATCGCCAACCCGGTAAGCAGCCGTGGTCACGCTTGGATCAATGCCCGCCTTGGCAAGAGCTAATAGAAAGATCGGACCTAAGATGCCCCACTTAGAAGTTAAGCCGGCCATCATCAAGTTAAAAAATGCCACTACGATTACAAAAAGCGCCAACACGACGAGCGGATTAGAAATTTTGACTAGACCGATCCCCAAGTAATACCCCGATACAATTCCGATGTTAGATTGACTCAGTGCCGCGATAAACTGAGCCATGACCATGAAAAGAATTAGAGCCGGAACGACTTTTTTAAAACCTTCCACTAAACTATCAATTACATCTTGAGGCGATTTAAAAGTTTGGGCAAAAAAGCCGTAAACTATTCCAATCCCAGAAAAAGAAAGCCGATGATTAGAGCTAGGTGGTTGAGCGGCTGGTAATCTTGAATTTTAAAACCGGCGGGAATGTTTTGAATCTCGTAAATAAAACCGCTAAAAGGTGCTCCGGGGACGGTAATAAACAGCACAAAAACAATTACGTAAAGCGCGATAAAAATTAGGGCCGCGATTAATCCCCGGCGTTGAAGATGGGTCAGTTTAGTTTTTTCACCAACCACGATGTGAGCTGGACGCTCAAATTTATAACGTTGGTGGAGTCTTTTTTCAATCACTAAATCAGTCAAAGCTCAACCGACAATAATGTAAAGGAAAAACAGTGTGAGCGTGAAGTAGTAAATTGACATCGGGTTGATGCTCAAATGTTCATAACCTTGCTGAGCCAAAATATCGTTAGTCAGTGAAGTCATAATCACGTCAATCGTTCCTGGCAAAAGCGTGGTGACAAACCCGCCCGACACGCCAGCAAAAACAGCCGCAATCCCCGCTAGTGGTGGCGACCAGCCCGGTAGTAAAGCAGTCCAGCTAGAGGAATCAAAATTAAGTAACCCGCGTCAGCCGCTAAGTTAGTTAAGCAACCAATCATAATCATCATCGGCGTGAGAATTTTGCGCGAAACGGCAGTCGCAATTTTCCGCATCACTAAATCGACAAAACCAGCTTTTTCGGCCACATTAACAAAGACGGTGGTGATGATGACAATTCCCGTTGTGGAAAGAGCCATAAAGTTGGGAATGAAGTTTTTCAGTCACCAAATAATTCCGTCTCGACCAATCAAGTTGAAAAAGTGAACCGGTTGGTCTTGGTTAAGACCTTCTAAAACAACTCCGTTTGGCACGGCGAGACTTAAAATCATTGAAACAAAAACGATGATAATAACTAAAAATAGGAAAAGGTAAATCGGTTTAGGAAACTTATTACCAATTCATTCCACGCTGTTTAAAGTCGCCTGAACACCGCGACCAAAAACACGCCTGATCGTTCCTCAGGCGTTTTTGCGAGGTTGGTTATGTTTATCCATGTGCTTGAATACCAAGTAACTGATAGAAGTATAACAATCTTAAATTAAACTAGAAAGTTTAAACTCTTAATTTTGTGCCCGTGCGGAGAAAAACGAATTAAAACGCCGTTAAACTGGACGCGGTTTTGCGAAACGATAAACTTGCTCCGAGCGTCAAAGCGCATTTTACGGTAGACACTTTTAAACTCGGCACCGATCGCTGAGTTGCTCGGACCAGTCATACCAGCGTCAGTAATGTAAGCTAGGCCGCGCGGCAAAATGCGGGCGTCGTTAGTTTGGACGTGGGTGTGCGTACCAACTAGAGCGCTCGCCTTACCATCCACGTAAAGACCAAAAACATTTTTTTTCGCTCGTTGTTTCCCCGTGAAAATCAATTAGGTGGTAATCCGTGCGCGGATAGTCTTTCTCAATCAAATCAAAGGCGTCAAAAAAATTGTCGGCCTGACTTTGTTTCCAATTGTCAGTTAATTCGTTAAAAGTCACTCCGAGCATGGAAGTGACCCGCAAAGTTTGGGAAGCAATTTTAAAAACGCGCGTTCCCTCACCCGGGTAATCGCTGTGGACGTTGAAAGGGCGAATCACGTCCGAGTTAGCAATAATTTGTTTAATGCCGTCTTTGGCTCAAACGTGATTGCCAAGCGTAAAAGCTTGGACGCCGATTTCTTTTAGACGTTCATAATCGGCCTTGACTAGTCCCTTGCGATCGGATACATTTTCGCTTTGAGCAATCACAAAATCAACCCGGTGAAGTTTAACTAACTTAGCCAGGCAAGTTGCTAACGCTTCGACAGCTGGCCGACCAAAAATGTCTCCGATGAACAAAACGTTGAGATTTTTTTTCATAAACACCAACTTAAATATAGACTAAACCGGGCGGGTCTACGTGCGGTAAAACTTACTTTCAAAGATTCCGATCGCCTTCGCATGTCCGCTCACCCGGTAAGTCACATTAACTTGACCATCTTTTTTAAGGTAGCGACCAATTTCTTGAATTTGCCAAATTCCCGGAATGGCACTAATTTGGGTGAGTGTTTTTTCGGCGCTCTCCCGGGCTTAAAACTAAGCGTCAAGTCGCGAACTTTGAGCGGATCGTTTTGGTAAGCGCTAAAGGTGAGCGCTTTGGTCTCTTGGAGTTTGGCTAAGTGGGTTAAGTTAATTTCGGCAAAGTAAACCGGTTGATCGTAAAAAGCCGGGTGAAGTTGGCCAAGGTAACCAATCTTTTGTTTGTTAAGCAAAATCTCAGCGCTTTGACCTGGGTGTAAATGGACGTAAGTGCTGCGGACAAAACTGACCCGGGCGGACATAGAGCGGCCACTTTTGTTTTAAAAGATTGAAAATCCGTCTCAGTTTGGCAAAGACCTAAAACTTTGGTGTTTAAGTGGATTTGACCAATTTCAAAAAAACCCAGCGGACTTATTTTCCGTTTTAAGTGGTAATCTACGATCGGCAAAAAACTGCTCACTAGCGAGTTACGAATGCTGCTGTAAAGTTTTGAAGGGTAATCTAAAAGTTTGATCGGTTTACCAAGCTTAAAAAAATCAAACTGGTTATCTTCCCAATCCACTAGCAAGTAAGAATAGATCTGACTCAAACCGAAACCGACTAGTTTTCAAATTAATTGTTTTGGTCAGACGACCTCACCTCGACTCGGCGCGGGTGGTCGTGGTTTTAAAAAACCTAGCCCGTAAAAACGCAAAATTTCGCTCGCTAAGTCCGATTGACTAATCACGTCTTGGCGATCGTAGGGAAGAGCTATTTTGCCGCGGTCAATTTCAAAACCGATTGTTTCAAGACTGAGCATGGCTGCCACAAACTTGTCGGTTTGACTAATGTCTTCGCCCGCAATTTGACTAAGAACTTGGTTATCTAACTCAAGTAAACGCCGGGGCGGAAGTTTAAAACCGGTTAAACTGGTTAGGTCACCTAAGCGCGTTTTTAAAAAACTGAGCGCTCTTAAAAGCGCGCCAATTCCAAGCGATCGGGCGTGAATTTGACCCTGGGAACTAGAGCCGCTGGCGGCGGTTAACTTTAAGTTTGCTAACACATCGGCGCGGTTAAAAACTGCCACTTCAATCACCAGTTGTTTGGAAAGTTCGCTAGCACGGAAAAAATCGATGGGGCCAAGACCAGTTAAACCAATAATTTGACTTTTGTCGCGAACAACCAAGTTGTTTCTTAAGTTGTAGCGGTGGTCAGCCCAAGCAATGTTTTCGTCTGACACCTTGACCAAACTGAGCGAGGTTCCAATTTTGTCCTGGTCGTAAACGCTAATGGGTAAGCCGCTCATTAAAAGAGTTAAGTTAATTAAGTTGGTGATTTTGTCGCCTAAAGCAAACCCGCTTTTAACGATAAGCAGTTTTTTCGGCTCAAGTGATTTGAAAATCAGCTTTGGCACCGACCAAAACGTAGTCGTTGCCAGCCAGAGCGCTAGCTTTTAAATTGCCAAACGGACGAAACTTATTTCAATGTTCGCGCGTCACTTGACGGTGAAAAAAAGCGGCTAACTCGCGGGCGATCGCTTGGTAACAGCGACTGTTAGGGCGATTTGGTAAAACGGTAATGTCGAGTAAAGTGTCGTTTAAACCTAAAAAGTCGATGGGATTTAAATTAAGGTCGGTGTCAGTTTCAAAAAGTGTGATTCCTTCGCCCAGCTCGCCCAACAGCGCGCTTGGATAACCGACTTCGCTCAGCGAAATTAGCATCCCTTCGGAAACAACGCCTTGCATCTTGCGGGGTGAAAAGATTGTTTCGCCCAGCTTTGATCCGCTTACAAAAGCAGCCACTACCGCTCCGACTCTCACGTTAGTCGCACTTGTTTGAATCGTGCGAGTTAGGTCGTTAAAAACCACTTGGCAAACCGAAAGACGGTCGGCCTGGGGATTGGGTTCAACCGCGTGAACGCGCCCAAACTTAACTTTCTCAACGTAAGGAAACGCGGTTTGCGATTCAACCTCAAAACCGAGTTGAACTAGCGCATCAACAACCAGTTGGTCGCCCATTTCAATTGGTAAGTTAGCTAAACGCCTTAACTCCTTTAATGAGAAAAGCATTTTTCGGCTCCTCTAAACTGACTTAAAAAGCGGAGATCATTCTTGTAAAATTCGCGGATGTCAGGAATTTGGTACTTTACCATCGCCAGACGGTCAAGACCAATTCCGGCCGCAAAACCATTTTGGTTGCTTTGGTAGCCGGCTTTGTCAAAAACGCTCCGAGCAATTAATCCAGCCCCCAAAACTTCCGTTCAGCGTCCGGCGATTTTAATGTCCATTTCCAGCGACGGACTCGTGAAAGGAAAGTACGAAGGACGGAGACGAATTTCGTACTTCCCTTCCAAAATGAAGTTAACTAAATTTTCTAAAGTTCAAATTAACTCAGGAAGTCCGTAAGGACCCACATTAACTAAATCTAGTTCAAAAATTGGTGTGAGTGCGTTGCATCGTCCACGTCGTTGCGGTAGACGCTGCGATCGAAAACTGGGCAAAATTTTGGTTAGGTCGCTCGGCCATTTCGCGGGCCGATAAACTGGTATTGTGCGTGCGCAGCAGTAAAACTTTGTCAATGTAAAGCGTGTCGTGCATTTCGCGCGAAGGATGGTCTTTAGGAACGCTAAGTCGTTCAAAATTAAATTCGTCATTTTCAACTACCGATCCGCTTGTCTCAAAGTATCCTTGACTAAGTAGTCACTGACGAGCGCGGTTAGCAATTAAAGTTAGCGGGTGCAAACTACCGGCAGGGCCAATGGGAGTGCTAATGTCCACGGTTTCGGTTTTAATTCTTTTTTTCAACCGCTTCAAGTTCCAGGTTTTTGACGACCGCAGCAAATTTTTGCTCCTGGGCAGCCACTAAAGTTTGCAGTTTTTTACCAAGCGCGGGTTTTTTCGGACGGCGAAGCTTTTTAAGTTGTTGCTTGAGTTTAACGACTGGTCCCGTCGGTCCGTAAAAAGCGTGTTTAAGTTTTTTTTAATCTTCCCAAGTTTTGACCGCTTCTACTTTCATCCAAAAACTCCTTGCGATAATTTTTGCTCTGCTCCTACTAATGTCTAATTAATCAGTTTGATAATACCATTATACTAAGGCCTTTTGGCAAGCGAGTTTTTTTCAAATGGACCCTTTTGGCAAGCGAGCACTTAACGTTTAAAAGCTCTAATCGTAGCAAAAAAACTAGCCTCGCGGCTAGTTTAGAAAGTGCTCTTGTTAGTGGTATTTACGCTCTAATGTCGTTGTTGTCAAGTTTAATTAATTCGTTGTAAGCGTCGTCCCAAGTTTTGCCTTTGGTTAAGTCTTCCGCTTTTGTGATTAGCGCTTTGTCCTCAACCACTTTTTTGTAAAAACTGCCCGGATCGCTCACTTTTGACCAGGCACCTAGCGTGGTGTTATCAGCTAATTGGGTTAGTTTGTTAGCAAAGTTACCGCGGGTAATTTGACCAAGACCTTTGAAAGTTTCTTTGTCAGCGTCAGGCGAATTGGTAATAACTTTGTAAAGTCCACTCACCGAGTCTTTAATGTTTTTAAGAACCGAAGTAATGAACCAGTCTTTTTGCTTGTCGTAACGATTAGCCATGTCTGTGTCGACTCCGATTACGCGAATGTCGTTTTTACCAGCTGCTTCTGCGGATGCGAAAACATCTTGAATTTGAGGTCCGGCGACTGGAAAAATAACTTTAGCTCCGCTGGCGATTAACGCGTCGGCTCTTGCCCGACCTTTACCTGGTTCAAAACCGGTATCAGTGTAATTATCTTTGTTGTTGAAAGTCGCGAAAGAAACCGCTTTTTTTACCAACTGCGCGTGTTTCGTTGTAGTACTTAATTCCGTAAACTAGACCGATCATAAAATCAGTTACGCCTTGAAAAGGACCGCCACCTCACATACCAACTTTGGGCTCGGGGTATTGCTCGACTTGAGTTTCAAACCAAAGACTAGTTAAGTAACCAGCCAGAAATGAAGCCGAAAAGGGTATCGTAAGTAAGTTCAGCTGTGTTTGACGCACGATTTTCTAGTTCCGTGTCAAGTAGCATAAACCTAACGTCATCTTTCGCAGCGCCTTGTTCCTGGTTAAAAAGCTCAATTGCATCGCGGTGGTAAAAGCCAGGCGCGACAATGTTTTTAATCCCGTTAGTTAAAAGTGTTTTGTAACCAGAAACAATTGCAGCTGGACTAGTTGCTGAAGGACGCACCACGTTTTTCGCTTCAGAGACGGTTGGATCAACTGCTTTGACCCCTTCCCAAGCTTGTTGGTTAAACGACTTATCGTTGATTGAACCCGCGTCGGTTACAAGACCGATGTTAGTTGCTCCGGCTGCCACACCTCCGCCGCAAGCGACCAAACTCAGAGCTGGCAAACTGCCCAAACGAGCAGGCTAGCCAACATTAACTTCTTAGTATTACGCATCAGAATTTCCTTTCATCATTTTCATAGAGCATTATAGCATCGCACTTCAAGGCAAAACTATGGAAAGAAACTTTCCTTGCTAAGTTTAAATAACGTAGTTTGACCAACTAAAAATGCTAGAAACGGATTTCGTTGCGGTTCATTGACTCTAGCAAAATGAGCGCTTCGTCTCAAGTTTTTTCAACCACAGTTTTAATGGCGATATCAACTATTTCCGGCCCAACTGCCTTTTGGTAAATTGCTCCTGAATTACTTACTTCTCTCCAAGCTGCCGAACCGCTGTTATTAGCTACTCCAGTTAGTTGGTTGGATAAATTTCCGACTGTCGTAGCGCCTAAGCCCTTAAAAATGTCAGGGTCAGCTTCGGGGCTGCCCGCTAAAACTCGGTGCATGCCCATAATCGCCGCTTTGGTATTTTTGATCACTGAGGTCAAAAAGTACTGGGGTTTGTCGGGGTATCTTAGCACCATGTCGCTATCGACTCCGACCACCTTGAGTGTGTTGCGGGAACTTTCGCCCAAATTTTCAATTCTGCTAATTGCGTCAGACGTTTGAATTCCGGCCACAGGAAAAAGCACGCTGACTCCTTCGGCTAAAAGTTCATCGGCTTGTTTAGTACCGCCGCCTTTTTCAAAACCAGAGTTAGTGTACGAATCGCGATTAGCAAACCGCCCAAAAGCGATTGATTGTTTGCCCGACGGACGGTTAATGTTGTAGTAATTAACGCCGTAAATAAAGCCGATCATAAAGTCAGTTACATTGGAAATGTTTTTAGCTCCCCAAGTACCAACTTTGGGCATCGGGTAAATATCGCTGCGAGCCTCAAGGTAAAGACTAACTAAGTAACCAGCCAGAAATGAAGCGGTTCGAGTGTCATAAACAATTGAAGCAACATTGTTAACAGCTGGCAGTTCCGCGTCGTTCAAAATGAAAACGCCTTCCCCGGAATTATTGTTACGGTTAAAACGTTGGATCGCTTCGGCGTGGTAAAAACCGTTAGCAACGGCAATTTCCTTGCCTCTGTCTTTGAAAAAGCGTTTGTAACCTTGCTCAAGCGCACTGGAATCGAGCGACGAAGGCATCACTACGCTGTCAGCCTGAGTGGCCTTTGGATCTAAGGCCTGGATCGCTTCCCAAGCTTGTTGGTTAAAAGAAAAGTCATAAAGCGAACCCGTGTCGGTAACTAAACCAATTTTACTGAACGTTTGAACTCGACCTGCGGCTCCGCAAGCTAAGACTCCCGAAACGCTAAAAGTTAGCGCACAACCGCCGATCAAGGCGCAAAAAAACTTTTTACTAACTCGCATCGTACTAAAATCTCCCCGTTTTGACTCTCATTCAGACTTATTTTGATTATAACACTAGCATTAACCTCTCGTTCTGGTGACCTTACTTGGGGCTTAATTGGTATAATTTTTTCAACATGCGAATTAGTCAATACCGCTCCTCAGTTAGCAACTTACCAGTCAAACAATGAAAAAAGCACAGTCGTGCGATCATTAGCGACTTTCAGTCTCTCCGACACTTAATTAAGATGGCGGCCTGGAGCGCTTGAATGCTGATGACTTTTTTTACTCTTGTTATCAGTGGTCTAATCGTATTGGGAATTTTTTACTCCGACCGGGCGGTTTGAATAATCATCGGTTCGGTCGGAATTTTGCCGCTGATTGGTTTTATTTTCTGTCTGAGCAGCATTTTCACCGGAGTTGATTACGAATGGAGTAAGACCAAACACGGACTTTACCAAATTTACCTTTTTGACCAAGGTTGAGATTTTTACGATCAGTGACCCGACTTGGTTGGCAGCAAAACGCTTGAACTAATTAAGAAATACGGTCAATCGATTGGCCATGATTTTCGTCAACGACTAGGTCTAGCCCAAATTAGACTGGCGATAATTTATAGTTGCTACTTAGAGAAAAGAAAGTGGCTTGTTTTTGCCGCTTGGTTTTCGCTAATGCCCTTTTTGCTTTTATTGCTGCCACCCGCGCGGAATAAAATCACCCGACGTAAAGCCCAACTTGTCTAACCACGTCGGCTCAGTTGTTAAAAGCAGATATAATGTTAGGAGCGATGTCGTTCACGGTTATTGTTCCTGCTTATAACGCAGTCCCATTCATTAGCAAAACCTTGCGCTCGTTAGAGCAACAAACTTACCAAAATTTTGAAGTCCTAATTATTGATGACGGTTCAACTGACGGTTTAAAAACCGCGGTTGAACCTTTTTTAGACAAACACGCTAACTGACGTTACTTCCGCAAACCAAACGGCAACTGGGGATCGGTGATTAACTACGTTTTACAAAAAAACTGGTTAAGAACCAGTACGTGACTATTTTAGACTCTGACGATTGGTTTGTTCCTCGCGCTCTAGAACTTGTTAACCAACAACTAGTTCGCGATCCGACAATTGATGTTTTAATCACAAAACTAATTAGACTAATGAACGGCAAGCAGCGTGCCCTGCCCGTTATTTTGTTTAAGAGTAAGTACATCAGCGCTGCCCAAGCTCGATCGCCGCTTTCGACTCCCACGGAAAGTTTTATCGGCGCGAACTTTTTACCAGCTTCCTAAGTTGCGCGAAAAAGTTTCTTACCAAGACACAATTCTTTTCAATTACTTAATCTCTAAAGCCAAGCGGATTTACTACCTTGGCGAGCCGCTGGTAGTTTGGTGAGTCGACCGACCGGGCAACTCCACCCAAGCCAAGTGAGATCAAAAGCGCGTTGATCTTTGGCTTGATAACATCGAAGAAATTGACAAAATGGACACCGACCGCGAAGTGTCGGCCTACGCTTTAATGTATCTTTGGGAACTGAGAAGACGCGCTCAAAGAGTTCCTGAGCGGAAAGCTAAAATTAACACCCGAGGAGTCCGTTTTAAATGGATTCCCTGGTACATCCGCATGCTTTTCCCGTTAAGACTTATTTTCGGCTAACAACCCGGAAGTACCGAGCCAAACCGAGTGGTCGGAAAAAGAAGTCCGGTTAGTTAAGTAAGTTAAAAGCGTTTTGACCATCACTCCTTGACCGCGTTTTTTAGCGTAAGCAGTTCCGGCAATGTCAAGGTGAAGGTGTGGTTTTCCCTGGCTAAACTCAAAGAGAAAAGCGGCCGCGGTTGACATTCCGGCTTTAACTTCGCCCGGAAAATTACTTAAGTCAGCAGTTTGCGATTTACGCATAATTTCGCGGTGTTCGCGGATAACGGGTAGTGGTCAAATTCGCTCTTTGGAAATTTGACTGGCTTGTCCGAATCGGTCCATTAAACTCGCGTCGTTAGCCATCACGCCGGTAAACCAAGGTCCAAGCGCGCGACTAGCAGCGCCAGTTAAAGTCGCTACATCAATAATCTCGCTCACATTTTTGTGTTTAATCGCGTAAGAAATTCCGTCGGCTAAAACTAACCGACCTTCGGCATCGGTGTCCTCAATTTCCACGAATTTACCGTCTAAAGACTTGACAACCGATTCGACTAAAGTGGCCGTTTTACCAATTCGGTTATCAGTTAAACAAGCAACTGCCACTACGTTAACCGCTGGTTTAAGTTCAGCGAGCGCTTTCATCGTCGCGCAAACTGCCGCGGCTCCGGACATATCAAATTTCATTCCGCTCTGAAAGTTGCTTGGTTTGAGCGAGTAACCTCCGCTGTCAAAAGTAATCCCCTTACCGACCAGCGCGATTTTTTCCTGACTTTCGGGTGCTCCTAAGTACTCAATCACAACTACGCGCGGTTCGACCGGACTGCCGGCGTTAACTGCTAAAAGTAGGTTCATGCCCAACGCTTGAATCGCTTTTTGGTCAAGTATTTCTAGTTTTAGTTCGGCTACATTAGCTAGTTCAGTTCTGATTTTGTCGGCAAACTGCTCGCTGTTTAAAAGGTTGGGCGGAGTGTCTTGTAAATCGCGGGCTAAGTTAGCTGCCCTAGCAACGGTCAGTAAATTTTCTAACTGGGCATTTTTCTCGCTGCTTGGTCCTTGGCTGTCGACCAAAGTTAAACTGAAAACGTCAGGAACTTTTTTGGGCTTAACGCTCAGTTTATAAGCCGGGTGCTTGGCCTGAGCTAAACTCCAAACTATTAGCCGGTAAAGTTCACTTTCTGTTAGTTTGGCAGCCTGGAACAAACCTAGATCGACTTGCAGCGGCTGGTGAGCTGGTCAGCGGGAAAAAAACTGCCCCAGGTGCTCAGCAATTTTTCAATAGTCCACTTTTTGAACCGGGCCTAAAAATAGGTCAGCGGTTTTGCTTTTAAAACACAAATTACTTTGCCCAACTTTTGGTAAAGTAGGTGCTCTGGTCAATTTCGCCAAAAACTACGCGGCAAACAAAGAGCTCTGGATTAACTACACTTGAAATTTTAGCTTCTATTTTCATGGTAAAAATTATAACAACTTTAACTAGACAAACTCAAACCTAAGCCCTAGACTAGGATGCTTTTAAGCATCGGGGTGCTCAGTTAGTCCTAAGTAGTTGGTATAATTGATGAGAAACTAATGGCGTCTGAAATTATTTGCCGGAGTCTTAAATACCAAAAAAGTCACATCCAATTTTTGACTAACCGGAGCGAAAGCAAAAAACTAATCATTTACTTACACGGTCTAGATGGATCGGCTTCGTTTGCGCGCCCGCTTTTTGACGCTTTTAAAAATTACAAATTGTTGCCATTGAACAAAGAGGACACGCCAACTCTCAACTCAAAGCTTCTCGTTCAATCGCCAAACACCTGAAAGATTACCGTTTTGTCGTCAACCATTTTCGTGCTTTGGGTTACCGAGTTTGGCTGCTTGTGAATCGATGGGTGGTTCTTACAGCGTGCTTTTTGCTTACAAATACCCCGAATTAATTGAAGGGTCTTTGCTCAATCAATCCCCAGTAAACTCGTTAATGTTTTCAAAGCCTCGCGCTGGGAACAATTTAAAGTGCAGTTTTTAACTAGCATTTCCTACCTAACCAACATTAACTTTGCTTACCAAACCCAAATTAACTACGAGCTTTTTTCTAATAACCGGGCTTTACACCGGTTAGCACGTCTAGCTGACCGGAACAAAAACCGCCAAATCCGTGAAACGCTCGCCACTTGAGCCGCTAACAAACGCGCTTGACGTTACATGGCCAAAAAAGTACCCCAAAAGCCGGTCTACTACTTTCAGCCTGGGGATGATGTGGTAGCCAACTTACCAAAAGTCCGCCGCATATTTGCCCAAAAAAAACCCAATTTAACTCTAATTTGAGTACCCCACGCCCGTCACATTTTGACTTACGAAAAGCAGTTTTCAATCGTGGTTGACAAAATTAAGTCGGTGTTGGATTAAAGTATCCCTATAATTAAAATACCAAGCAATCACAGCTAAACGCCTAGCAAGGAGCAAACAATTCCAATGAAGTACGACCCCATACCAGCTTAATCCAAACGCCTGACAAAAGAAACGAAAACGCTTTAATTTTGGCCGGCCAAATTTTAACGATTATTTTCGCCTGCATTTGGTGTTTCACCATCATCGGCATGCTGTGGGGGATTCCGATGATAATTGGTTGTATGCAACGCATCCAAGGCAAAAAAACTGTTACCTTAACTCATTGCATTATTGCGATTCTTTTTTACTGAATTGTTGGTGGTGTTTTAACGCTAATCGGCGCAAGTCAAGAAAAACTAATTTAACTAGCTGTCTCTGAGGCGCTCGGGTCAGCTAAAACCATGTAAAGATCATCGTTAACCCAAACGGTGGCACCGACGGGAACTTTGGTGTTTCTTCCGACCGGACTCTTTTGGTTAATTTTGATGACGTTGTGAGCTAAAAAATGTTTCACTTGACCGCCCGTTGAAACATAGCGCATCTTCTTGAGAAACTGTCCAATTGTAATGGCAGGTGGATAAACGTAAACTTTCATCTTAACTGTGAATTCGCTCTTTCATTTGGTGGTAAATTTTGGTGATTGAAGTACTAGAGTAAGTCGCCTCAATCGCTTTAGCAATAAACTCAGCTAACGAAACGACCGTTAACTTAGCTGACTTAATTGCGCCACTTGCTCAATCGAATCGGTCACCACGATTTGGTCAATTTCATCCGATTCGTTAAAGATGTCAAAACCGCGCGAAAAAATGCCGTGGGTAGCGGCCACGATAATTTTTTAGCTCCGGCCATTTTTAAATGTTTAGCCGCTTTGACAATCGTTCCGCCCGTGTCAATCATGTCATCAATAATTACCACGTCTTGGCCTTCAACGTTTCCCAAAACGCCTTGAATCGTGGACTGGTTAGGACCCGAGCGACTTTTGTCAATGATGGCAATTTCGCTTGGTCCGCCGAGAATGTCGGCCAAAAGACGGGCTTTAACGGCTCCGCCGTGGTCGGGAGAAACAATCATCAAGTTTGGCGCGAGTTTTTTTAAGTTGCTTGGCCAAAATGTACTGACCGCGTAAATCATCAACGGGTAAATCAAAAAAACCTTGGATTGAAGGATTGTGTAAGTCAACGGCAATCACTTTGGTCGCTCCGGCAGTCGCAATTAAATCGGCAACAAGTTTAGCCCCGATCGGTTCGCGACCTTGCGATTTACGGTCTTGGCGAGCGTATCCGTAGTAAGAAAGCACGACTGTGATTGAAGCAGACGAAGCTCTTTTAAGCGAGTCAAGAAAAATTAAAAGTTGGACGATGTTTTCGTTAACGGGCGGCGCGGTTGCACCAATCACAAAAACGTCTTTGTTGCGAATTGTCTCGGTCGACTTTAAAATTGTCTCGCCGTCAGCAAAAGTGGTCACATCAATTTTGGTTAACTTAATTCCTAATTCACGAGAAATTTTTTGCCCCAGTTTTTGGGAGTTAGGCATCGCAAATAAAACGACTTTTTTTCCGTTCATGTTAGTGGTTGAGTAGATTATATAACGATCTTAGCGCTTCACCACTAAGTTCTTCGGCTCTAACTGTCTGCTTAAAACCGCGCTTGTCTAAAACTGAGTGAATCTTCTTAAGCGGATAAAAATTTTTTAAATTGTTGACTAGCGTTTTGCGCGGATAGGCAAAAGCGCGGCTAATAAACTCAAGTTCGGAAGCGTTTTTTTGCCAACTCACTCCGGGCTTAAAAGTCAAGACAACCAAAATTGAGTCCACTTTGGGACGCGGTTTAAAACTGCTTGGCAAAAACACTCTGGTCAAGTTTAACTTGACAAAACAAGTTGGCGCTCAATGTCAGTTTGCCGTAATTAGATTGACCCGGCTGAGCGGCCAGACGCAAACCGACTTCCTTTTGGACCATCAAAATGGCTTGACTAAGCGAGTCGCTAAAACGGAAAAGGTGAAAAAGAATCGGCGCGGTTAAAGAGTAAGGAATGTTGCCAACGACTAGCAGGGGCTTTTGGAACTGACTAAGATCGCTTTTTAAAAAATCGTCTTCCACCAAAGTTCAGTTTTCAAAACTAAGCCGTTTTTTTAAAAACTGGGCTAGACGAGAGTCAATTTCATAACTGACTACTTTTGCGGCTTGGTGAATTAAAAACGGCGTTAAAGCGCCTAGACCAGCGCCAATTTCCACGATTGTCGCTCATTTTTGGTTGCTAACAAGTTGGCTAATCCGGTCCAAAACGATTAGGTCAACCAAAAAGTTTTGACCCTTACCACGCGTTGGTCTAAAGGCAATTTGGTTCCAAATATCAACTATCTCGGACGGACTAAGCGGCTTTTTTGCGGAAGAACCGGCGGGCGTTTTCATAGAGAGCCTCAATCACTTTCTCGTCTTTCTCAGGACGAATCCGGGCGATAAATTCGGCGACGTGTTTTACGTAAGCAGGTTGGTTAGTTTGACCGCGGTAAGGAGTGGGTGTTAAGTACGGAGTGTCGGTCTCGCAAATTATTTTGTCAAGCGGAAGTTGACGGGCAACTGACTGGACGTTTTCGGCGTTTTTAAAAGTTACGATTCCCGAGAAGGAAATTAGTCCGCCTAGCTCAATGAACTTAAGCGCTCAATCAAGATCGCCCGTGTAACTGTGAATTACAAAGCGAAGTTTTTGGTACTTCTTTTGACTAAGCACGTCGTACACAGCTTGCTCGGCAGAGCGCATGTGAACAAGCAGCGGTAAATTGTGTTTCAGACCATAATCGCAAAAGAGCTCAAAAACGTGACGTTGAACTTCCAGCGGCGGATTAGCCTCGCGGTAAAGATCAATGCCAATCTCACCAAGTGCGATGATCGGCGTTTTTTGAATTTGTTTAAAGATGCTCTTGTCGTAGTCCGCTTGAGCGCTGTCGGGATGAATACCAAAAGCCAAACCTAGTTTGGGGTGAGTTTTAGCGAGTTGACGAACTTCTTGTCAATCCTCTAAGTTGGTGCTAGGCACAACGATGCGATCAACGCCCGCTTCGCGTGCTAAAGCGAGTGCAGCCTCAACTTGCTGCTGGTTAAAATAAGGTTTGACTAAATGGGCGTGGCTGTCAAAATAACGGGGCTGAGCCATGCAATAATTATAGACAACTAACTGCCGACTACGACTACAGCCGGCTTGATTACCCGGTCGTGGAGTTTGTAACCCACTTGTTTGACGCTCACGATTTTATTGGCACGACCAGATTTTTTCTCGGTTGAAATAGCGTGGTGAATTTCGGGGTCAAACTCCTCACCCACGCGAGGCACAATTTTAATTAGTCCGCCTTCGCTAAGGCCTTCGCAAAGTTGGTCAAACAGCATTTTAAAACCGGTTAAGTAAGCTCGGACAGCTGGGTCTTTTTGCTCAGAGCCGGTTTGGAGAGCTTGTTCAATGTGGACGATAGGTCGATAATTTTTTCGACTAGCGGCTGCGATCCGTAGCGGCGCAACTGCTCTTTTTCTTCTTTAACTTGTCTGAGCAAATGCTGCTTAGCCTTTTCAAGTTCGGCTTGAGCCTTGGTTTGGAAACCTTTGGCCTTGGTTTGAAAATCGGCGATGTTTTTTTGGTTTTCAAGCTTTAGCACCAAGTTTTGACTTTCTAAATTAGTTAGACTGGCGCGCAAAGTTTTAATCTCTTTTTGCAGTTCACTAACCTTTTTAGCAGAATTATTAGCTGCGGCTTTGGAACCGGCTTGACGTTTTGGTTTGGGACGAGTCGGTGATTTATGCGGCTCTTTCTGGGACTTGGGCGGTTTTTTCATCGTTAATCTCCAAATTAAAAACTACTTTTGACTTGGTCAAACTCCTGACTAAACTGGCGTAAACGCCGGTTTAGTTTATCTCAGCGACTAGCAAAATTGGCAAAATCTTGTTTTAGTTGAGCAATCTCATCATAAAGTTTATCACCTTGGACCTTAGTTTTCATTTTTTTAAACAGAAGCAAGGCGAGAAAAAGTTGGATGGGTCCGACTAGGTGAACGCCTTGTTCGCGAGCGGCACTAATTAGTTCGGGTTGACGTCTTTTTAAATAGTTGAAAACCGATTCGCTGGGCAAATACACGAGCATAAAAGGCGCGACGTGGTCAACATCTAAAAAAGACTTGACCGACCTTAAGTAAGTTTGCAGTTTGTCAATGAAAACTTTTAACTGTTCGTGACGTTTTTCTTTGTTAGGCAAAACAAACGCTTTGTGGTAAAGGTCAAGCGGCGCCTTGCTGTCAATGATAATGTTATTCTTTTGATCTCTGACTCCGTAGAGCATCGCGTCAAAAGAATTTTCAGCGTCGGCGTATTGCCAAACGTAGTAAGTTTTATCACCACCTAAAACTGCTTCTAACATTTCCCGGAGCGGAAATGTCTCGCGCTGATGGTCCGAGTGAGCTGAGCTAATCAGTTTGACAATTTCGTCTTCATCTAGTTTTGTGTTCTCCACTCCGCTCATTAAAAGCGTTAGTTGAAAACGTAACTCCTCAATTCGCGTGTTAAAACTTTGCAATTGGTGCTCGCGCGTTGCGCCAATGTCGCCCACCGAGCGAGAGCGCTCGCGCAGGCGGTAAAGGTAAAGACTAAGACCAATTCCGACCACCAATACAATCAAAAACACGACTAAAATTACCGTTAAAAATTCTTGCACCTTACTCCTCCTTTAAAAACGTTCCAGGAGTTTGATCGCGGTGCGCGCTTCCTGGTAGTTGAGACGGTTTGATCCCACGATTGAAATTTCTTTAGTGGTGTTATTGAGATGAATTTTTTTAGAGATGATTGAGATGTTGTCAGGACGAACGGCAATTTTTAAATTTTCCTCGTCGCTTAGTTTGCCTTCAATCGAAGACCAAATCGATTTATTTTCAATCATGTCCAGTAGTTTAGCTAAATCCTCGCGTTTAATTTCGGTCGACTTAACTAAGTTTCAATTGCCGTAAACTTTGTTAGAAATGTGGTGGTGAAAATCAAAAATCTTGCCGACAAAAGTGGCGATTAACTCCTCGTAATGTTTGACACTCTTAGCTAAAAGCGGTGCCAGCGCGGCAACTTTGCTTGAAAGCTGTTTTAAGGGCGTGTCAGCTAAACGCTCTTTAAAAAGTCGCACGGCAATCCGCACATCGTTTAAACTCAGATTTTCGGAAAACTCCAAAATTTTAGATTCAACCCGACCCGTTGAAGTGACTACGACAATCGTGGCTAAATTGTGGTCGATCGGCGTTAGTCAAATTGATTTCATTAATTCGTCTTCGGGATGGGTGCTAGTGACTAGTGTCATGCCGACCACTTGACTAATCGCTTTGGCCGCTTGGTCAAGCGCTAAATCGATCGAAATACGTCGGCGGGCAAACACATCTTGGAGTTTGCTGAGCAAAACATCATTACTCTCAGTCGCAACGTTTTGGGCGTAGTGTTGGTAGCCTTTGGTAGTCGGAATGCGTCCCGAAGAAGCGTGCGCTTTTTGGAGATAACCGTCTTTTTCAAGAGCAAACATTTCGCCTCGAATCGTCGCTGATGAGAGCGCTCCAAAACGCCAACGACGCGAACGAGGTTGACTAGTAAAATGAGCAGAAGCAACAGGTTGGCCGGTTTGAATGTACTCTTCCACAATCGCTTTTAAAATTTCAATTTGGCGCGAAGTCATAGCAAAAAAATTATAGCACTTTAGTGCTAACGGACTTCTTGGGCTTGCTCAACTAGCTCAACCAAGTTAGTTAAAAGCATTAAAATCGTCACTGGCCCCACGCCGTAAGGCACCGGCGAAAGAGCGCCTGCTTTGTGTTTAACCGATTTTTTGTCAACGTCGCCCACCACTTTTTTAAAACTAGGTAAAACTCCGACCTCATTAATTCCCACGTCAATGATGACCGCACCCTTTTTAATGTGCTCGGCTTTGATTAAAGATGCTACGCCCGTAGCCACGATCAAAATGTCAGCTAGTTTGGCTTGGGCGATACCCGTGTTTTTATCAAGCCGAATAACGCGGGCACCCTTTTTTTCGCAAAGGTCGCTAACAGGGCTTCCGACTAAAAGCGACTGACCGACAACCACCACGGTTCGGTTAGCTATTTTGATGCCGTAATAATCTAAAAGTGCCAAGATAGCCCGCGGCGTAGCCGGAATAACCTTTTTATTTAAACTAGAAAGCCCGTCAACATCTTTTCAAGGCGGCACCGCGTCAAGCACGCGTCTAGAGTTAACCTTGCTAGGCAAAGGCAATTGGACAATTAATCCCTCGGCACTGAGTGAGTTTTTTCTAACCAAATCTAGCAACTTTTTTTCGCTAATCTCTGAGTTAACTTGAACGTGTAAAGTCTTGATGCCAATCTCTTGAGCCTTAGTTATTTTCGCTCGCACGTACCGCTCAGAAGTTGGGTCATGGCCGACTTGCACAATCGCCAAACGCGGTGCAAAAGGCAAGCGTTTTACTCTTTGAATTAACTCGGTAGTTAATTTTTGGGCTAGCTGGCGACCATCAAGCGTTTGCATAATTAAGACAATTATAGAGACTATCAATTGGGTAAGAAAAAACCCTCTGGGTTAGAGGGCGAAACAAATGAAGTTACCTAAATGAAAATAAAAAAGAGATATAAAAATCTTATCTGAAATTGAAAATGAGTTGTGTACTTATGCTTTGGGTCTTGCGACCCAAATAGAATGGTATCACATTTATTCAGTTAGTTGACAAACTTTTCTGAGAAAAACTAACCATTAATTCAACAAATTACTTTTAAGTTTTTTGAGCTGATCTTTTAACTGAGCCAGTTTGGTTTTTTCTAACTTGACTTTTTCCCGCGGAGCCTTGGATTGGAAGTTAACGTTAGCTAATAAATCTTCCGCGCGTTTAATTTCACTCGCTAAATGAGTCAGTTGCTGGGTCTGACGTTTCTTCTGAAGTTCAATTTGCTCGGCCGGTAAAATCGCGTAAATCTTTTCGCTGCCCGCCAAAAGCAAAACATCGCGGTTAGTCTTTCTCTCTCCGTTAACTAAGTGGTTAAGCATCTTCTCTTCGGAGTCTTTTAGTTTAGTTTCGGAGTCGTAAAAAATTTTTTGACGGTGACTAATTTGGTGAAGTGCGCGAAACTCTCTCAGCGCTCTGGTCAAACTGATGACGCGGTCAATGTAAGAAACGTCGCGGCTAGTTTTGAAAGTTGGCCAAGATTTTTCTAAGAGTTCTTCTCCGGTCAACTTTTCAAATAAGTAATCGCTCAAAAACGGTAAAAACGGGTGAACGAGCACTAAAAGTTGACTTAGTATTTGACTAGCAAAGTGGTAATTAGGTTCTGTTTTACTAAACTCCACGTATCAAGACGACAAATCTTCCTGAATGAATTGACTAATCGCCTGCCCAGCTAAAGTAAGTTGGTACTGGTCTAACTTTTTGGTCAACGTCTTGGCTAAAAGAGCCAGACGTTTTTTGATTCATAAATCAGTGTCTGACGGCTTTTGGACTGACTTATGCGGCATTACGTGCATGATGTAGCGACTTACGTTTCAAAGTTTGTTGAGCAAGTTCCAAGCGGAAGCAATTTTTTGGTACGAAAAACGAATGTCCTGCCCAGGCGTTGAGTTTGTCAGCAAAAACCAACGCAAAGCGTCGGATCCGTACTTGTCAACCACCTTTGTCGGATCAATGCCGTTGTCGCGTGATTTGGACATTTTTTGACCTTCTTCGTCACGAATTAATCCGTTGAGTAACACCGCTTGAAAAGGCGTTTGACCCGTAAACTCAAGCCCGAAAAAATACATCCGAGCAACTCAGAAAAAGATAATGTCATAACCAGTTACCAAAATTGAGAGCGGGTAGTAGTCTTGCAAAAGCGTTTTTTTACGCGGTCAACCAAGAAAACTAAACGGACAAGCGCCGAAGAAAATCAGGTGTCAAGCACATCTTCGTCTTGGCGTCAACCAGGACCAGGCGAATCGCTTTGAACTTTTACTTTATCACCTAAGTACCAGGCGGGAATCCGGTGGCCTCACCAAAGTTGGCGACTTATCGTCCAGTCGTGCGCGTTTTAACCCACGTTTTGAGCACCCCTTTAAAACGTGGAGGGAAAAACTGACTGCCCTGAGCTGAGTCTAAATTTTCTAAAACTCGGCGAGCAAGCGGAGCGATTTTAATGAACCACTGCGGTTGGACAAGAATTTCAATCACCTCGTTTGAGCGTTGAGAAAAGCCGACGTAACTAATGGTGTCTTCCTCTTTAACTAAAGCGCCCGATTTTTTCAAACGATCAACCACGACCTTGCGAGCTTGAAAACGGTCTAAGCCAACTAAATCTTGGGCGTTAGAATTCATTTTGCCTTGGCGGTCAATTGATTCGATCAAAGGTAGTCGGTTGGCCTGGATAATTTCAACGTCGACCGCCGCGTGAGCCGACACTTTCATCACGCCCGAGCCACGGCGATGCTCTACGTGCGTGCTGGCAATGATGGGCAAAACTGCTCCTGTTAGCGGGCTGAGCGCTTTTTGACCGACCAAAGAAGCATAGCGTTTGTCGCTGGGGTTAACGGCCAAGGCCACGTCGGAAAACATTGTTTCCGGCGCGTAGTCGCTACTAGCAATTTTTTGATGCCGTCAACTAAACGTACTCAAAGTAGTACATTTTGCTGGCGACGGGACGGTTTTCTACTTCAATGTTAGAAATGACCGTTTGAAGTTTGGGGTCCCAATTAATCGCGCGAATTCCGCGGTAAATCAATTTGCGCTGGTAAAGAGTGATAAAAGCTTGGTTTACCGCTTGGACAAGGTCCTCATCCATGGTAAATTTTTGGTGGTTATAATCAAGCGCTAAACCAAGTTTTTGCCACTGGTCAACAATTTTTTGAGCGTAGAGATTTTTTCACTTCCACACCTCTTTGATAAACTTTGAGCGACCCAGTTCATGACGGGTGGTTTTTTGCATTTTAAAAAGGTGCTGCTCGACTCTGACTTGGGTGGCAATGCCGGCGTGATCAACCGCGGGCAGCCATAAAACGTCATAACCTTCAAGTTTCTTGAAGCGAACTAGCGTATCTTGAATGTAAGCGTTTCAGGCGTGGCCCAGGTGAAGTTCGCCCGTCACGTTCGGAGGGGGCAAAATTAAACTGAACTTTTTTAAACTAGGCTGATGGGTTGAAAAATAACCTTGTCTAACCCATTTCAGAGCTCGACCTTTTTCGACTAAGCGGTGGTCATACTTTACTTCCATCTTACTAATCATTGTACTAAAAGCCTAATCGATGTTTGGTCGCAAAGCCGAACTAGACAGACTAGCTTGTTCTGGTTTAGCTAAGAAAAAAATCGTCTTTAAATTGGGGTTAATTTTTTGGTTAGCTAAGGCTAGTTCACGCTCATAATTTCAGTCAGCATCGCCGCGGACACCGCGAATTAAAAAGTTGATTCCGGCCTGGCGAGCAAAGTCAGCTACGTAGCCTTGAGTCAGCGATTTGACCACCGCACGTGGGTGACGGACTTTTTTTTGAACTTGCGCCAAGCGCAGCGACATTGGAGTTTGCTTTTTAGTTGGATTGTTAGCGACTAAAACAATTACTTGGGTAAAAATTTCCAGCCCGGCTTCTAGAACCGACTGGTGCCCTTCGTGCCACGGGTCAAAAGAACCAGCTAAAATGGCGCGCTGAGTTTGAAATTTAGCCATTAATAACCGTGCCGTCTGATTTTAAAACCAAGGCCTGGGTTAGTTCGCCTTTTTCAGCCGCGCTCGCGTTCTGCAAGGTAATGGCCGCGATTTGATCTAGAGCTGCGCTAGTAAAATAAGCTTGGTGAGCGCTAACAATCACGTTCTCGGCTTGGAGTAAGTAATTTCAATCCGGGTCTTCCTTGGCCAGCCTTTTAGAACGAGTTTGCAAATCGTAAAAAAATCTCTCGCGTTCGCGCTCAAGCACATCTAGTCCGGCGCCGGCCACAATCCCTTTTTTAAGCGCTCAAACTAAGTCCTTAGTTTTGACTAACTCACCCCGAGCGCAATTAACTAAAATAAGGCCGGGTTTGACTTTTTTAAAAACTTCCTTGTCAAACATGTGGTAGGTGGTTTCGGTTAAAGGAGCGTGGAGCGAGATAAAGTCGGATTGAGTGAGAAGGCGATTCAAAGAAACGTAAGTAAAACCGTAGTCGCTCGCGTGCTCGGGAAAACTCTTGCGAGCGTACTGGTCAAAAACGAGCGTGCGCGCTCCCATGGCGTTTAAAATTCTAATCAAACTAAGTCCGATTTTGCCAGCTCCAACAATCCCGACAACCGAATTTTTTAACCATTAAAGCTTGCAGTCCGACCAGCGAAAAATTTCACTTTGAGTTGCGCGCTTTGACAATCGGCAGTTTGCGATTAACGGCCAGCATCAAAGTTAAGGCGTGTTCAGCCACCGATTCAGCCGAGTAATTGGCGACTCTAAAGACGGCAATGCCCAGTTTTTGAGCTTCGGCTAAATCGATTTGTTCGTAACCCATTGAACGTTGAAGCCAAACTTTAACACCTAGCGCGCTGAGTTTGCGTAAAACCGCGGCTGAACCAACCGTGTTAACAAAGCCGCAGACAGCTTGGTGACCAGCGGCTAGATTGACCGTTTTAGGCGATAAAGTTACATCAAAAAAAGTTAGTTTATGGCGAAATTGCCGGTTCACGCGGGTAAAGGTTTTTTCATCATAAGGACGAGCGTCAAAAATTGCGATTTTCATCAGATCCTTTGTTTGCTTGTGATTAACATTATAACGCCAACTAAAATTGAACCTAGGCCAGGGATTTTTTTATAATTGAAACTGCCATGGCAAAAATAAAAATCGCAGTTGGTCACACTAACGATAAGTACGTTGAGAAAAATAACTTCGTTGTTTTGAAAAACACCAACCAGTTTAACCACCGAATTGACTACTCGCTGACTCAGCAGTTTACTTTCGTGCCGCGTTTAAAGCAAGATGATTCCGAAAAAAGCGTTTGGCAGTACTTGGGTAAAACTGAGCATTTGCACGATCCAAGCGATTTAGAACTTACCAAAGTCGCAAAGATGCTGGCCCAAATTCACCAGAGCCAACTGAAATTTCCGCCTAACAACTTGCGACGTCGACTTCACACTTACCTCAAAATTATCCACAACAAAAATTTGCGGGTACCGCAAATTGAAAACTACTACCGTGAAATGGTCAGTCTCCTAGCCAAAATGAAAAATATCTACCCCTCGCATAACGACGTTTGACCCGAGAATGTGCTTCGAGATGCTAAGGGTAAACTTTGGTTAGTCGACTGGGAATACGCCACGCTTGGAGACTTTTACTTTGACTTAGCTTTTTGAATCGAATCAGCCCGGTTAAGTCCAGCGCAAAGCGAAGTTTTTTTAACCGCTTACGAAAAAAACGCTGATCGCGTGGTTGAGCCTTTAATTCTCAAACGCTATCAGCGGTTTTGCCACTACTTAACGCTGCTTTGAGCCTACGCTCAACCAGAAATTCCTTTTGAAGTGGACTGAATTAAAAATTACCTTGACACCAACAAACGCTAGTTTCGTATGTACAAATACCAACGCAAAACCGTCATTAAAAGCGTGACATAGGAAACTAAAATTTGAAAACTCATGAATGCGATAAAACGAAAAGCAAAGTCGCTTTGATAAGCTAGCGTGTCGCGGTAAAACTCCGATGTGCGACGCAAAACCCAAATTTGGTAAGCCGAGTTAGCTAGGACAAAGAAGGTTAAGAGCAAAGTTACAATTAGGTAAATTGTGTCCGAAAAAATTCCCATCATGTAAAGCACAACTTCAACCATGGCGAAAACAAAGTAGAGAACCGCGGCGGTTATGATGAAAGGTCTTAGTTTGCTCAAATCTTTAGCGTACCAACCAACTAAAGCCATCGCACCAAAAATTAAGGTGCTGACACCAAAAATAGCGACCAGTTCAATTGCTCTTAACAAAGCAAAAAAGACTCCAAAACCTAACCCCGTACTCAAAATGTAAAGAAAGTAAACCGAGTAGATCATTTTCTGGGAAGCGCGTTGCCAGTTAAAAAGCCAAATTAACGAGAGAATAAACGAAACCATGATCAAAACGTTGGAAGAGATCATGAGGTAAAATAGCCTTCTCATAGCGGACGAAGTTGCCCGGAACATTGAGTAAACCTCAAAGTTGTAGCGACCAAGATCTTTCAAAACGCCAGTCGCGTCAACAACTAACGCCGCGCTGACCGCGACTAAGCAAATAAGACCAAACGAAACGGCGACCCAAGTGAAAACGCGGGTTAACAGAGCAACTTCGGTCGTCGGATGAGTTTTGATTTGACTAAATAGTTTCATAGGTTATCCTTTTTGAAACGATTATACCACGCACAGAACCTAAATCTAACTAGCTGACTTATGTTCGAAATTTCTTTTTTTAACGATTTCTTGGGAAATGTTAGCCGGCACTTTTTCGTAATGGTCAAAGTACATTTGGTAAGTTCCCCGACCGGCTGTCATTGAGCGTAAATCGGTCGCATAACCAAACATTTCTGCGAGCGGCACGTGCGCTTTAATGATTTGCACACCATCTGAACGAAGTTCGTTTTCGCGCACTTGACCGCGACGACGGGAAATGTCGCCCATCACGTCCCCAAAGTAAGCTTCGGGCACAACGACTGAAACATCCATGATCGGTTCTAATAAAACTAAACCAATCGCGTCTTTACCGTTTGTCAGAGCTTTTGAAGCGGCGATTTTGTAAGCCATTTCAGAAGAGTCAACCTCGTGGTAAGATCCGTCAAAAAGAGTCGCCTTTAAGTCAATTAGAGGATAGCCAGCTAAAACACCACTTTCCATCTTGGCTTTTAGTCCAGCTTCAATCGCTTTAATGTATTCCTTAGGAATTTTACCGCCCACAATTTTGTCAACAAAAACAAAACCGCCGTCAGGATTTGGTTCAAACTTAAACCAAACGTGACCGTATTGTCCGCGACCACCCGACTGTTTAATGTGTTTACCTTCCACGTCAGCAGTTTTAGTAATCGTTTCCCGGTAAGAAACTTGCGGTTTACCAACGTTAGCTTCAACCCCGTGCTCTCTTTTAGTCGGTCAACGATAATTTCCAAGTGGAGTTCACCCATGCCGGCGATAATAGTTTGACCAGTTTCATGGTCGGTGTAAGTTTTAAAAGTCGGATCCTCGTTAGCTAGTTTTTGTAGACCAAGGGAAAGTTTTTCCGTCGCAGCTTTGGAAGTTGGCTCTAAGGCGAGCGAAATAACTGGTTCGGGAAAATTCATTTTCTCCAAAATTACTTTCGGTCCTTTGTCAGACACGAGCGTGTCACCCGTGGTAGTTGACTTTAGACCAACCGCGGCCGCAATGTCGCCCGCGTAAACCTCGTCAATTTCCTCGCGGTTGTTGGCGTGCATTTGCAAGATGCGACCCATTCGTTCTTTCTCGTCTTTAGTAGTGTTAAAAATGTAAGTACCTTTTTTTAGCACTCCTGAGTAAACACGGAAGAAAGTCAGCGAACCAACGTAAGGGTCAGACATGATTTTAAAGGCAAGCGCCACGAAATTCTCATCATCGCTCGCTTTGCAAATCACTTCGTTGCCCTGTTCGTCATGACCTTTGGCCGGAGGAATGTCAACTGGTGAAGGCAAGTAATCAATTACGGCGTCTAAAAGCGGTTTAATCCCTTTGTTTTTAAAGGCACTGCCACAAACTACCGGGTAAAAATCGCCCGTTAAAGTTGCTGCTCGAATCGCGGACTTAAGTTCTTTCTCCTCGATTTTTTGACCTTCTAAAACTTTGACGAGCAAACTTTCGTCAAAATCGGCGACCGCTTCGATTAATTTTTGCCGCAATTCTTCGGCTTGCGAAAGAAGGTCGGCCGGAATTTCAAGCGGATTATCGTAACCCTTTTCTTCAGCGTCGCCGCTAAACTCATAAGCGCGCATCGCCACTAAGTCAATCACACCTTTAAAGTCATTTTCCACGCCCATGTTAAGTTGGATCGGAACCGCGTTGCCGTTGAGACGTTTTTTGACCGAGTCAACCGCCAAAAGGAAATCGGCACCAGTTTTGTCCATCTTATTAACAAAAACTAGTCGCGGCACCCGGTAGTCGGTGGCTTGACGTCAAACAGTTTCAGTTTGGGGTTCAACACCAGACTGAGCATCTAAAACAGCGATGGCTCCGTCGAGTACCCGCAAAGAACGTTCGACTTCAACGGTGAAGTCCACGTGACCAGGGGTGTCGATGATGTTGACGCGTTTGTCTTTTCAAAAGGCTGTCGTAGCCGCCGAAGTAATCGTGATACCACGTTCTTGTTCCTGTTCCATTCAGTCCATTTGTGATTCACCCGTGTGGGTCTCACCAATTTTGTGAATTTTACCGGTGTGGAAAAGAATCCGTTCGGTTGTGGTTGTTTTACCGGCGTCAATGTGAGCCATGATACCAATGTTGCGATAATCTTGAATGGGATATTTTCTAGCCATGTCAGTTTCCTATTTTTACCAGCGGTAATGGGCAAAAGCGCGGTTAGCTTCGGCCATGCGGTGGCTTTCGTCTTTTTTCTTGACGGCTCCTCCGACTCCTTTGGAAGCGTCAATAATTTCGTTAGCAAGTTTGACTTCAATCGTTTTTTCCGAGCGCAAAACGGCGTACTTAACTAGCCAGCGCAGCGATAAAGCCATTTTCCGACGTTCGGTTACTTCAACTGGCACTTGGTAGTTAGCTCCACCAATTCGGCGAGTGCGCACTTCAAGTTGAGGAGTGATGTTTTCAATTGCCTTTTTAAAGACTTCCATCGGGTCTTGGTTGGTTTTTTCCTTGACTAAATCAAACGAGCGGTAAAGAACTTTCTGCGCCAAAACTTTCTTACCTTTTTTCATAATCGTGTTGATTAACTTTGTAATCACTTTTGAATTAAAAACTAAGTCTGGTAAGACTGATCGGACTGGAGCGCGGTTTTTTCGTGACATATTTCTCCTCCCTACTTCTTATCTTTCGGTTTTTTAGTGCCGTAGCGTGAGCGACCTTGTTTTCGTTTGTTAACTCCGGCTGTGTCTTGGGTTCCTCGCACAATCGTGTAACGAACTCCGGGCAAATCCTTAACTCTTCCGCCTCTAATTAAAACGACCGAGTGCTCCTGCAAGTTGTGACCCTCACCAGGAATGTAAGCCGTTACTTCGATTCCGTTGGAAAGTTTAACACGGGCGTACTTACGCAGCGCCGAGTTGGGCTTTTTGGGCGTCATAGTCCCGACCCTAGTGCAAACTCCGCGTTTAAAAGGTGACGGGTTGCGGGTCACTCTTTTTTGCAACGAGTTATAGCCGTAACCGAGCGTAGGCGCTTTGCCTTTCTTCTTTTTTCGCTCGCGACCAAAAGTAACTAATTGGTTAATTGTCGGCATTAAATTCCTTTCTTTTTTCCGATCAAGTCAAATGAGTACTGCTGATTATACAACAACTAACCCCGTGTATCAAAAAATTGCCTAACCGGTTTAACTAACCGGTTTTGGGACGATTTTCTAGCGACCCGATGTCACGCGCAAAATGTGACTCACAAGTTCTTCTTTGTTCATTGTTTCGGAGCCGAAAATGGAAAGCTTTTTAGCAATTTCGCGTAGCTCATCAACCTTGAGAGTTTTGAGACGGGAAGCCCGTAAGTTTTTGGGTTCCTCGGTTTGATTAACTGCTGGTTTGGTTGCCTTGGGCGCTGGAGCAGTTGGCTCTTTGAGATTAGTGGTTACAGGCTGGTCAACTGAGGGCGCAAAAGGAGCTAAGGGATTAATTCCTCGTCCTTCGCGAACCGCTTGTTCCATTTGCTGCTGCCACTGAATAAAGCGCTCGTCATGACGTAGACGTTCCACATACTCGGAAAAACTGAATTGTTTACGAATGGCGTTAACTTTGACCGCGCAAGTGCACCAGACTCCGATCACGACAAAGAAGTTAACAAACTGGAAAATTGAGCCTGCCGTGTCAAAAACAGATCGAATTCGCAAAAGCATCATGATCACTTGGACAAAGGCCATCAAAGCCCCGCCGCCAATTATGTAAATTGACAAAGTGGAAATGTAAGAAAAAGAGTGACGGCGGTAAGAGCGCGTGACGGTAATTAAGTAAAGCGTCAGACCGACTAAAATGACGGAAATCAAAACGATTGGCAATGTCAAATAATCAATCGTGAATTTGCGGTTAGCCAGCTCTGAGTAAACGTTGTCAGCTTGGTGAGGATAACTTTCGCGAAAAAGTTGCTCTAAATTGTTGACGATGGAATCACGGTCTAAAATGTTCAAAATTGTGCCAGTTAAATGGATCGCTAAAATTACCAAAAAACCGATTCCGAACAAAATAATCCAGTGTCGGTAACGATTTTTTTCGTTCTTTCACAAATCCTTGGGACGAGGAACATTGTTAAAATTACCGATCCCCATCAACTGTTGCTGTCTCATCAACCTAGTTTCCCCCTGGCAAATTTTCTACCACAATTTTAACACAATTTGCGTCAAAAATTATTAAACTACCCTCTAAACTAATTCGACTTTAATCGCGGGTCCCATCGAAGCTGAGACGGTTAAATTTTTGATGTAAGCGCCTTTAACTGCCGCAGGACGAACGCGCTTAATGGCAGCAATGACTGTTTCTGCATTTTGAATTAAATGTTGGGAATCAAGCGAAACTTTCCCAATTGATGTGTGAACAATGCCAGTTTTATCGGTTCGGTAATTAGCTTTACCCTTTTTAACTTCCCCGACAGCCCGGTCTACGTTCGGAGTGACGGTGCCGGTTTTGGGTTAGGCATTAGTCCCGGGGTCCTAACACTTTCCCGTACTTAGCTAAAAACGGCATTGTTTTGGGGTCGGTGACAATGATGTCAAAATCAAATTTTTCTTTGGACAAAATCGCTTTGGCGTCATTCTGGTTAGCGACCTCATCAGCTCCGTTAAGACGAGCGAGCTCCTGGACGTTAGTGTCGTCGCTAATCACTAAAACGCGCACATTTTTACCAGTTGGGTTAGGCAAAGCGACCGATCCGCGCAACTGTTGATCGGCTTGACGAACATCAAGATTGAGATTAAAAGCTAAATCAATTGATCCGTCAAACTTAGAGTAGGAAGTTTCCTGGGCCAACTTAATCGCCTCGGCAAGAGGATAGTGTTTTTTGCGGTCTACTTTTGATCAGGCTAAGATGAGTTTTTTTGATTTGCGTGCCATGTTTATTTCTCCTCCTTGCTTTGGTCAGTTTCTTCGTCAGTCTCCTTGTCTTGCTGCTTAATCGCGCTTACTTCAATTGGCTGATCCTTAGACTGAGTTGCTTGCTGCAGATCTTCTTCAAGTTGAGCCTCTTTCTTAGCTGCTCAATCAGCCTCTTTGGCCGCTTCCTTAGCGGCTTCTAATTCGGCCTCAATGTTGTCAACGCCCTCAATTAAAACGCCATGTTGCGAGCTGTTCCGGCGATAATTCGCATCGCTGCTTCCAAGTCGTTAGTGTTAAGATCAGGCAATTTGTACTCGGCAATTTGCCGAAGTTGCTCTTTCAAAATCGTCCCAACTTTTTGAGTTTTGGAGTTGGGTGAACCTTTTTCAATTTTGGCGCTTTGCATAATTTTGTAAGAAGCAGGCGCGGTGAAAAGTTTAAAGTCAAACGACTTATCGCGGTAGACGGTGATTTCAACCGGTACAGGTTCATCGCCTCTAGCTCGCGTTGCGTCGTTAAACTGCTTGGTAAATTCGGGCATAACGATGCCCAGACCAGCAAGCTCTGGTCCTGGTTTAGCTTGTCCGGCGTTAAACTGAAGTTTTGCCACTCGGACAACTTCTTTGACTCTAGCCACGAGGTTTCCTTTCTCTGTGTGGTCAAGCAGACTGATTAAAGTCCTTCCACTCGCTAGTTAAAAATGTTAAGCAAATTTAATTTGCTCAGTAAGTATAACAAAAGTTAAACGTAGACATCGTGGAGAATTCGCCAAAGCATGTAAGAGGTCAGCGCCACCGAAGCGCCAAGCATTAGCAGCGACAAATTCTTAAAGAGAATGAAACGTTCGTACTGGCCCGTCACGATTACAAGCGACCAAAAAACCATCGATAGTGAAGTGGCCAAAATCAAAATGATTAGGACAACCCGACTGTAAAGCGTTGTGCGCAGTTTAATTAGTCAGGCGAGAGCAATTAAAATGTCTCACGCTTCAACGCTAATAATTAGAATCGCCAAGACTAAACCGACGAGCGAAAGGTGGCGTTGCGTGGGGCTGGTGTAGTTAAAGATGTAGTTTTTATCAATGATTAGTAAAACGTCAAATGTGATAACTAGGGCCACCAAGAGCAGTCCCGAAAGTAAGAGTTCACTTAAAACAACCTTTTTATCGTGGTAGTGAACTTTCCGACGAAAGACCCACATCAGCGGAAAATGACGCATTTAGAACCTAGTTTAAATTATAACAAAACGATTTGACGCTCCCGAGAAACCAGGCCTTGCCATATAATAAATGCATGTACAGATTTAACAAACACATCACTAGGACAATCCATGCGCTAGTAGCCTTGGCGCTGGTAGCAATTAGAATCATTGAAACATTTCGAAGCGTAACTCACTGACCTCATGTCAGCCTTGACTTAACATCTGACGAAATAGACGCCTTGCAGTCGCTCAATGTGCGGGATATTTTTGGAGCTTTTGGTAGTCAGTTTGTCTACTTTACAATTATCACCAACTTTATTTTCGTGGTAACTTTGGCGCTCAGTTGGATCGGACACGTCAAAATCAATTCCTACTGAAAAACCGCGGTGATGGTTTATTTGAGCGTAACGGGAATCGTCTTTTTCCTTTTCATTGCTCCGATGGTGAAATGGGGACAATCAGCCTACTTTGATTTCACACTGATCCATGAGCATTTAATCGTGGTTTTGGTCGGAATTTGGTGGTTCGCTGTCACTCCGGGAGCAACCCCAAACTTAAAACTTGAGTGGCGTAAAAGTCTAACCGTAACGATGGTAATACCGCTTTTTTACATGGCCTTTACGATCGGACTTTACGCGGCAACCCAAGGCAACGTGGCCGTTTATGCTTTCCTTAACTTTTTCAATGTTTTCAACTTAAAGTTGCCAGTCGCTTACTCGCTACTCATCTCGATTACGTTGGCCTTAGTGACAATTTTGTCTTTTGTCGGACTGGGGTTTGCTTGGTACAAACTCCAAAACATCCAAGCCCGCAAATGGACGAAATATTTGTCTAGACTTTTTTACGCGCGGTAACTTTCTTTCTTGTCCGCGGATAATCCGCTGAATGTTTTGGTAATGCATCGCTACCACTAGTAAATGAGCCGCTAAAAAACAAAGCGCGTTTTGTCACCAAAGTGAAAGGTGAGCGATGGGCATGTCCCAGACAACTTTAAAATTAGCTCAGTCAAAGGCAAAATAACAAATTGAGCCGATTAAGATTCAAATTCCAGGTGCAATAATTGAACCAAGCGAAACAACGCGGGTTTTTTTAATGATCAAAACAAAAATGAGTAAACCAAACGGCGCCAGTCACCACTGGTAAAAAGACAAGAAACCGAAAAGACAAGCCACGCCCTTGCCGCCTTTAAAGCGGAAGTAAACCGGAAAAAACGTGGCCTAAAATGGTGGCGATCCCGACAACTGGCACAAAAGCACCGGCAAAAAAAGGTGCCCGGACTTTTAAAATCCAGGCGATTGAAAGCGCTAACAAAATTTTAAAAACGTCAAAAACGCCCGTTAGACGCCCGGCGCTAAGACCGTAATTACGCCGGATATTAGTCGCCCCGGCGTTGCCCGACCCTTTTTTGCGAATGTCTTCCCTTTTAAAAAGACGCGCGAAAATAATCGCAAAGTTAACCGAACCGATCAAATAACCGATCAGCATTAAAATTAACGTGGCAACTAGATCTCATCCCAACATAGTTTCCTACTAGTGACCTAGTTTAACAGCGCTAGTTCACTAACTAAAGCACAATTTAAAACTAATTATAAATTAATTGGTTTCGCTCGGAATAACACGGCTCACTTGCGGTTGCGACGAACTTCAAACTTAACCACGCCGTTAGTTTTGGCAAAAAGTGTGTCGTCGCTCCTCGGCCCACGTTCAGTCCAGGGTGAATTTTAGTGCCGCGCTGGCGGTAAATAATCGCGCCGGCGTGAGCAAACTGACCATCAGAAAGTTTTGCGCCCAGTCTTTTACTGTGCGACTCCCGGTTATTTTTGGAACTTCCGCCCGCTTTAACTTTTGACATCAGTTGACTCCTTAGGCGATTTAAGACCTTCAATCGCGGTAATTTTGACACGCGTGTAAGGTTGACGGTGGCCGAGTTTGCGCTTGTGGTTGACTTGGCGTTGTGACGGTAGACTATGATTTTGGACTGTTTAGACTGTTTTTCAATCACGCCTTGGACCTTGATGTTTTTTAACTCGTCCGGTTTTACTTGCTCTGGCAAAGCTAAAACTTGGTCAAAGGTGACTTTGTCGCCCGGCTGACCCGGAATTTTCTCGATAAAAATCGTTTGGTCAACTTTAACCAAAATTTGCTGAGTTCCGGTTTGAATAACTGCAAACATTTTCCGCTGTTCCTTTTTCTGTGTCGTCAAAACCAAGAGTTAACCGACTAGCCGTTAATCACTCGTCAATGTTCTCCGCAATTATACTCACTTTTATGTAATTTTAAACCCAATTTTTCCTAAGTTAGCCGCTCCCAACTCGCCTAGATTGGCTTGTGCTAAAATGGGGAAAGAATGAAGAATAAACCCACTAAGGTCAGTCAAGCGACTAACACCGAAAAGCGCTGGCTAATTTTCATTGACTTAGACGGTACTTTTTTACAAGATTCCACGACTGGTCATCTTAACCCATCCGACGTTAAAGCGGTTGAACAAATGATTAAGCGCGGTCACATCGTTTGCATAACCACGGGGCGTCCTTGGCGTTCAACGGCCGAAATTTACAGAAAACTTAAGCTCGACACCGTGGTTTCTAACTACAACGGCGCTCACATTCACAACCCTTCAGATTACAACTTCCAACCTTACATCACCAACTTAAACCTTAACGATGTGATGTACATACTCGGTGACGAAGAGTTGCAAAAAGCGACCCGCAACGTTGCTTTTGAAGGGCCAGGCTGAGTTCAACTGCAAAAGCGTGATCCTCACTTAGAAAACGTGTTTGGTTTTTCAAGTGCACCCAAGTTTCACGTTGGTTTAGATTTTCACAAACTGCCGCTCAAGCCAACGGGTGTGATTGTTGACACTAACCAAAACGTTGACATTCGAAAACTGCTTGACTATTTAAAACGCCGTTTTGGCGACCTGGTTGAATTCTCATCTTGGTCAAAAGGCGACGGACTAACGCCGGTGATTGACATGACAAGATTAGGTGCCACTAAATCCAAAGCCGTGTCGCTCATCTCACGATATTACAAAGTGCCCGTTTACCAAACGATTTCGATCGGAGACGGTTACAACGACATTCCGATGTTTTTAACGACTGAAATTTCGGTCGCAATGGCTAACGCTTCGGACGACATTAAAAGTTTTGCGACTTGAATTACGAGCAAAAGTCACAAAGAGGGCGGTGTAGCAGAATTTTTGGAACTATTCTTAGCCGACCAAGACGGTAAGTTTGTGGAAAATTTACGCCGGGTTAGAACTAAAAAATACAGCGCTCGGCACGAGCTTAACCCTTTTCACCAAATCCACCCCGATTAAAATGACTCATAATAATCGCTCCGGCACTAGCTACGTTGAGTGATTCAAAATTGACTGGTACCCAAATTTTGCCTTGGGCTAAATTAGTAATTTGAGTCGGTAGGCCGCTGCCCTCGTTACCCAAGATGAGCGCTCAGGGAGATCGCGGTTTAACTTGATAAA
Source organism: Mycoplasma sp. ATU-Cv-508 (assembly GCF_004011945.1). Classification (NCBI taxonomy): domain Bacteria; kingdom Bacillati; phylum Mycoplasmatota; class Mollicutes; order Mycoplasmatales; family Mycoplasmataceae; genus Mycoplasma; species Mycoplasma sp. ATU-Cv-508. Next base: position 522,452 of record NZ_RYZU01000001.1, on the reverse strand, counting down.
TATCTCGAGCACCTTGTCCTTGACTAACGGCGGCTCAGCAAGTGTGTGAAGCGCAAAGACCAGTTGGCCAAGTCTTTTTTTCAACTACATTAATGTGAAAGATGGCTCCTTGGCTAGCTCGGAGCACCTTAGGATTAAACACGCTTAAACCGATCACGATGACCGAATCAAAGCCAAAGGCCAAGGCGCTGCGAATTAGCGTTCCGACGTTGCCTGGATCTTGGAGCTGGTGTAAAACTAACACGCGCTGGCCAAGAGGTCGCTCGGTTGGTTTAACGCAAAGACCCACGACTGGCGCTGCGGTTTTAGTCGTGCTTAGTCTTTGGAGCGTTTTTAAACTCGCCAAAAGTCGTCCCCGGACGCCCGTCAACGCTGTAAGCCTGAACAAGCAAACCAGCTTGGCGAGCCTCGTCAACTAAGTGCGGACCTTCAATTAAAAATAACTTCCCAGCGCGTTGGTGCTTAGTTAGTTTTAACTGGGCTAATTTTTTTAAAACTGATCCGATGGGAAGCAAAATTTTTCACGTTTTAATTTTAGACCTTAACTGGGTTTGTCTCACCAAACGTTAAGTCAAAAGATCGCTCGCGTTTGACTTAAAAAGTCAATTTTAAAAAAATTAGCACTATTTGTATGAGAGTGCTAAAAAGTGTGTTATACTAAGCGTTGAAAACATTAACTAAGAGTATTAATGGAAGGACGAAAGAAGTATGGCAAAAGAAAGAATTATTGGCATTGACCTTGGTACGACTAACTCGGTTGTAGCGATTGTTGATGCAAAAGAACCACGCGTAATTGAAAACCCAAACGGCAAACGCACAACGCCCTCGGTAGTCTCTTTTAAAAACGGAGAAATCATCGTTGGCGAAGTGGCTAAACGTCAAATTGAAACTAACCCTAACACGGTCGCTTCTGTCAAACGTTTAATGGGAACTGAACAAACCATTAAGGCCAATAACCGCGAATATAAGCCCGAAGAAATTTCGGCGATGATTCTTGGTTATTTGAAAGATTACGCCGAAAAAAAACTCGGCTCTAAAGTGGAAAAGGCTGTTATCACCGTTCCCGCCCACTTTAACAACGCCGAACGTGAGGCGACTAAAAACGCCGGAAAAATTGCCGGTCTCAAAGTGGAACGAATTATTAACGAACCAACCGCAGCGGCGCTTGCTTACGGTTTGGAAAGAAAAAACAAGGAGCAAAAGTTGCTTGTTTATGACTTAGGTGGAGGAACTTTTGACGTGTCGGTTCTAGATTTGGCCGACGGAACTTTCGAAGTTCTTTCCACTTCCGGAGATAACCGTCTCGGAGGAGATGACTGGGATAACGAAATCGTTAAATGGCTAGTTGAAAAAATTAAAAAAGAGCACAAACACGATCCGTCGCAAGACAAAATGGCGATGCAACGTCTTAAAGACGCAGCTGAAAAGCTAAAATTGAACTCTCAGGTCAGTCCAGCACCACGATTACTTTACCTTTCCTAGCCATGCTAGATGAAGGACCTCTTAACGTTGAGGCTGAACTAACTCGTTCAAAATTTGAAAAATTAACTGAGCATCTAGTTGAAAAAACTCGTCAACCGATTGAAGACGCGCTCAAGAAGCTAAGTTAAAAGCGAGCGACCTAGACGAGGTTCTGCTCGTGGGAGGGTCAACTCGCATCCCAGCCGTTCAGGCGATGGTGGCGAAAGTAACGGGCAAAAAGCCAAACATCTCGATTAACCCCGATGAAGTAGTTGCGCTGGGCGCAGCTGTCCAAGGCGGAGTTTTAGCTGGTGAAATTGACGATATTTTGCTTTTAGATGTTACGCCGCTGACTTTGGGAATTGAAACGATGGGCGGTGTGGCAACGCCTTTAATCACCCGTAACACAACCATCCCTGTGTCCAAAAGTCAAATCTTTTCAACCGCGGCTGACAACCAACCCGAAGTAACGATCCACGTTGTGCAAGGAGAAAGATCGATGGCGATAGATAATAAATCGCTTGGTCAATTCAACTTAGCCGGAATTGAACCGGCTCCTAAGGGAATGCCGCAAATTGAAGTCGCTTTTTCCATTGACGCTAACGGAATTTTAAAAGTAACTGCCAAAGACAAAAAAACTAACAAAGAGCAGTCAATTACGATTGAAAACAACACTTCTCTCAGCGAAGAAGAAATTAACAAAATGGTAAAAGAAGCGGAAGAAAACCGCGAAGCTGACGCTAAACGCAAAGAAGAAATTGAAACGCGCGTCTCAGCCGAATCGCTCATCAACCAGTTGGAAAAAGGGCTCAAAGAAAGCGGCGACAAAATTGACGCTAAACAAAAAGAAAAAACTACCGCTGAAATTAAAGAACTTAAAGAAATGCTTGAGAAAAAACGAAATTGATAAACTCAAGAAAAAACTCGACGAAATCAATCAGATGGCTCAAGCCTTTGCCCAAGCTGCTAGCGCAAGTAAGAAAAAAGACACTGACCCGATTGAAGTGGATGAGCCTGAAAAACCAAAAACCGATGATACCAAAGACGGACAACCCAAAAAATAAGTCTTGCTTGTCCAGCCGCTTACCCTAGAAGGTAAGCGGTTTTTCTTACCAAACTTAAAACAGTTTTATAATTAAGAAAAACATCCATGAGTACCAAAGACAAAGTTATTTTTATTTTTCTCTCAATTATTACGCTCGGCATTTTTCCGGCCGTGGTCTATTGGCGTGGTCGTCATCAACCAGTCAACCAAAAACTTTCCACTAGCGAAAAAATCAGCGTAGACGTGGATGAGTTAAGAAGATTATTGGGCGGACTAGAAAATCTAGTCGGTGCTGAGTTCACCCACACCAAGGTGAAAATTTTTGTGAAAGAAAGACGTTTGGTACAAACCGAAAAAATTAAAAAAACTACCCGGCGTATCGGGAGTTTTTGCCAACTCAGGTGGCCTAACTTTAATTGTCGGTAACTCGGCTCGACGTTTGGCTAACCAGATCCTGGATTAACTGCTCTTTTAACGTGCGGTCGGCGGTAGTTGTTGTGCCGTCGGTGATCTTTTTGATGGTGAGCAGTTTGGTTGGAAGTCGCTTTTTGTTGGCGACTTGGATCGCTGACTTTTTTTTCTAAAAGCGAAACGACCACCATCGGATTCCGGCGTTTATGTTTGTAGAAAAAGGGACCAATTCTTGAAACAACTAAATCCACCACGTTTTTGCGGGTTCAATTCGGGTTGTTTTTAATCGTGTAAAGAATTGCGCCATGGGCTAAACGTTGGATCGTGGTAATTTCTTCGCGCGACTCTTGCACGTAAAGAGCTCCGCGGGAAATAACTCTTGTTTTACCAATGATTTCTCGTTTAGCGCGGTCAACCATGGCAATAATGTTGACAAAGCCGTTTTGGGCCAACTTTTCACGCACATCAATAATTTCCAAAGTTTCAGCTTTAGCAATGGTTGAATCGATGTAAATGGGGCCGTGGGGAATTCGCAGTTTTGTGAGACGAACCACACCCTTTTTCAGTTCAACCACTTGGCCGTTTTCAATTAAAAAAATGTTTTCGCGCGGAACGCCGCACTCGTAAGCAGTTTGACCATGGACGGCCGATTGACGGTAAAACCCGTGGTAAGGGATGAAATACTTTGGTCTTGTGACGTTAAAAATAGTTTTGTGTTCGTCTTTATAGGCGTGGCCCGAAATGTGCAAAAGTCCATCCACACGGTTTTCACGCGCTTCGGCGCCGACTTTGTAAAGTTGATTAATTAAAAGCTCAACCTTAACCCGGTTGCCAGGAATGGGTGAAGAGGAAAAAATTACCACGTCTTTATTTTTGAGTTTGACATACTGGTGGCGTCCGGAAGCCATTTGCCAAAGCGCAGCCATTTCTTCACCTTGCGAACCGGTTGACAAAATGAACAGTTTTTCGTCAGGGATTTTGTCAATTTCTTTTTTGTCCACGAAAACTTCCTCGGGAACGTCAATGAATTTAAAACGTTTAGCAATTTCCATCCCGTTAATCATCGATCTACCAAAAACGCAAACTTTTCGCTTGTGTTTAACGGCTAAGTCAATGCCAACTTTGACCCTGTTCATGTTGGAGGCAAAAGTGGTGAAAATCACTTTGCCGCGGGCGCTTGCAATGTTACGCTCCAAGTCCCGCATAATGTTTTGCTCGGTTGGAGAATGCTCGGGCAGCATTGAGTTGGTAGAATCAGAAATCAAAATATCAAGACCTTCGTCACCCATTTGCCGCAACTTAGTAAAATCGGTTAAGTTACCGATCGGAGAGTAGTCAAAGCGAAAGTCGCCCGTGTCCATTATGGCTCCGTCGGGCGTTTTTACCCGCACGCCGTAAGCCTCGGGAATCGAGTGTTGCGCCGTCCAAACATCAACTTCCATGTGTTTAAAACGGTAAACGGAGTCGCGCTCGTACTCAATGAATTCGACCTTAGTTTTAATTTTCATGTTATCAAGCCGCTTACGCATAAAAGCAATTGCCACGCCTGAGCCGTAAATTCTTTTTAGGTCAACTTGCTGAAGTAAGTAGGGCACGCCGCCAATGTGGTCTTCGTGTCCGTGGGTAATGAAAAGACCGACAATTTTAGAAGCGTTCTCTTTGAGATAAGTGTAATCGGGATAATGCCCGAAACACCCGTTTCCATGCTGTTAGTGAAACGAATGCCGGCGTCCATAATTGCGATCTCATCGCGGTACTCCACGACTAACATTGCCTTGCCGATTTCTTGCATACCGCCCAAAGCAAAAAACTTGGTTGAATACATCTTGCCTCTCCTGTCGCTGGACCAGAATTAATTAGTCCGCTCAAGTGTTTAACGTTTTACTTGTGGTTATTATAGCAAAATCCTTTTTTTGACCGACGGGCCAATTTGGGCTAACCAACTAAAAGATAACTTCGTTTTCCCGGGGCTTAAAACGCTTGCGGTAGTCGATCCGATCTAAGTAAAGTTTGCCATCCAAATGATCCATTTCGTGTTGAACCACAATTGCCAAAACGCCGGTTAAATGGTGAGTGACTTTTTTTTGATTTAAATAGGAGTAGCCTTGAATTACGACTTTAAAACGGCGGTGAACTAACCCGGCCTGGTCATCGCGCTCAGGGTCAACTGATAAACATCCCTCACCTTGTTCAAGCGCGGCGTAACTGGGCGAGTAGGCGGTTATTTCGGGGTTAATTAAAAACTCCCGCAGTCCGCGGTGAAATTCGCCGGGCGGCACATTGACGTAAAACATTCTTTTCAAATGACCCATTTGAACAGCCGCAATCCCGATGCCTTCGCGAAGTGAACTATCTTTTTTTTGCGAACTATCAACGTAGTGAATCATTTGCTCAGCCAACTTTTGGTCGGCTTCGCTGAGCGGCAATTTAACTTTGGCTGAAACCGATCGCAGTTTTTTGTTAGGTAGAAGGATGATTTTCACACACCTATTCTATCACGGTGTTATGATGGGTTTATGCTGAGAGTCATCGCCGGCAAATACCGCGGTCAGCGGTTGCGCTTGCCCGATCAGAAAACGACTCGGCCGATGCGCGACGCGGTCAAAGAGGCACTTTTTTCCATCATAAGCGAGTGGTTGCCAGGCAGCGTTGTGTTAGACGCTTTTGCCGGCTCGGGTTCGCTGGCGATCGAAGCGCTCTCGCGCGGAGCTAGCAAAGCGATTGCGCTTGAAAAAGATGCGCGCGCCTTTCAAGTGCTCCAAGAAAACGCGGAAAAAATTGGAGTCCGAAACTTTGACTTTTACCTTCGCGACGCTCTAAACTACGTAAGTCTTGTTTCGGGAGTACGCTTTGACCTGATTTTTTTAGATCCGCCCTATCAAAAAGTTGACCTTCTAAACGAAATTTTAAAAGCGATTATCAAAAACAACTTGCTTAACTCCCAAGGTCTGATCGTAGTCCAAACTAACGAGCTTGACCTGGTAAACGTTCCTAAGCAACTGGTGAAATGAAAAGTTAAGCGCTACCAAAAAACTAGTTTGCTTTTTTTGACTTACAACCTTTAGCGCTTAAAAACTTGAATTAGCGACCTAACAATTACAAAATATATAATGTGGTGATATGGACAGGAAATTAATTATCTTTGCTGGTCCTTCCGGAGTTGGCAAGGCGACGATTGAAGCCAAACTTTTTGCTGACCCAGATTTAAAACTGATGTTTTCTTGCTCGGCCACGACTCGACCTCCTCGTTTAGGCGAAACCAGGGACGCCATTACTACTTTTTAAGCGAAAAGGAATTTAACGAAAAAGTCAAAAAAAACGAGTTTTTTGAATGAAATCAGCACTTTTTTCATAAATACGGGACATTGAAAAGTGAACTTGAGCGGATTAGTAAACTGGGTTACGTGCCCTTTTTGGAAATTGACGTGGAAGGCGCTAAACAAATTATTAACAGCCAAACTCACAATTACCGATTAGTGACGATTTTCATCATGCCGCCTTCGGTGGCTGAGTTAGAGAGAAGAATTCGCGAACGAGCAACTGAAAGCGAAGTGCAACTCAAAGAACGACTTGTTCGCTACAACAAGGAAATTGCCGATAGCAAACTTTTTGAACATGTGATCGTTAACGACGATTTAGACAAAGTTGTCGCTAAAATTAAAAAGATAGTGCAGGCCAAGTAATGCCAAAGTGAGCGATTAAAAACTGATATCGGCGTAGTAAGACGCCAAAACCAAGACCGAGGGGCCGTTTTTCAAAACCATAGCGTTACTTTCGCAATCATTTGCGACGGTATGGGCGGGCACGAAGGCGGAGAAACGGCGGCTGCCATTACGATTGATGTGTTTGACAAAGAATTTACTTACAACTTCCCGCGCAAAGTTAACGCCGATTCGCTAGTTAAATGGTTTGAAGAAGCGATTAACAAAGCTCGCAAAGCGATGATTAAGTTTGCTAAGCGCGACGCAAAACTTTTTGACATGGGAACGACTGTCGCAGGAGCAATCAAAATCGGGCAAGAGCTATTTGTTTACAACGTAGGTGATTCGCGCGTTTACCTTTACGACGGTCTGCTGAGTCAAATTACCAAGGACCACAACATCCGGAATTATTACATTGAGCATTACAAATACACCGAGGAACAAGCCGCGATGACTTTGGGAGCGATGGCGCTCACTAACGCGCTTGGACCAACAAAAAAAACTCACGTCGAATGGTTCCACATTCCGCTCAGCAAAAAAAGCCACCTACGTTATCTTGACGACCGACGGCATTCACGACTACTTACCCAAACCTAAGTTTGAAATGATTTTGGCTAAAAAATCTTCGCTGGATGAGAAACTAAACGAAATGGTCAAAAAAGCGATCATGGGCAAATCTTCTGATAACTTAACCGGTATCATTGTTTGTTTAAACGAGGAAAATCAATGTTAGAAGCTTTAAAGAAAAAATACGTTTTTAGTGGCGAAGTGGGTCAAGGCGGAATGGCTAAAATTTACCGCGCGATTGAAAAAACCACCGGTCGGATCGTAGCGATTAAACTGCTTCGACCAGATAACAAAGATTCTCACCGCAACCAACGGCGTTTTCGCTCTGAAATTCAAGCGATTAAAGCGATTCGTTCGCCTTACGTCGTGGCCGCTTTTGATTACGCCTGAAACGACCAAGTGCAGTACATCGCGATGGAATACATTGACGGAAGCATTTTAAAAGAGTACATTGGAAGGCGCGGTAATTTAACGGTTGATGAAGCGGTGGAATTTGCCAAGCAAATTGCGCTCGGACTTCACGAAATGCACCAAGTTTGGAATTATTCACCGCGATATCAAAGCTTCTAACATCATGATTACCGACCACGGGCAAGTTAAAATCATCGACCTTGGCATTGCTCTTCACGATGAAACTGACCGGGTTACCCAAACTGACAACATCATCGGTTCGGTTCAATACTTAGCACCAGAACTGCTTGAAAAAGAAGAAGCCAACGCCCAAACCGACATTTACGCCCTAGGCATTTTGCTCTACGAAATGCTGATTGGAGACGTACCATTTAAAGAAAAGACGGGGATTGACACCGCTCGCAAACACCAAACTTCAACTGTTCCTCACGTCAACAAAATTTTTAAAAAACATTCCCCAGGCCGTGGCTAACATCGTCATTCGAGCAACCGCTAAAAAACCGCACCATCGTTATTCAACCGCTTACAATCTTTACGAAGATCTTGACACTTGCCTGAGCGATAAAAGACTTTATGAACCAGTTTATCAACTAGGCGATAAGTTGCGCAAAACGTGGATTGAAAAAATTAATTCCTCGGCTTTTTGACTAGTGGTCGGACTGACGGTCATCGCCCTTCTCATAGCGATTGTGATCGTCTTAATCGTGGTTAAATAGGGGCTTGATGCGCGGACTAGTTCGAAAAGTAATCGCTGGATTTTATGACCTTGAGACCGAGTCAGGTCAAATTTACCGAGTGCGCGGATCGGGTAAACTCCGCCACGAGCAGCAAAGTCCTTGAGTTGGTGATTACGTTGAGTTTAAGCCCGAGCAACTAATCACCCAAATTTACCCTCGCAAAAACCAACTGACCCGGCCCGAGGTGGCTAACGTGGACCAAGTTTTGTTAGTAACATCGGTTTTTGACCCGGTCTTTTCAACTTTCTGGCTTGATAAAAACTTAGCAATTGTGGAAGCAAAGGGCATTAACCCGGTGCTAGTTTTTACCAAAACAGATTTAGCCGATCCAAGTCCGTGACTTTTTTACGCTCGGGAGGGTTACCAAGTTTTTCCGGTTAACACTCTTGACCTCAAAACCATTTTGCCGCTCCGAGCTAAGTTTGCTGGGCAAATCAATGTAGCGATTGGGCGAAGCGGAGTAGGCAAATCAACACTAATTAATAAACTTGCCAAACTGGAGTTACCGACGGGCGAAATTTCCACTCGCACGCGACGCGGCAAGCAAACGACGCGCGTAATCGAGATGGTTGATTTCTTAGGCGGCAAACTAGTTGACACGCCTGGTTTTGAAACGATTGAACTTGGTCTGTCAAAAACTCAACTTGCCCACGCTTACCACGATTTTCATGCTCTTAGTTCTAAATGCTCGTTCGGTCGTAGTTGCCTTCACCAACACGAACAAGACTGCGCCGTTAAAAAGGCTGTTAAAAATGGAATAATTAGTTTGTCAAGGTACGAAAACTACCTTAAATTACTGAACCAAATTTAAAAAATGCCTTCCAAAACTAACTTACACCTTTCAATTCTTGATGCGCCCGATCGTCTTTGGACGATCAAACGAGCGCTCAAACTAGGAGTCAAAGCGATCCACTACGACGTGATGGATGGTAAGTTCGTAGCCCAAAAAACTTTGCCCGTTGACGAGCTTAGTAGACTTGTTAATGCTAGTCCTAAACACTTTGTGGACGTGCACTTAATGACCCGGCGTCCTGAGCGACAAATTCAAAAAATCGCTCCCTACGCTGACCAAATTAGTTTTCACATCGAAGCTGTGTCAGCCCGAAAAGCCGTCAAGATTTTAGTCAAAAACAAGCACATTCGACTGGGCATAGCGATTAACCCTCGCACTCCTGTTGTGTCTTTAAGACCTTACCTAGGATATTTAAACCACGTGGTGATTATGTCGGTCCAAGCTGGTCAAGGCGGACAATCGTTTATTCCTGAGACTTACGAAAAAATCGCCCAAGTTCAAAAACTAATCCAAGCCAGCGGACACAAGTGCAAAATTCAAGTGGACGGAGGAGTTAATGACCAGATTGGTCCAAGACTAGTTAAAACCGGTCTTAATCAAATCGTAGTCGGAAGTTACCTGCTCAAAAACTTAAAAAGTGAAACTATCCAAAAGGTGCTTGGTCAAAAAAAATAACTATGAAATTCAACACAACTTACACCCCAGAAATTAGTCTCAAAAACACAATTGCCGCCTTGGCCTGGTTGCGTGAGCAAGTTATTTGGCAAATCAAAAAAATTTACCGCTTCACCTACGTGAGTGCGCCTCCTTTCTTAGAGCAAGACTCGCTTTTAGAAGTGCGACTACCAAGTCTAACCCGACCTATTTCGTTTGACGCGATTGACGAGTACCGCGTCTGCACTTTATTGCTCACCCCGACAAACTGAATTAGAGCCATGATCGAAAGACTTGACCTGGGAGTGGGCGAAGGACTTTGAACCGAATCGCAGAGCATTTGGCGCGATGTACCCGAAACTCCGAGCGACACCATCACTCGGCACGAGATTATTTTTCAAACAAAAATTGGCGCTGATGAAGACGAAGTAAAACTAGCGCGCGCTCAGGCCCAGCAAATTTACCAAATCATTTTTGAACTGGCCAAAGAAGTTTGAAAACGTTGGCAAATCAAAAACATTTACCCGCCGAGCGCTAATTTTGTCACTAGTCAAATGATGGAAAACGAACTGCCTAATGAGTCTTTTGATAACCGCGAAATTGAGTTTGTGCTAGAAAGCGACGCTTACATATTGGAAGCCTCAGGTTTAAGAATGTTCTCCGGCCACATTCACCAAAATGTACCGCCCAATTTATACGATTTACGCAACCACTACGAAATCATTTTGCGTGACAGAGTTAATGCACTAACCATTAAAGTGGCCACGATCGCTTTGACTAGTAACGGTCAGCAATTAAAAGACCAGTTAACTCTATCTGGGCAAGAGCAGTTTTTAACTAACCCTTTTTACGAAAGTCTTGTTCGCCAAAGTTACAAAGTTTTGGAAATTCGTTTTAACTTACCCCGACTAGCCATGGCATTGCTTGGTAAAGGTCACATTGCCGAAGTCCAAGGCGGAGTCATTTCCAGCGAAGCGCGTCACATCCGGGAAAAGTACCAAATAGAAACTATCTAGTCTATGATTGGTTTGTCCATGAAAAAGATCGTTAAAAACTCGCTCGGCTACGACCAATCGCTCTTTGTTTACCAAGACAAACAAATGTTTAATTACTCGGTTGACACGATTTTGCTCGGTAACTTTGCCACGCTGAGCGCCAGCACTAAAAAAGTTTTGGAAATCGGCACTAATAACGCCGCGCTAGCGATATTTCTAGTTTCACGCAGTGCCAAAATTCACGTTGACGCTATAGAAATTCAGCCCGAGGCGATCGAAATTGCCCGGCAAAACGTTGAGCTCAACCAAAAGCAGTCCCAAATCACTTTAATTGAAGGCGACTTTAACGATTACTTCCAAACTTACAGAGCCGACCCAGAACAGCTCTACGACTCAGTCGTGGTCAACCCACCCTTTTACAAAAAAGGCACAACCAATTTGGGTAAAACTTCGCCCAGCAAACTGATTGCCACTCACGAAGTCAAAATTACTTTGGAAGAAATTATCCGCGGTGCCAGTGCGTTGCTGAAAAAAAACGCTTACTTGGCGCTCGTGATTGCCACCGAGCGTTTTGTTGACGTTTGCCATTTAATGCGCCAAAACGGTTTTGAAGTTAAAAGAGTTCAGTTCATTCATCCGCGCACTTTCCAAAAATCTAACTTAGTACTCGTGGAAGGACGCTACCAAGCAAACTGAGGAACTCACTTTTTACCTAATCTTTACCTCCATAACGACGATCTAAACGACAACTCTTACCGGCGGGAAGTAGTCGCGCTTTACACTCCGATCCCAGCCAATCAGAAAGATAACCGTGGCTAAAAAACCAACTCTTTACGTTAGCACTCCACTTTTTTACCCCTCGGGTGAACTTCACATTGGTCACGCTTACAGCGCGAGTTTGGCCTGGGTCATTCGTAATTATTTTAAGGATCGGGGCTACGAGACTTTTTTTGTGACTGGCGCTGACGAACACGGCCAAAAAATCGCCCAAAGCGCCGAGCAAAACCAAGTTAGTCCCCAAACTTACGTAGACAAAATGAGTCAGAATTTTAAAACACTTTGGCAGGATTTGGCGATTGATTACGACTTTTTTGTCCGCACAACTAACGTTGAGCACGTAACTAAAGTCCAAAAGGTTTTTGCCAAACTCATCGCCCAAAAAAACGTTTACCCCGCCAGTTACCGCGGTCTTTATTCGGTCGCTGACGAAGAATACTTTTTGCCTAGCCAGGCCAAAGCTAAAGACGGCAAATACTACCATCCGCAGTCGGGTCACGAGTTAGTTGAACTACAAGAGCCTAGTCACTTTTTGAAAGTGAGCCATTACCAAAACTGGTGGGAAAAAACTTTCCCGGAACAGCAAAGACTAATTTTTCCGCCTAAGGTTTACCGCGAGTTGAACAACAACTTCGTCCAGCCCGGTTTGCACGATTTATCAATCACTCGGCAAAATTTAAGTTGGGGAGTGCCAACCGCTCCAAAAAGCTCGGAAACAATTTACGTTTGAGTCGATGCTCTTTTAGGTTATTTGACTAGTCTAGGTTATCTTGATAAAAGCGCCACTAACTTCCCAAAATTCTGGCGTTCAGAGGGAAAAATTATCCACGTGATAGGCAAAGAAATTAGTCGTTTTCACGCCATTTACTGACCAATTTTGCTTAAGTGTCTCGACCTAACTTTACCCACGCAAATTTTAGCCCACGGTTGAATTACCACCAAAACGGGCAAAATGTCCAAGTCAAAAGGCAACGTGGTTTCGCCCTACAAGCTTTTAGAAAAATTCAGCCCCGAAGTGGTTAAGTACTACTTGACAACCAAGTTTGACGTAGAAAATGACCATGTCTTTGATGAAGGTCACTTGGTCGAAGTTTATAACAGCGAACTGGTTAACGCTTTTGGTAATTTAGTCAGTCGCACTTTGGCTTTGGCGCTTAAAAAATGCGGCGGAAAAATTGAACTGACCAAGGACAGCGAGTGAACTAGCGACGAGAAAAAGTTAACCCAAACCATTAAAGATACTTACGCTGAGTACGAAAGTCACTTTGCCGCGTGCCACGTTGCTCGCGCGCTTAGTCAAGTCCACCTTCTAAACAAAAAACTAAACGCTTACATCGACGCCCAAGCGCCTTGGCAAATTAGCGACGCACACCGTTTTGCCAAAGTCATCAGTCTTATCTGCCACGGCATTTATACGAGCGGTTTAATGCTCAAAGTCGCGATGCCAACTGCTATGAGTAAACTCTTAAGTTACTTGGGGCTAAAAAAGTGGGACCAAAAGTGGGTCAGCGACTGGGAGACGCTTGGTCAAATTAACATTAAAAAAAGCGGCCATTTATTTGAGCGCTTCGTAAGTAAGTCTGTTTATAATTAAGTGGCTTTTTCCCGAAGCCCATATGGCGGAAATGGTAGACGCAGGGGACTTAAAATCCCCAGGTTGTAATACCGTGCTAGTTCGAGTCTAGTTATGGGCACCATTTTTTTAAAGAGGTAAAGTTAGGTGAAACTAGTTGTTACACATTCCCAAGGCTTTGATTTTTCCTACCGAGTGCTTGATAACCAAGCTCAAAAAACGGTTTTATTAGTTCACGGTTATCACTCGTCCAGCGACCTTGGTCTGCCGTTAGAAAACTTGGCTCGCGATTTTAACTTAGTCGCTTTGGATTTGCCCGGCAGTCCCCACCTACCTTACGCATCAACTCAGTTAACAATTCAGCTTTTTAAAGCTTACCTAAAAACTTTTTTGGACTTTGTTTGCCCCTTTAAAAAAGTGATTTTACTCGGTCACTCGTTAGCCGGCTTGACCATTAGCGCGCTCGCACAGCACGAGAAAGTTGAAGCGCTAATCTACTTAGCAACCGTCCAGCCTGGCGTAGTTAATTCCCAAAGTTACCGCCAGTTATCAAAAACTTTTGGCTCGTCCGCAGTTGAGCAGCGGCCAGAGTTAGCTAAGTACATCAGCACTCATCCTGAGATGGAAGAAATTTTCATTCACCGGGCGCGTATCAACACATCATTGAAAACAACTTGCTTAACCAAGATTACCTAGCAAAAGAATTAGACCAGCACTACCGTCAGTCGCTGAAAAAACCAGCTTTTTTCCTAATCGGCGAATGGGATTACGTGGTTGAAAAAGCTTGCTTTGTGAGTTACGTCAAAGAGAAACTTCAAAAAGAGGCGCTTGTCGTTCCAGGCGCCTACCACAATCCGATTAAAGATAAACCTGAGCTAATTAGTGCTTGACTGAGCCAGTTAGTTAAAAATCTAGAACTAGGTAATTTCGTGACTCCTGTCTTGCCCGATTGAGCTTAGTTCAACTTGAAAATTTTTGGCAACTAAATTGCCCACGCTTGCTAAACTAACAAACGGCTCTAAAACTCTGGGTTGGGAACTAAAGTTATGAGCGTAAACAGTCAGCGGCAAAAATTCGCTTGTGTGGTCGCTGCCTTGAAAACAAGGATCGGTGCCGTGGTCTGAAGTAATGATTAATAAATCATCGGCTTGAAGATGAGCAATTAACTGACCTAGTTTTTGGTCAAAAAGATTCAAGTTTTCGGCGTAGCCAAGCGCATCGCGGCGGTGACCGTACTTGGAGTCAAAGTCAACTAAATTGACAAAGATGAAACTGTTAGGCCCTGCCGTTTTTGTGAGCTGAATGGTAATGTCCATTCCATCTGCGTCGGACTTACTCCGGAAAGATTGACTAATTCCTTGTCCGTCAAAAATATCGCTAATTTTACCCACGCCAATCACTTTGACTCCCGCTTTTTGTAGGCGGTCTAGCAAAGTAGGACTAGGCGGTTTAAGTGCGTAGTCGTGGCGGTTAGCAGTTCTGCGGTAGTGACCGGGCTCTCCAACGTAAGGCCTAGCAATAATACGTCCCACATTTCACTCGGGACGGGAAGAGCAAATTTGTCGAGCAATCTTGGCCATTTGGTAAAGTTTTTTCAGACCCATCGTCTCTTCGTGACCACAAATTTGTAAAACCGAATCAGCCGATGTGTAAACGATTACTTTTTGGTGGTTAATTTCTTGGTCAGCGAGCTCATCAATAATCGTTGTGCCTGACGCAGCTTTGTTGCCAACAATTTTTCGTTGCCAAGCCGATTCTAAAGCGGCGATTAAATCGGGCGGAAAACCAGTCTGAGTAAAAACGGGAAAAGGTCTTTTAGTTTCAATCCCCATCATTTCCCAATGACCCGCTAAGGTGTCTTTGGCGTTAGAAATTTCCTCAACTTTAGCCACGTAAGCCCGGGGAGGCGCAGATTTAGCTTGACCAGGCAAGTTAACTAATTGACCAATTCCTAAACTAACCCAGTTTGGCAAAACCAGTTTTTGGGTGTTGGCAGCGCACTGAAAAGTGTTCGAACCTTGGTCACCCCATTTATGGGCACGTCGGTCGGCGCCGATCCCTAACGAATCAGTTACAATCATAAAAACTCGGCCGTACTTTTTCATATAGAATTATTATAGGTAAAGGCTGCTCAGAAGAGAGCCGAAAATCAATGGTCAAAAAAGTTGCAATTTTAACTTCGGGAGGCGATGCACCGGGCATGAATAACGCCATCCGGTCTTTGGTTAGGGCAAGTCGGATGCATAAAATTGAGGCTTGACTAGTTTTTGAAGGTTACAAAGGACTTTGCCAAGGCCAGTTTGCTTTGGCCTCTGAGTATGACGTTGACGCGTACATTAACCGCGGCGGAACATTAATTGGTTCGGCCCGTTTTCCCGAGTTTACTAATTTAGCAGTTCGCAAAAAAGCGCTCAAAGAACTAAGTAAACGCGGCATTGAAGCGCTAGTCGTAATCGGCGGAGATGGATCTTACCGCGGTGCTCAAGCGCTGCACGAAATGGGCGTTAAAACAATTGCTTTGCCAGGCACAATTGACAACGACATTAACTCCTCTGACTTTACGATCGGTTACCCAACTGCGCTTCAAACGATCGTGGAAAACATTGACCGGGTGCGCGACACGATGGAATCACACCGTCGCATCGCTATCGTGGAAGTGATGGGGCACGGCTGCGGAGATTTAGCTCTCTACTCGGGATTAGCCACCGGAGCGGAAATTATCGTTACCAACGAAAACTTACTCAGCGCCAAAGAGATAGGCTTGCTCGCTAAAAAACAATTCGCTAAAGGCAAAAAATCAGTCATCATTGTGGTGAGCGAAATGATTTTTGAAAACCTTGTCAAACTTGAGCGCGAAGTTGAAAAAATCAGCGGGCGAGCGACGCGAGCGATGTCTTTTTCCCACATCCAACGCGGAGGCGTTCCGGGCGCAATTGAAAGAATTAACGCCTCAAGAATGGGTCTAAAAGCAATTGAGTTGCTCAGCCAAAACCAGTCGGGACTAGCCGTTGGGATTGTCAATAGCCGCACAAGCGCAATGCCAATTATGGAAGCACTTGGTCGCTCTCGGCAAGACCGCGCCAGCAAAGCCCAAAAGTACAACCGTCTTAACCAAGCCTAAATGGAGTAAAAGTGCAAATTACCAAACGAACGAAAATCATAACTACGATCGGACCTTCATCTCACAAAAAAGAGATTATTAGTCAACTCTTTGACGCAGGCATGACCACCGTAAGACTTAATTTTTCCCACGGCACTTACCAAGAACAGTTGGAAAGAATTAATAACACTCGAGCAGTGATGAAAGAAAAAGGTTTGCCTATTTCAATTATGCTTGACACCAAAGGCCGGAAGTAAGAGTAGGCAAGTTTCAGCACAGCGTTCAAAAAATTATCGCCAACCAAGTAGTGGTGGTTTTAACCGATCCAGCCTCGTACCAAAAACTCAAAGCTAAGGTCGGTCAAATTACCGTCTCGGCTGACATTAGTCAAAACTTAGAACCTGGCGACCTAATTCTCGTGGACGATGGCAAATTGCAGCTGGAAGTAACGAGCGTCAAACCGCAAACTATTAAAACCCGGGCGATCAATCACCACCGTCTCAAACCTAACAAACGAATTAATTTACCCGGCAAACCTTTTTTGATGCCTTTTTTAACTGAAAAAGATGTGGAAGACATCAAATTTGGTTGCGCGCAAAAAGTTGATTTTATCGCCGCATCTTTTGTCAATTCTCCCGACGACATCCAGCAAATTCGCGAAATTTTAAAACAGCAACAAGCGACCCAAATTAAAATCATCGCCAAAATTGAATCGCAGTACGCAATTAATAACTTCGATAAAATTCTCGCTGCGGCCGACGGGATTATGGTAGCTCGAGGTGATTTAGGGCTTGAGATACCTTACTTTGAAGTACCTGTCGTGCAAAAAATGATGATCCGTAAATGCCGCGAAGCTGGTAAACCGGTTGTGGTCGCCACGCAAATGTTAGACTCAATGGAAAAAAATCCCCATCCAACCCGAGCCGAAGTGACAGATGTTTACATCGCGACTGAGTTGGGCGCTGACGCAACGATGCTTTCGGGTGAATCAGCAGCTGGTCAATACCCAATTGAAGCCGTTAAAGTTATGTCAACGATTAATGCTCGCGCCGAAAAAGAGTTTTATAACAAACTCTACTACCAAGTCCAGTTGGAAGCGATTGAAAAAATTTCGCGTGGAGCAAGAGCTAAAATCGCTCGGTCAGTGGCGCGCAAAACGATTAACGGCGACTTTAAATTTACTGTCGTGCTCTCGCGAACTGGACAACTGCTCCAAGAGGTAGCTAAATTTAGACCTAACACCAACATTTTGGGAGTCACTAACAATGCCCAGCAAACTACGATGTTCGGAATTACTTCCTCGGTTTTCATGTCGCCCGACACTAGTCAATTTGAAGCGATCAAAGCTAACAAGCAAAAAGCGCTTGACGTAGCGAAAATTTACGGAGCTAAGAAAGGCGATAAACTTTTAGTTGTGGAAAATAAAGCCATAACGATTTTAAGTTACCGTTAAAAGTCTTATCAGCAACGTAAAAGCGGCCCCCAAAGGGGTCTTTTTTTTGGTCAAAATTGGAATAAAAAGCGATTAGTCGTTCTCCTTAGTTCATAAATAGCAAGTTTTTAACCACCTAACCAACCTATACACGTGATTAACTTGTTAGGCCAAGTGAAAAATCAACGGTTTGAAATCCAAAATCAGAGTAGTAGCTGAGCGAATCGCATTTTTAAGTGAACAACTTGGATCGGCTAGGATCTTGCCAAAGCGATTTGTTCCTACGAAAATAGAAAAATTCTTTCAAATCTTCGATGAACAAAAAGTTGAGCACGAGAATATTTGTCCAAAAATATATTCTCCTCAAAATTAACTATGGTGAGTGGAAGCCAGGCGAAAAAATTCCGTCTGAAAATGCTTTGGCAATTAAATTTAATTGTTCACGCATTACCATCCGCAACATTTTGCAAAGCCTTGTCTACAGCTCCTACCTAGTTCCCGTCAAGGGTAAAGGCTACTTTGTCGCTTCGGTTCGAATCGGCGCCAACTTTATTCCAATTAGTCAAGAATACGATTGCCCAACTGCTCAAGTAAAAATGCTCAGTTACCAGCAACTTCCTTACCGGGAAACGTGGATTGAAATGCTCGGTGT
The DNA here is from genome assembly GCF_004011945.1 of Mycoplasma sp. ATU-Cv-508. Classification (NCBI taxonomy): domain Bacteria; kingdom Bacillati; phylum Mycoplasmatota; class Mollicutes; order Mycoplasmatales; family Mycoplasmataceae; genus Mycoplasma; species Mycoplasma sp. ATU-Cv-508. The sequence continues at coordinate 504,143 of NZ_RYZU01000001.1, read as the reverse complement.
AAAGCTGGAAAAAACTGAACTTGAAAAAGCCCGCATTTTCGAAAAAACCTACTTTGACCAGGAAGGTCAAGAAGGGGTTTACCAAATTACCGTGCTGAATTCGTCCGAAGTAATTCTTTTTGACGAAACAGAAGTGAGCAAGTCACTCTCCAAATACTTAGTCTGGCAAGGCGTGATGTTATCGCACGCAACTAACATAGTGATTTATGACCACCATCCTTACTACGCCAAAATAGCTCGCCGTTTAGGCTGAAAAGATTCTTATCCATTCATAGTAACTTTAATGAGTACGCAAAAATCTTGGGTTGAAATTTCTTTCCGGATTGTCGCTAAAAAACTTTTCAAATTCGCCCGAACTTACCGAATTATGCTCTAAGCCGAACGATCGGCTTATTGTTATAATCTCGCTATGGAAAAGGCGACTAAATTAACGGCGCAAAAAAACGAGCGCATTGACAAACACTTAGCCGAAAACCTCTCCTTTAGTCGCACTCAAATCCGCAAATTGATCGACCAGCAAAGAGTCAGTGTGAACGGCAACTTAGTTCGCAAAGCAAACTTTGTGCTCCAACCAGGTCAACTAATTGAAATTAGCACGCCTAAACCTAAAGAAAGCAAAGTTAAGGCCGAAGATTTACCGATTGATGTTGTGTACGAAGATGATGACATTATCGTTGTCAATAAGCCGAGCGGTCTAGTCGTTCATCCGGCGCCGGGTAATTTAAGCGGCACGCTTGTCAACGCTTTAGTTGGTCGTTACCAAAAACTTTCTCACCTGGGCGGTCAAGACCGGCCCGGTACTGTCCATCGCCTTGATAAAGATACTTCGGGACTAATTCTCTTTGCCAAAAACGATGAAATTCACGCCCAGCTAGCTAAGGCTTTAAAAGAGCGCCAAATTAAACGAATTTACTTAGCTTGGGTCGTGGGAAAAATCGAAAAACGCGTCATTCACATTAACTTGCCGATCGGGCGTGATGTTTACCGCCGCCAGAGAATGCGTGTCCAAAGTGAAAAGTCTAAACCGGCTTTAACTCACGTCTACGTGCTCCAAAGTTACCCCGATAAAACGCTGGTTCGTTGCGAACTAGAGTCGGGAAGAACTCACCAAATTCGCGTTCACCTAGCCCACATTGGCCACCCCGTGGTCGGAGATCCTAAGTACGGAAAATTAATCGATAATTTTGGTCAAAGACTCCACGCTTACCAATTAATTTTTCTTCATCCGCGCAGCGGTAAAAAAATGTTTTTTGAGGTTGACCCGCCGCCTGAATTCAACGACTGGTCTTTTAAAAATCAACCAAAGACTTAACTGCTCAACTTATAATTGCAACTATGAAAGGTTTTTCGCTTTACCACGCCCAAACTTGGCACTACGTGGAAATTAAACGAACCAACAACCGTCGCATGTATTTCCAACTAACTAACGGAAAGCTCGTAGTTAGCGTTCCTGAAAAGATGGATTTGGAATTAGCGCGCCAATTTGTGAGTGAAAAACTACCCCGGTTTGTTAGCGCAAAGACTAAGCAATTAAAAAATACCAAAGTTAATTTAAACCAGCAAACACTTGTTTTGCACGGCCAAATGTACCGTTTTGACTCTTTAACTGGTTATCCAAAAAACGCTCTCAAAATCAGCGGCTCTAAAGTCTACATCCAAACTAGTCAAGGGTCAAACTCCCAAATCATAAGTGCGATTAAGACATACTTAAAAACTTCCTTGGAAAAACATCTGCTCACTCGATTGTCCCACTGGATTAAAAAAATGGCCACCGGTCCTTATGAATTTAGAGTCAGTGATAAACGCGCTACTTGAGCCAGCAACAATTTGCAAAAGCGAAGAATATCGTTTTCAAGTCGTTTAACCCACTTTGACCAGAGGGTGATTGATTATGTCATCGTTCACGAGTTAGCTCACCACTTTCACCCTCACCACCAAAATGAGTTTTGAAAGCTAGTCGCTGACTACATCCCCGATTACCAAAGTTTACGCCAACAAATGCGTTTTGATAACTAAGCAAAATCGCGTTTTTTAAAGACTTGTCAACTCAAAACCAACAGTCCGATCGCAACTAAGGAGTAAAACCCTAAAACAGCCCAGTAGTTAACTAACTTAGGTGCCGACGCCAACTTGTCCAAATCAATTCGCCAAGTTTGAGTGTCATTATCAAAATAAAGATCGCCTACAATCGCAGGGTTGTCCATTGAAACGGCAACGCTAGTCTCACTCACAAAAGATTCAAAATCAGCAAACTCCAAAACATTTCTTCACAAAAACGATAGATGGTCTAAGACGTTAAGATATTTTAAAATTCTTTTTTTGAAAACTTGCTCTTCGTAAGCGGCGTGCTGTTTTTCGTCTAAGCCTCCAAAAATTTGACCATTAACTAAAGATCCGACCGTGTAAAGCGGAACAACGTCAGTCTGAACCGCGTCTTTAAATGTGGCTGTGCTAGTAAAAAGAGCCAAGTAACCTTGACCCTTGCTCGTGCGAAGCGCTTCGCTTAGGTAGTAAGCGTGGGTGATTAGGTCAATTTGTTCTGAACTAAGGTCGGGGTATTGGTCGGCTCTTTTATGCTCAGCAATTTGAGTGAAAATCGCTTGTTCGGCTTCGGGTTCGTAGTATTGCCCACTAACGCTGTAATCTTGCTCTCCATCAACGTAAAGGTGGTAAATATCCTCCAAGGTAGTTTGAAATTGCGCTTCGGTTTTTTGTCACTCGAACTTGTCTTTGGTTTGCCCAACCATCCACTCGTAGTGCTCGCTTTGCTCAGCGGGTAATTTATTTTTGAGCTTGAGATGTCCCTGGGCAAAATAACTTAACAGGTAAGCTCCGTCTGGCAAAGTGACAAAAGAATCAAAAACCGGCCCGAGCGCAAAAGCAAGCACAAAGAGAAAAACTAACGCCACGGTTCCGCCGGCGCCAACAGCTAAAGAAATGCAAAGTGCAATGGAAGAAATAACCAAAATGATCAGAAGACTAATCAAAACTAGGTAAAGCGCCCAAACAAAGTACCGCCAGAAAATTTCCGGACCATTAATTAAAAAAACTAGGTGTGGCAGCAAAATCATGAGCGGAATAGCCACGTACAAAACGCTCATAAAGGCTAGTCATTTTTCTAACCAAATTCGGTTGCGGCTAATTGGTTTAGAAATCAAAATTAACAAAGTGCCTTCGTCAATATCATTTCGAAAAATTTGGTTAACTTTGACGGCAATAAAACCGATCATCGCGATGGACGGCAAGAGAAAAACAACGACCTGGCGTCAACTTATCGCCAAAATTGAAGCGTCGGAAATTTGGTACTGGAGTTGATTAACTTCCCGGCGCGATTGCTCGACTACGAGTGTGTTGAGCATCACAAAAGCAAAAATGAAAACCGCCAGACTAACGGCTAAGTAAATCCAAGTCGAGGGAGCTCTCATCATCCGCCGAATCGTGAAACGATAAATTGGCATTATCTAGCTCCTTTATTGACCGCTGAGAAATGCGATGGCGTTTCGTTTCGAACGTACTTATCGTAAATTGACTGAAGGTCGGCACTTTCGGGCGCGATTGAAAAAACAACGATCTTTTCCGCGCCAGCCCAGTAGTTGATTTTAGCCAGTTCGGCCCTATTTTTAACTTTAACTAAAATCTTGTCGTGCTGTTTGACAGCCGACACTTTGTGTTTTTTTAAGCAAAGTTAAAAGTTTGCTTTGGTTATCGCTGCCCACCAAGTAAGTGTTGGTAGGCTTGTCGCTAAGTCTGGAATTGTAAACCACTTGACCTTGGTTAAGAATGGTCACTTCGTTAATTAATTGCTGCAGTTCGGCTAAAACGTGGGAAGAAATAAAAATTGTTTTACCTTGCTGAGCCAGTTTTCTTAGGTCATCAAAAAGTTCAGCTCGAGCAGTCGGGTCAAGGTTAGCCGCCGGTTCATCCAAAATTAAAACACTTGGATTGTTTAAAAGCGATTGCGCTAGCAACACTTTCTTTTTCATGCCAGAGGAATAAGAGTTGGGGTCGCGACGCCGAAATTCCCAAAGACCGATCGTCTTTAAAATGTCCTCCGCAATTTTGTGGGCCTCTTTTTTAGTTAATCCGCTAATTAAAGCCATCGAATAAAGGTAATCTAAGGTTGAAATTCGTTTCGGAAAACGAGCCGATTCGGGAATGTAACCGACTAATTTTTTAGCCTCAACTTGGTCGGCTTTCAAACCTTGAATTAAAAGTCGTCCCTTGGTCGGGATCATCGCACTAATTAAACACTTAATCGTGGTTGTTTTACCAGCGCCGTTAGGACCAATAAAACCGTGAATAGCTCCGCGAGAAACTTGGATGCTAACTTCTTTAACGGCTGTAAAATGTTTAAATTTTTTAGTTAAATTTTCAATTGAAATGGCAAAAGAACCGCTTGGATTAACCAAGTCTTGGTTATTGGGGTTTTCACTAGGTAATATTCCACGCCGGCCTACGTCAAATTGCTTTGTTAGTGCGCTAATTATACTATGGTAGTGGCTCACTGACTGGATTAGCCAAACTTTCTTACTTTTTGCTACGTTTACTAGGTGAATTTGGTCGGGTGTTTGCGCGGTCTAAATCGGCAATCCGACTTTGGTGACGACCGCCTTCAAAATGCTCGTTTTCAAAAGCCAAAATCATTTTGATCGCTTTTTTAGGTTTAGTTTGGCGGCCTCCGAAAAGCAAAACATTCGCATTATTGTGCTTTTTAGCCAGCACCGCATCTTCCAAGCTAACAAGTCTTGCTCCGCGGATACCGGCAAAGCGGTTAACAGCGAGTGAAATGCCGATGCCAGTTCCGCAAACACCAACTCCCAGATAAGCGGGATTTTTTTGGACAAAACGGGCCAAGGCTTGCCCTTGACGAGCGTAAGAGACTGGTTTATCGTCGTTTTCGGGCCCAAGATCAACCACCTGGTAGCCGTGGTTAGCAAAGTAATCTTGAACTGCTTTTTTGAGTTTGTAACCGGCGTGGTCAGAAGCTAAGACAATTTTTTGATTTTTATTCACGAAGCACCTTCTTGTCGCTCAGTCTAATCACCGTTGAAGGCCGACCCGAGCCTTTTCCAAAGTAATAATGTTTTCTAACGCTAGGAAAAGCGGCGCGAGCCTGTTCAAAATTTAACGGCGGTTGACCCGCTAAGTTAGCCGAAGTCATGTAAACCGGACCGATCTTTTTGATGAGATTTAAAAGCTGCAAGTGTGCTGGCATGCGCAGAGCTAAGTTATCGCTTAAAACTAAAGTGTAGGGACCAGGTCAAATTTTGCGGGCAAACTTCTCTGCTTGGACGCTTCACTCCGGGAATTGACGAGCTTGCTGGTACGAACCAACCATAACTACGAGCGGTTTTTCCGGTGAACGTTTTTTGAGTTGACAGATTAGTTGATGGTTAGCTTGACTAATTGGACCGCCAAGACCGACGACCGTGTCGGTGGAGGCCAGAAAAAGCGACGAATGATCTAGCACAATAATTTCATTATAAACTTGCTCTTTGACGTTTGGAACCAATCGTTTAAAATGCTAAGTATGCCCGAACTTCCCGAAGTAATCACAGTTGTAAATTATTTAGAAAAAAATCTTTCCGGCGCCAAAATAGAAAATTTAACGGTTCGGAAAAATAAATTTGTCAAAGAAGTTACTCCTGAGATGTTCAAAGCCAAAGTGCAAGGTCAACGCATTAACCAAATCACTAACCGGGGCAAGTTCATCGTTTTTCACCTTGATCAGCAAAGCGTGATCCTTTCTCATCTCCGACTCGAAGGCCGCTACCGGCTAACGCAAGGTTCGCCCAATCTTGGTCCGCAAGACCACCTGGTTTTTCATTTGGATCAAAACCGTCACCTAATTTATAACGATTCGCGTCAGTTTGGAACTTTCCAAATTCGCACTCAAAAAGACTGAGCAAGCCGACCGCCAATTAGTAATCTCGGCCCTGATCCGTTTGAAATTAAACCAGCCGAGCTCTACCAAAAACTGCAAAAAACTGCCATCGCCATCAAAACTGTTTTGCTTGACCAAAGCGTTATGGTCGGACTAGGCAATATTTACGTCAACGAAGTTTTGTGAGACCAGCAAATTAATCCGTCTTTACCTAGTAAAAATTTAACTCTAGCTAAGACCTCGCAAATTCTGCTCAGCGCCCGAAGAATTTTAAAACAGGCGATTAAATTGGGCGGCAGTTCGATTAAAACTTTCCTAGCCTTTAATGACCAGGGCGGACAGTTTCAAAATTTTCTTAAAGTCCATGGCAAAGTTAATTTACCTTGTCAGCGCTGCCAAAGTAAAATCGCTAAAACCAAAGTCGGGCAGCGCGGCACTTACTACTGTCCTAAGTGTCAAAACTAAAAACGTCGGTAAGCAATTCGCCACTTGCCGTTAATATCGCGCTTTAAATTAAAATTTTGCGAGCGCAAAAAACTGACGTTGTCGGGACCGATTTCAAAAACTAAGTAGCCGCCCGGTTTTAAATAACTAGCAAAACTTTCTAAAATAGCTCGGTAAGCCGCGTTACCGTCTGGACCGCCAAATAAGGCGTGACTTGGTTCGTGTTTAACTACGCTGCTATCTAAATGCGTAGAGTCTTTGATGTAAGGCGGATTAGCCACAATTAAATCAAATTGACGTTGAGGTTTTAAATTGGAAAACCAATCTGAGCGAATTACGTGCACCGCTAATTTGTTTTTTAAAGCATTGATGCGAGTTTGTTTAACCGCGACTGGATCTTTGTCAACTAACGTTATTTTTAAATCCGGGAAACTTTTTTCAAAGTCAAACCAATTAGACCACTGCCACACCCTAAGTCACAAACCGACTGTCCAGACCTCAGCAGTCCGGCGACTAAATCAATTACTTCTAGCGTTTCAAAACGGGAATAAAAACAAACTGGTCAATCCGAATTGGTAAGTTTGAAAAATCAACGTAACCTAAAATTTTTTGAAAGGGAACTTGGCGCGCTAGCAGTCTTTTTTCCCGGCGACTAATTTGCTCTGGCAAAGAGTAACTGCGTTTATAGTTTAAAAAATCTAACCAACGACTCTGATCCATTAAAGCCCCGCTTGACGCATTTTTTCCGACTGATCAGCCGCGATTAAAGCTTCCACGATCGGATCAATCTTACCGCTTAAAATCCCTTTTAAAGAGGTGGAAAAATTGATCCGGTGATCGGTCACCCGGTCTTGGGGATAGTTGTAAGTGCGAATTTTTTCCGAACGTGCACCCGTGCCAGCCAATTTACGGTAAGCGCCCTCTTGCTCTTCTTTTTTACTTAGTTCAAGTTGGTAAAGTTTGGATTTCAAAATGCTAAGCGCTAAATCGCGGTTGGCGATTTGCGATCTTCCGTCTTGGGACTGGACGACTATGTTAGTCGGTAAGTGGGTAATTCGAACCGCAGAATCAGTTTTATTAACGTGCTGACCTCCGGCACCCGAAGCGCGGTAAGTGTCAATTTTTAAATCTTGGGGGCTAATTTTAATTTCGATCGAATCATCAATTTCAGGCATGACCGTAACTGTCGCCGTGGAAGTGTGCACTCGTCCCTGGGTCTCGGTCAGCGGAATGCGCTGAACGCGGTGCACACCTGTTTCGTATTTGAGTTGGGCGTAAACATTGGTCCTTTGACGCTGAAAACCACTAAAGTAAAACCGCCGCTTTCTGATTTTTGGATTACGATCGGTTTAACTTGCAAGCCGTGGAGAGCAGCCCACTTTTTATAAATTTCAAAAAGATCTCCGGCAAAAATGTTAGCTTCTTGTCCGCCGGCGGCTCCGCGAATTTCGACAATCACATCGCGAGCATCGTTTTCATCTCTTGGCAAAAGTAAAATTTTTAACTCTTGACTTAACTCGGTCAGTTTTTTTAGAGCTTCGTTTATTTCTTGCTTGGAAAGCGCCGCGATCGACTCGTCTTTGGTGATATTTAAAAGTTCTTTAGCTTGCTGGTAATTTTCAAAAACCGCTAAGTACTGGTTAAAAACTTGCACAACGTCGGTGATTTGGGCGATTTCTTGGGAAATTTGCCGGTATTTTTTAACGTCGCTAACTATTTCTGGGTCGTTTAACTGCTGGTTTAAGTGCAAATAATTTTGGCGAATTTTAACTAAGGAATCATAAACTACTTTGTCAAGCATGGGTAGAGACATTATAGTGTAAAGAACTAGTCATGGCGGCTAAGAGCTGGGCTTTAATAAATGCTAAAATAAACCTATGAAAAAGGTCCGAACTAGGTACGCGCCTTCGCCAACTGGCAATCTCCACATCGGAGGAGCCAGAACCGCTCTTTTCTCCTACCTTTTTGCCAAGCATTACGGTGGTCAGTTTGTTGTTCGGATTGAAGACACTGATCAACTTCGCAACGTGGCCAAAGCTGAGGAGTCCCAACTTGCTGACCTGGCCTGACTGGGCATAGTCGCCGACGAATCGCCTCAAAAACCAAAACTCTGATTTTGGTCCCTACCGACAAAGCGAAAAACTGGCGCGCTACCAAGAAGTTATTGAGCTTTTAATTCAAAAAGGTCACGCTTACTACGCTTACGACACGATTGAAGAGTTAGAAAAACAACGCGCTTGGCAAATTTCTCGTGGCATTTATTCGTTCCGTTACGACCAAAAATGACTCAAACTTAGCCCAGCCGAAAAAGAGCGCCGCCACCAAAACGGCAATTACGTGGTGCGCTTAGCATTAAAACCGAAGCAAACTTTCCAGTGAAACGACTTAGTGCGCGGGCAAATTAGCGTTAACGCCAGCGACATTGGTGACTTTGTGATTCAAAAGGAAGACCGCTTCCCAACTTACAACTTGGCCGTGACAGTTGACGATCACGACATGCAAATTAGCCATGTGCTCAGGGGCGAAGAACACATTACCAACACGCCCAAACAACTAGCACTTTACGAAGCGTTTGGTTGAAAACCTCCCCAGTTTGCCCATCTAACCATCATCACTAATTTAGAAGGCAAAAAACTCTCTAAACGCGATTTATCAACTCACCAGTACATCGAAGACTACCGCCGGGAAAGCTATCCTCCCGCCGCTATTTTCAACTTTTTAGCTTTGCTAGGTTGGTCTCATCCGAGTAAAAAGGAACTGCTGAGCCAGGAAGAATTAATTAAAGATTTTGATCCTAAACGTTTTTCCCGCTCGCCCAGTAAATTTGACGCCCAAAAGTTAGACTGGTTTGCTAAACAGTACATCAAAAACACTTCTAACTCCCAGTTAATTAAACACCTTAATTTAAAAACTAAGCACGGCGAAAAGTGGCTCAACTTATTTCTTGAGACTTACAAACAAAATTGCCCTTCTTACCTAGCGCTTGAAAACTATTTTTTGATGTACCAAAACCCGAGCGTTGAAAAACAAAAGTTAACCAAAGTTGCCCAGGTCTTTGCAAAGCAACTGAGCGAGCAAACCTTTGAACCAACGGGAATTAGTAAAGCAATTGAAAAGACAAGCGCGCTAACGGGAGCGCGTGGCAAGGAACTTTACATGCCGATCCGCTTAGCGACGACCCAGCTTGGCGAAGGGCCAGAATTAAAAAGCGCCATTTTTCTTTACGGACAAAAAGTCATTTATAAGCGGCTGGGAATTAAAACCTAAGCTCTTTTTTTGTGAAACATGCGGTTGAAACGTTCAACGCGACCAGTCGAACGGGCGCTTTGGCGGTTACCGGTGTAAAAAGCGTGCGACTGACTGGATGTATCAACAGTTAAAAGCGGGTAATCGCGACCTTCGTGGTTAATCGTTTCGTTAGTGTTAACAGTCGATTTAATGATAAAAACGTGCCCAGAAGCAGTGTCGCGGAAAGCTACTTCACGATAATTGGTTGGGTGGATATTTTTTTTCACGAGAGACCGTCCTCAGTTTAGTTCTCTCATTTTAACATTTTACGAGTATTTCAAACACCTTTTTTTGCTAAAAAAGCTCGGTGTTGCCGCTCCAAAAGATGAGCAAAATAACGGTGGTCAGTAGTGTAAAAACGACTTTTAGAGTTTAAACTAATGTACCTAACTTTGGCATAACCAGCTTCCAAAAGTAAAAAAGCTAAATCAAAACTTTGGAAAAAAGCGCGAACCACTACCCGCTGGTACTGGTCACTAGTCTCAATCTTGATTGTTAGCGTTTGGCCATGAATTAAATTTTCTAAGTAATCTTTAGCCGCGTAGGCTAGTTGACGCTGACGAGCATTTTTAGCGCTTAACTCGGGCGTGTTAACGGCGTGAATTCGGTAACTTTGTCCTTGGATGTCTAAAAAAGTGTCTCCGTCAAGCACTTGAGCGACTTGGATTTGGAAACTTGCTTTTTTCAAAACTTGCCACTTTGAAAAAGCTGCCGCCAAATATTAGCGTTCCAGCCGCCAAGATTAAAACTAAGGGGCAGTATTTACGCTTTATTTTGGGAACCAAAAAGATTAATTTTATCTCGCACAACTTTTTTAATTGCCTGGTAGCCAGGTGCGAGCAACTTGCGAGGGTCGTAGTTGCGCCCCACTTTAATTTGACCCGATTGCACAAACTGCTCAATCGCTAACGCGTTGGCGATTTGAAGTTCGGTGTTGACGTTAACTTTGGCAATGCCCAGTTTAATTGCGGCTTTGATTTGGTCATTAGGTATTTCCGATCCGCCGTGCAAAACTAATGCCTTACCAGCCGCTTGAGACTTAAGCAGTTCCAGCGTTTTAAAATCTAAACCCTTTCAATCGCTGGATAACGTCCGTGGATATTGTTGATTCCGGCTGCAATCATGTCCGCGCCAATGCTGGCCATCTTGGCCACCTCTTCTGGATCAGCTAACTCGCCAGTTCCAATTACTCCGTCTTCCTCTCCGCCGATTGAACCAACTTCAACTTCCACCGAAATGTCTTTATGTTGAGCCAAGGAAATTATCTCTTTTGATAAATGAACATTTTCTTCAAAAGATAAGTTTGACCCGTCAAACATAACTGACGTTCAGCCCATGCTAATAGCAACCTTTGCCGCTTCATACGAACCGTGGTCAAGGTGCAAAACGACCGGCACACTAATACTCAAATCTTCCACTAAACCGCTGACCAAATTAAAAACCGTTTGGTATCCGCCCATGTATTTAATCGCGCCCTCGGAAGTGCCAAGAATAATTGGCGAACGCATTTCTTGAGCCGTTTCCAAAATGGCCTTAGTTCACTCTAAGTTATTAATGTTAATGTGGGGAACTGCGTAGTGGTGTTTAACCGCTTTTTGAATAATGTGTTTGGCGCTAACTAATGGCATGGAAGTCCTTTGAAACCAAGTGGGTTTACTTAATTATAGCAACCCTCCTAAATTGGCATTTAGCTCTTGCCTAAGTTAGTTATTCGTTATTTTCGGGAACACGAATGCGAGTTTTTTTAATTTCTTCGTAACTTAAACGTTTAGTCAATCCCCAGTGGTTTTCGTTTTGACGAACAAAATCGCCGTCCACAGTTAGCATGTAATAAAGTTCGCCGATTTTTTTCTTCTCGAACTCATCACTTTTTAAGTCGGTGGGATTTTTAGACCATTTTGCGGCCATGGTTTTTTTCAAACTGGATCAAATTTCTTGAAAACTAAGCGTTTTGTGCTCGGTTAATAAATCTTTAACGACTTCGTAAATAGTTGGCATTGTCTCTCCTAGCTGGCAAATAACTTAGTGTAATCGTCGCCAATGTGGTTAATGGTAATCAAAAGTGCTTCGATGGACCGGGCTTTAATTTTGTCCCAGGGGATTACCACGTCGGCATCTTTTTTAGTTGGGGATATGAACTTTTTGTACGAAGGTTGAACGTGGGCAATTCAGCGCTGGATAACACTGTCAAGACTCCGACCTCTTTCTTTGGTGTCACGAATAATGCGACGGGCTAAACGCGTATCGGCTGGCGTATCAACGAAAATTTTAAAAATCGGCTAACTTAGTTAACTCTGGATCGTAAAAAGTGAACAAACCTTCAAAAATAACGATTTCCTTCGGCTCCAGTCAAGTTTTTCCCGTTGCTTTGTGGGAGACAAAATCGTAAACAGGGATTTGCACTTTTTGACCTTTTTTTAAAGCGATCAGCGTCTTTCTCATTAACTTAAAATCCATCGAACTGGGTAAATCAAAGTTAACGTTGCTGTTGTTGGAACCGCGGTAAAACGAATCTTGGGCTAACAAAATAGCGCGATTGTTAAAATGGTCGATGATTTGTTGCGAAAGAGTAGTTTTACCCGACGCAGAACCTCCCGCCACGAAAATAATTTTAGGTTCCATAAGTTAAAGTTTAGCAAATTAAGCGATTAAAGGACTGATAACTTAACCGGTGCGCGAGTATTTTTACCGCGGTAAAAACTGACTACAGCCGGGATTGTGCTCATGATTAACACCGACAAAATAATTAAAAATTGAATCAGACCCGAAATTGTACTAGCTTGGTTAAACCCGGTCATATCTACCAGCGCTGCGATCACGATGTAAAGACCGCCGCCGTAAAAAACTAGCAAACTAAAAAGAGCGTAAAAAGCGAAAAACCGACGTTTTTCCACTTCAACGGTTTTTGTTTTCCGGTTGATTAGACAACCCAAGACGATGGTTGCCAAAATCATGAACGTTATAAGCGAGGAGTAATTAAGCAAAACATCGGCAAATTGAAAAAGTTTACCGCTGGCGCCGTAAATTAACGCGGGTCAGTTACTCTGGTCTTGGTAACCGAGTATGCCAACTAGACCAAAAACGAGAAAGAAAAGACTGGTCGTAATTAAAAGGTAAAATCAAGACGCTTTAAACTGCTGACGAGCCGATAGACTTTGGTAGGAGCGACCAAACATTGCCCGGGACAACTTAACAATGTCCCAACCATCGCTATCTTGACTAAGTTGACGATACTGGTAGGGGCTAGCCACCACGTAGCCGTTTACAATTCCCAAAATTCCCACTCCAATGCAAATGTCAAAAGTATGTCTTAACCAGAGTGGCATGTCAATGCCTTGGTGGGTGCCATCACGTGAACCCAAGTTAAAAGCGACTGATAAAAACATGTAAATGAACGTAATAGCGATTAGGCCCCACATTAAAACTCCGCCACTTTCCGAGGGTTTTTGAGATTTTGTTTGAGCGCTCCGACCGTGTAAAAACCATCGTAAGCAAAGCAAATGGCCGGCAGACCAGCAATGAGCACAATTCAACGACTTGTCCCGCCAAGACCAACTGGCGGATCAATGTCTTTGTCTACCACTAGTCCAGACCCGGAACTACCAACTTGGGTGAGTGCCAAAATGGGTATCAAGACTAACGGAACCATTTGGACAGCGGTCGTGATCCACTGCATGTATTCGCCTAGTCGCAGAGAAAAAAAGTTAACGACCATAAATCACAAAAAGAACCCGAACGCGACAGCTCAAATGAAGTAGCTATTTTTAACGAGCGGACTATTAATGAAATTCAAACTTGAGGCAGCGTAAAGGGCTAAGGCAAAAATCGAAACCGGAATAAAAAAATACTTGTTGTAATTAACGGCAGCTTTGTGAAAAATTGGGTGGGTAAAAACGCGCGTCCAACCCAAAATACCCGTCGCTTTTTTAACGCTGGTCACTTCTAAAAGCGCGCCGCCGAGCGTAATAATCGCTAACGCCGCCACTAGTCAAGTGATGAGCACTAAAACTAAACTGCCGTGAGCCATGGCGTTGAGTTCTTTGTTTTTGAAAAAAATTCCCGCCCCGATGGTGGTGGCGATAATCAAAATAACTGCCGAAAAAAAACTGATTTTTTGTTGTGGTGAAGCAAACTAACCTCTTTTTAAGACTTTTTTAACCACGGTTACTCCAAGTGAAGCGACGAATTGATAGGTAAAGCGCGCCGACAATCAAAGGCCAAATGTAAGCGTAAGCCATAATCGTCTCCCAAGCTTGATAAATCACCTCTTTACCTAAATTTCAAATTTTAAAGTCGTACTGACCATCGGCGTTGGGAATCGGTTGGAAACCGTTTTGAATTGCTAACGTGACTAAATCGCCAAAAGTTAGTTCGGCTAGTCCGGTGCTAGTGATCTTTTTGTTGTCTAAAAGCCACTGAATGATGTTTAAAAGTGAGCCGACTTTTTCCATCTTGATATCTTCGTAAATAAAGGGATTGCCGGTAAAAATTTCCGGACCACTAAAAGTGACAGAAATGATCATCGTGGTGTAACGAAAAGGGAAAATGTACGAAATGTAATTCATGATCGGTTTAGTAATTAAGACGTTCATCGCGATAAATTGACCAGATAGAAAAGCAGCCGGAAAAATAGATTAGCATTCCAATCGCATTAGCTTGGTTAGTTGTGCGCGAAAAGGAAGCGATTAGAAAACCGAGCACAATTGAGAGAAAAATGTTCAGCAGGTTGCCGTAAATAAAACCAAGCGCAGAATAGGGATCGGTTAGACCGTTAAACAAATCCCAATCCAAATGTCTTAGGTAAGCAAAAGCCATCAGCACAAACATTGAAATGACTAACTGGCAAAGAAAAAACAAAATCGTGGCGCTCGTAAAATCACCTTTTTTGACGGGAGCCGCGCCAATTCTCTTTAAGATAACCGAAGTTTTCAGTTCCAGAATTGAGTGCGGTAGTCCGGTGATTCCCATTGACATAGTCGTCATGGAAATCATCCCCGGCAAGACTAAACGCGGTTCCATGAAAGACGACAATATGGTGTAGAGCAAAATTGGAAAAATAAAGTTTAAAAAGGGTCCGTAGAAAGACTTGTAGTAGTACTTAAAAAGCAAACGAAAAATCGCGACTTTCCCGCCTCTGCGTCCGTGTTTAAGAAAGTGGAACTTTGGATGGTCGTTTTTAGTCAATTTTTCGTCTAAAACTATCGGGCCGGGTTTCACGACTAAGCACCTTTCTTGGGCGAATCACTTAGGGAGGCGAGCTTTTTTCTTAAAAGTAATTCTTTGGCCTTTTTTCTTGATTGTAAAAACTTAACTACGTAAGCACCTAACGAACCGTGCTGCTTAAGAATGTCTGACAAAGGTCCATCATAATGGATTTTTCCGTCATCAAGCAAAATAACACGTCGGCACAGACGTTCAATTTCTGACATGTTGTGTGAAATTAAAAACGTGGTCATTTTCTTTTCAACCAAGTATTTTTCTACGTAGTTAAGTATCTCTTCGCGAGCAGAAATGTCTAAACCAGTTGAAATTTCGTCTAAAACTACCACTTCCGGGTTGTGAATCACCGCCAGCAAAACGTTAATTTTCTGCAATTGACCGCCTGAAAGCCCCTTCGCTTTTTTGTGGTAAAACTCGTCAACTTGAAAAATGTGAAGCATGTTCAGCAGTTCCCGACGCGAAATGGTTGAACCGTAAATATCAAGTTGAAAATTAATGACATCTTTAACAGTCAGGCCTTCGGGGTAAGATGAGTCTTGGAATTGAATGCCCATTTTTTCCTGCGGAGTACGTTTGTAAGGAAAGTGGTAAATAATTTTGCCTTTGCTAGGTTTAGTGATTCCGACAATTTGTTCAACCAAAGTGGTTTTGCCAGCTCCGTTTTGACCAATTACCCCGACTCTTTCGCCCTTGCGGACCACAAAAGGAAATGTCGTCATTAGCGATTTTTTGCTTGTAAATTTTAGTAATGTTTTGAACTTCAATGACCACTTTGTCCATGCTCACCCAATTTTACCAAAGTTTTACATCTGGTCCGGAGCTGACACGCCAATCAAAGTCAGTCCGGTTGCCAAAACTTGTTTGACAGCTTTGACTAGCGCTAAAAGTTCGCTTTCACGCTCAGAACTGATGATGCGCGTTTCGCTGTAAAACTGGTTAAACAGCCGAGCCAAACTAACTAAGTACTGCGGCAAAAGATGAACTTTATGGGTTTTAGCAATCGTCTCAATTAATTCGGGGAACTCGCTAATTAAGTTAACTAACTGGTTCTCTTTGCCCTCTAAATAAACGCCAATCCGTGGTTTTTGACTAGATTTAACTAGCAGTTGACGTGCTCGAGCATGACTGTATTGAACCATGTAAACTAAGTTGTCAGAGTTAGCGCTGGTGACTAGGTCTAAGTTAATGTCAACTTGGGTGGTGTTGGCGCGACTAATTAAGTAAAACCGCGCAGCGTCTTGACCAATTGTTTTGACAAGTTCTTCAAGCGTAAAAGCCACTCCCTTGCGCTTAGACATTTTCAGTTCTTTACCATCTTGGATCAGACGAACCATTTGGATAATGATGATGTCAAGTTTGTCAGCTGGCAAGCCAAGCTGAGCTAAACTGATTTTACCCGCTTAACATAACCGATGTGATCGCCACCTCAAACGTCAATTAACTCATCATAACCACGTTTTAATTTGACGCTGTGGTAAGCAATGTCGGAAGCAAAGTAAGTAAAACTGCCGTCGCTTTTAATTAAAACGCGGTCCTTGTCGTCGCCAAACTTGGTAGTTTTGAGCCATAAAGCCCCGTCTTTGCGGTAAGTGTCGGGCATGCTTTCAAGGGCCGGAATGACTAGCTTATGATCGTAAAGATCTTGCTCGTAATAATAGGTATCCATTTTGACGCCAATTAGTGCTAGGTGCTGTTTAATTTTTTCAATCATAAAATTTTCAGCAATTTTTGCAAACTCTTGCTTAACTTTCTGAGCCGGTAATTCAAGGTACTTGGCACCAGAATCTTTCACTATTTGACTAGCCAAATCAATAATTTCTGGTCCCCGGTAAGCCTCTTCGGGTAATTCAGCAGGTTTAGACAAAGCTTGTAAATAGCGCACATAGAGCGATTCGGCCAAAACTTTCATTTGAACTCCGACGTTGTTAACGTAATATTCCTGGTCTACTCGGTTGCCGGCAAATTTAATACGTTGCTCAGCGTTGCGCCAAGCGCCGCGTTACGCGCGTGACCAACGTGAAGGTAGCCCGTCGGGTTGACCGAAACATACTCCACGTTAATGTAGTGGGACTGCTTCCCGCGGCCGTAGTTTGCTCCTTGCTCTAAGACTTGCTGAATTTGTAAAGCCAAGCTGTTGGGGTTAAGGTAAAGGTTAATAAAACCGGGCGTGGCTACTTCGGCGCGAGCGATAAAACTCGCGCTCAAGTTAGCAATTATTTGCTCAGCAACTTCCAGCGGATTAGCGTTAATTTTTTTGGCAACTTTCATCGCTAAATTAGTGGCAAAATCGCTCCGGCCACGACTAGGAGTTAGCTCAACATTTTCAAAATAACCTAACTGCTCAGCGGCAGTTTCAAGCGCCTGAATCACTTTTTGCTTCATAACCTTAACTCCTTTTCTCAACAGCAGGTTTTAAATTAAGATGGTACTCTTCAAGTTGTTGATCGGCAATTTCGTTCGGGGCATTTTCCATCACGGCGTGCCCAGTCGCGTTTTTTGGAAAGGCAATCACGTCTCTAATTGAATCGCTGCCAGTTAAAATCATCGCCAGACGGTCAATTCCCAGTGCGATACTCCGTGGGGAGGAAGTCCGTATTCAAACGCTTCTAAGAAAAAGCCAAATTTTTCACTAACAACTTCGGAACTAAGGCCGAGCAGTTGAAAGACTTTTTTCTGTAGTTCTAATTCGTGAATCCTAATCGAACCTCCGCCCACTTCGTAGCCGTTTAAAACTAAGTCAAAAGTTTGGCCTTCTAGTTCGCCCAGGTTATCTTTGGCAGAGAACTCAAGCAACTTTTGGGGCTGGGTTGGCATCGTAAAAGGGTGGTGAAGACTAGTTCAACGCGAAGTGTTAAGTTCGCGCTCAAAGAGCGGAAACTTTTCTACCCAGAGAAAGTAAAGTTTTTTAGGATCAAAAAGTTCAAACTTCTCAGCCAAATAATTACGGATTGCCCCTAGAGCTTGGTTAGTGTCATCTGGCGATCCAACCACAACCAAACAGGTCTGAACCTTGGGACCAAGCTGAGTTAGTAATTTTTGCATTCAGGGCAGTTTTTCGGCATTTTTGGCGTTAACAAATCAAATTTTTTCGGCGCGGTTTTTTTGAGCGATTTCGCGGACCATTTTTTCCACTGACGGCTCAATTGACTGCTCCAAATTGAGCGACTTAACGCTTGCCTGAGCGTCTAGTTTGAAATTTTTATCACCATGAAAAAAATCGCTTAAATCATTAAGATGTAAACCAAACCGGCAATCGGGTCGATCGGTGCCATAAAGGTCCATGCTTTTCCGGTAATCAAGCGTGGGAAAAGGAATTTTAACCGCTAGGCCTAATTTGGCCAAACTCTCAACAAGCATTTTTTCAACCAACTGTTTTAAACTTTTTTGACTAGCGTAAGTTGTCTCTAAATCTAGCTGGGTAAATTCCGGCTGGCGATCTTTGCGGTTATCTTCATCACGAAAAACCCGTGCCACTTGGTAATAACGGTCAAATCCGCTCGCCATCAAAAGCTGCTTGTAAAGTTGGGGAGATTGGGGCAAGGCAAAAAACTTGCCGCGGTAGCGTGAAGGCACCAGAAAATCCCGAGCACCCTCGGGCGTAGACTTAGCCAAGTAAGGAGTTTCAATTTCCACAAAATCTTGAGCATCTAAGTAGTCACGGAAATTTTTGATTAGTCGGTGGCGAAACATCAGTTTGCTTTGCATTTCGGAGCGACGCAAATCAAGGTAGCGGTGTTTAAGCTTGGTGTCAACTTTGGCGCTCAAATGAGTATCAACCACAAATGGTAAATTCTTAGCTCGGGAAAGAACGCGGACGGTTTGAACTTCAACTTCAATTTGCCCAGTGGAAAGGCGAGGGTTGGGCGTCTTGCGAGCGACAACTTTCCCGCTAACTTCCAAAACGCTTTCCTTACTAAAATCAGCCTGGTCTTTTTGAAAAACGCACTGAACAATCCCCGATTGTCGCGCAAATCTACGAAAGTGATCCGACCAAAATTACGCTTTTGAGCGACAAAACCTTGCAGCACAACATTTTGGTGCACATTTTTTAAAGAGAGTTGAGCGTTGTTAATTTGTTTCATGGGAGTGCCTATAATCTTTAAAGTGAATTTCTAACTGCTCAAGTAACTGGGCTTGGTTAAAACTTTTTTGCTCAAAACTAGCCTTGAGAAGATACGTGTTTGTCTCCACTTCTTGATTACCAATTATGATAATCGCTAGGGGATTTTTTTTTGGCAATTTTACCGAGCGTTTTAGACAGTTTGGCCTGACCGCTTCATAGTTCAACTTTATAACCCTGTGCGCGAATTTGATCGCTAATTTTTAAACCATAAGCGCACCCGGCAGAACTAAAGTTAACCACGTGAAGAGCCCGCTTTGGACTAATTGACTCTCTAACGCTAGCAGGTAGGCAGGCCATCAAGCGTTCGATGCCTAAACTAAAACCAACGCTTGATTGGTCGGGGCCACCCGCTTGAGCGAGCAAGTTGTCGTAGCGACCGCCAGCAATTATTGTGTCTTGGCTACCCTGGGAACCGCTCGCGGGCAAATACTCAAAAATAATGTCGTTATAGTAGTCAAGACCACGAACTAGGTAAGGGTCAACTTCGTATTTGATGTCTAACTGGTCAAGCAACTGGCAAAACTGATCTCAGTAATTTTTAGCATCCGGAGTGTAAAAATCACCGATCCGAGGCGCCATCTGCACCACTTTTTTCCTTCGCTCGGTTTTATCGTCTAAAATTCGTAAAACATTAAGGTCAATCCTTCGTTGTGAATGCTCGTTTAAACTGAGACGATTTTTTTTGGAAATAGGCGCGCAAAGTTTTGACGTAATTTTGGCGTGACTTAGCGTCACCCAGCGAATTAATCACCAACTTAGTTTTTAAACCAAAACGTTTTACGATGGCTTGCGCAAGCAAAATAATTTCTAAATCGGCGCACGGATCTTTGGGTGATAAATATTCCACGCCAAACTGGTGAAATTGACGGTAGCGACCGCGCTGAGGATTTTCGTAACGAAACATCGGACCCGAGTAGTAAAGACGATGGTAGTCGGATTTAAGGTGGAGTTTTTCCTCGACCCAAGCACGCACAACGCTAGCTGTCGCCTCGGGTCTTAGTACCATCGGACGGTTTTTACGGTCATTAAACTGGTACATTTCTTTGCCGACTATGTCGGTGCCTAAACCAATTGATTTAGTGAAAACTTGGGCGTGCTCAAAAATCGGCGTTTCTATTTGTGAAAAACCGTGCTGCTCGGCTAATTGAGCAAGTCTTTGCTCAACGGTTTTTTTTACTAATTGCTCGGGGCCGTAAAAATCACGGGTACCCCTTGGTCGACTTGCAAACATCTTTTGTTCCTACTATGGATTGTAATTGTTAATGCCGACAAATTGCTGTTCTTCTAGCTGATTAACATCCCAATACTTGGTTCTTATTCGTCGGTTAATACCTTTCTGGCGAATAATTTCTAGTCTTGACCAAAGACCGACGGCTAACAAGTTGGTTGATCCGTGGCACCACAGAAGACCAATTAAAAGAGTTAAAGAGTAACTGAGCGGCACTGCATTAACTGCTGCCATTAGAATTACCAAACTTAAAATTTCAAACCCAAGCACCAATCAAGAGCGTTTTAAAGTGTCTCTGAGAGCGTTAGCCACTAAGGCAACGGTTTGTTTTTGCTCAAGGTGCCCGACGTGAATTTGCATTTTTTCGCGCACTTTGTCAAAAAGAACCGCTTTTTCGTTGACAGTCAAACAAAACACGACAAATAATCCGCCTAGGAAATATTGGTTAATCGGCACGCGGAAAAGCGCCACTAACGCGGTCAAAACGATTAAGTCAAAACCAAGCATTAGCACAAAAGAAAGCGCGATAGTTCACTTGAAACGAATTAGTAAGTAAACAAACAAAACGACTAAAGTGACTGAAATTGCAATGGCAAAACTGCTTCCGTAGTCAAACGCGTTAGAAGTGACTGTTTCAAAGAAGTAAAATTTAAATTTGTCCATAGTTAACGCTTGACTTAGACCCTCTGTGTCAACGCCTTTTAAAGTGCGGATCGTGACTAGTTCAACTAAGTTAGGGTTAGCATCGTTAGTCAAATAATCCACCGAGTTCAGGTCAACGCCAAAACGAGCCAAAATGGTTTTTAACTCCGCTAAATCGCCAGCTCCAATTGAACCAGTCGCGCCTTTGATTTGAATCAAATCTTGCCGGGCAAAACTGGTGTCTAAGTTAAAACCACCCCAGAAAGATAGCGATAAACCGGCAAAATCGTAAACACCACCGCACAAGCCGCCAAAGTAACTAGAGTAATTAACCAAAAGCGGCGGCCAAAACGAGGATAGTTAACTTTGTTGACTAGTTTTGAAAAGCCAGCGTCCCAAGTTGGCCTTAAGCCAAAGAGTTTTGTTTTCTCGCTCACTAGACCGGAGCGCAAAATTAAGTTGATGAGCACGCGGTTAACTAAGAAAGTTACTAGCAAACTGAGAACGGTGCCCAAAATCAAACTGAGCGAAAGTCCCCGCATGAAAATTGAACTTAAGTAGAAGAAAATCACGCCAATTAAAAGCAGCGGTATTTTGCTATCAAAAATAACTTTTCGGCTTTGTCTGTTAGCGTTTTGCAAAGCTTTGTCCAGCGTGCTGCCTTGGTAAAGTTCCCGTTTGAGACGCTCAAAAGTTAAGATGCAAATGTCGGTAAAGAGAATTAGAACTAAAAAAACCAGCTAGCGCCAGAACCGAAAATATCCCGCCAAAAACTATGAAAAGCGTTAAAGCCAAGAAGGTGAAGAGACCAAAAGACAAAGTTGAAATAAGACCGAGAATTCCGTAGTTAAACACTAAGAAAAACACTAGGAGAGCCAAAATAACGCCGATAGCGATGCTGGCGTGTAAAAATCCGTTAGGACCGTTGGCAGGTGGCAAAAAAAACGGTCACAATTGGCGTCAGACTGTAATTATTAGCCCCGAAGTTAATTTGTTGAGCCAAGTACTGAACGCGTTCGGGACTAAAAGAATCATCCTCCAAAATGATGTCGCCAAAAAGCGGGCGTTGAGGATCAACTTTAATCGTGGAGATCAAGTGGTTTTTAACGTCAATTTGGTAGCGTTTAAAAATGTTGGGTTTTTTATTTTTATCAACCGGTTCTTCGTCCACAAATGAAAATAGGTAGGGGTTGCCGCCGGCTTTTTTCAAGCCTCGGGTCAGTTGGATTTGGCTAGTTGAATGTATTTATCAATGTCAATTCATGCCAAAATGACTCTTTTGTCCTCGGGCAATCTGCTAACGTAAAGAGACGCTCTAGTTCAAGCGATTTAGCTTCTTTGGTAGCCCAAGCGACTTTGAGTTTTGGTTTAGTATCGTAAACGGGTTTGGCGCCGTTAATAGCTACGTCAACGTAACTCTCTTGGCGTCAGAGCATCTCTTCGGGTGTAATCAAAGCTTTGGAAGGATCGCCAGAAAGTTCCTGGTTAAAACCTCCGTTTCGGTTAAAAAGCGTGTTGCCGTAGTAGTCAGTGAAAATAAGGTGAGGGCGAGCGGTTAAAACCTCTTGGATGGAATTAGCCTTGACCGGGTCGTCAATGCCAGGGTACTCCACCCTTACAAAAACCCCATTGTCGTTAACTTCCGGAGTGGTAGTGACACCGATCGTACCTAGCCCGTCAACTCGGTCGCGAATTTCACGCGCTACTTGAGCGGCAAAGTCCTCTTTTTCGGCGCGGTTGGTAAAACTTTTTTCGTTGTTAACTCGCAAAACGTACTGGGCACGCTGAGCGAGGTCTGAGCCAGGTTTAATGCGCGGGACTAAGTAAAAAATGCTCCCGAAAACAATCGCCGAAAGACTCAAAATGCTAATTAAGGTCGCCAAAAAAATTCTTTTTCAACGCGTCAGCGTCAGTCATTTTTTCAACCTGTTCATAATGTTAAGTAATTATATAGGAAAGTATCAGCGAGCTTTTAGTGGGGTTCGCTTAAGTATTTTCGGCCGAGCTCGCTAATTTGCCGACCACGCGTTGATTTAACAATTAGTTTGTGTCCGAGCAAAAGAGGCTCTAACTGACTAACCACGTAAACGGGGCTCTGATTAACTAGTTTGGCGATTGTCGCCAATGATATTCATGTCTGGTGAGGGAAGCTGGCTAAAACTTTGAGATAGGTAATTTGAATCGGGTTAACACCTCCTAAGTGGAGACCGATTGACGAAAGAACTTTTTTAACAAATGCTGGGTTAATTAAAGTTGGTTTTTCAACTTCGATAAAATCAGCTAAACGACGCAAAATGTTAATTGCAATCCGCGGATTTTGATCAGCATAATCCACGACAAGACGCATGACTTTGCTCGGTAAAGTCAACTTTAATTGTTGGGCATTTTGACGAATGATTTCCATCATATCCTCGAGCGAATAAGGTTTAAACTGGGCGATTAAGCCGAAGCGATTTTGGAAAGGCAAGGGAATTTGCTCGATTTTTGTCGTAGCTCCGATCAGCGTGAAAGGCGGCAACTCTAGCCGAATAATTTTCTGCTCGCTGCCGTGGCCGAGAACTACATCGATTAACCTGTCTTCCATGGCAATGTAAAGAATTTCCGACAGTTTAGAGTTAAGACTGTGAATTTCATCGATAAAAACCAGTTGTTGATCGCTCAGTCCGCTCAAAAGAAGCAATAACTCAGACTTTTCGCGCAGCATTGCTCCCTGACTATAACGAATTGGTCTTTTAGTTTCGTGGGCCAAAATAGTCGCTAAAGTCGTTTTGCCTTGCCCCTGATGAGCGTTAAAAAGAATGTGATCTAGCGCCTGTTGACGGAGTTTGGCCGCGCTAACCATTGTTTTGAGAGTGGTTTTAATTTCAGCCTGGCCGACAAAACCGTCAAAACGCGTTGGTCTATGCAAATTTTTCACGGGCAATTATTTTGATCGCGCTTTCTACCATTTTATCCAGTGAATCACTTTTCTCAACTTTTTCGCTCGCTTTATCAATTTGACTTTGGTTAAAGCCAAGCGACAAAAGAGCGGCTTTGAGTTTGCTGACCTCGGTGAACACCGACTTTTTTTGACCAAAGTTAGCGTACTTATCTCTAAGACCCAAAATAATTTGCCGGGCGGTCTTAATACCGATGCCCGGTTTTTCAACCAAAAGACTCAGCCTATCCTCAACGATGCATTTAATTAGTCACTCAACACCTGATCGAAGAAGGTTCAGGGCGCTTTTGGGTCCAATGCCCGAAATAGCGATTAAATCTTCAAACAAACTTCGTTCCCGAAAATCGCTAAAACCGTAAAGCGTGTCCTGGTAATCGTTACGGCAGCGATAAATGTAAACTTTTTGAATTTTGTGGCGAGTAAATTTGCTGCCATCGGCAACGTAGATTATTTCTCCGCTGTAACGCGATTCTAAAACAATGTGTAAATTGCCGACAGCTACAACTTTACCAATCCGGTATATTTCCATTTTATATCCCCGTTTTATATTGGTAAAGCGTCGGGAAAATTCAATTTTTATTTCGTGCCAAACAAACGGTCACCGGCGTCGCCTAAACCAGGAATAATGTATTTATTTTCGTCTAAGTGGCTATCCTTAGCAGCTAAAAAAATGTTAACTTTCGGATGGTGTTTCAAAACATTGTCAATCCCCTCTTGGCATCCGACAATTGAAAGCAAGGAAATTTTTTGAAATCCATTTTTACGAAGACTGGCGATTGCGTCAACGGCGGAATTGCCCGTTGCAAGCATCGGGTCAACGATAATAACTTCCGAGTCTAATGCAACGGGTGGCATTTTGTAAAAATATTCTACCGCGTGAAAGTTTTTACTGTCGCGGTAAATACCGATGTGACCAATTCGCGCTTGGGGAATTAAATGTTCAATCGCGTTAACCATTCCTAGTCCAGCTCGGAGAATTGGTACGATCACGATTTCTTTGTCAAAATCTAAACCTTTGGCGCGCGTACCAGTTGGCGTATTAACTCACTTGGTTTTGCCTCGGTACTTGCGTAAAACTTCGTAAACCATCAGAGATGCCAGTTGGCTTAAATTTTTGCGAAAGGGTAAGTGCGACGTGCTTGCATCACGCATCTTAGTCAGTTTAATTTTGATTAGGGGATGATTGAGTATTTTTACCACGACTAATTCTGACCTAATCTTAACAAATTACTTTTTGCTCACCGCTAATAAATAACAAGCAGATAAAACTAAATTCGCGCTCAAACCATCGGCTGGGCTTGGTAACTTTGACCAACCTTATAAGCGTCAGCCAGGAGATCAACTTGTCAACTTTCGATCGGATTAGACGAATAGAGCGTAAAGAGTAAGTCGCCCTTCTTAACGCGTTCACCTGACTTATGGTGCAAATAAATGCCAGCATCGTAATCAATTTCCTGATCTTTTGTTTCGCGGCCGGCCCCTAATTTCATGGCGGCAGTGCCAAACTTAACTGCGCTTACAATGTCAAGCACTCCTTCGCTGGTGGCAAAAATTTCGTGGCTGTACTTGGGTTTCCAAAAATTATCCGAGCGTAAGTGTTCAAAATCGACTCCTTGACGAATCATTCACTCTTTGAACTTCTCTAGTGCCTTGCCTTGAGTGATGACCTGGTTTACTTGCTGAGCGGCTTGCTCAGAGGTAAGAGAAGGCCTAGCTTGGAGTAAAAGCGTCTGGCACGAAGACTTAATTAACTCATCTAAATCAGGAATAACTTGACCGCTAAGATAGTTAAGCGCTTCTAAAACTTCAATCCGGTTGCCGATCGCTTTACCAAGTGGTCGGCTCATGTTGGAAATTTCAGCGCGCACATTTTTGCCTAGTTCTTGGCCGATTTTAATCATTAATTGAGCCAACTTTTTAGCCGCTGGGATATCTTTCATAAAACTGCCATCACCGCATTTAACGTCTAGCAAAATAGCGTCGGCGCCCGTAGCAATTTTCTTAGACATCACCGAAGCAGTCATAAGAGCAATTGACTCGACTGTCGCGGTAACATCTCGCAAAGCATAAATCTTTTTATCGGCCGGGACAATGTTGCCGCTTTGACCGATCAAAGCGATTTTGATGTCTTTGACTTGCTTAATAAATTCCGAACTTGGTAAATTAATTTTGTAGCCAGGAATTGACATTAGTTTGTCAGCCGTGCCGCCGGTGTAACCTAAACCGCGGCCCGACATCTTAGCAAAACTAACTCCTAAACTAGCCATCACCGGACCGATAATTAAACTGACTTTATCACCTACTCCGCCGGTTGAATGTTTATCAACGACCGGGCGACTAACCGACGATAAATCTAAAATGTCGCCTGAACGAGCCATCGCCATGGTCAAAGCGCTAGTCTCTTGAACATCTAACCCTTGAAACATAACGGCCATCAAAAAAGCCGCCATTTGGTAGTCGGGTAAAACGCCCTGGACGTAAGCATTGACGAGTTTTTCAATTTCAAAACTTGTCAATTTCTGGCCAGTGCGTTTTTTTTCAATTAGATCGACTGCGTTCATAAGATTTTTAACTTAACGTTTGTTAGAAGAATCAACTTTATCGTGTTCTTTGATTTGTTGCTGAACTTCCGAGACAAAATCACAAGATTTGTGAGCCATGCCTTGACCCACTTCCATCCGGTACATAGCCTCCGCTTTAGCTTGGTGATTTTTCAGGTACGTTTGCACCGGCATTTTTTCCATCACAAATTCCTGGTCTACTA
This sequence comes from Mycoplasma sp. ATU-Cv-508, assembly GCF_004011945.1. Lineage (NCBI taxonomy): Bacteria > Bacillati > Mycoplasmatota > Mollicutes > Mycoplasmatales > Mycoplasmataceae > Mycoplasma > Mycoplasma sp. ATU-Cv-508. Next base: position 477,612 of record NZ_RYZU01000001.1, on the reverse strand, counting down.
GTGTCAGTTCGGCTAACTTTTTCTTGAGCATTCCTTCGGCGATTTGCTCTTTGATGTTATCCGGCTTACTTTTTAAAACAGGCGAATCACTAATTTCATGACGGAGATTAGCAAGGTCCTTGCTTGGGACGCTGTGAGCATCTAAATAAGCGGGATTCATTGATGCGACGTGCATGGCTACGTTGCGAGCAATCTGGTCATTTCCGCCTTGGGTAACGACAATTGCTCCGATTTTACGGTTAGTGTGCAAATAAACTCCGTAACTTTTGCCGCTTTCTTTTTGAATTTGAACTAAACGACGAAGAGCGATTTTTTCTCCCAAAGTCGCTCTCAAACTAGTGATCATTTCCTCAACGCTTTGACCATCAGCATTTTTAATTTTAAGCGCCGTTTCCACGGTCGGATTAGCGTCTTTGATCAGCGCAATCCCGATCTCATCGACCACTTCTAGAAATTGCGGGTTTTGAGCTACAAAATCGGTTTGACTGTTTACTTCAAACATGAGAATTTTGTCGTCGTCGGAAATGATGGCGATCACTCCTTCGGCTGCGATAGCCGACTCTTTTTTAGCGGCTTTGCTAATCCCGGCTTTGCGAAGAAACTCAACCGCTTTATCAAGATCTCACTTAGTGGATTCGAGTGCTTTTTTGCAATCTAAGAATCCGGCGTGGGTCATCTCTCTTAGTTGTTTAATTTTCTCGATTTGTTCCATCTTGATCACTCTCTTTCTCGCTTGTAGCTCGCGAACTGGCAGGAGATTCGCTTGAGGTGGCAGTTTGTTCTTTTGGTTTTGAAAAACTAGCCCGGGAAGAATTTTTTAAATTAGCGCTGCGACGGCGCTGCTGACCAAAACGCCCTTTGCCAGGACGATCTTCCAAACGTTCACGACGGTCTTCGGGCAGATTAACCGCGTCGTCGCCTTGGTAAGCGTAAAGTTGTTGGCCGCCTTTGGCTTTAGCAATCGCATCGGCCAAAATTGTAATTATGAGCGTGATTGATTTGATCGAATCATCGTTAGCCGGAATAGCTACGTCCACAAAGGTAGGGTCGGCATTAGTGTCAACTATCCCAATCACTTTAACGCCTAACTTGCGAGCTTCGCGAACCGCGATTTTATCGTGCACTGGATCGGCCACAATCATAATGTTGGGACTACTTTTCATCCGCCTAATTCCGATCAGGTTTCGCTTTAACTTCTCTAATTCTTTGGCGTACTTAAGTCCCTCTTTTTTGGTGTAACCCGAAAAATCTTGGCTCGCTTTTTGCTCTAAATCTTCCATGTACTTAACGCGTGAAAAAAATTGTTTTGGCGTTAGTTAGCGTTCCGCCTAGTCAGCGGTCAGCTACGTAGTGGGAGTTAGTTCGCAAGGCGTTATTTTTAATTGTCTCGCGGGCTTGTTTTCGAGTTCCAACGAAAATAAAACTCGCGCCTTTGCTGCTCAGTCTTTCAATTAAGGCGTAAGCAAACTCAAGCGCTTTTTTGGTTTTCTTAGTATCAATAATGTGCATACCCTTTTTGGTAGCCGAAATGTAAGGCTTCATTTTAGGGTTTCACTTGTCTTTTTTATGTCCAAAGTAAGTGCCTGCTTCAAGCAGTTTGTTGTTGGAAACAATTTCCGAACTTTCTCCGCTTTGACTTTGCTCAGTTGGCGAAGTATTTTCGGAAGTAGGTTGAATATCTTGTTGATCTGAATGCATGTAGTTCCTCGTTTTGTCTTCTTTACGACTCCAAACTCGGAACCTGGCGGACGACCGGGCACGACCGAGCGAGCATCGTAAATGCTTTAGTCTATTAGTTTAAAAAAGTATAGCATAGTCGCTAAAAATCACCCAAAGCGGCAATCTTTCCCAATTAAGGGTGTGTGAGTATGAAAAAAACGTCTTAATTCGGGTCTTTGATGGGAACTGATCATTAATCAAACGATCCGTCTTTACCAAGATCAGAAAGTAGCCTTGATTCACAAGTTGGCGCTAGAAACTAAAATTTTTAAAACTGAGCGCGCCAAGCCTTTTAAAAGAGTGAAAAACGCGCTAATTTTTGCTCGTTCCCGCGCTGACTATTACGGTTTATTTCAAGGTCGATTTATCGCTTTTGAAGCTAAAAGTACGATCAAAAACAGTTGGGCGGTTAACCAAATTAAACCCCACCAGTTAAACTATCTACTGGAAGTAGAGCAATTAGGCGGAATCAGTTTTTGTTTGGTTGCCTTTTTAACACAGACACGTTTCTTTGTTGTCCCAATGACTTTTTTAAAACAAAACAGGCCAAGTGTTTATAGCCTTGTCCAAATAGAAAAAGTAGCCTGCGAAACAAGCTTGCGTTACCCAGGCTACTTAGATTTGCTAAGTTGTGTCAAAAAACTAACCTGACACTCATCAGACTAGCGGGTTTAACTTACCAAAAAATTAGGCAACTAACTGTTTGAAATTCTTAGCGCTTTTAAACTTAGGGGCGTTTTTAGCGGGAATTTGCATTTTTTTACCGGTGGCTGGATTGATACCTGTCCGTGCCGAACGTCTTATTTTTTCAAAGGAACCAAGACCACTGACGTGGACTTTGCGACCCTTCTTCACGCTACCAACGATAACTTCGACTAATTTGTTTACTACTTGCTCAACATCTGATTTGTGAAAATCTAGTTGTTCAGAGATTTTTTCAACTAACTCTGTTTTATTCATCATACCCTTTCCAAAGTGAAAATACCCTTCAAATTATAAGTCTTTACGCTTTTATTAGGAAATCATTGCTTTGGATTCTAAACATTCCAAAATCGTTTGCGGATCGCGCTTCTCGTGAATTATTCCTCAGAGAGCCTCGGTGATCGGCAGTTTTAACTTCTTCTGCCGAGCGATTTTGAAAAAGACTTTTAAAGCTAATAGACCTTCAACGGTTTGGTCAATGACTGCCGAGGCGTCTTTGGCTAACTTAAGGCCGTAAGTGAAGTTGCGCGACTGAGCCGAACTGGCAGTTAAAATTAAGTCGCCTAATCCGCTAATCCCAGCAGCGGTTTTACTTTGTCCTCCCAAGGCTTTTACTAAAACGTTTAACTCCTGGTACCCCTGGGTCAAAACAACCGCTTGAGCATTAAGACCGTAGCCAAGACCAGTTACTAGCCCGCTGGCAATCGCCACCACATTTTTGTAAATTGCGCCCGTCTGCACTCCGAGCGCGTCTTTGGCTAAAAAGACTTTTAAATAATTGTTAGTGAGCAGCGTCTGAACTTCTTGGCTGAGTTTTGGACTGGCTGAAATTGCCGCTAAAAAAGTTAACTTCCGCTCAACTATTTCCAAAGCAAAAGAAGGACCATAAAGCGAAACAATCCCGCGGAAAATTTGGTCTTGCTGAGTTTTTTTAGTTAAAAAAGCGTGAGCAGTTTCCGTGCTGCCCGGGTAAAACCTTTGGCCAAGTTAATTAGACAAACTTTGTTTTTGACCGTGATTAAAGCGGCAAGTTTTTGGTAAATATCTCCCAAAACTTGCGAAGGTACGGCTAAAAAAATGTACTTAGCGTTTTGAGTTGCCTCTTTTAAATCGCTCGTGATTACGAAATTATGAAACTGGTGGTTTGGGAAATAGCGGCGGTTATAGCCTTTTTTTTAAATCAGTTAACTCCTGCTTGTCCACGCCATAAATCCAAACCGGATCGCCGCTTTTATCAACTAGCGCTTGGGCAATAGCACAACCCATCGCTCCGCTACCGACTACTAAAATTTTTGCGCTAGCCATAACTTTTATTATGCCTTTGATTGACGTTTATTTTCCAATAAAAATCGAATCGGCACCCCTCAAAAAGGATAAACTTGGCGAATCTGGTTTTCAATGAAACGTAGGTAGGAAAAATGGGCCAACTGCTTGTTGTTAACAAAAAGTTTAAAAGTGGGAATTCGAGCTTGAACTTGTTGACCAAAAAATATTTCCAATCGACTGCCGCGGTAACTCGGCGCTGGTTTAACTGTTTGAACATCGTTAAGTAGATCGTTGAAATTACGGGTGGTAATTTTAGTTTTTAAACCGCTCAGCACTTTGCTAAGCGCTTGACCGATCTGGTCAATTTTTTCTTTTCGCAAAGCCGAAACACAAACTACTGGCACCCACTTTAAAAAAGGCCATTTGCTAACCAACTCACTTTGGAACTTAGGACAACTAATTTGAGAGCCAACTAAATCCCACTTGTTCACGACAATCAAAAACGGTTTTTTCTCTTCCTCTACGTAACCGATTATGCGAGCGTCAAAATGACTGGGCTTTTGGGTCGCATCTAAAACCAGCACTACAATCGTGGCGCTTTCAAGCGCGCGCTGAGTCCTTAGGTAAGCAAAGTAGTCAACGTCTTCTTCTAAGCGTGACTTGCGTCTTAAGCCGGCCGTGTCAATAATTTCAAATTCTTGTCCGGCTAAATTAATTTTCTCGCTAACCGCGTCGCGTGTGGTGTGCTTTTGACTTGAAACTATCGCTCTCTTTTGACCGCTCAAAGCGTTTAGCAAGGAGGACTTACCCACGTTAGTTTGACCTAAAATGACTAATTTGGGTTCCTGACTTGATTCACTAAGTAAACCCTTTTCTAGTCGCGGTAAAAGTCAATCTCACAAATCTTGGATGCCTATTGCGTGCAAAGCAGCGATTTCAACGATTGGGTAGCCGAGCGACCACAGTGATTTATCAAGCGGATTTTTTTGCTCCATTTTGTTAGCCAGCACCAAAACTGGTCGGTTAGTTTTACGAAGCATTTTTGCCACCCGTAAATCATCAGGCACTAAAATGCTGCGTCCATCAACAACAAAAAGAATTACGTTAGCCTGAGCAATCGCAAACTCTGTCTGCTCGGCGATTTTGTCGCTCTTGGAACTGACTTCTAAACCGCCGGTGTCAACTAAGGTGAGACTAATTCCGTCTTTGGTTAAGCGGGCGAAGTTACGGTCGCGTGTTGTGCCAGGCGAAGAACTAGTGATCGCTTGACGCGTTTTGGTTAACCGGTTAAAGAGTGTCGACTTGCCTACGTTGGGCCGACCAACGATTGCCACTAAGTTATTCATGGGGTGGCCTAAGTCCAAGTTTGTTTTTAATAATTTCGTTAATTTTTTGCACCGTTTGATCAACGCTTAAATTAGACGCGTCAATTACGGTTGCGTCGGCACTTTTTGCAGCGGATCAAATTGGCGATTTTGGTCGCGGTGGTCTCTAGTTTGAATCTGATCCAAAATTTGTTGGTAATCAGTTTCATAGCCAAGCGTTTTGTTTTGTTGAGCTCTGCGCTCGGCACGAATTTCCGGCTTTGTGTCAAGGTAAATCTTAATTTCGGCTCGGGGCAAAACACGGAAAGTAGTGTCTCGGCTTCGGCAATTAAACCTTTTTGTGAAGTGTAATTTTTAAGAACGGTGTTGACGTAATCGCGCACAAAGTCCAGCGCTGAAACTTGGGAGGCAAGTTGAGAAATTTGGTCTGAACGAAGCTGATGAGTAACATCTTTTCCCTCCATTCAAACTCTCTCGTGACGACGCAGTTTTATCATCTGAGGGTCAAGCAGCGCGCGAATGCTTTGGTGATCATCAAGCGAAGTTTGGGTGGCGTTAACTTTGAAAGCAACGGCTCGGTAAAGCAGTCCAGTGTTGAGATAGAAAAGCCCTCAGATTTGACTAAGACGGTGGGCGACTGACGACTTTCCAGCTCCGCTTGGTCCGTCAATCGCCACGCTAAAACTAGGTCGAGCGGTCGGGGCAGTAAAACTTTGGGAAGAGGTTACGTCTGCATCAGAAGCGAAGTGCTGAGTAAACTTCTGTTTGTTTTTCCCGCTCCGCAAGTCACTAATTAAATCGGTTAGTCGTCCTAGGGAAAAGTTTAAGTCGCTAAAGTCAACTTTGGCTTGCGTAAAACTTTGTTCTATGCGCTCAATTTCAGCCAAAATAACGGGCAAATTAGGACAAGTAAACTCGGGCGGAGAATCAATCTGGGCTAGCTTGCTCGCAAAAGACTTTTGGTCAAGTTGGTACTTTTGGTGGTAATCAGGAAAAGCCTCGACCAGTCTGCGGTTAAGGATTTGAAATTTTTCGCTTGAGTTTTGGACTGCTTTTTGCAGTTTAATGTTTTCCTCTATTTGGGCACGGTATTCTTTCCAGAGCGAAAAACGCGAAACAGCCGAATTTGACATAGTAAATTGATTATATGGAAAAGTCTGCTCGAGACTAACTAGTCTAATAACATTTAAAACTTACTTTTGGCGCGGATTTTTAGCGTCAATTTTAAGATTAATCGTTTGATCGACCCACTCGGGCTGATCTTGCCGTAAAGACTGGGCTTTTTTAATTTCCTCAATTTCCTTTTCTTTGCGGTGAGCAAAGAAGTAAACTAGACCGAGCGTAAGCGAAGGAATTAAACTGAGCGGAATTAACCAGGCAAGGTAAGCCGGGCTTGTTTCGGACTGCTCCTGCGCAGAATGAAAACTTTTCCACTCGCCTCCGTTTACTAACGTAGGAGAGCTGACAACTAAGGGAGCTAACCACAATGTGCAAATCATTTTAAGTCAACCCAAACTTTCGCGGATTAAAACTGCCGTCTTGGAGCGATTTAGATAAATCTTTCATTTGTTTAGACATGCGATCAAACTCGTTAATTAAAAGGTTGTAGTCTTGGGCAGAACGACCGGAACCTTTCATAATTCGCTGTTTGCGAGCGACTTGTTTAAGCAGTTTTGGCTCCAGTCGCTCTTGACTTGTCATTGATTGAATGAGGATTTCAAAAGTAACTAATTTGCGCTCGGCACTGGCGATTTTTTCCTCAGAAATTTTTTGACTCATTCCGGGAATCATTTTGAGAATTTTGCTCATCTTACCCATCTTTTTAATTTGCTTAAGTTGGTCAATCAAATCGTTTAAGTTAAAACGGCCACTAGCTAGACGATGCATTAGGCGCTGGGACTGTTTTTCATCCACTACGTCTTGGGCTTGCTCAATTAAACTTAAAACATCGCCCATGCCCAAAACTCTTTGTGCCATGCGGTCGGGGTGAAAAAGTTCGATTTGGCCGACTTTTTCGCCCGTTCCGATTAAAACGATCGGAATTTTCAAAAGGTAAGTTAGCGAAAGAGCGGCACCTCCTCGGGCATCAGAATCAAGTTTGGTTAAAATAAAACCGGTTAAATCAAGTTGTTCGTTAAAAGTCTTGGCCACGTTAATTATGTCTTGACCAACCAGAGCATCAACTACTAAGTAAATTTGGTGGGGACGAGCGATTTTCTTAAGATCGCTTAACTCGCGCATTAACTCTTGGTTAATTGCCAAACGACCAGCCGTGTCAATCACGACTAAATCAAACTCTTCCTGGCGAGCTTTTTTAAGCGCGTTAGTCACAATTTGCCGCGGATCACCTTGACCTTCCGAAAAAACCGCGATTTTGTTTTGTTCACCGAGTGTCACTAACTGATCAATCGCCGCCGGACGATAAACATCAGCAGCGACTAACAGCGGTTTTTTGATTTGATGATTTTTACGGTAGTAACTGACCAGTTTGGCCGCCGTGGTAGTTTTACCAGAACCTTGCAAACCAGTTAGCATCACGACATTGATTGGCCTGTGAAGCGGAACGTCTTTGCTTTTTTGACCCAAAACCTCAACTAATTCATCCCGGACGATTTTAACCATTTGCTGGGAGGCGTTAAGTTGGCCAATTAAATTAGATCCAACCGCTTTTTCTTTGACAGTTTTGACAAAGTCACGGACAACTTGGAGGTTAACGTCTGCTTCAAGCAAAGAGAGTTTGATCGCGCGGGTGACCTCTAAAATATCGGCCTCGTTGATTGTAGTTTTAGCTTTAATTTTCGCTAAAGACTTTTGGAGGCGTTTTCCTAAAAAATCTAACATTCTAGCCCAAATTATAGTTGAAAAGACTTTTAGTAAAAAGGTTTAAAATTCTTTAAAAAACTGATTACAAAGTATAATTCCAGTGAAAAAATCGGCCCCGATTCCATGAACCAACTCATTATTGCTCTCCTAATAATTGGCCTAATTGGCACAATTTTGGCTATCGTAGCACTTCTTTACGGAATTGCGGCTTTGCGTAGAAGAACGATTATGATTAAAAAACTGGATTATCTAATTGAAGATGTAACTTACAAATCGGAAATGCTAAACTCATCGGTTGAAACAGCTGCTAAAATGGCTAACTACTTGGACGTTTTTGAAGTAGTGGCTCGGAAAAACATCCAATCGCTCGCTAAACTGATGGCTCGCAACAAAGAAGACATTTACAAAGTTTTAGACCGCGTGCGTAAGTTGGCGCTGGGCGAACAAAAAGACAAGCGCAAAAAAGGAGAGAAGTAAGTGAAAATTTCAACTCTATTTTGAATAGCGGCAGCCGTAATTGGCGGCATCTACGTCACTTCTGAAGAAGGTAAACAAGTTCGGCGGGTGCTAGAAAAAAAGAAATCCGCGTTTAAACCGATTGTTGATGATTTGCTTCGCCAAGCGAACGAAATTTTGCAAGGCTCACAAGAAGTAAACTCCAGTCAAGTTCGTGCTAACGTGGACAAGTTAGTTAAGCAAGCTAAACTTACTCTCTCAGAAATTGACTTAGAAAAAACGATTGATACCATTAAGGAAAGCATTCGCGTTGCGACTAAAAAAATTCGCCAAGCTTTTAACGAAGTTGAAAAAGGCAAACCTCATCGTTCTGAACACTTAAAAACTGGTCAAACCTAAGATTTATGAACTCAATCATCACGGATTTAGAAAACCGGCAGTTGATTAAAGACATCGCTAACCGGAAGAAACTGAAAAAACTAACCAACAAAAGCGGCGTTTACGTTGGTTTTGACCCGAGCGCCAGTTCGCTTCACCTAGGAAACTATTTGCAAATTGCTTTGCTTAAACGTTTTCAAAATAAGGGTTTTGGCGCCTACGCCCTAGTTGGAGGGGCCACTGGCATGATCGGCGATCCCTCGGGTAAGGCTTTCGAGAGAACGCTGCTCAACGAAAAGCAAATTGCACTTAACAAACAAAAAATTACCCATCAGTTAAAACAATTCGGTTTTAAAGTGGTTGATAATTACCAGTTTTACCAGGGCATGAGCGTTTTACAATTTTTAAGAAATGTTGGTAAAAGCGTGAATGTTAGTTATTTGCTCAGCAAAGAATTTATCAAAAAACGAGTTAAAACTGGGCTCTCGTTTGCCGAATTTGCTTACCAACTAATTCAAGGTTGAGATTACAAAGTAATGTATGAAAGATTTAACGTTCGAATTCAACTGGGTGCTTCTGACCAGTGAGGCAACATTACCACCGGACTGGAGTTTATTCGCAAACTGGTTGATGAAGACCACCAGGCGATTGGTATCATGACCGAACTGATCACCAACGAAGCGGGCGAAAAATTCGGTAAAAGCGAAGGTAACGCAATTTGGTTAGATAAAAACTTAACTTCGCCCTACCAGCTCTACCAGTACCTCTTTAACAGCGAAGACCAAGCAGTTGAAAAGTTGCTGCTTTGGTTAACTTTTTTGGATGTCAAAACTATTAAGCGAACAATTACCCGGCACGCTTCTAACAGGCACAAAAGAATCGCCCAAAAACTGCTAGCTTACGAAGTAACCAAAGATATCCACTCCAAAAAAGAAGCCGAGCAAGCTCAAAAAATTTCGAGCGTACTTTTTGGCGAAGAAAAAATTGAAACTTTAAAAACCGCCGATCTTTTGAGTTTGCGCAATAGTTTGCCGACGGTTAAATTTTCTAAAGGTCTTTTGGTTGACGCGCTAATTAGCACAGGAGCGGCCATTTCTAAGCGCCAAGCACGCGAACTAATCGTTGAAAAAGCGATTGAAGTTAACGGCAAAGTGGTGAGTGATTCTAATCACTCAATTAAACCGTCCCTTTTTAACAAAAAAGTTAGCATCATCAAAAAGGGTAAACGCAACTTCTATTTGCTGGAACACTAAAAAACTAAATTACTTAGAGTAATACTCAACGACTAAACTCTCGTTAATGTCACGGCTAATTTCTGAGCGCTCTGGTAAACGATCGTATTTCCCGACCAGTTTGTGACGACTCAGTCAACTAGCTGGTTGGCGAGCTTCAGTTGCTTCCTCAATAATGGCCATTTTTTGACTAGTTGGTTTAACTTCCACGCTTTGACCAACTTTTACCAACATAGAAGGTATGTTGGCTTTTTTTCCATCTAACAAAAAGTGATTGTGGTTAACTAACTGTCGAGCTTGGCGACGACTGCGAGCAAAACCCAGACGGTAAACCAAGTTGTCAAGTCTTGATTCAAGTGCGATTAAAAAGTTTGTTCCTGTAATCCCTTTTAACTTAGAAACTTTTTTGAAAGTATTACGAAACTGACGCTCGTTCATTCCGTAAAGGTACTTTAGTTTTTGTTTTTCGTAAAGGTGAAGTCCGTAATCGGACATTTTCTTACGCGATTGTCCGTGTTGCCCAGGCGCGTACTCTCTTTGTTTGCCCTTAGCAAATTCTTTACCAGTTTCCAAAATAGAAAACTTATAACGGCGCGATTTACGAAAACTGGACCAGTGTAGCGTGACATAGTGTCTCCTTAATTAGTGTGAATTAGGCATACAAAGATAACTTAACTCCCCAAGGACGATTTGCCTCAAATGTGTTCGCTGCTTAAGCTCAGTTACTAACAATCCTGACGTAGGCAAATAACGCGGTCTTAAGTGTTAAGTTGCTTAAATATGCTAGAATGATTTTACCAAAAAATACCTCGTTAACCAAATTTAAACTTGACTTAAATCAACATCTTTAAAACGGATAATTTCGTCGTTGAGCGCTTCAACTTGCGGACCAACCACTAGTTGAACGTGAGTTTTGCTCACTTTCATCACGCCGAGAATACCTAAACTAATTAGTTTATATCTGTCAACTTTGTCAGCGTCTTTAACATCGTAGCGAAGACGAGTAGCGCAGTTTTGAAAATTAGTGATGTTGTCGTATCCACCTAGTGCAAGCACGATTTGGGCTGTGCGAGCACTAATTGTTGACTGACTATCAGTTGACTCTGGTTTAATGCTATTTGTTTGCTCTGAGCTGGAAATTTGCTCAACGTTAGTTGCTTGCTCATCAGCAGCAACTGACCCAGTTTTTTTTGCTGGCTCAGCGATACTAGCTTGCTCTTTGACAAAAGCCGGCTGATCGCTAGTGGCAGGTCTAATCGGCTGAGCTTGCTGAGCAACGAAAATTAAGTTGGTGCTCCGACCCGGTGTAGCAAAGTTAAACTTGCCGATGGCTCAAAGACCGCCAAAGTAGTAAAACAAAGCACAAACTAATCCAATCGCGAAAATTCAACCTGGGTTGGCTAACACGGCGTTTATACCGCTTAAGTTGGCGTTAATAATTTCGATCGATTTAGGGATGGACAAAAGGTAATCAATTAGACCCGCGCTAAAACCAAAGCCTAACTGAATTCCGAAAAGACCGGTGATGAAAGCAAAAAGACCGCCCAGCAAAGCGTGAGCGATGAAAAGAGGCGTAGCCGCAAACAAGAAAGCGAATTCAATCGGCTCGGTAATGCCAGTCAGCATGGAAACAAAAGCGGATCCGCCCAGCATCGCCAACACTTGTTGTTTTTGTCCGCGGTCTTGAGCTCTTTTATAAATTGCCATCACTAAAGCTGGCAAACCAAACATCATCATCGGGAAAAAACCGGATTGAAAAGTGCCAGCCGTGTTGCCTTTGGCGACTCCGGAAATGAAAATGTTAATGTCGCCTTGAACTAGGTTACCAAAGTGATCAGTGTGCTCACCAAGTTGGAACCAAAACATTGTGTTAGGTATGTGGTGAAGTCCGAAAGGAATCAGTAAACGGTTAATTAAGACGTAAATCCCCATTATGCCCGCGTTAGCATAACGCTGACCAGTCGCGCTAGATAGCGAAAGGGAGAAGCGGTAAATCAAGTACCCCACCCAAGGGTAAATCACTGCGTAAGCAACCCCTAAAATTAAAACGCTCATAATTGACAAAACCGGGATTAAACGACGTCCTGAGAAAAATCCCAGCACCTTAGGTAAAACCGCTCCGTTAAACCGGTTGTAAAGTCAGGCCACTAAAGAACCTGCCACAATTCCATTAAGCACGTTTTCGGCTAAAATGGCGTCGTACTTAGAACCGAAAATTCGGTGAAAACCGCTCGCCGAAGCATCGGTTCCCGGTGCTAAAGAAAAGTTAATTGACCCGTAGATTTTATCAGGCAAATCAACCCCATCACTTCGCATCAAAACCGCTAAAAGAGCCATGCCGAGAAAAGCACTCAAAGCCGCTTCGCCGCGGTTATCTTTGGTTAGTCCAAAACCAACTCCAATCGCAAAAATAATCGGTAAATTAGCAAACACGATGTTGCCGGCTCCGAAAATTATTTGGTGAACAAAAGCGCTAAAAGTCGTGTCTTGGGGTACTTGCGCGCCAATCCTCAAAAGTAAAGCCGCGATTGGTAGCACAGCAATCGGAAACATTAGTGCCTTGCCAATCCGACCTAAAAAGGCAACTGAGCGCCCCAAACTAAACTTTGCCGAAATAGTTTTAAGACCCATGAGTTACCGCCTTGGCAGATTTTTTTTGGTAAACAGAAACTCCCACGGTGGTAAAAATCGCCGCAGTTAAAAACAAGACGAAAACAAGCGCCACGCCGGCTTGAATGTTTTGCGCTATTTGAGCCATCATGGTGGGACTAGTTGGCCACTCTGTTAAACGCCAAACGGATACTTTGTGCCATTCGCCACTTTGGTCGGCTAAGAAAACCGTGTTTCCAAGCGGAGCTTTTTCGCCCGTTAAGTCGTAATGTAAGTTAGCCGATTTTTCGGTTAAAAGATCGGCTAAAGTCACAACACCTTCAATCGGCTCATAACCTTCACGTACGCTTCTGGTTACGTTAATTTTTTCGGGTGCAATGATGCCCGCTGCCGCCTCAGCTGTTGTGTTTGGATCAGCTAAGTAAGCGTTCATTTGATCGGTGTAGCCAATTTTTCAACGACCCTCTTCTCGCCGAGCTTGGCTAGCGGACGCTAAAGTCACAAAAACTACCACTAAAGATACTAAAAAAAGACCGGTCAAAAACCACAAAATTACGTAAACCTTGGCTCCCGTTTTAAATTTTTGAACCGGTTCAAAAAACTAAAAATTTTCATTTTCTTTGGTACTCCATCCTCATTTAATCAGTAAAAAAATAATAACGCAAAGAATGGCGGTTTAACCAAGTCTAAAAAAGTTCTCCGAGACCATATAATGTCTCCATGTCTCCGCAATTACGTATTTCGTTAATCATGATCGCTTTTTTCTTAAGTCTGCTGCTTTTTGTTTTGCTGTTCTACTTTAGTTTTAACGGTCAGCGCAAACTCAGAAATAACTGACTACACAAAATTGAAACTCGTCTAAACGCGGGAATTTTGCTCAAAGCCGACCGGGTGATTGTCCAAATTAAACGGATTGCGCAGTCAAATAGCGAGTACCAGCCTTTGCTCGAAGAGTTAATCAATTCTTACGACGAAATTGAAAATAATCACAAAAACGCCCGAGTTGCTTTTAAAGCTTTTCAAAAACAAGCCTACCGCCTGTCGCGAAAAGAATTCAAAGTCGGCATGACTCACTTACGTTCCCAAGTGGAAATTTTTGAAAAAAGCGGCGATAAATTTGAAAAAATCGCTAACCAGTTCACGCGCAAAAACCAATTCATTCGAGCCGAAATGATTTACCTTAAAAACAATTTGAGAACAATTATCAAACAGTACCGCGACCACCGCGTGCTGCTTAACCCAGTCGCCCACAAAATTGACAAAACACTCCAAACTCTTAACGATTACGAAAAAGAGTTTGAACAAACGCTTGACCTAGGCAAAAACCGCGCGTCTTTAAAATGGTTAAACAAGTACGAACAAGCCATCTTAGATTTAGCTATCACAATTGACCAGGCGCCGGTTATCCGTAACCACCTTTATTCCCGCGTGCCCGAGCGCGTGTCAAAACTAGTTAAAAGTTACCAAAACCGCTTCGGAAAAAATTCGAATCGGACTGCCGGCGTTGAAAATAAGATTAAGAAAATTGTCAAAGTCCACCAACAAGCCCGACTTTACTTTGAAAATCTTAACTTAGAAAAATGCAAACTTTCTGTGATCGGATGCCACCAAATGATTAGTAAGTTTGAAAAAGAATTTACGTTGAAGTTGAGTCGCAAAAACTTTTCAAAAAACACTACCCAAGTTTAGCGAGCGAGTTTAAAAAACTCCAAGATCACATCCAGAAACTACGGCAAATGTACCGGTCTGCCGTGGAACAGGGCAAACAAATCGGACATGAGTTGCTTGATAACTTTGATGCGTTGGATCGACAAAATAAGGTCACACTAGCCAACTACCAAGAGTGAAAAAAATCGCTCACTCAGGAAAATTTTTCGCCTCTTCGCAAAATTGAACAAATGAAAGCAATCGTTTTACAAATCGGGAAAATGGTGACTTTGGCCAAGCACTGCGAAAAATTAATTTGAGACCTAAGTGTTAAATCAATCAAATACCAAAACAAATTCGACAACTAAAGTCGGCTTTAGAAGAACTTGTTTTTGAAATGCGCACTCATAAAATTGCTCTTAACGCGGAAAGAAAAAAAAGTCTTACCAACTTACTGGCGCAAGTCTCCCAAATTAATCCGCTCAGTCTTGAAAACGAAATTGACCGGGAAACTAGCGAAAAAATTGACCAACTGACCAAGCAAATCGCTAAACTTTACCAAGCAGTTAACTTGGATTTGCAAATCGCTCGCATGGCTAAAAACATGATTAAGGAACTATCAATTCAACGCGGTTTAAACAAACGTTTAGCTTATGTGTTGTCAAAAGCCGAAAAAGATTTTATGGCCGGCCAATACAGCGATGCCTTGAACGGAATTATTGCTTACCTAGGAGAAGTTAAGTATGCTTAAGTACGACCTAATTTTAGTTCGCCTAGGTGAGTTAACTTTAAAAGGTAAAAATCGCCGTGAATTTATGGCTCAACTGGTGAAAAACATTCGGATCAGTTTGGGCACCAAAGTTAGCAGCGAATTTGACCGCATCTTTGTTCCTTACAGTCAATCTAACTTAGAGAAACTGCGCTACGTTTTTGGAATTAGTTCTTATTCTCCCGTCCAAAGCGTCAGCCACCAGTTAGAAAAATTAAAGTCAACGACTCAAAAAGTTAATTTGCCATCCGAAGTGAGCACTTTTCGAGTTAGCGTCAACCGTCATTGAAAAGATTACCCCATCGTACGAGCGCGCTTGAAAAGCAGCTCGGCACAATTGTTAGCCTGAGAAAACCCGAGTGACGAGTTGACCTTAAAAATCCTGACTTAAACTTGGAAGTAGAAATTCGTAAACAGCAAGCCTACTTATTTGGGAAAGATGAGTCGGATTAGGCGGCTTGCCCACCGGGATAAACGGCAAAACTTTGCACTTGATTTCGGGCGGAATAGATTCGCCCGTGGCAGCTTTAGAAATGATGAAAAGAGGAGTTCACGTGGATTTTCTCAACTTTATCACGCCACCAAGCACCGACCAAAAAAGTGCCGCTAAAGTTCACGAAATTATTCAGTTTTGCACTCGCTACCAAAATTCAGCGCGGCTTTTCCAAGTCGATTTCTCTAAGTTGTTAAATTTGATTTTGCTGACCGAAAAATCAAATTACCGAATTAATTTAATGCGAAGATCTTTTTACCGCATCGCTGATCAAATTTGCCAAAGAGAAAAATACCTTGGTATTTCCAACGGAGAAAGTCTTGGCCAGGTGGCTTCGCAAACTTTGGAGTCAATTGCAACTATCTCTTCCCAAAACTAGAATGCCAATTTATCGGCCTCTTTTAACTTTTGACAAAATAGAAATAATTGCCAAAGCTAAAAAATATGGGACTTACGAGTTTTCAATTTTGCCCGCTCAGGAAACTTGTGAACTTTTTGCGCCGACTAATCCAATCACCCAACCCAAAGATGTGGTCGCCCAAAAATTGGAACAAAAAATGGCGCCTCTCTTGGATCAACTCGAAAAAGATGCCCTAACAAAGCACTCGCAAATTTACGATTTTACCCGCCCAGAATTTTAATTTTTCTTGGATCGGTTCACCTGCTAATTGCTCAAATTATTCTCACTATAATTACACTATGGTCAGTTTTACATCTCTTCACACCGCAACCGAGTATTCTTTGCTTGAATCAACGATTAAAATTGACAACTTAATTAACTTTGCCCAAGATAAAAAACTCAAAGCATTGGCCATCACAGACCACAATGTTTTGCACGGCGTGAGCGAATTTATTCACAAGTGTCGGCAAAATCAAATCAAACCAGTCGTTGGTCTTGACCTAGACTTAGAAGATTACCAACTCATTTTAATCGCCCAAAATTACGCCGGTTACTTAGAGTTAGTGCGTCTTTCGTCGCGAAAAATGCACAACCAAACTATCGCCTTAACTGACATTGATGCCAAAAACTTGTTCGTGATTGATCACCCCCGACTAGGCTACTACGCTCGTTTTCGAGAAAAACTTGCTTTGGATAATTACTGGGTGGGAGTTGATGATCCGGCTAGCGAAATAAGCGGAGCGGTTTATGTGCCCGAAACACGGATTCTTAACTCAGAAAAAGAAAACGACGTTTTAGAAATTCTCCGAAGCATTGACAATCGCTTCGGGAAAGCTCCGCTCAAATTTAAACCTTACCCAGTTAACGTGTCTGAAAAACACCCGGCCGTTCAAAGGGCGATTGATTTAGTTAGTCAAGTTAACCTCAACTTACCCGAATTAAAAATAGATTTACCTCCTTTTGAAATAGGCGCCTCAGAAAGTCCGGAAAAATTTCTGGATCAGTTAGTTCGGCAAAAAATTGACGAGATGGGACTGGATTCTAAAACTAAATCCGTTTACGTCAAGCGAGCCGAAAAAGAAATCGCGGTAATCAATAAACTCGGGTTTGCTAACTACTTTTTAATCATTCACGATTTGGTGGCTTGAGCCAAAAGCCAAAATATTTTAGTCGGTCCAGGTCGAGGTTCCGCGGCTGGTTCGCTGGTAGTTTACCTTCTGATGATCACCGAAGTTGATCCAATCCAATTTGACTTAGTTTTTGAACGTTTTCTGAACTTAGAGAGAAGCACTTTGCCCGACATTGACATTGATTTTCAAGATAACCGACGGCTTGAAATCATCGAATACCTGTTTAAAAAATACGGTTTTGAACACGTGGCCCTAATTACCACTTTCCAAAGATTGGGTGCCAAAATGGCCCTCCGGGATGTTGGGAGATTTTTAGGTCTTAACATCGCCTTGGTCGAGCAGTTAACTCGCCTTGTGCCGCATAACTTCACTCTGGATCAAACTTACCGCCACGTCAAAGCCTACAAAATAATCGTTGACCAAAACAAAACACTCCAGTCGCTCGTTGCTAAAGCCGCTTTAATCGAGGGCTTGCCCCGTCAGTTGGGAACTCACGCGGCTGGGGTAGTCTTAAACAGAAAACCGATCACTAGTCGAGCGCCGACTTTAAGTGGTTACCAAAACTTAACCCAAATTCAATTTTCCATGGATTACTTAGACGACCAGGGTCTGCTCAAGATTGATATTCTTGGACTACGTAACTTAACAGTTTTACAAGCGATTCAAAAGGAAGTCCAAGAAAACTACCAGAAAAAAATTAACCTCCGCAAAATTCCCTTTGACGATCCGGCTACTAACAAACTTTTAACCGCCGGTGACACGAGCGGCATTTTTCAACTCGAATCATCGTTCGGAATGAAAAAAACGCTCCAAAAAGTGCAAGTATCTTCGCTTAACGATGTGATCGCGATTATTTCGCTCTACCGACCCGGACCAATGGATAACATTGACCTTTACGTAGCGGGCAAAATGGGCCAGCCAATCGCCAAACTGGATCCAAGCATTGACCCGATTTTAGCCTCAACTTACGGCATCATTGTTTACCAAGAACAAATTATTCAAATCGCCCAGTTTTTTGCCGGTATGTCGCCCGCTCGGGCTGATGTTTTGCGCTGAGCAATTAGTAAAAAAAGTTTCCAACTACTTGATTCGGTGAAAAAGGAATTTTTTTTAGGAGCTCAGCAAAAAGGCCACTCCCAAGAGCTGGCTGAGCGCGTTTACCAGTACATTGAAAAATTTGCCGATTACGGTTTTAACAAGTCTCATGCCGTGGCTTACGCCATGCTGGCTTACCGCCTCGCTTATTTAAAAGCACGTTTCCCCGTCGAATTTTACACCGCAATTATTAACTCATCGCTAGACTCGCCAACCATGATTCGCAACTACATTAACGAAGCAAAAAGCAAAAGCATTTTAACTTTGGGACCCGACATAGTTAACTCTCTCGACACAACTATTAACCAAAACAAAAATTTAATTTTGCCGCTCACGATTGTTAAAGGGGTTGGCCAGGCCGCTTACAGTAAAATCATTCAAGCACGCCAACTCAAACCTTTTAAAAGTTTGCTCACGATTATAGAAGCGCTTAAAATTGTCAAACTGAGCGACAGCGTGACCCAGTCGCTAGTTAAAGCCGATGCTTTCCGAACTTTTCTTAATTCAACCACTTTAATGCATAACTTAAGCAAGTTGCTCCGTTACGCGTCAATGGTTCTAGTGGACGGAAAAGTCCAGGAAAACTTGGCTGAGGTGCCCGAGATTGAAAAAATACCACCCAATAACTACCAACAAGCAAAGTGGGAAGTTGAAACGACTAGTCTCCAAGTTAGTAACTATTTTACCTCTCCGTACGAAGGCCCAATCAAGTTAATCAATCTACCGCTTGAAAAAGCGACCGAAATTGTCGTTTGACTAGAAAAGAGATTAACTACCTTTACTAAAGACCGGCAAAGGATGGAGTGCTTTACTTAGTGGACTCTTCCTTTGGAACCGATGTGTTAGTTTTTCCGTCCTACTGAAAAAAGATCGCCAAAACCACTAACGCGGGGCGGCTTTACCAAGGTAAAATTAAACGATCACAGCGACAAGGAACTTTAGTTTGAACTTTGGAAGATGGGTGAAAGGAAGTGTCAATTGATAAACAATAAAAAAATGGTGCTCGTAGACGGCAACTCCTTATTTTTTCGAGCCTACTACGGAACCATGACGCCGGGCAGAGAAATTTTGACTAACTCCTCTGATTTACCAGTTAACGCACTTTTAACTTTTGGACGCATGATGATTAACTTAGTTTTTACCCATCAGCCCGATTACCTGTTTGTCGCTTTTGACACCGGCAAGAAAACCAAGCGGCACCAAATGTGCGAGCGGTACAAATCTAACCGAACCAAAGCGCCTGAGGCGCTCCAACTCCAATTTCCAATCATGTACGAAATGCTTGACAGTTTGAAAATCAAACATTATGCTTTGGAAGGTTACGAAGCCGATGACTTGATCGCTAGCCTCGTAAATAAGTACCAAAACAAACTGACAATGACAGTTTTTTCTGGAGACCGCGACCTTTGACAACTCGTATCGCCCGGCGTAAGTCTAATCGCGCCCCAAAGCGGACGCAAAAAACCGATCGTTTTAAATCTTGAAAACTTTAGGCAACACACTGGATTAGTGCCCGAGCAAATCGTGGATTACAAAAGTCTGGTCGGTGATAGTTCCGATAATTTACCAGGCATCACCGGCATCGGCCCAAAAACGGCGCTTAAGTTGCTACAAGAATACCAATCGTTAGAAAAAATCTACGACCACCTACCGGATTTACCGCCTGGAGTAGCAAAAAAACTGGTCAAAGACCAAAAGCAAGCTTTTTTGACGCGCCAATTGGTAAAGTTGGAAAACCAACTCCAAGTGCCTTTTGAACTTGACGAACTTAAATACGAATCAAAAAACGTCTTTTTTGGGATTAAATTCTTTCAAAAATACGAATTATTCTCGCTGGTTAACAAGTTGAAAGCCGAAATTGACCCGGTTTAAATTTAGAGGGTCATTTTTTTCACAAAATACGGGTGTTAATAAGTCAATTTTGACCATTAAACATCGGTTTTACCGGCCTTTTAAGACCCTCTGGGTGTGGATAACCTAGGAAAAATTAAGTCATTTTTGAGGAAATAAGTGGGACTAATTAGGGCAATGTTATAGTTAATTTGTTCCTAATTCTCAAATCCGCTAGATTGGACTTAAACTACTGATGCCCAAATTTTTCCTCGTTGAAAAAAATGTCTTTCTCAACAAAGATCAACTGCTTTGTTTAGAAACCTTTTACCAACCAATTATCGGTCTTGAACCAACCAGTTTGTACCGACAATTACTTGGATACGCAAAAATCGCTCGGCAAAGTCAAAATTACTTACCTTTCCAATTCATTGGTGAAGCGTTAAACATAGGCGAAAAGCAAATTGAGGCGGCCTTGCAAGTTTTGGGTGGAGTTGGTCTACTACGCACTTACGTAAGCCAAGACCAAACGCAAACTTTAATCGTTATTAACCGTCCGCTGGAAAGAAAAAAGTTTTTGGAAAACCGTCTTCTAATTAACTTACTCCAAAAAAAGGTGAGTCCCGAATTTTTCCAGTACTTAACTTTGAGTCTCGATCAAAGCCAATTTGCCAAACAAAAAATGGTTGAGAACACCGCTAAATTCCCGGATGTGTTTGGAACTCAGGCGCTTAATTTGGAAGCTAACGACAACACCTTGGAAATTGATATCGCTCGGTTTAAAAATCCCCAAGAAGCAATCAATTCTTTACCGAGTGCCAGTACTTTCACTACCTTACTAACCGCCGACCTTCGCCTAGTCTGCTCGCGGTTTTAGAGCAAATTAATAAACTCGGCTATTTAAGTCCGATCGTCAACACGATCATTCACTACTCTTTTGAAGTTAACGATGGCAAAGTAATTGCTAATCACGTTCTCAAAATTGCTCAAGATTTAAAACACAAGCAAATTAACCATCTTCAAGAAGTGCAAAGCGAACTAACTCGAGCACGCGAATCCAAACTAATTTTTAACTCCACCGATACTTTGATAGAAACTTGCGATTCAACGCCAAAGGGACAACAAAAAATTAACTTGAAAAAACTGTTTGAAGACTTGGGAGAATTCTAATGAACGATTTCAATGTTCAAGAAATTTTGGCCGAACTGCTCCAAAACGAGCGAATTGCTAAGCGGGTGCAAGAACTTAATTTAACCGACCAGCAAATGATCGAGGCAATTCCGATCATGATTGACATGAGCGAGCAAACCGAAAGTCCCGATCAACCTTACTGGACTTCTTTTTACTTAACTGACAGCGGACAAGTGCGTCGGATGGAGGTGCTTTCGCCCCAAGGGCAAAAAGATCTCTACCTAAAGAGAATCGTCACTAATCACATCCAAGCGATTGACTTTGAAAATCACAAGGATTTTTGAGTTAAACCAAGTCGGGCTCAAGTTGGAAATTGGATCCGTGGTTTTTTTGCTAACCCTGACCAAAGCAAAAAAGGGCTTTACCTCTGGGGCAAACACGGATCGGGAAAAACTTTTATCCTTAAAAGAATTGTGAAAAAGTTAGCCAAAACAAACTACGAAGTCGGCTACGTTTTTGTGCCCGACCTAGTTAATTACGTTCGCCGTGCTTTTCAACAAAACGAAGAGTACGATAATTTAAAAAATTTGCTCAAAAATGTTGACTTTCTCTTTTGTGATGACATTGGTAACGAAATTATCGCGCCCTGGTTTCGCGACGAATTTTTATACCAAATTTTTGCCTACCGCTTAGAAAAACAAAAACCAACTTTTTTTAGTTCACCTTACTCAGTTGAAAAACTTTTACAAATCCAAGCTAAAACCCAAAACCAGCGACTACCCGAACTTCACAAAGCCCAAGCTTTGATTAGCAAAATTATCCAACTTTCTGAGCCGCTCGAGCTCAAAAATAATGACGTTTAAATTGCCGTATAATGTGAAAAAGAACTTGACAGTTCGGGAGATAATATGAAAAAAATCGCCATCAATGGCTTTGGTAGAATCGGGAGACTCGTCTTTCGTCAAATTATTAAGGACAAAAATTTTCAAGTTGTTGCTATTAACGATTTAACGGCCCCAAACGTTTTGGCTCACCTACTAAAATACGATTCAGCCCAAGGTAAATTTGATTTACCCGTTGAAGTGGGTGAAAACCTACTAATTGTTGGCGGTCAAAAAATTGCGGTTTTTTCCGAGCGTGACCCCGAAAAATTGCCGTGGAAAAAAATGGGTGTGGATGCCGTGGTTGAATCAACGGGGTTTTTTAGAAGCAAAGAAGCGGCTGGTAAACACTTAAAAGCGGGAGCCCAAAAAGTCCTGATCTCAGCACCGGGTCAAGGCGATATGAAAACGATTGTTTACGGCGTTAACCACCAAAATCTTACCAGCAAGGATCAAATCGTTTCGGCTGCTTCTTGCACGACCAACTGCCTAGCACCGGTTGTACAAGTTCTTCACGAAAAATTCAAAATTACGCGCGGTTTTATGACAACTGTTCACGCCTACACAGCTGACCAAAGATTAGTTGATGCTCCCCACTCGGATTTAAGAAGAGCCCGGGCTGCTGCGGTTAACATTGTGCCGACTTCAACCGGAGCAGCTTCGGCGATCGGATTAGTGATCCCCGAACTGAAAGGGCGCCTTGACGGAATTGCCATGCGCGTTCCAATCATCACAGGATCGGTAGTGGACTTAGTGGTCGAACTGGGAAAAAATGTTGACAGCGACCAAATTAATCAAGCGCTCCAAGCGGCATCTTCAGAATCGTTTGGTTACACGGAAGAGCCGATTGTTTCAAGCGACGTGATCGGCTCCTTGTTTGGGTCAATTTTAGATGCTAAACTAACCCAAACAATTGATGTGGACGGCAAAAGAATGCACAAACTGGTCGCTTGGTATGACAACGAAAGTTCTTACGTAGCCCAGTATGTCAGAAGTCTTAAACACCTGGTCAACTTGTAAAGACCATGTGGAAAATTACTCTTTCGGCCGAGTCGGTTAAACAACTGCCGACTTCAAACCAAAATGAAGTGGCTTTAATTGGTCGCTCCAATGTTGGTAAATCAAGTTTAATTAACGCCTTAACTAATTCCAAAAGATTGGCTTATTTTTCCAAAACGCCCGGTCGGACCCGTTTAATTAACTTGTTTTCAAACCAAGGCGAGTACGATTTGGTCGATTTGCCTGGTTATGGTTACGCTAAACTTAGCCAACTCCAAACGAGCGCTCTCAAAAAAATGGTTAGCCAGTACCTTTTAGAGCGTCCAAAATTAAAAATCGTTTTACTTTTGATCGACAGTCGACGCAACATTTTGCCGATTGATCAAAAATGACTTGATTTGCTCTCCCAAAGAAACGATTACCAAGTCTGACTAGTCTTTACCAAGTGGGACTTGGTTAACCAGAGCCAAAAAAACGCGCTATCTAAATCAGCCGAGCAGCAAAACAAGCGGTTTTTTCACGTATCCGCCCGCAAGAAGTGGCTTGTGCAAACGTTAGAACGAGCAATTCGTGAGCACCTTGCCGAGCCAAATCGTTTATAATGCGCTTGAGCAAATGCTCCTACCCTCATTAGGGTCAAACGTCCAAAGGAGGCATTTTAATGCCTAAGTATGAAATTTTGCTGATAGTAGATCCCAAGGCCGACAGTAAGCAAACCGAAAATCTGGCCCAAGAAGTTTTTAAAAACCGGTTCTTACCAAATTAGTCCCTTCGAAAAAAATCAGCTTGCATACCCGATTAACAACTCTTTAACCGCTAAATACATTCTAATTAACATTGAAACCGACGGCAGCAACATTGCTGAGTTTACCCGCCGAGCCAACCTTAACAAAAATGTTTGGCGTTATTTGGTTGTTAATCTTGACCAAGAAAAAACTGACCGTAAACCGCGACCTGGTGCACGGACTCTCCAACGAACACAAACTGGTGAAAAACCGCGTTGAAACTATGAACGCCCTAGTCGAGACTGATCGAAGAAAACGGCTTCATCGCCTGAATCAGAAAACCCAATTCCAAAAACATCATCTGAAGATCAGACGGTCAAAGAAGTAACCGAAAAAGAAAAGGAAAAGTAAAATGAACAAAGTTATGCTCGTAGGTCGAATAGTCAAAGATCCGAATGTGTTCCAAACCAGTTTAGGAGTTAAGTACGCACGTTTTAGAATCGCTGTAAACCGACCAGTAGCGCGTAACCAAGCCGATTTTGTCCCGATCGTAGTTTTGGCGTCAGCAAGCTGAATTCGTGGAAAAATACCTTAAAAAGGGTGCGTTAATCGCAGTTGAAGGTTGGTTTACCTCCTCGGTTTACCAAAACAGCAATAACCAAGTGGTAGTTCGCTACGAAATTACCGGTGACCACGTCAGTGCCTTGGAAACTAAATCTGTGGCTGAGGCCCGCAACCAAAACCAAAACATCTCCCGCACTCAAGAGCTCCAAATTAACGCTGATGAGCACGAGAAGCCCGCAATCAAAGAAAACCTTGCTGCAGATCAAAAGAAAGAAAGTCTGGGCGAAAACGATGTACCTTGGGATCTTGACCTCTAATTTATCAAAAGCAAAGGAAGTTTATGACAATTCGAAAAACTAAACCTCGTTCAAAAGCAAAGGGCGGAAAACGTCGCCGCAAAAATCAATACATTGGACGCGAAGTTAAATACGTTGATTACAAAAACGTGGAACTTTTAAGCAAATTTATTAACATTCACGGCCGCATTTTACCAGCCCGAGTAACGGGCGTGACAGCGCTTCAGCAAAGAGCGATTTCTAACGCCATTAAAAGAGCTCGTTACATGGCTTTGTTGCCCTACAGCAACGAAAGAATTAAGCGCTAAAAACATTTTTTTGAGTCGCGTCAAACGGGCTCAAAAAGAGTTAAAGGTCAAAAGATGGTTGCTACCAGGTCTAGGAATGATTGAGAAAGCAAATAACTATATAATCTTTGGTGAAGATGAAAATTAAACGCTCCAGTTTAGCCGTAGTCGTTTTTAGCGTTTTGCTGTTTGCAACTTACGTCACAATCATTGTTCTGCTCGGATTTTACTTCCGGATTAGTTTTACTTACCGGATGGTTTTAGTCGGTCTTTTAGCCGCTACGATCGTTATGTTGATGGTGCTAGGCATCAATAACTACTGGCTCATCAAAAGACGGCGGGAAAACATCGGTAATTCCTACGAATTTTACGTTGATGACTTAATTAACACCACGGGTGTCGGAGTCATCATTTTTAGTAAAGACGGCGAAATTATTTGGGTTTCTCAGTTTGTGGACCAGCGTTTTGAAAAAACTTTGATCGGTCAAGATTTAAATGTCTTGGAGAAGACTTTGCCGAAAAGTTGCAATCGGGAAAAGACAAGTTTCGTTTTGAAACTAACTCCCTAGTTTACGAAGCACAAGTTAACGCCCATAACCGTACCATCGTAGTTAAAGACGTAACAACCGAACAAAATTTACTCAAAGCTTACCGCGACGAAAAAATCGTCTTTGGTGAACTAGAAATTGATAACTACCAGCAGCTCCAAGGCGTTTTGCCCGAGGATGAACTTTACCGCGTGCAAACGATCGTTTTAAAAATGCTAGACCAACTTGTTAATCGCTACAACATTATTTACCGCCAGTATGTCCACGGAAAATACATTCTCGTTTGCAACGAAAGTGTGCTTGAGGAATTCAAACGCCAAGAGTTTAGTTTTCTTGACGAAGTGCGTAACGAAAACGTCATGAACGGCGTACGTTTAACGATTTCAATTGGCTTTGGAGCTGGATCAACTCAGCAAAAAGAATTACTTGAACTTGCTAAAGACGGGCTGCTGCAAGCTCAATCACGGGGTGGCGACCAAGTGGCGGTTGAATACAGTAATTTAAAACCGCGCTACTTCGGAGCTAAAACCGAAATTGCCGCTCCTAGTTCGCGAGTAAAAATTAAGCAGATCACGTCCATGATTGAGGAAAAAGTTCGTCAATCGTCAGTTCGAAACGTGATTATTTACGGTCACATTGACGCTGATTTAGACGCGATTGGAGCTGCTTTTGGCATTTACGAACTGCTTAAAAACATCGGCAAGCCGATTTACATTCAAAACAAAATTTTTGACAAGACCGTCGAAAAAGTGCTGAACGACTTTTTTGAGCGCGACGAGTTAGAAATTTTCATTACCCCAGCCCGCGCTCAAAAACTTACGTCCCGAGGGACAGTTATCTTTATCGTTGATACGGCCGAAATCAGTCGAATTGAAAACCGCGTGTCTTTGATAAAGCCAACTTAAGCAACGTCTATGTCATTGATCACCACCGGGCAAGCCAGTTGCCAAACGAAATTCCGATCGAAAACATTTACATTGACACATTTGCTTCTTCGGCTTCGGAAATCGTTACCGAAATGCTAATCTTTTCGCGTTACGCTATTAAGCCATCCAAAAATTCGGTTCAACTGATGCTCAACGGGATTTACCTTGATACCAAGCAATTCCAAAAATCAATTTCCTCTAAGACATTTGACGCCGCTTCTTGACTAGAAAAACACGGTGCTCAATCGCAAATAGCCTCCGAAATTTTGAAAATTCCGAGCAAATACTCAATGCTTGTTAACGCCATTTTGAGCGAACTAAGGGAAGTTAAAGAGGGGTATTTTCTAGCCGCTTACGACGGGAAGTGCCCGACGACATTGTTTCACTGGCGGCCGACGAAATTTTACGTACCCAAGGTCGGAAAGCCGCCTTTGTAATTGCCAAAACTCCGGGTAAAAAAGTTTGAAAACTTTCGGCGCGCGGCATTAACACTAACGTGCAAACGATTGCCGAACAAGTTGGTGGGGAGGACACTTTGGAGCGAGTGCGGCTCAGTCCACCGAACCTCTCAACGTTTTTCTTGATAACGTCATCCAAGCCATCGTCTCACGGAAAGGCGATAAATAATGCGGATAATTCTCCTTGAGGACAGCGAACTAGGCAAGGCCAACCAGGTGGTCGAAGTCAAAGATGGATACGCTAAAAACTACCTAATTAAACGCGGTGTGGCCGTTCCTTACAACTTAAAGACCAAACATTTGCTGGATAAAAAAATTACCGATCTAAGTCAAAAAACGGAAACTCGCAATTTTGAGCTTACGCAACTTAAAAACGCGATTGAGAGTCTCAGTTTTTCTTTTAATCTCAAGGTGGTCAACCAACGGATCCACGGATCAATCACGCGTAAGCAAATTTGTAAAGAATTGCGCTTACACCAAATTGAAGTTAACCCTCTTTGAATTGAAAATCTCAAAATAAGTGTTTTAGGCAAAACCAAAGTACCGATTAAACTGTCAAAAAACATCACGGCTTGGTTGCCAATTGAGGTGAAAAGCGATGGAAACTAAAGTTACTAGTTTACAAATTGAAGCCGAACTTTTAGGTCTTTTGTTTATTGAACCATCCTTAATTGACAAAGTGCGGGGTTATTTGCAAGTTGAGGACTTTGAAAACGAAAAACACCGGGTTATTTACCAGGCAATTTTACAACTGCTCCAAGATAACGTCGAAATTGAGCAGTCGCTAGTTTTGCAAGAATTGCTTGGAACGATTAAATCCCACCAAACTTTCCAGAAAGAATCGGCCCAATCTTATTTGTCCAAGTTAATCGACCTAGCCGGCATTCGCACCAATTTAGATAAATACATCCGCGAAATTGCTAAACGTTCCCAGCGCCAAAAAATTAAGTCAATGCTAAAACGGGTTGGTCAAAAAATTACCGACGAAAGACAAGACCCGGATGATTTAATCCAAGAATTCCAGCGAGAAATTTCCCAAAGTCGCAGTTTTGAGTACCGCGATTTTGTCGGTGCTGAAAAAATCATCGAAAGAACCATATATGAAATTGAGCAAAAAGCTTCGGGTCAAACTGTTTCTGGTTTACCAACCGACTTTCCTTCTTTTGATGAGTTAACTCTCGGGTTTCAAAACGGGGACTTAATTATCGTTGCCGCCCGGCCTTCAATGGGAAAAACGGCCTTTGCCTTAAACATCGCAACTAACGTTGCTAAAAACAAAAGAGTCGGAATATTTTCCTTAGAAATGTCTTCGGTCCAACTTTTTAACCGCGTCTTAGCTTCGTTTAGTTTTATCCACGGCAATAAAATTCGCCATCCCAAAAACTTAACACCGAACGAAACGCGCAAAATGTACGTCGCTACGCGGGCGATTAAAAAGTTAAACTTATGGGTTGATGATTCCCCCGGACTAAAATTAGCCGATTTGGTTTGAAAAGCCCGACGACTGGCCAAAGTCGCCCAAATCGATTTACTCGTGATTGACTACCTACAGCTAATTTCAATTAGCAATCGCCTATCAGAAAATCGTCAAATGGAAGTAAGCATCATTTCTAGCACTCTCAAAAAACTGGCGCGTGAACTCAACATTCCAATTGTGGCACTCTCGCAACTTTCGCGTCGGGTAGAACAGCGCGAAAACAAAATTCCGATGATGTCAGACTTACGCGAATCGGGTGCGATTGAGCAAGATGCCGATTTAATCGTTTTTCTTTACCGCGAAGCGTATTACAAGCGCGATAAAGATCCTAAGTCTGAAATAGACCAAACCGAAATTATTGTGTCTAAACACCGGAACGGCGCGACTGGCAACTTAATTCTTTCTTTTAACCCCAGTTACAGTCTTTTCACAGACAAGAAGGACTAGAAATGCCTTGAACTATCCAATTAGCGTTTGCAATCGTGTTAATTTTGCTGCTTTTCTTTTCGATGTTTTTCTCGGCGGCCGAGACAGCTTATTCATCCGTTTCTAAGTACACGATTGAAAAGAACTTACGGAAAAATCGCCGTTCAGCCCGCCTAATTAAAAAGCACTATAAATCTTTTGGGTGAACGCTAGCGACCATTTTACTTGGCAATAACTTGGTGAATATCGCCTTTTCGTCTATTTCTACCACTTTAATCACTAACATGGTAACTGGCTCAGATATGGTCAATTCTTCGTTTGTGCCAATCATTGTTACGGCGATTGTAACTCCAATCGTGGTCCTATTTGGCGAAATAATTCCCAAGCTTTTAGCCAAGCGCTACTCTTACGGCTACCTTTCCAAAATTGTCTACTTGATGGAATTTTTTAATGTTTTGCTCTTTCCGTTCACTTTCCCGTTTTCGCGAATTGCTCTTTCTTCCAAAACAAGCATCACCGAAAAAGAAATTCGGGAAATTTTGTCAATTGCAACCCGGCAAAAATTGATTAAACAAGAGGGGGCTCTAGTTGTTTCGCGGGCGATTGGTCTTAACTCGCTGAGAGCCAAAGACATTATGACTTTGCGCAAAAATTTCGTTTACGTCAAAGTTGACGACACGCTTGAGTATCTTTTGGAAATTTTTCGCCGAACTGGCCACTCTCGTTTACCAGTTGTGCGCGGTCACCGCTTTGTAGGAGCGGTGATGCTCAAAGACATTCTTCATAAAAATCTGGGCACAGCCTACGATTACATCCAAAAAATTCCTAACGTAGACAAAAATTTATTGGTTGGCAAAGTTTTGGAAAAACTGCGCATTAACAAGACGCACATGGCGTTTGTCACAACTCGTAAAACGCAAGGAAACGCGGTGATTGGGTTAGTGACGGTTGAAGATATCATTGAGGAAATTTTTGGCGAAATTTATGACGAACACGACAATTCCCACTTGATTAATCAAATTGCTCCTAACCGCTGGAAGTGAGTGGTGATTTAAAAATGCGGGTTTTGGCCGAACTAATCAAAAACGTGGAATTTGAAAGCGTGCAAGATTTAACCGTTAAGCAGTGAGTTCAAAAAAGGATCAACCGCAAAATTCACCTTAAATTGAATTACATTTACAAAAACAAAATTTATTTCCGCGTTATCCAAAATAAAAAAGTTCTCGGCACTAAATTCTCGGTAAGATTAAGGTGAGAAGAGATTTAAATAGTCTAAAATGTTTTTCTAATGTATAAGTACAAAGTCTGGTTTTTGGTTACAAAATAGAAAATGAAGCAGCAAACAATATCTTTTTTTATGCAGAGGAAACGCTTTTCCTGGGTTTGGTTAGTTGGAGCAGCTTTTTTATACGCTTTTGGTATTAACGCTTTTGTCAACGCAGCCGGCATCTTTCCGACCGGGCTGATGGCTTTTGCAAACTTGACGATTTATTTAGCGCCGGACGCTACTCCTTTTGCTTCGTTAATTTATTTTGCGCTTAACATTCCGCTCATAGCGATTTTTTGGAAAAAAATCAGCCGTCGCTACATTTATAAATCGCTTTATTTCTTAGTCCTACAAGCGCTTTTCGGACTATTTTTTCTAATTCCCCAAGTTGGCGAATTTTGAATTAAAAGTTTTTGAACCGGTCGGGAAATTGACGCCATTCGCGAAGAGCGTTGAACTGTCATTTTGCTGGCCGCGATCGGAGCAGCGATTGTAGCCGTCGGAATTGGAGTAGCTTGAAAAACCGGCGGCGGAACGGGCGGCACTGATATCATCGTGTACTACTTTTCCCACCGTTATAAAAAATCAGTCGGTTTAATTAACACGTTTGTTTCTTTGTTCATGGTGGCTATTTCGTTTACCATTTCTGTCGCGCTTAACCGTCCAACTTACAGTCATGATTTGTGGTTCATAATTTTGATCGGGACTTTGACTTACCTTTTTGTGACCGTGGTGATTATTGACCTAATTTACCCTAAGTACTCAAAAGTGAAGTTAGATATTTACTCCAACCAACCCGAAAAAGTTTCTGCTTACTTAAAAAACAGTAATTTCCACCACGCGTGGTCAATTATTCCGCTCAAATCTGGTTACACTGGTCAAGATAAAAAAGTCATCACGACTACCATTTTGCTCTTAGAACTGGGCGACATTATTCGCAAACTCTACGCGATTGACAAAGATCTTTGAATTATCGCGACTAAAATCAAATTTAACTACGGTCGATTTAACACTGACAGCGTTGACCAAAACTAAAGAAGTCCCAATTTTTGGGCAACCAGTTGGTATTGCTTATTAGCTATTTGATTGGCTTTTTGAGCGCCCTTTTTTAGGACCTCTTCGGTTTTGTCAAAAAAATGCTCGTAGCGACTTTGAATCGCTGTTAAGCACTGTTTAACTTCGTGCGCCACGGCTTGCTTAAGTGGTAAATAACTGTTTTCCTTGGCAAAAATTTGACTGGCTATCTTCAGCGAACCGTTAGTTAAAGCGGCGTAAATGGTGAGCAAGTTTTTGATACCTGGTTTTTTGCTCATCTACGTAAATTTTATTTTCCGAATCGGTTTTGGAACGCAAAATTTTCTCAACTGCTTGCTCGGGATCGTCAAGTAAAGCGATGAAACTTTTAGGGTTAGGGTCGGATTTCGACATTTTTTTAGTCGGGTCTGTCAGTGACATAATTTTAGCTCCCACAGTCGGCAAAAGCGGCTCGGGTATTTCAAAAGTGTGTCCGTACTTATTGTTAAAACGCTGAGCTAAGTGAGCTGTCAATTCCAGGTGTTGGACTTGATCAGATCCGACGGGCACCAATTTGGGGCTGTAAAGCAGGATGTCGGCCGCCATTAAAGTGGGATAAGTTAAAAGTCCACCCCGAATTTGGGTGGTCTGGTTAGCTTGTTTTTGACCTTTATCCTTGAACTGGGTCATTCGCGATAGTTCGCCCACCGTGACAATGTTTTGCATGATTCAAGCTAGTTGAGTGTGGGCTGGGACATCAGATTGGTAAAACAAAGTTACTTTTTTAGGATCTAAACCGCAAGCCAAATACAGCGCTGCGATTTGCTGACGGTTAGAAACCAAAGTTTTAGCGTCTATTTCAATCGTCAAAGCGTGTAAATCAGCCACAAAAACAAACAATTCGTAACGATCTTGCAAAGCTATCAACTGCTTGATCGCGCCGATGTAATTTCCCAAAGTTATTTTTCCAGTCGCGGTAATGCCGGTTACAAGGCGAGGCTTAGACATAGTAAGTGTATTTTACCCGATTAATTTTTTACTAATTTGGATAATGTATAATCAGTGTGCATAAGCCCATACCAACCAAAGGATGTAAGGATGAAAAAAGTTTTTGACGCCCAAAAGTCAGAGTTAGTTATAGTGAACGAAGTCGAAAGTGCTCAGTGAGTTGCTGCCCAAAAAAATAGTTTCGAACAACTTCGTAATTCGCTCTTAGTTAAAGGTTTTCGCAAAGGCCAAGTGCCAGAAGCGATTGCTAAACAGCACATTAGTAAGCACGAAATTCAAGCCAAAGCGATTGATAAAATACTTGATGACTTAGTTAAAAAAGCCCGGGAATTAATTTCGCCCGAGGATAAAATTCTTGACCAACCAGTCCCTAAAATTAACAAAATTAGCGACAAAGAATTGGCGATTGAACTACGTTACGCTGTCTACCCCAAAATTAATTTAGCCAACTACAAAAACTTGGGAATCAAATACGAGAGCGTCAAAATTGAGGAAAGTCAAATCGAAAAAGAACTCGAAAATCTCCGCGAAAAACACGCCTTACTCGTTCCTTACGAAGGCAAAATCGCCAAAGGGCACTTAGTCAAATTTGACTTTGAAGGCTTCATAGAAGGCAAGCCATTTGAAAACGGTCGGGCAAAAGATTACGTTTTAGAAATTGGGTCTCAGAAATTCATTCCTGGTTTTGAAGAGCAAATGATCGGTCTTGCTAAAGGACAGGAAAGCGAAATAAAAGTTAACTTTCCCGACGATTACAACGTAGCATCTTTAAAAGGTAAAGCGGCGGTCTTTAAAATAAAAATACACGAAATTAAAGTCAAAGAACTGCCTGAGTTAGACGATAAATTAGCCCAAGAAGTCGGACTAAAAAACGTTAGCAATTTAAAAGAACTTCGTCAACACATTCGCGAAATGTTTGTTGAACAAAACGCCATGCAAAGTCGCCATAAATTTATTCAAGCTGTTTTTGAAAAACTCAAATCCAACACAAAAGTGGTTGTGCCGGATGTATTAATTGATAAAGAGGTTCAAGCTATCAAGGAGCAATTTAGCGAAAATCTTAAACGCCAAAATTACACTTTGAAAGACTACGCTTCTTCGCTCGGTTTAGATGAGCGCAAACTTAACGATCACTTTCGCGAGCAAGCTGTGAAAAGATTAGTTGACTCATTCATTTTTGCCGAAATAGCTCGGGCTGAAAAAATTCGTCCAACCGAGGAAGATTTTGAGCAGCAGTACCAAAAATTTGCCAAAATGTACAACAAGCCGATTGAAGAGATTAAAAAAATGATCGGTAAAAATTACGCCCAAGTGCCAATTATTAACGATAAGGTTATCAACCGTTTAATTGAACTTAACGCTTAAAATTCTTTAATTTGCTTGAGAATCAGTTTTTCTTCGGTGGTAAGATCAACTTTTGCACCGAGCATTTTTTGCGTTACTCGCACAATTGCTTTAGCTAGGTTGGGACGCTGAACAGACTGAGGAAAATTGGCCAACAAATAATTTTTGAAGTTTTGAACCGCTAATTTTTGCAGAGAAGGATTTTGGGTGCTGAGTTTGTCAAACTCTTCTAAAACTTCGGTGTAGAAACTAGCGTCAAAATACTGGTCAAACTTGGCTAAGTCAACCTTTTGGTTTTCAAAAACAACTTGACCGCCAATTTTTTGTCGAGCTAACTCATCCATCAAAATGATTTTGGCCAAGCGATTGGCAGAGTCTGCTTGGTTAATTCAATTTTTGACCTGGTCTTGAATGGGGTGGAGATTAATGTGGCGGGCACTTTGCAAAGCTAAAGCAATTTTTTGGGCATCTTGACTGGTTAGTGATTGGCAAAACTCTTCCTGGCTCATTATGGTTGCCTTTTGGTCGGGAGAAAGTTGTTTTAACTCCCGAACTAAAAAGTCGTTCCAACGCCGAAAAAATTGCTCGTATTTCCAAGGCACATAAGGAAGGTCAAGTTCCTCACGAACTAACTTGTAAGCCTCTTCAAACCGTTTTTCGCTGGCTAATTTTTCAATTTGGTTTAACTTGTTTTGGTAGTAGTTCGGCGACATAATCAATTAGGTCAATAAAAAAATGGCGATCGTGGCAGGAGTCGAACCTGCGACCACATGCTTAGAAGGCACGTGCTCTATCCTACTGAGCTACACGACCGATTAAGTGATAACTTTTATTTTAACACCTTAGAGTTTGATTAGATTAAGGGTTTTTAAAAATCACGTTAGCAATTTTGTAATCATCGATTTCAACTAGGCAGTAAGTCTTACCTTCAAACGAACGCGGGAAAGTAATTGAACCGGGATTAATCAAAGTTAAACCCTGGTAGTTTTCCCAAACGGGAATGTGCGTGTGACCAAAAAAGACAACTGAAGCGCGATATTTTTGAGCAAACTGGGCTAGCGCCAATTGCCTACCTCCCGAGCGGTCAAAAACGGTGTGACCGTGACAAATCGCAATTCTTAGGTGGTCGAATTCGATCACTTCCTCTTCAACGCTAAAGTCTTGGTCGTTGTTTCCTCCCACGTAAAAGTTAAACATGCTTTTAATTTCGGCCTCGCTCATTTGAGAGTCACCTAGGTGAACGCTGTAATCGTAACTCTCTTTTTCCAAAACTTTTTCCATCACAGCCTTATCGCCGTGGTTGTCGGAAATGACTAAAATTGTGAACATGTTATTTTTCCCCTAATCTCTCTTTAATAGCCCGAGCTAACCGCATTGGTACCACCTTGGTTAGCTCGTCAACTGAAGCGTTGTAAATGCTGGCGTAATCACCAAAATGTTCGAGGAGTTTTTTTTCAGTAGCAAGACCAATGCCTTTAATGCTAGTTAAAATCCCCTCCAAAGTAGTTTGTCTTTTGCGGCGGTGAATTACTTTGGCATAACGATCAACTTCAATTTGCATCCCACTTAAAAAATTATACAAATCAGATTTTTTGAGCTTAATTTTTTGTCCGATCGGATTAAGTAAATAATCGGTCTTGTGTTCGCGATTTTTACCAAGTG
The DNA here is from genome assembly GCF_004011945.1 of Mycoplasma sp. ATU-Cv-508. NCBI lineage: Bacteria > Bacillati > Mycoplasmatota > Mollicutes > Mycoplasmatales > Mycoplasmataceae > Mycoplasma > Mycoplasma sp. ATU-Cv-508. The sequence goes on along the minus strand of NZ_RYZU01000001.1, from coordinate 442,724 downwards.
CCACGACCGGAACGCTCGGCAAAATCTTTTGGGCTATGTTTTGTTGAGCACGACCTCCGTCTACAATTAGTAAACTGGGTCAAGCGTTTTTACGCTCCTCATAGTGTTTGAATAAAAGTTGCTGCATGTACTCAACGTCGGCCTTTCTAGCGCCAGCAGTTAAACTGTATTTTCTAAATTTACGCGGCACTTTCACGCCCTCTTGGTAAACTACTACCACGCCGATTGGTAAAGTGTTGTTGGTGTGAGAAGTGTCAACTATGTCAATTTGACTAAGACTTTCAAGCCCTAGAATCGTTTGAAGATCTTGCAAAACTTTCTGTTTGCTTGACTGAACCAACTTAAACTGTTTTAATTTTTCCGCTAAATTATCCCGGGCGTTTTCAATCGCTAAGTCAACAATTTTTTTGTTGTTACCTTGGCGCGGAACGATAACTTGAAAATCGGTACTTTCAAAGTTTCAGTTGGAAAGTAGCATATCCGGTTTGAGGTTGGATTGGTAGTATTGACTGACAAACTGGCGAATGGTGTCGGGCGTGGGAGCGATTTTTTCGACGATTTTTTCGTAGCGCGATAGCAAGTTGCCTTGGCGGTAAAAAAGCATCGAAACGGCCAAGTAGCCCTCTTGTTCTAAAAAAACGACTACGTCGATGTTTTTCAAGTTATTAATCCGGGCCGTTTGGTGGTTTTCCAATGTTTCAAGCGCTTGAATAGTTTGTTTGATTTCATGGGCCATTTCATAGTTATGTTTTTCAGCCGCAATTTGCATCTTTTCTTTCAAAAATTTAACTAGGTGACGTGTTTGACTAGATAGAAGCTTTTTAATTTCTCGAAACTTAATATCTAAGGTGGCCAAGTCAAAATTGACAATCGGCAGACCTTTTTCATAAACGTACATTCTGTTTAAAAGATTAACGATTTTACGAACACCAAACCCGGTCGGAAAAGGCCCGTAATAAAAAGCGTTTTTAGCGGCCTTCTGTGATCGAATTCGGTAAAGAGTTTTGATGGTTAAACCTTGAGTGCGTCTGACTTCAATGTAGGGATAGTGTTTATCGTCTAAAAGTTTGACGTTGAACTTCGGAAGATGCTTTTCAATGAAGTTTTTTTCTAAAATTAGCGCATCTCTTTCGTTGGGTGTGATGATGTAGTCAAAATCAGATATTTGCCTAACTAAGGCAGCGGTTTTATAAGAGTTAAGCATACCCCGAAAATACTGCCGCATGCGATTGCGAAGATTCTTAGCTTTGCCAACGTATAAAATTTCGCCGATTTGATCTTTCCACAAGTAAATGCCTGGTTTAGCCGGAATGTGATCTAGTCGGCTTTGGTCCATCTTATGTCTTACCTCTAGGAACCACGAGACTAATCGCTTGTTTTAACTTTTCAAACGGCAAGTATTCATACCCGAGCAAATGAGCGTGGCCGTCTTTGACTAAGTAAAAAGCGGGAACTTTGAGCACTTTTCAAGAACCGGAATTTTCCCGGCCAAAAAGGGCGGCTTCTTGAGCGTCAACTTCAACAAAAGAAATCGGGTCATTAGCAAACTCTTTCTGAAGATCCCTCAAGATGGGCTTGGCCATTTTGCAATCACCGCACCACTCGGTCGTAAAGACCACGAGGTGAGTTCCCGTTTTAATTTCTTTTTGACATTCGCTTCAAGTTATTTTTCTCATTAATTCACCACAAAAACAATCACCGCGATTAAACCTGCCAAAATAAAAGTGTGAAGTCACATTGACATCCTAATTCAAAGACCGCCTATTTCGCTGTAAATAATTTGAAGAGTGGCGTTAAAAAATACGCCCAAACTAAGCGGATAGGCCAAGAGAGTTATTCATTTGGCTGGCGATAAATTAAAATCACCGTAAAAAAGAAAGTAAAGCGAAAGGACAAGTGCTAAGTAAAAAGCAAAAGCTAGGCAATGAACTAGTAAAACAAACAAAGCCATTAAAAAATCAAGCGTTCCATACTTGTCGCGGTTAAACGTTATTCTTTTCATTGAAATGCAAAAATATTATAGAAGAAACGTGCCCAGTCTCTATTTTCTGGTTAGCTGCGCTTAAATTTGATTTTTTCCAGTTTATCTAGTTTGGTAATCACTCCGCGCTCAATTAAACGTTTGCGGTGATCTTGGAAAGATTTTTTTCTTCGGTTGGGCATTTTGATTCCTTGCTAATTTAAGAAAAATTATAACAAAATTTAAAAAGGGTCATCAAAGGTCGTTTCTTCCTGAGTTAAATCGCTAGTCGGTAAATTAGGCTTATCAACGACTAAATCCAGAGCGACTTTTTCGCCTTTAACAACTTGCTCAGAGCTGACTGAGTCGCCTTGGGTTGCGGCAATGGTTGCCACGGAAGATTTGGCAACTTTTTTGCGCTTAATTGGCTTAACTTTTAAAACCACCCGGTTACTTAGTAGTCGGTAATAAAGACCTCAAACAGAGCCTGTGAAAAGAATGGAAAAAGGTACCACCACCCATAAGATTGCCACCACGAAAGCGCCAACTCCAGAAAGTATCATGGCAAAGAAAGAGTAGAGAAAAACGCCAATTACGCCTCCGTTTGTGTTAGCCGGAAACCAAGCGTTCCAATTTCTAGTAAAGTCGAGAAACCACCTTTCAAAGGCGGTCCAAGTTTTCGGACCAACTGCGAATCATCCCGTTTCAGTTTGGTAGTAGCCTGAAGAAGCCGAAACAAACAAAATTGAAACCACCAAAACGCAGTAAGTGCTAGTTTTAATTTTGATTCACCTGGGCAACACTAATCGTCCGCTGGTTAAGTAGCGCAGAGCGACGTAAATAACTAAGGCGTAAAAAAGCGGGTTGTAAAATCCAAGCATTAGGCCGACGGTGTAACCGTGAATAGTGGTCATGACGGGAATGTCTAAAAAAGCAAAAATTTGAAAACTAACCGCTACTATGAGCAGGCAAGTGCCAAAGATTTTTTGATCTTTTCACCACAAATAAGAAGTTTCTGTTTTTTGTTTTGGCATGGGTTATTCCACAATTATAGATTAACTAAAACGCTTACACTTCGTAAAAAGTCACTAAAACAATCGGAGTTTTTTCAATTAACCGGACTAGCAGTTTTTTGAGTCTTTTTCGCACACTGTTTTGAACCTCTTTCACATCCCACTTTTCGGCTTGTTCTACTTTTTGTTCTAGAACTTGCCAAGTTAAGAGGTTTAGCTCTTCAATCTTAGATTTACCTGCCACACCAACGAATTGGATGGAACTGTTTTCTCGAACAATTTTTTTGCTCTTAGGGTTAATTTGAATCGCGATGCTAACTAGTCCATTAGCCGATAAAACTTCGCGCTCCTTAATTACTTCGTAAGAAATGTCCCCGATGCCAAAACCGTCAATTATGACTTCGTCTTGCTCTTTAATCCGACCTTTTTGCGACACAAGTCGGCCGTTTTGAATTCAAACCACTTTGCCGTTTTGGAGAACAATTGAACGGTCAAGCGTCACGCATTCTTGAGCGGCTAAGTTTTTTAGCGACTACTAAGTAACGGTACAAAGCTGAAATGGGAATAAAATACTGCGGTTTTAAGACCTGAACTGTTTCGCGAATGTCTAAGTCAGCCGGACGCAGCGAGTAATAATCGCTGTAAGTTACCTCGGTGATATTGGCCGTTGTCATAGTAACTTTGTCAAGCATTTGGGTGTACTCAACTTCTAAACCATTAATCGGCGGCGCGATCATAACGATGCGATCGGTGCTTTTGAGTTTAAGATAAACATCGGCGCGCTCGGCAATTCGAACAAAACGCTGGTAAAGTCTTGACCAAGTGCCAGTGATGAGAACAACTGCGTTATCGTGTTTACTAATAGTGCGGTAATCTAAAATGCGGGGTTCTGATAAACTCGGGTTTTCCATTTTTAAAAAGTTGTAAAGAGTTTGGTAAGTTCTTCCGTACAAAACAACCGGGCGGTTATATTTGACGCACAGTTCAAGAACTTCTTGCAACACGTACATTTCTTCGTCATAAGCACCGACGATAATTCTTTCGGTCGGAGATGCGCTGCTAAACTGGGGTTCAATAATTGGTACAACGCTTTTGTGCTCCGAAGAGCGGCCGTGAAAATTAGAGCGACGAGCATCTAACATGAGCGCTAAAATTTTTCGATTGGGTTGAGCGATGCGGTTTAAACTAGTTTTACCAAATTGACCAAGGTCGTCAATGATAAAGTTAGACATAAAAACAATGTCGCCGTCGGGCGTCAAAAACTTGTAGCAGTAAGAACCAACGATTGAATTAGCTACTTCAAAAGGCTCAACTTCTACAGAACCAAAATTCATCCGCTTGTTGATGACTTTAATCTCGTAGTCTTGGTGGTTAATTTTGTACTTTGAGATGCGGTCTTTGATAACTTTGCTAGTGAAGTTAGAGGCGTAGATTTTCACGCCCTTTAAATCCATAATCAACCAAGGAAGCGCGGCAAAAACATCGTCATGAGCGTGGGTAATGAAAATACCTTTAATTGATTTACGACGTTTGACTAAGTAGTCAAAACTTGGAATAATCCCGTCAATTCCGTAACGGTTATTAATGGGCACTTTAATACCAGCGTTAATCACGTAAATGTCACGATTAACTTCTAGAACGTAACAATTTTTTCCGTTTTCGTCTTGTCCACCGAGCGCAAATATGTTGATGTCAGCCATTTTGATTGAGTTCCTTTTGATTGAGAATTAAATTATTAGTGCTCAATTCTAGCAAAAGAAGAAGTGTTGTTCTTTCCGCCATTATATACAATAAAGTTAATTGTAGGTCAATAATTATCCCGGCCTGACCAAGTTAGTAACCGTTTGCTTTTGCGATAAACTAAGTAGAATACTCGTCTTTTTGCCAGAATCTTATCGTATAATAACTCTGCCTTAAATGGCGGGGTGGAGCAGTGGTTAGCTCGTTGGGCTCATAATCCAAAGGTCGCAGGTTCGAATCCTGTCCCCCGCTCCCATGGTCTAGTGGTAAAGTGGTTAATACACCTCCCTGTCACGGAGGAAATCGCGGGTTCGATTCCCGTCTAGACCGCCACGGCTCTGTAGCTCAGTCGGTAGAGCAACGGATTGAAGCTCCGTGTGTCCCTGGTTCGATTCCTGGCGGAGCCACCATATCACTTCCCTCACTCCTTGAAACGCAGGGGGTGTTTTTTTTAACAAAATTTGTCGTTTTACCAATATTTAGTTGGAGGTAAAACGCTCTAAATGAGTATCGAAAGTATTAACAAAATTCCGTACCGTGACAAAAAACTTCTGATCACTAAAGTTTGCTTGATGTTTAAGAAAATAAAAAATGCCCACAACATTTACGAAACAAAATTTAAACACTCCAACAACTTATCAGACTCAATGAGAAAACAAAACTTGCTCAACATTAAAACGATGTCAATTTTTGAAACGATTTTGTCTTTGCTGCGACGAGATTACGTTCAAATTTTAGAAAAAGATTTCATTGAAGTCGACCCTAATCCGCACTGGTATTTGCAACACTGATCTAAAACGACTTATTACAAACTAAAGCACGAAGCGATTGACCAATTTCTTTTTATGCTTTATGCTTAAAAATCCGCTCGACTTAGTCACAATTGAAGAAAAATTTCAATTAAAACCGTATGTTTTTTTGAAGGGCGGTTTATCTTGACCTTACCTAAACCAAATGAGCGAAGCCTCATGAATCAAACGAAATTTGGTTGATGACACTTTTGATGTCGACATTTATCTACACGACATTCCGATGGTAAAACACGGCGAGGGATCATCTTTTATCAACGTTAACAACGCTTTTCAAATTAGCCAAGGTTTTAAAACCACATTTCCCAGACCCGTGTCAAGGCACACTTACCACCGTAGTCAGTTTAAAAACCAAAAACTAAGATCGTCTAAAATGATTGCTTTCGGACTCAGGCGCACTTACGTAAGTCAATCAATCCCAATTGATTACATTACTTACATCCTAACTCCTCACTTTTACTACCCAGTTAACCAAAAAACGCTCTACCCTAACCAAGCATTACACTTAAAACTACCTAAAAAAATTGCCTTTACCATCCCTTGGGAAGATGGTCACGGCAGCAAACGGTTTAATTTTCAAACCGATAAATTGCGGCGCATTGTTCCCATCAGCCAAGTTCAGTACAACCACATGGTAGTCGTGCCTGAAAAATTAATCCTTGGAAAAACGCCGAAGTTTTAGCCCAGATTTACGTGCACAACGACGATGGAGTTTGCCCACATTTGACCATTTTGTCCAAGTTGGTTCCCTAAAAACCTCGGCTCTAAAAAGTAACCAAAAACTAATCACCTACTTTGAAGGCATAAGCCAACCAGTGCAAACTAATTTATCAACCCAGCAAGGTAACTTATCAACTTTCTTAGTCGGTCGTATTCTAACTTTTCAAACCACGTTTTACGACTACCAAACTGGTGAAGTTAAAATCGGCCGCGATCCTAGCGCTCAAGTGGGTGACCAAGTACCCTGAAACTTTCAGGGTCTTTACGAACGGGAGCTTAAAACTTCACTCAACGGCGTTTATGATCAATTTACAATCGCTAGTGTTAACTGGATTGAAAAACCGATTTTAGATGCTTACTACGGACTAATTCGACTTTTAATCGCGGAAAACCTCGCGCCCAAAGATGAAGTTAAGAAGACTCGTTATTTCAATCAGCGAGGGCAAAAAACACTTATAGAGTATTTGAAGAAAAAAGGTCGACTTTTAAATTTAGAAATACTTAGGCGTCTCAGTGAAAAATAAGTTGCTCAAAATACTTGGAGCGTTAGTTCCTCTGAGCGTTTGCGTCGGATCACTTTCGTTAATTTTGGTTTTAGTTTACTCAACCAAAAAGTCCGACTCTAACCAAGATCCAAAGGAAAAACTGATAACTTTTAAACCGGGCGTACTGCCGAGTTCCAACGAAGAAGTTTTCCCAAGCTAAATAGTCAAGATTTTTATCGTCACCTAAGAATTTCTTCTTTGCAAGCAATTATTAGCGAATCAATGGTGAGCGAAGTGGTCGCTTACGTAGTGAGTCAAATTGAAATCGGCCAAAAAGATCGTCTCTGGTACGGAGTCAATCAAATTAGTCCGCAAGAAGTTGTGGTTGGTTTTGAATTAGAGCGCGAAAAAAAAGCGGACCAGCCAAACTTACCGTCTCCGGGTCGAATAAACCTGCCTGGGCAGACTGGTATAATTAAGTCTATGAATGTTAAAAAAATGGTCTTTGAAAAATTGAAAACGCTGACAAACCAAAAGTTTGACACTAATTCCGAAGTGCTAGCGATCGGAATAGATTCGCTAGATTTGGTAGAACTAATTACTGACGTTGAGGAACAACTTAAAATTGCCATCTCAGACCAAGAACTAGAGAGCATTAAAACAATTGAAGATATCATCACAACGATTGAAAAGAAACTTCCTTCTCGTAAATAGTCATGGTATCAAAACAATTTGTTGAGCGAAAAAAAGAAAAGTTAATCAAGCAAGCGATCGCCTTAATTAAGAAATTTGACAAGGTGGCTTTGTTTCACCACGTTTTTCCCGATGGAGACACTTTTGCTTGCTCTTATGGTTTATGTTTAGCGCTCAAAATTCGTTTTCCCGAGAAAGATATCCGCCTAGTGGGAGATTACAAAGCGTTGAGCGAGCTGTTCCCGTTTTTAAAACTAACTAAAGATCGTTTTGTAGAAAACATTGATGAGAGTTGGCTAGCGATAGTTGGTGATGTGGCCGTTAAAAGTCGCGTCGCTCAGTTTGAGCAGTACCAAAAAGCGGGCCAAAAAGTTTGTTTTGACCACCATCAAAACAAGATTGATTTTCCCGTCAACGTTTACATTCATGACCCTAATTACGCAGCATCAGCTTTACAAGCTTTTGAAATAATTGATCGACTAAAAATTAAACTTGACGAACAAAGCAGTTTTTACTTGCTGATCGGTATTTTGACCGACACGGGTAATTTTGCTTACAGTTTAGCTGATCCCAAAGCGCCGCTTTATTATTCAGAATTACTCAAAAATGTCCACGACAAAACGCTTGACTTTTTCTTTAAAAACTTCTACTCCAAATCTAAGGAGTTTCTCCAAGCGCAAGTGGAATTTTTACAAAGTGCTCAATTACAAGGTAAGGTAGTTTACGGAGTAATTGACCAAAAATTTATTGAAAAATACCCGAAACTGCCACCTCAACGTTTTCTGTCAATGATCGCTAACGTAAAAGATTACCCAATTTGAATGCTATTCGTGTGATATCTTGACCCGGAAACCGGTCAAAAGTATTGAAAAATAAATTTCCGCTCCAACAGTATTAATTTAATTTCCCTGGCTAATCAATTTGAAGGAGGAGGTCACGCCCGCGCAGCTGGAGGCAAAGCGTCACTGGAAGAAAGTCCGCAAAAAATAGTTCAAAAAATTAACAAACTGCTTTTGGCGACTAAAAAAGTCGCTCTTGGCAACAAATAAATCGCACCAAGTAGGGGTATAGTTCAATTGGTAGAACAACGGGCTTCAAACCCGTGTGTTGTGGGTTCGAGTCCTGCTACCCCTGCCATTTTTTTAACGGATTATAAAAACCAATGGTTAACACGTTTGAATGATTTAGTAAGTCATTGGCAAATGCGCCGGTTGGAGTATTGCTAATTTGTTTAACGATTGACTTTTTATTGCTGCTCACGAGCGGTTTAATTACCTACCATCTTTTAAAAAAATGACGACTTGAAATTGTGGGCTACTTAGCAATCGGTTTTATTTTAGGCAAGAGCGTGCTAAATTTACTCAGTTATCCGCTAGTTGGGATGAAAGAAATAAGCAGTTTAGCTCAAAATCCACAGTTGGAATTTTTTGCTAAATTAAACTTGAGTTCCTACTTAATTAGTTTTGCTCTAGTTGTAGTGCTGCTAAAAGCAGGTTTAGGCATTAGCGTGCAAGTGCTCAAAAAAACTTGGCGCGACAGTTTTTTGCTCAGTTTTGTCCCCAACCTTTGCGAAGCGCTTGCGGTCATGATGCTTAGTCATTTTTTAATTAAATTACCTTGACTCGAATCGTGCATGTTAGGTTTTATTATTTCGGCCGTATCTCCTGCCGTGGTCGTGCCTTCCATGCTAAGAATTGAAAAAGAAGGTTATGGCACCCGTAATCACGTTAGTCAAATAGTTTTAACCGGGGCTAGTTTAGATGACATTATTAGCATTAGCGTCTTTGGGGCGACGATCGGAGTTTGAACCAAAGTCCACCAGCTTTCTGGTCATGCAACGGGCGGTTTAGCGAGTTTTTTGCCGACTTGACTGAGCGGAGCCGAGGAAGTGATTCGCTTTGGACTAGGCCTACTGATTGGACTCCTAGTCGGCCTTATTTTAGCCAAGTATTTTTTCAAAAATGTCCACCAAAAATTTAGTGTTGCGTTTTGCTTAAGTCTGCTGCTAGCGATGCTTTTTACTCTCAATTTTTGAGCGGGGGTCTTATTAATCGCTGGGACAATTACCGCTGTAGCAACTGGTTTTGCGATTAAAAACTTGAGCCCATCATTTGCAGAGCGCAGCGAGAAACCGCTCGACCGGATTTGGGAAATTGCTAAGATGTTGCTCTTTGTTTTGATTGCAGCTAAAATGGATATTCACCAAGCTGACATGCGACAAATTGCCTGAATTTTACCGATTCTTCTAGTTGGTCTTTTGGTTCGCGGTTTGGGCGTCTGACTTTGTTTAATTAAATCGCCATTGAATGCAAAAGAAAGGCTTTTTTGCGTTTTTGCTTATTTACCTAAAGCCACTGTTCAAGCAGCTCTGGGTGCGGTTCCGCTCTCGTTAGTAACTAACTCGGGCAACTCAATTTTGATCGTTTACGCCACAACCATTCTTTCTTACGCGATTTTTTCAATTTTAGTTACTGCTCCGCTCGGTTTAGTTTTAGTCGAAAAGACTTACCGAAAGTTGCTCGAATTCGGTTAATCTTTGATGTCTTTGCGGTGAGCCAAAACGCCTGCTACGCCAGGTCCAATGTGGTTAGCAATCACAGGAGGAAAAAGTTTCACGTGCGAAATCGTGAGATATTTTTGCGCAATTTGTTTCAGACGATCAATTTCAGGGTGGTTGCCGTGGTAAATCGAAAATTGGAAAGAAGAGCGGTTTTTGTATTCTTTGGTAATGATGCGAGAAATTTTTTCAAACGTTTTGTCAAAAACGCGACTTTTACCAAACTTTTCCAATTTGCCGTGTTCCAAAGCAATAATAGGCACAATTTTTAAGAGTTTAGCCATCGAAGCTAAAGCGGGCGAAACACGTCCTCCGCGCACTAACCAAGTTAAGGTTTTAGGAATAGCTAGTCCGAATTGTTGACTCGTTAGTTGATTGGCAGCCTCTTTAATTTTTTCCCACGAGACGCCCTTTTTAGCTAAGTCCAAAAGAATTTCGCAATCAGTCACGATTGAGTAACCGACTGCTTCCGAAGGCACGACAAAAACCTTATCCATTCCGGCGGTGTTATTAATTAAATTTTGGGTTTGAGCAGATAAATGTTTGGAAAGAGGATAAATCAGAACGTAGTCGTACTTAGCGGCAATTTGTTTGATCGTCTTTTTGACTAAACCAAGCGGGGTAGTGGCAGTCTTTACTTGCATCTCTAAGCGGATCATGCTGTAATACTGCTCAGCGGTTAAATCAACTCCGTCTAAATAATCTTTACCGTCAATTGTGGCGATGATTGGCAAAAAACCCCAACCTCTCGCCTCAGCCTCTTTTTGACTTAAAGCACAAGACGAATCAACGATAATCCCTAATTTCATGGCGAGTTAATTATACTTAACCGCTTAAAATTCAGTACGTTAAGTTGGTAAAATGGACCAGTTAAATTGACTTATTTGAAATGCTTTTCGAAGAGAAAGTCTGGTTTTTTTAACTCAGCGCCAGCCCAAGAGTGGCCTAAATAAATTTGCTCTGCCTTGTCATAATTATCGTGGTCAAGGGAATTTATTTTTTCCATTTGCTCGTCGGTTAAACTAAAGTTAACCACCGCTAAGTTCTCGGCCATCCGTGATTCGGAAGAACTTTTGGGAATTAAAATGATGCCGCTCTGGTAAACTCAGCGCAAAATTACCTGGGGTACGCTCCGTTTAATATCTTGGGCTATGGCAGTTAAAATGGCGTTTTCGCGGGCCGTCAGTCGGCCATCTAGGTAAGACTTTAAATTGGAATAACCCGTGACAGCGATGTCGTGATCTTGACAAAATTTAACCAACTGCTTTTGTTGGACAAGCGGCTGGAACTCAATCTGGTTAACCACTGGTTTGTGGCGAGCAATTTCCAAAATCTCTTCCAGGTGATTAACCATGAAGTTAGAAACGCCGATACTTTTAGTAAGTCCAAGGTCTTTAGCCTTTTCTAAGTACTGGTAAGCTTTGACGTTTTTACCTTTAACTGGCCAGTGTAAAAGCAAAAGATCAACGTGTCTAACTTTAAGACGTTCCAAAGATTGTCGGACTGACTTGAGGAAAATTTCCTCGCTGTTATAGTTGGGTAGTCAAACCTTGGTAGTGATGAAAAGTTTGTGACGATCTAATTTCTCAATCGCTTGCCCAATTTCGTACTCGTTATTGTAAACTTGGGCCGTATCAAAGTGGCGGTAGCCAACTTTGTAAGCCGTCAAAACTCTTTCGCGCGCTACTTGCGGTTCAATGAGCCAAGTTCCGTAGCCAATTTTTGGCATTTTATTTCCGTCACTCAACTGTAGCATTGCCATTTTTTCGCCTCCAGACTTAAACAAATAAGTTTAAAGATAATTTTAAACCTCTTAAAACAAACTTTAACGTCAAAAAGAAAGTTGCATTTGTTGACTCGGCAGTCCACAAAGCTTGTATTAAAATAAGGTTGATGTTAAAAGGCGCGGCTTACATTAACGGGGCATTTGTTGAGTCTGAAAAAAAAACTCACCATTATCGGTGCTTTAAAACAAAAACCGGTCGGCTCAGTTCCCCAATTAAATGCCCAGCAAATTAACGCTGCTTTCAAAGCGGCTCAATCTGCTCAGGGTCCTTGGTCGTTGACTAGGTGACAAACAAGAGCTAGTTTTTTAAAAAAGTTAACGCAAGAACTGAAAAACAATGCCAACAAGCTGGCTAAAATGATGGAACAAGAAATTGCTAAACCGCTTGCTCAAGGTCAGCAAGAAGTTCTAAGATCAATTGAGTACATCAATTTAACAATTGCGACTTACCAAAAAGTAATGCGCAAAAAAATAACTGCGGAGGGAAAAACCGCCACCATTTACCGCGTGCCGCTCGGCGTTGTACTAGCTATTTCCCCTTTTAATTACCCAGTCAATTTATCGCTCAGTAAAATTGTGCCAGCTCTGCTGGCTGGTAACTCGGTTGTTTTCAAGCCGGCCACAAACGGTTCGTTAGTGGGTTACCTCTTAGCGACTTTGTTTGATGCCCTAAAACTGCCGCCGGGAGTTTTTAACTTTTTGACAGGCTCTGGCAGTCAAATCGGAGACCTATTAACTAAGCATCCGGCCGTAAGTATGATCAGTTTCACGGGCGGAATCAAAGTCGGGCAGCGGATAGCCAAATTGCGACCGCTTGTGCCAATTGTGCTTGAACTGGGCGGTAACGACGCGGCTTACGTGCGGAGCGATGCCGACTTAAAAAAAGCGGCGCAATCGATTGCTAAAGGTGCTTTCGGTTATGCCGGGCAGCGCTGCACCGCGATTAAAAGGCTAATTTTACACGCCGATATCAAGGACGCTTTTTTGCCGCTTTTAATTAAAGAAGCACGGCATTTGCCGACCTTGCCCCTAGTCAACACAGCTGCGGCAGACTGGGTTTCAAAAATGCTCCAAGAACCGGTGAACAAAATTTTGCTCGGCGGAAAAAGACGCGGCAACCAGTTTGAAAACACGATTGTGCAAACTAGTCCGAGCAGTTTGAGTTGACAAGAGGAGGCTTTTGGTCCGCTGTTGCCAGTGGTGGTTTGCGACAGCGATGAAAAAGCGCTAAAGTTAATTAACGACACCCACTATGGGCTGCAAAACTCGCTGTACACAAGCGACTACAAGTGAGCCCGATCCGTGGCTAATCAAATTGAATCGGGAAGCGTCAACATTAACGGCGCTTCTTCGCGCGGTCCGGATCAATTTCCTTTCTTGGGCATCAAAGATTCGGGCGTCGGTGTGCAAGGAGTTGAGGATGCACTTTTATCGATGAGTCGCTATTTGAACGTGGTGGAGTAATGAAGCGCGCGTTGCTAATCGACTTAGACGGAACTTTGCTTGATGACCAAAATAAGATTAGTGTGTTTAACCAAAAAATGATTAACCAAGCTCGTCAAGCCGGTTGGCAAGTTTACTTAGTGACAGGCAAGTCTTTCCAACACTCCTACCAGTTTTACAAAAAGCTCGGTCTTGATTCGTGGTTTATTACTTCGGCCGGTCAAGTGATTAGTCGTAAAAATGAAATTGTTTGGCAAAAAACGATTTCTTTCTCGGCACTTAAAAAACTTTTTAACGAGCCGATTTTAAATCAAAACGTTGATGATTTTATGGTCCAAACCGCGCAACAAATTTTGGCAACTAACTCTAATTCACCGGTAATTGGTCCGCTCTTTGGTCAAAAAATACCAGTTAAAAAAATCGCCTGAAACGCTCCCTTTCAAGCGATTGGTTGTTACTTTACCGTGAAAAAACACGCCAAATTAACCGTTTCCAAAATTACCCAAACGTTATCAAGACAATACAAAACTGATTTAGACTTTCACCCTTGGGAGATTTGACCTGAAAAAACAATTATTCACGTGGTCCCCAGCCAAATTAGCAAATATACCGCCTTTATGAAAGTTAAAAAATGGGATCAAATCACTTACACAGTGGTTTTTGGAAACGGACGGAACGACATTCCGCTCTTTAAAAAAGCTGATTTAAGTTATGCCATGCTCGGTTCTACTCCGGAAGTAGTTTCCTACGCGACCAGCGTCAGCAACTATGACAATAACCACAGCGGCGTCGGTAGGGAAATCCAAAAACTTTTAAAATTGTTGTAAGATTTCTTTTGAATTAAAACATCCTGGCTGTTTTAACTTTCGAGTAATTGGCAGACGGATGTTTTTTAAATTTAAGATCAGGAGCAAAACGTGGCAAAGCAAAAAATTTACCAGTGTTTATTTACTTCCGAATCGGTCGGAGCCGGTCACCCTGATAAAATGTGCGACCAAATTGCTGACGCAATTTTAGACGCCTACCTTGCAAAAGACCCTAACTGTCGAACTGCGATTGAGGTCGTTGCTTTTAAACGAACTATTTTCGTTTGCGGAGAAGCAAAAACTAACGCCGTGCTTAACTTCCGCCAAATAGTTGAGCAAGTTATTCAGCCGCTTGGCTACAACCAAGACGATTTCACCATTATCGTCAGCATTAACCGTCAATCAGTCGACATCCAAGCGAGCGTTGATAAAAAAAACGGTGAGATTGGAGCGGGCGACCAAGGCATTAAGTTTGGCTATGCCACGCGCGAAACTCCGGAAATGATGCCTTTATCAATCGTTTTAGCTCACGAGTTGCTCAAGTTAGCCGAAAAACTACGCCGCAAAAAGAAATTTCCCCACGCTAAATCAGACATGAAATCGCAAGTAAGCATTGATTACGGTCAAAAAACCTTTCAGACTGGATACGGTAGTTATCTCAATTCAGCACGAACACGATTGCGATTTAAAAAAGTTCCAAAGTTTTATTAAGAAAAAATTATTGAGCCAGTTGCCAAAAAATACGGGCTCAACACCGACTGCAAAATTTTGATTAATCCAGCCGGAAAATTTACCATCGGCGGGACTTTTGCCGATACCGGTTTAACTGGCCGCAAAATTATCGTGGACACTTACGGTGGTAAAGGACGTCATGGCGGCGGATCGTTTTCTGGCAAGGACTACACTAAAATGGATCGTTCGGGCGCTTACGCGGCCCGTTGAATCGCCAAAAATATTGTCGCGGCTGGTCTGGCTGACGAGGTGGAAACCCAAATTTCCTATGCCATCGGTGTTAACAAACCAATTTCAATCAGTTTAGAAACATTTGGAACCCACAAAGAAGATCCCGAAGTGATTTTAAAAGCTGTTAAAAAAGTTTTTGATCTTTCGCCGTCGGGAATAATTGAAAAACTCAACCTAAGAAAACCGATTTACCAACAATTGGCCACTTACGGTCACTTTGGAAGACTTGATTTAGACTTAAGTTGGGAGAAAACTAACCAAGTCAAACCGCTCAAAGACGCGATTAAGTTTTTGAAGAAAGTTTAATTTCCTTAGCGCCTAGGTAAGCGCTAAGAGCCGCAGGTAATTTGATTTTGCCCTCCGATTGGTGGTTTTCAATTAAGGCTGCCACGGTGCGGTCAAGCGCTAAGCCTGAACCGTTAATTGTTCAGGCGTAGTATTTTTCCCCGTCAGCATTTTTGCCTCGGATTAAACTTCGACGAGCTTGAAAATCACGGCATAGAGAGACCGAGGAAATTTCGCGGTAAGTGTTTTCAGAAGGTAATCAAACTTCAAAGTCAATCGTCTTGCTAGCGGCAAAACCTAAATCGCCCGTGCAAAGCAGCACTTGCCGGTAAGGTAAGTGCAATTTTTCTAAGAGTTGAGCCACTTGGTTAACCACCGACTCAAAAAGCGATGGTCCATCGGCAGGAGAACTAATTGTCACTAACTCTACTTTATGAAACTGGTGACCGCGAATTAGTCCGCGCGTATCGCGCCCGCCAGAACCAGCTTCAGCGCGAAAACACGGCGAATAAGCAGTTAACTTAATTGTCTTGATAAATCTAAAATTTGCTGGCTGTAAAAACCAACCAGCGAAACTTCGCTCGTAGGAATCAGGTACCAGTTGCGACCAGAAATTCGGAAAAGATCATTGGCAAACTTGGGTAATTGACCACTTCCATACATAGTTTTTTCGTTAACAATCAAAGGTAAATTTAACTCGCGAAAGCCGCTTGACGAGTGAAAATCAAGCATTAAATTGCTGCACGCCCTAACTAGTCGAGCACCCCAATCTAAGTAAGTTCAAAAACGAGCGCCAACCATTTGAGCCGAACTAACAAAGTCAAAAAGTTTTTTCTCAGCCCCTAGTTCGTAGTGGGCAACGACTGAACGAGAGAAATCAAACTGCTCGGGAGCTCAACTTTTGATTACTTTGTTGCTTGATTCGTCCAACCCAACTGGCACATCATCCTCGGGTAAATTAGGGACAGTTGCAAGCAAATTGTTAAGAGCGAGTTCAACTTGAGCGACTTTTTCTTTGGCCGTTTCAATCGTCTTTTTGAGCTGACTGACTTTTGGCAATAATTTGGTTTTTTTGACTTTTATCCTCTTGGCTGAGCGACCCAAAACGTTTGCTTAAAACATTCCGATCAGCCTCTTTTTTTTGGAGACTAGTTAACATCTTGGAACGCTCTCGCGATAAATCAACGATTTGAGTCAAAACTTTGGTGTCAAAACCTCGACTAGCTAGTTTATTTTTGACTAAATCAAAGTTTTGAGTAATCATTTTTAAGCAGAGCATAAACTCATTATACCGAGTGATGGTAGCCGAACTGATTTTGACTAACGGGTTAAAAATATCTCTCAAAGCGCGTAGTATGATTGGGATATGGCTAAAAGCAAAATTAATTTGAGCAATTTATTAACTCCCAAATCACTTTTGGAAATGGGGAGTTTAGAAAGTATGCTTGGTTCGCGTTATTTGCTCATTAAGCAAATAGTTAAAAAGAAATTTACGCCTTCGCTGTTATTTTTATGGACCGCCCGGTTCGGGTAAAACCACCTTGGCATTAACTTTGGCGCGCGAGTTAAAACTCACGTTTCACGTTTTCAACTCGGCTCTTGACAAAAAAAATGAATTAGAGAGAATTATCCAAAGTTCGCGCGAAAAGTCAATGTCAATTTTGATTGTTGAAGAAATTCACCGCATTAACCGCGACCGCCAAGACATCATTCTTCAAGCGCTTGACCAAGAAAAATTGCTGCTCTTTGCTACCACGACTGAAAACCCTTTTTTCGTCGTTAATCCGCTTTAAGAAGTCGCGTCCAAATCATTGAAGTTCATCCGCTTTAGCTCGGAACAAATTTTGAATATTTTAAAAACGGTTGCACAAAAAATTTTAGCTGCTCAAAAAAACTAATTTTGCTAGCGAGGCGCTTGAACTGATCGCTAACTCTAGTAACGGCGACTTGCGTTATGCTCTGAAAACCATTGAATTGGCCGCCCGTCTTTTCCCCGAAAAACGTTTGATTGATGCACAAAAAATCGCGGGAATTTTCAATTCCACCCATCTGACCGGAGCGCATTACGGCGACCAACACTACGATCTTTTGTCGGCCTACCAAAAATCTGTTCGGGGCAGCGACGTAAACGCCAGTTTGTACTATTTATCCCGTCTTTTAGCGAACGGCGACCACCAAGCTTTGATGCGGAGAATGTTGGTGACAGCTTACGAAGATGTTGGGCTGGCCAACCCGATTATCGCTGTTAAAGTTAAAACCGCTGTGGACTGTTTTCGCCAAATTGGTTTGCCCGAGGGGATGATTCCGCTTGGCCTAGTGACAATTGAGATGGCTCTGAGCGAAAAATCAAACAGCGGCTACTTAGCGATCAAAAAAACTTACGAGTTCGTAACTAAGGATGGTCAGGCTCATTCGGTGCCAACTCATCTCAGAGATGCAAGTTACAAATCGGCTGGTAAACTGGGGCACGGCAAAGGTTATTTATACCCGCATAATTTCCCTCGTCATTTCATCGCACAAAACTACCTACCCCGAGAATTAGTGAACAAAGAGTTTTTCCAAATTGACCGCTCTAACTTGTACGAAAGTAAGCTTGCTCAAATTTACGAAGACTTTACTAAAAAAACTAAAGTTTAAGTTCGGGGTTGTCGCTAATGTAGCCGTACATTTGCTGCTGATAAATTTGTTTAGATCGGTTAGCTTGGCTTTGGTTTTGGTAGGTTCAACCGATTAAAGGTCGGTTAATTTCTTTAAATGTTTTGATGTAGCGCGGAGAGTTGAGCAATTTAAATGGCACGTGTAAGTAGTCAAAATCACTCCAAGACATTTTGTTTAAATCGCTGAAACGGTTGAAAAGAAAACCTTTCTTAAAACGAGAGGGTAACTTGATAATCTTTTTTTGTAAATCAAAATCAAAACTGGAAACGATGATTTGAGCTTTTAAATGTTTTCAACTTTGAATTTTATTGAAAATAATTTTCTCTTCCTCTAAGGTGTACTGGTCAGGTTTAATTTCCACGTTGATTAACTGGTAATCATCGCCAAACTTTTCCATAAAATCATCAAACAAAAGCGGTGTAAAATCGGGCTTGTTAAGGAAAAAATCGATCTGCTGAATTTGGGCAAAATCCAAACTTTTGACTCGACGCGAATCACGAGCGATGCGATAAAAATCCTCGTCGTGAAAAATCAAAACTTGTTTGTCCCGGGTGAGGCGCACATCAAACTCAACCGCGCGGGTAAATTGCAACGCATTTTGAAAATCAACGGCCGATTTTCTTTGTCTCCGGAGCGAAATCCGCGGTGAGCGATTAAATAGGTCATTAATTTGCTCGGTAACCAATCCACTCGTCCAGAGTTTCGTAATGCTCAGCTAAAGCGTCGTACCACCCTAAAACATGCCGAACATTTTCGTTTGTGTAAACGTGGTGCTTGACGTAAGGCAACCATTTTTTAGTGTGTCGGTAAGCGACCAAAGAATCTCCCTTGGATTGAAGGTGGTAAACGTTTTTCAGGGTCGACAATTTTTCCGAACTAATAAAAGATTTAATTGGTCAACCTTGTAAGTAAAAAACTAATAAGAGAGGCAAATAAGCTAACCAAATAAAAATTCAAATTTGACGGTAGCCGAGTCAAATCACATTTTTAAAAAATGAGAAATAACCAGCATCCACGATAAACTTATCGGCTTGGCGCGCACCAAACTTATCAATGAAACGGTAAAGCGTGGCTCCGCCCATTGATTCGCCGTAAACGATTAGTTTAGAAGGGCGAATATGTTCCTTGACAAAATCTAAAACATCTTTGAGTAAAAGCGCTTCTTTTTTACCCAACGTTGTTTTGCCAAATTGTCGCGAATCGCTCCATCCATAGTTGTCGTAAGCAATCACGCTGTATTGACGCGAATTCCAGTAGTCAACTAATCGTAAAGCGCTGCAGTGGTTACTAACTAGGCCGTTGACAAAAACTACCACTTGGGAACTTTTTCCGTGCCGGTAAAGTTTTAGGTTACCAAAGCGAGTTTTAATTGTTCGAAAAGGGCTTTCAAAACTGGCAAGATTTGGTAGCTTTAAACCGCGCTCAATTAACTTAGTTTTTTCCCAGTTTAAAACCGAGCGATGCGTAACTTTTCGGTAGGCCAAGCATCGGACGCGAATTCATACGTAAAGAGTGATCATAGCTACCCTCTCCTCTGCTTAGTGGTTTGCTTATCAAAAAGGTGTTCGTCAGTTTCGCGGTTAAGTAGTCTTGCTCCCTGAAGAAGATAGCCACAATCACTAGAGAAACGGCTACGGCAATTGACATCACTAACCAAACTAAAAATCCTTCGGCACCAAAAACTACCGTCTTAGATAAAAAAGCGTTAATTTGGACAAAAATTATTCCGCCAATTCCGTAAGTGACCGAGTTAAAAATCACAAAAACCGTCGGTCGAGTGTTAAGCGTTGAAAGTCGCGAAACAAATTCATAACCTAAAAGTATCGTCATGGTTGCTACGCAAGCTTCGGCCACTCCGCCCAAAAGATCAATCAAAAGCGGATCTAGTCCTTTGACTAAGTAAACGATTGTGCCGATCATCAACCAACTTAGCGAAGAAAAAGCCGCGATTAAAATCAGCATTTTTTTGAGTGGAAAACGACCGATCACTTTTAGCATTATAAAAGCGAACAAAACCCGTGGTAAAGTTGAAAAAATCTTTTGGTAACCAATGTGTTGAACGTTCTTGACTGCTTGAGCGGTCTTAGTTAAGTTTTCAACCGTGTTAACTCAAATCGAGTTTGAAAGCTTGAATAGTGCCGATCATCAAGGTAAAAGCGACTAAACCAATCAAAAAAGATTTTTTGAAAACGATGTCTTTCCACACTAACGTTTTGTTAATTAAGTTTGACTTTTCAACTTCTTTAATTTTGCGCTCGCTCAGTTGGTGGCTAACGTGCGATTCGCTGAAAACGTTGTTAGGCATTAAAAAAGCTAAGAAGAGCGCCAAAATAACTAGCGCCATGCCCACAATGTAGTAAGGAGTTCCGCTCGCATAAGATATGTTTTTGGCGTGAAAATTAAAGTGAAAATAAATTTGCGTAATGAAAAGTGAGCCGACCCCGGCTCCTACTTCGTAAAAACCGCGCACAAACGATATTTTAACGTTACTTTTCCGAGCCACAGAAGTTGCCCAAGGGTCAAGAGCCGTGCGGTAGCCGTAACCAAAAGCAAAAATCGGCGTGAAAACAACGATTAAAAGTAAAAGCGACGAAACTAATGGCGCAAGCGTAGCTAAAGCAATCGCAAAAACAATGATTAGCGGCAAGACGATTAAGCGGTAATTTTTTCGTTTGTTAACAGCTAAAATGACGAGCGGGCCTGAAACAAAGGCCGCAAAAAGACCGCCGCCGGAAAAAATTAGTCCTTCCAATTTAAACGCTCAGTTAATCCGGGCGTCATAATACTTGATTAAATTGCTGCCTTGATCAGAACTAATTAAAGTGTCAAGTTGCTCGTAAAAGGTCTTGGTTGAAGTTACTCCGTAATCCTTAAATGCTATCGTTATCTCTTGACCGTCTAAAGACGTGAAACTAATTTTCTCGCTGGCTAAATCTTGAACGAGTCGACCGTTAAACAAAATGACTTTTTGAATAAACCACTCTAAGTCGTAAAGCAAAGCCGAAGTCAATCCGACTATCACCCAGAAAGTTATCAGGATGAAGGTGGCTCGACGTTTTTGTTGACGCAAATCCATAGGGCTTACCCATTATATAGTTAGGAATGGTTTAGTCAAAAATTTAGGTCCACTTTTCCACTAGTTCTAGTGCTTCTTTTCGAACCTCTTCCAAGCTCTTCTGGTTAGTGTTAATTCGGTGGTAATTAATTTTTAACTTCAAAAAAATGTCCTGCATAAATTCGTCGTACTGATCTAAGACCTTCCGGAAAAAACCTTGGTTGCTCTGGAAATGTTTTAACTCTGCCGAGCGACCTCTACTTAAAACTCGCTTTTCAAAAGTGCGGAAATTTAAAGTTAACAAAATGTAAAGTTTTGGAACCCCGAACTTGCGAACTAGCTCCTGAACTTCGGCGCATCACAAATCGTACCAGTAAGCAAAACTAGCCTTGGGCAAAGTGTTGCGAGCGAAAATAGGAGCTTCCAAAATTGAGCGATCTAAAACGTGCATTTTGCGGGAACGAGCGTGGTTTTCATACTTCATTTTGCGCAGCTTTAAAAAGTAAAATTCGATGACCTCGGGATGGACATTTTTTTTGGAATAACTAGCCTCTAGCAAAATTTTAAGAATTGGATCATCTTCGTCAATTTCGCTGACAAAATCAAACGGCAATGATTCAGTCAGTGTGGTTTTGCCCGCTGCGATCGGGCCGCCGATCACGATGAAATTAGCTAGTTTCATTTTATCCCTCGTTTAGTCATCTCTTCCAGCACCAAATCGGATATCTGCTTGACGCTTAATCGATCGGTTTTAATCTCCACGTAACTAATGCCGTAATCGGCAAAACTGCTTAACATGTGGGGGCGGTAATTTTTGTGCAATTTTTTAAAGTACCGGCGGTTAGAGCGGTAGTTGCTCACTTCCACGTAGCGATCGCGAACAAAAAGACGCTTCTTAAAAGTCCGTCAAGAACAAGTCAGCAAAATATAAAGTTTGGGCAATCCAACTTTCATCGCTATGGTGTCCCAACAATTAGTTCACAAAGCTTGGTAATACTGAAGATCAGACGGCGATTTTAACAAAGTTTTGGCAAACAACAAATCTTCTAGAATAGATCGGTCAAAAGCGTGGGTGCTTGTTTGGTTAGCCAGTTCTTGGTATTTTTCAAAACGTTTAAAAAGCATGTCAAACTGAAAAACCTCGGCAGCCAATTTGTCTCCGCGGTAAAGTCCGGCTAACAAAATTTCTTGCAACTCGTCGTTTTTGACTAACTCTGGCACAACTTGAAAAGGTAAGGCCTCAAGCAAAGCAGTTTTGCCAACGGCGATTGGGCCACCGACAACTAAACAATTTGCTATTTTGTGCATTTACTTCCTAAATTTTTGGGCGTCAGAAGACATATGGCGCGCCCAGAAGGACTTGAACCCTCAACCTCTTGGGCCGTAACCAAGCACTCTATCCAATTGAGCTACGGGCGCAGTTTGGAGGCACCAACCGGACTCGAACCGGCATTCAAGGTTTTGCAAACCTCAGCCTTGGCCATTTGGCTATGGTGCCCTGTCAGACCTAAATTATACATGGTCTGTCTATATAATGATACTACCATGGTGCACCAAATTTCGATTGCTGTAATCATTGCTCTTTTTATCGCTTTTGAGGTTTATGTTTTAGGCAAAAAAATTTCATTGACCAACAACTTATTTATTAACAATGAAAGCGCGTTTGGTCTTTGGGAGTTGCAACGTACCTAGGTTGCACCTTCTTAGCTTTTTTGCCCTTCGCTTGAATCACGCCCAACATCGTTTATTTGATCATAATTTTTTGTTGCTAAGGATTTTTTAATTTTCTCGTACATTTTTGTCGGGAAAGTCCGCCTACGTCTAGCTAGCGTTGACTACCAAACGGTGCTTTTTATTTTGTTAGCTGCTTTAACAATTTTGCTTTTTTACAACTTTGTCGTCCAAAGAGAAATCGTCCCGGAATCAGAAAGTAACCGCTTTAATTTTTTTAGTTACCTTTGGCAGTGAACTCAAAACGTTTTAAGCAGCGTTAGCGCTTTGAATCTGGATTTTGTTAAACAATGAATCGTCGGATTTTTGGCTTTAAGTGTGGTAGTTAGCGCAGTCAGTGCACTTGTGATGCGCTTTTCCCGGCAAAGAAATTTCTGAGACTACCTAATTAGTTGGGTTTTAGCCTTTTTAATGGTGATATTTTTCAACTTTAACGGACAAATTGAAAGTTTGCTGGGCGTTTATTTAGTGCCTTTTCTGCTTTTAATAGCACTCAACATAATTCAATTTTCCCGCAAAAGGTACAGTTTTGTCTTCGTAATTGGTTTTTTGGTGGCTTGGATTATTGAACACCGACTTTTTATCACTTTAAGCGCCTTATCCATATCTGTTTCTTTAATTTACATTTTTCTTAAAAAACCGATGCCATCGCTTTTTTTCTCGCAACTGATGATTCCAATTTTAGTGATTGTAGTCAGTTGGTTAAACTTTTGAATCGTTTACCTTCTGCTAGTGGTGTTGGCAGTCGTTTACATTATCATTACCGTTAGCAAAACCACCGATTTAATCGCCAAAATTAACTACTTTCTGCAAAGAAATAACCGGGTTATACCGGTCGTATTTTTGGTCACAATTTTGCTAATTGCCACCCTGGTACTCGCTTTTTCTCAGCGCAGTATTACCGACATAGCCTGGGAAGAGCACCTTGTTTTTGATTACCAAACTTTTGTGGTTAGTCAAGAGGCGGTAGGAATTTTAAAAATTGTCCAAGCCGTTATTTACGCGTTAGCGATCTTAGCGTTAGTGACGGTTTTAATTTTCTGATCGATTTTGCGAACCAAAATTATCCACTGGCGAACTGGAGTAGTGCTAATCAGTTTAATTTTTGCTACCGCCTTTAATCCACTCATTTACCCGACCTTGTCTTTAGTGGGATTAGAAAACAACTTCACGTACTTAAGAAGCGTGACTTTTGTGCCGTTAATTCTGATCGGCTTAATTAAGTTGCGAAACTGAATGTACAAAACTATCGAAGTTTAACCGCTTTTAAGTTTTTGCCAGCTAAGACTTTGGCAACACCGCCATTACGGAAGTCCGGACCTAGGATGGAAGCCATTTTTTTAAGCGCTGGATCGGCGTTTTTAAGCGCGATTAAATGACCTACGTGCCCTACGACAGTCGAATCGTTGAGCGAATCACCAACGTGGGCGGTTTGCTCAATTTTTTTGATGCGAAGCAATTTTTCCCAAACGTAACGGTTGGCCAAACCTTTGGTTGCCTTTTGATCGGTGACTTCAATTGTTCATCCGCGGGTTGAATTAACCACCGAAGCCGAAGGTACAAGCATTCTCAACTGCTCGGTTAAACGTTTGATTTTGCCCCTTCGTTTTCCTCAAACCATTATTTTGTAGTAATTTTTGGGACTAACCGCGTAACTGCGGGTCACGCGGTAACCAAGTTTGCGCACGAAAAAGCGACTAATAAGACCCGAACGCCGTAAGCGATCATCTGGTCATCGCATTTAAAGGAAAGTTTGTTGCGGCGAATAAAACCGAGAACGGTTGATATTTGACGCGAATTCATGGTGCGAGCAAAAACTATCGCTCCGCTTCGGTTAACAATTAAAGCCCCGTTGGCGCAAACAGCGAATTTAACGTTTAACTGGTCAATAAACTTAGTCGCCTTGGGTCCTTGCCGACCGGTTGAAATAATGGCCTGAACTCCCGCCGGTAACTTACTAATTGCTAGCGCGTTAGCTTGTGATATTTGGTCGTTTTTCTCATCAACTAGCGTTCCATCTAAATCCAGAAAAAAAACCTTGATGTTCGCGACTAAATTTTTCATGCTTAAGAATTGCTCTCTTGAGTTGGCAAAATCAGTTTACCGCTTTCAATTCAATTCTTTTTTAAGTCAAGCCACTCGTCTAAATTACGGCACCTCAGTCAAGCGACTAAGTCGGCATCAATGTCCAAATTATAAGTTGGTGACTTGCCTGAGACCGTAACTTGCCGATACCAATTCTCCGCCTTTTCTAAGTCATCTTTGACTTGGGGAAGGTTGACTTTAAAATTCCAATTCTTAACTTTACGATCTTTAATGTCATACTTGGCCGGATCTTCGTAATCATTTTCCTTTAGGAAAGTGGCTACAATCGTAAAACGATCGGCGCCGATTAAGTGGGCGTAAATTTGAGCTTGGCGAATGTAATGACTAGGCGGTTTATTCATAAGTCAAAAATCCCAATTTTTTTCGGCGGTAGTTTTGACTTCAATGATCATGTTAGTTTCCTTGACGTAAGCATCGGGCAGTCCGCCCACGACCGGGTGACGGTCGGCAAAGTAGTCGTAGTTATACTTAACAGCGTCAAAAGTTTCGATCGGGTGAGCAATTTTTTCCCGCAAGAAATCAATCACGATCGGCTCAATTTTTTGACCAGCGTTTAAGTATTTACGATCTAAGGGCGGATGGTCAATCCAAAATATGCGGCAAAAAGCCGCAAAGGGCGAACCAAAGCGACTTAGGTTTAAAACATTGCCAATTAAAGAGCCGCCAATTTTTTTAAAACCGAACTTGCCCCACAACTTCTTCTGGCGGAGTTTGTCCAAAAAAGTTGGCAAAATTTCAACTCGTTTGTTAACTTCATCGAGCTGATACTCTTGTCCGTTGTAAAAATGGCGTTTGATGTTATGGTCCTAACTCTATTAAAGTGCTAACTTAGGCAACAAACTTAATAATGCTAAGCACTAACTGGGCCTCCCAGTTATTCATTTCGTTTTGGTTAGTTGGTTTGGGCAAAGAAAACTCTATTTTGTCACCTTGATCGTACAAATCACCCGGCGAAACACTAATAGCTTCTGGTTCTGCGCTCATATCCTGGGGCGCTTTAACTAAAGCGTACTTTTTACCAGTCATCCAATTTTTTCAAACATTTGATTGGGAAACTGCGTAAGACAAAACATGGTACTCCTGCAACATGTCGTTATAGTAAGTAAATCCATTGCCAGGGATGGCCGCAAAGGAAACTAACTTAGTCGCTAAAAGCGTTCCAATCGCATGATTTGTAATCGCCGTTAAGTTGTTGGCGGGTTTGTTTATCGTATCAGCAACGATGTCATTAACTTCTTTTGTCGTTTTAACTGCTTGGTAACCTAAAGCAAGTTCTTGCTTAACTTTGGCAAGAGCGCCAGAAATTTTGCTCAAGTCAAATTCTTGCTGCTGACCCGAACTTTTTAAAACTAATTTTGGTTTGCTAAAGTCAATTTTATTAATGTAACCTTTGAGAACCTCAAAATCTGCCTCGCTCACATACTTTTGATCGTCTTTGCCGTCAGTTACCGGCGTCATCATTTGATCGCCTCTTTTGGGCATGAAAATTTTGAAACTTTGGTCCATTTGACCAAAGACGGCTTGGGCAGAACTAGCAGAATCTAAATCAATTACCACCGCGTTTTGCTCGATTGGATCTTTTCCGTTTTCAACTTTTTTCCCTCCGCATGCTAAAAGCGAAAAAGCGGGGAGGGAAGTCACAATTAAGGTCGGTCAAAACAGTCTAAAAGAGCGGTTTTTTTTCATAAATAGGTCCTTTGTTTGGGTGTATACCAAAAATTATACACCTAGTTCCAAAGGGCTAGCAACCTAATCGGCTTCTGAGTAAATGTTGACGATGTTAAACATTAGTTGTGCTTCAAAATTATTAAGACCTGTTAAGTCTTTGGGAACGGCCAAGGAATTCTCAAACATCAATTCTAAAGTTGTTTGGTCTTGACCATAAGCGCCGTCGCCGACTACCTCATAAAGACTGAGTCCTTTGAATTGGTCAACCTTAGACGTGTAACTTTTATCTTGGTCAGAAGGCAATGGATCAACTTCCAGTAATTTAAAATTCTGGTCTAGTGTCAGCATCTGTTTGTAAGCAATTTTTGGCAATCTTTCTTCTTTGTAAGGGTCAGTAGTCTTAACTCAAACATTAAATTTATGCTTTCGCTCTTCTTGATTTTTATCAACTTTTGACAACTCTGAAGCGTACCATTTAACTTGAACTTGGAAATCAGCTTTTAAGCCGGTTTTTCCAAATCGCTCAACTTCTGGTTTTAAAAATTCGTTGATAGCTTGGTGAATTTTGTCTGCCCACTGCTCTGGTTTCTCGCCTGGCGATAGCGCTTGCTTAGTTAAAAAGGCGTTTAAATCGTCAAGATTGGTTTTTAGTTTTTTTCCAATCGCTTCGTGAAAATCAGCAAACTGATTAGAAAATGTGTTTTTGGATAGAATTAATTGGTATTTTTTTCCGGCGGATCATTTTTTTCAAACGGTTGAATCGGTAACTTGTTTGGAAAATGCGTGCAAGGAATCTAGAATTCGGAAAAAATGGTGTCTAGTTTCGCCTGGTAAAGTGGTGAAACCACTAAAATTAATAGCAAAACTTATTCCAAGTGCTTGAGCAGCAATCGCTATCATGTTAGGAGCAGGTATGCGCTCGTCGCCATTCCAAAAAGTTTTCACAATGTCTTGTAGGCCAGTTTTTAAATCGGTGACAAGGTGGTAATTTTCGCTTTTCAAGTCTTTCTTAAACGCTAAAACAGACGCACGGAATTCGCTCATATCAAAATTTTGCTCTCAAGTTTGGTCTCCGTCGGTGTAGGAAATTTTTAAATCCACGGCTTGAGTCTTGATGTTGTGGGCCCATTTAATAAATTTTTCGTAAGAATCTCGGGCAATACCCTTCTGTTTCTCAAGGTTTTTGACAAGTGTGGCCGGAGTTGGCTTAGCCAGTAGTTTAGTTGCTAACTCAGGCATAAAAATTTGGTAAACAGAGTTAAAACTCTTAAAAAAATCTTCTATACCGTTAAGCCTATTCAAATTAATTTCGGTTGCTTGCTGGTGGATGATTTCCCAGTCATCGCGTTTATCTTTTTCGTCAAGTTTGTTCGCACAAGCGACTGCCGATAAAACCGGCAAACTCGTGAGAAGAGTTGGCGCGAGAGAGTAGATGAAAATTTTTCGCATTAAAGCTCCTTTGTCAGCAATTAAACTGCTTTTGATAATTGTGAACAGAAATTATTATACACTTTTTTTCATTTTTGTGTCATGATAAAAATAGAGTACTAAATGGTCGGTTTTAAATCGCTTAATCACCTTAATCAGCTAGGCCCGAAAGTAGGTAATAAAGGAACTTACCTTTTCAAAGTGACTGAAGACTAACCCCGGCATCTAAGTAGTAAGATCCGTTTTCTTCCACGGTTAAATCAACATTTTGCTTAGTTAATCAATTTTTAAAAACTGATTGAAAAAACATCGTTTCAATTCAAATGTCTATTTTTCCAATCATTTGAGCAAAATTCTCAAAACTGTTGGCTGGCAAATTAACTAACTTAGAAAGTTGAAGCGCAAAACCAGGTTTATAGGCCAACAGCGAGGACACTAAATTAATGGTTGTCAGTGATTGACCCGCTTGAGCAACTTGAATAAAATCTTTGGGAGTGCCGTTGTCACTCAAACCATTTTTTTCAACATCATACTTTTTGTCTTGGGGACCCGAATAATTGGCAAAACCACTAATTATTTGCTCAATTTCTGATCCAATTGTTAACTCAAAAAGGCGGGTAGTTGTGTTTTCAAAACGTAATTTCACATTCGTAACTTCGCTCAGAGCGTAAAAATAACCGCCTTGATCGCTGACATTAGCGTAGTAGCCTCAATCGGCAGTTGCTCAAGCGGCATCAAACGCTCTGGTAGTGCGCAAAGCGCTAATCGTACCGAGAATATCAATCAGTTCATAATGGTTGTTAACTAGCGCTAAATCAATCGTGTCATTCTTGGGGTCGTAAGCTTGGGAAAGTTGTGTTCACGGTCGAACTTGGTATTGACTTGGCAAAGCAACATCGTGTTTAAATTCATACGTAGTTTCGTTATCACCGTCTAAAGGTTTTCATTTAGACCAAGTGGTTGAACATCCAACGCTAAGAATTGGCAACAAAGCGGAGAATATCAAAGGTCAAAAAAGCGATAGTTTTTTCATTTACACTCCGATTGCCTCACGGGCTTGTTGCTGTTTCATCGTCATGATGCTGACGACCGTCGAGAAAACAAATATCACGCCAATCGCAGCAAAAGCGATTAAGACGGCTCACCAGGAAATGCTAAAAGGAATTAAAATCGAGCCAAAATTAATTACGAAAATCTTGAGAGAGGTCAAAATTCCAAACGCAACTGGAACGCCAACCACAATTGAGGCAAAAACTGGCAAAGCGTAAATTAGCGCGAACATTCGCATTATTTCGCCTCGTTTATAACCGAGCGTTCAAAGCGCGGCAATTCTTTGGCGGTTGGCGCTAATTAAGAGCCCAGAAACAATCGCAGCAAACAAGATGGACAAAGTAACCGAAATCATTTGAATGATTCAAATGATGTCCGATGAAAGACGAGAAATGTTGCGGAATGAAGTGTTGCTAATGTCTTGCCAAACCACGTCCTTATTAATGGCAACGTAGGGAGTGCGTGAGTAAAGAGTGTAAAAATCGCTGAGCGTTTTGGCTAAGTCGGTTGGATACCTTAAGTCTGAGTTAGTTAACATGCGTTCTACGACATTGGCTCACTGACCGTGGATTGTGTCCGTCGCCAAGTAAAAATAAGACGGAGAGTACAAACTTAACGTACTTAGGACAATTGGGTCAGATTCGTTAGTTAAAACGCCGTTAAAGTTTTTAGATTGCTCATCCCAACCGATTAACTTGTTGGCATATGATTTAAGCGTCAAAAAGCGGTTATCATCGTAAGTTTCAATTACATCAACAACTTCAAAAGTAGTCGATGGGGTGGCAAAATTTTCTGAGTTACGGTTAACGTGGTTGCTAATGGGAGCGTTAAAACGACTGCCTGGACCTAAACCAAGTTTTTCTGATATGAAGCGGTTAATGATGACTGGGCTAGCGTCATTTTTTGGGTAGTTAGTTAGTTTTTGTCAGTTTGAAGGCGAAAGCTTAAAAAAGTGACTCTCGCGTTCAAGCCCGATCATCGTGTAGGGGATTTCTTGGCCGCGACTTTCGTAATTGAAAGATACATAAGTGTAAGGCTCGTCCCAACTTTCAACCAACAAATTGTTGTAAGTAATCACGTAAGGCCGGAAAGACGATGAGGTGTCAAACATTCTTCTTAAAGCGTTGAAAACAAAATCAACAAAATCGGGGTCAATGTTTTCTTGATCAATCATTTTGTTTTCACTCAAAACTTTTCAATCGTTAGCCGCGGTCGGCCACCAAGGCTTACTGCGATAACGTTGGTTAATTCCGACTTGAGTTGCTCGTTGGTAAAAATCGCTTTCGTTAGCTTCGGCCCGGTTACGTTGGTTATCAGGCATTAGTTTGCGAGCGATGTCCCAGGAGTTGACACTACTAATCGTGACATCCAGAAGCGGCTTAAATTGGAGTTTGTTCTCTAAAAATCGGCGCACTCGGCGCATTTGCTCAACATCATCCAAGTTAATCAAATCCACGTTAGCGCCGTTATCCACGTCACGCACGCTCGGAATGTGTCACTCTGGTGAATTGGGATCGCTTGGATAAAGACGCGCCGTGGACTGGGCCGGATCATACTTAGCTAAAATAGCATCCGCGTAAGGGATAGCCCGGTAATTGCCGCCCTCAATCGTTGGGCTGTAAAAATTAACTTGAAAACTGTAGTTGTTAGTGCTGACAGTTTGATCATAGGCGTACTGAGCTTTGCCTAGCGAAGAAAGTCCGATGATGATTGTAGCCACCGAAATTATTCCCGCCAAAGTTGAAAGCATCAGTCGACCAAAATTAGATAATGTCAAAGACATAATGTACTTAACTTTGACGTTCACCCATCTAAAAGGTTTTAAAAAAACTCTCGCAATTGAAAATTTGTGTTTGTCGCGCTGAGCAATCATGTCAACCATGTTCCCGTGTAGGTCAACGTAGCATAAAATCCAAACCATTAAAAAAATCGTGACGACCGGCACGATGACAGTCACGATGAGCGAGACTAAGTTAAACATCGTGCCGTAAGTCGGAATTGTTCAGTAGTTGGCAAATATATTGATAAAGGGAAACTGAAGAATGTAGCCGACCACGTAACCTAAAATTGAAGGCAAAGTCACGAGCAAAAAGGTAACGCAACTGAGCGCGAAAGCTATTTTGCCTTTCCGGTATCCCAAAGCTAAAAGAGTGGCGTATTTTTTCCTTTGCAAAGTTAGCAGGGATTTAAAAACTAGTAAAAACAAAGTCGCTACAAAATAACCAAAAAGGTGGTCGTCACAATCGTCAGCGTTGAAATGGTTTTTTTAAGTTGCTCTAAGAAAATGACTCTTTCTTGGGTTAAAACAATCGGATCGTTAGATTGGTTGTACTTAGTAACAATGGCGACATTTTTGGGTCAACCCATGGTCGGGATATCGCCCGAGTAAGAAATGCCAAGAGAAGGTAAAATCGCGCTGCCCCAACGCGCAATCAAATCAACTTGGTCGTCAATTTTGCTACGTTCTTCGGGCAATGTCTGATCGGCATACTTAATTGAAAAATAATTTTCCTCGGGATTAGAACGGAAGCTGTCAACGGCGCGTTGGTAACCCCGCAAGTTGGTATAAACAATCGCTTCGCGCTCGGGCGTTGGAATCGGACGCGAATGGTCAATAATTGGAAAGGCAAAGTCGGGAGTCACTCCAATGCCGGTAATAAAGTAGGGCATTTGATCAACCCAAACTATGTTGTTGCGGTAACGGTTTTTTAAGTAATCGTTTTCGTGAAGTTGCTCCAAATCGTACTCGCTGTAAAGGTTGAGCACTTCGCTAGGGTGGAGAGAGTACTTGCCATTTAAATTAGCGTAAGATGGCGAGACAATCGCTTGGTAAGCTGAAGGGTCAGTGAGGGTAACGGTCGAACCGATTGAGCTTTGAGCTACTCAGCGGTAACCTTTTAAACTGTTGACGCTGTAGGGCGTTTTGCTGCCAAATTTGTTTTGAGCACGAAAGTCTATTTCGTTTTTAAATTGCTCGTCGGTCAACATTTTAGTGAAATTTTTTGTTCCGTCATAAATGATGAGTTTGTTGACATTGACATCCTGCTCGGAACGTGCACTAACTTAAAAGCTTTGTCCTCGGCAAAAATGGCAATTGACGCGGTGTGGCGCATTTCAAGTTTACCTTCGTAAATCTGATTAATAGCTCTTTGGAAACGTTGCGGTTTTTGGTTATTAACAACTTCTTGAATCCATTCTTTTGCTTCGGAAATTTTCCGATCCAAAAGAATTTTTTTCTTGTTCGGCGTCAAGACCACCCGTTTGAACTGGATACTCAAACGGATGCGCCGCAAAATAACTTTGGTAATCACCACTTGCCTGGTCAACGACGATTTTTTTCTGTCCGGCCAACTGACTATCTTCCACGCGCAAACTAAAATCGCCCTCGTTTTTAAAAAGTTGCTTAACCACGCTGTCATGTAAATTACCCTTTTGGCTAATTTGATCGTATGACCTTTTGAATGCAAAAGCTGAAGACTGTAAAAGCGTGTAAGTTAGCGAAGAAACGAAAATAATCGCCACCATGATTAGTGAAAAAATGCGTCTTGAAAACACTAATTTAAAAGCTTGTTTAACTAGCAGTCTCATGGTCGCTAACTCTCCCGTCGTCCACGTAAAGCACTTGGTCGGCCACTTCTTTTCACTGCTGGTCGTGAGTGACAATGATAATGGTCGTGCCGTACTTTTTATTAATGCCGGCTAAAAGACGAATAACTTTCAAAGTGGTTTTTTGATCCAGCGACCCCGTCGGCTCATCTGCAAAAATGATCGTCGGATTTTTAGAAAGAGCCGAGCCACCGAAACTCGTTGCTGCTGACCGCCCGATAAATTACGGATGTCTTGGTCAAGCACGTCTTTAATCCCAAGGTCGTTAAACAGGTCTTCCACATTAAGTGCTTTTTGCGGATCTTTTTGTAGTACTTGGCCAATTTTAACGTTGTCGCGTGCGTTTAAGTCGGGCAAAAGGTTGTAACTTTGAAAAACAAAGCCCACGTTATCGCGACGAAACTGGGTCATTTCCGGGTCTTTTAGCGCCGATAAATTAACGTCGTTCACAATCACGTCTCCGGTGGTAGCGCGGTCAAGGCCAGAAATTACGTTCAAAAAAGTTGATTTGCCGCTTCCCGAAGGTCCGTAAATAACGATCAATTTACCCTTGGGAATTGATAAGGAGACATCTTTTAAAATGCGAACTGCGTTATGCCCGCTGACGTAATACTTGTTCAGTTTTCGAACATCAATAATGTTGCCTTCGCTGTTTTTTAAGTTTTTGTTGCCTTTGGGATGACGGTTAAGTTTTTTAGTTTTTTGGCTTTGGTTGTCTTGGGCATTGGTTGTTCCTGTAGTTAAGGGACTAAACAATTATAAGGGCGATTAAAAATAAGGGGTAATTATGCCTGATCCATTTTGGACCAAGGCGGCGGAAAATTGGTCGGTGTGGGGCAAACTTTGCTAAAACTAACTAGGTAAGTCGGAACTTGACCTTCCACTTGGTGAGCTTTAATTTCCAACTTTAAAGTTTTAATCAGGCGCCCACACGCTTTTATCTCCTGGTGGTAAGCAGGACCTTTAACGAACAAAAATCGTGATCCGGGCGCGCCAAGGTGGTAACTCATTTGAATTAAATGTTTTAAATCGCTCACCGCTCGAGCTAAAACAAAGGCAAAACTGTCCCGATCTTGACTCTCTTCGGCTCTGACGTGCAAAACTTTAAAATCTAAGTTTAACTCGCGTTTAACAACGTTTAGGAAACTAACTTTTTTAGAGTTTGCTTCGTAAATCGTCAGTTGAATTTTCCGGTGAACGATTTTAAGCGGTAAACTGGGAAAACCGGCGCCCGCGCCTATGTCCAAAACGGGCTTAGTCTCCATCGCACTGACCCAGTCTTTAAAAGTGACTAACGACTGGTAAACGCCGTGCTCTCAAATTTGACTTTCGCTTCAAGCCGTTAAATTAAACTTTTGACCAAATTCATGAATTAATTTGACATAACGCTCTAACGCCTGAAATCTGACCGGGTCTTTGACAAGATCTTTTACTTTCTGAAAGAAAACCATTCTTTAGGCGGCGATTTGTTGCTTAAGCACTTCCATCGGCATAAAGCCAGCCTGAGTACTTTTGAGTTTTTGGTTGTGGTAAATGAAAGTAGTTGGAACGCTTTGCACGCCCATTTCGGCCGCTACTTCGCGGTTAGTATCAAGGTTAACTTTTAAAACAGTGATTTGCGGATTTTGCTCGGCAAGCTGCTCCAAAACTGGTGCCATCATTCGGCAAGGACCACATCATTCAGCAAAAAAGTTGACTATTGTCGTTCCGCTTGTTAACTTAGCTTGAATTTCTCGACCGTTAATAATTTCTAATGGCATCCTTAACCTGCTTTCTAATCTTTGAAAATCATTATACGCCAGACTTAATAAGCCTTGGCGAACAAAACTAAGCGGCGCGTTAACCGACCCGTTATGATGCACTTAAGACTTTTGGTTAGTTTGTAATCAAAAGGTATGCACCGCGCGGTAGCGCCAGTCTCATCTTGAATAAGTTGCTCATCTTGGTCTGTTCCGGCAAAGGGCACCAAAACAAAACGGTTATCTTGAACACCCTTTTTAAGACTCTCGTAAGTATCAACTCGCACCGTGTTTTGGCGCAGTCTTTGCTCGGCTTTTTCAAAAAGGTTTTGTTGAATTAAAGCGAGTAAATCTTTGATGGTAGCGGGCAAGTTTTCAAGGGAGCAATTTGTTTTATCCAATGTATCTCGCCTGACGATCACGACTTGACCAGCGCTAATTTCCCGCGGACCAATTTCAATTCTGAGCGGCACTCCTTGAATTTCCGACTCGGCAGCTTTAAACCCAGGACTTTTAGGGCTCGCGTCTAACCGAACTCGTCAGCGTTTAGATAACTTTTGTAAAAGTTTCCGAGCAGTTAGCAAAACTTGGGGGTCTTTATCGGCAAAAAGAGTGATTAAATCGATTTGGTAAGTTGCCACTTGGGGCGGCATAATAATTCCCCTGTTATCCCCGTGAGCCATAATCACCGCGCCAATTAAGCGCGTGGACATTCCCCAGGAAGTTTGGTAGGGATGAACAAACTCCTGATTTTGGTTTTTAAACTTGATGGCGTAAGTTTTAGCAAAATTTTGACCAAGATAATGAGAAGTTGCGCTTTGAAGCGCTTTGCCGTCTTTCATCATCGCTTCTAACGAATAAGTCGTGACCGCGCCGGCGAATTTTTCCCGCGGTGTCTTTTTGCCAACTAAAGTGGGAATTGCTAAAAACTTAGCTAAAAAACGAGCATAGTTGCGAATCATTTTTCGAGTTAATTTGCGCGCTTCCTGGGCGTTTTGGTGAGCGCTGTGCCCTTCTTGCCACAAAAACTCGGATGTTCTTAAAAAGGGGTTAGTTTTCTTTTCACCTCGTAAGACATTGACTCACTGGTTGTAAATTAGCGGCAAGTCGTGGTAAGAGTGAATTTCGTGGCCAAAAAGTTGACTAAAAAGCACTTCCGAAGTGGGGCGAATCGCGAGCGGATAAGCTAGTTTTTTTTTCGCCTACTTGGGTTACTGTGTAAAGTTCGGGCGCAAAACCTTTAACGTGGTCTTTCTCTTTCTCGATTAGATCAGTCGGAATTAACAGCGGTAAGTAAACATTTTGTGAGCCGATTTTTTTCAGAATTTGCTCAAACCAAGCCGGATGTTGTCCCAAATCCCGTAAGCAAGCGGTTTAAAAATCATCAAGCCTTTGCTTGGGCCATATAAAGCCAGACCGCCATTAATCACTACATCAACGTATCACTGGGAAAAATCTTTTTCCATTGGCGTGATTTTAACTAGTTGTTTCACCGTACCATTATACTAAAAGATGTTTTTTAGGGGTTTTTCTGGGGCAAAATGCAACTTTTTTAATTTAAGAAGTAAAGGTCTTTTTCGGTTGAAATTGGTAAATTGCGGTTATTTTTTCGCTAAAGTTTTCCCAAATGATAGTGGTGTTGTAGTCTTGGAAAATTTTTCTGAGCGATATTAAATACAAGTAGTTTTCGATTTGGAGTTGCGAATCTTGCACCACCAAGTTGTAGTTAAAAACAATGAAGGAAGGCTTAATTTGCTGCAAAACCGTGACCGTGTACTGCGAGAAGCGCCTGAAGCGGAAACCAATGGCAAAACCTTTTTCCAACAGCAGTTTTAAAGTTGGTTTAATTTGGTTAAGTTGTTCGTAATTGTCAAATCTAATCACGTAAGCGATACCAGTTGGCTCCAAACGAGATAAGTTGTTTTTTAATCATTCGCTGTTAACATCTAACAAAACTTGGGAGCTTAACTTTTTACTGGTAATTTTTTCGGCGTGAGCGTCGATTAGGCCGTTCAAATTGTAGGCGTTGACTAAAATGTTGCTTAACTGCTGCTTGTCAAGAGCTGGAAGTGCAGGAAAGGAGTAATTGACGACTGTTTTATCGTCTTTATTCTTTTGACCGGAACTAACTTGGTTTCAAATTTGTGCGATCTAACCGCGTCGCGAAAAATTTTGATTTGTTCGCTGTAGTGGGTAAATTCACCCTGGTACTCCTGGACTTGCTTAATGTCAAGAAAGTTTTGTTTCCAACGAATCGATAAGTTGACTATGAAGTCAAGAGTGGACAATGCGCGGTTAAAAACTTTCCGGTAATTAACATCTTGAAAACGAGCGCTACCTGATCCCGGATAAAAGTGCCTCAACCTGCGTGATCAACTT
Organism: Mycoplasma sp. ATU-Cv-508; assembly: GCF_004011945.1. Taxonomy (NCBI): domain Bacteria; kingdom Bacillati; phylum Mycoplasmatota; class Mollicutes; order Mycoplasmatales; family Mycoplasmataceae; genus Mycoplasma; species Mycoplasma sp. ATU-Cv-508. Next base: position 406,044 of record NZ_RYZU01000001.1, on the reverse strand, counting down.
TAAATTTAACTAGTTCAACTAGGTGATTAACTTTGCGCTTGACTTTTTTATAATTTGCCGCGTAACAAGTTAACAGCACCAATTCACGTCATTCATAAATGTCGTACTTAAAGCGCAGTGGCAATTTTAAAATCTCGCAAATGAAGTTTTCTCTGACGTTAGTTAGATGGTTATTTAAGTTGAAAACCAAAAACCCTTTAAATTTAGTGTCTCGGTTGGCTACTTCTTCGGGAGTAGTTAGCGCATTAGTCACATCATCGGGAACTTCAAGGTCAATTTTTCAATTAACAACGATCAGGTAGTCAGAAACTTTGTCTAGTTTGCTTAATCTCACGTTAAACAAAAGCGGAACGCGTTTACCAAAGTGACGCGCACCATTAAACTTAAAATCGTAGGAAATTTCGGTTTTGCCGTTATCAATTTGTTGGAGAGCTTCCCGGTAAAGTTTGGAGTTTTCTGGGTGTTGAGTAATCACGTGCACCACAAACTGACGACTCAATTGGCGCCGCAATTTATTCTCCTTAATCGTTTCGTCTAAAGCAAACTCTTGGGTTTGAAAATTGTCACTAGATAAGTGGTCAACTCGGTAAGGGGTGACTTTTCTAGTCATGGGATCTAGTTTGTAAACAAAACGCCGCGGTGTTCTTGCACGTTGATGTTTTTCTGCCAAAAATTAGTTAACATCAAAACGATTAGAGCTAAAAGCAAGCCGCCTAACAAAAAACCAACCACTAAAAAGTAAGACAAAATGACCACTAAGATCCAATCCTCTCGATTGATTTATGGTTTTTCATCAACGTTTTCACTCCGTAGGGTTTGCGAAAGTTAATGTCAATTAATTCGTTGTTCACGTTAATGACAGTTCCTTCCCCGAAAATTATGTGGGAAACCCGGTCACCAGCAACGATGTTTTCGTTGGCTAAGTTAATTGCCTCTGAATCAAGGTTTTCAGCGATAAAACTTTTGGTAAAGCGACTAGTGTTAATGCCCATTTCCTTCAAGAATCGCGAAGGTCTTTTTTGCGATTTGTAGTCGATAGAATAACCTCTTGAACTGGAAATGAAAACTTTCTTCATTGCGCGCGTCAATGCCACGTAAGCTAGTCGCCTCTCTTCTTCTAAAGCTGCTTCTCCGCCCTCATCAATCGCTCGTGCCGAAGGAAAGACGCTCTCTGAAAAACCAGCGATAAAAACATTTTTAAACTCTAAACCTTTGGCCGCGTGAGCTGTCATCAAAGACACAAAGTCGTTAGTTCGACTAATGTTTTCGTAATCAATGTAAAGCACGATTTCCTCTAGGTAATCGGCTAATTGTTTGTCCTGGTGTTCCTTTTGCCAAACGTCAATTGACCGAATTAACTCGTTAATGTTTTCTAGCCGCGATTTGTCTTCCGGTGCTTTTCAAAGATCAAGGTAGTTAATTTCGATTAAAAAACTGCGCAAAACTTTGGCAATCGGGTTAGTCTTGAGTGCAACGCGATACTTGTTAATTAAATTTATAAAAGTGGCTAGTTCGTTGCGCTGTTTAATTTGAAGTGGTAAATCTTGAAAATGATCGGTTAAAGCGCTCAAAAGCGGTTTACCAACCTTTTTAGCAAACTCGACTAATTTGGCCACGGTGGTGCCTCCGAGCGAACGCGGTGGCACGTTAATCATGCGCAAAACCGAAACTTCGTCGCCGTTACTAATGATTTTTAAGTAGGAGATGGCGTCTTTAATCTCTTTACGCTGGTAAAAACGAGTGCCGCCAAAAACAACGTAGTTAACGTTGCCGCGGATAAGCGCTCTTTCGATCGATTGGGAGATGTAATTAGCCCGGTAGATGATGGCGATGTCTTTGAGTTGGGTTTTGTTTTTTTTGAGTTCGTAAATTTTTTGAACTATTCAACGTGCCTCGGCTTCGTCAGAAAAAGCTGAAAAAAATTCAATCCCTTCGCCTTGGTCGTTGTTAGTGTAAAGATTTTTATCAATTCTCATCCGGTTGTGCTTAATTAGTTTGTTAGCGTGGTTCAGAATCAGTTGGGTTGAGCGGTAGTTTTGCTCCAACTTAATAATCTTTGCGCCTTTAAAATACTTTTGAAAGTTGTTAATCAGATCAACATCGGCTCAGCGCCAAGTGTAAATAGTTTGGTCTGGGTCGCCCACGATAGTAATGTTGCCCCGGGAGGCAAGCGTTTCCAAAATTTCGTACTGCGTATAAGAGGTGTCTTGAAATTCATCAACTAAAACGTAGTCAAATTTTTGCGACCATCTGGCTCGTGCGTTAGGATTTTCTTTGAAAAGTTTGTGGACAAAAATGATTAAATCGTCAAAATCCAAAGCTTTAACCCGCTCTAATTCTTGTTGGTAGTCGCGGTAAACTGCCGCCTCAAGTTTTTCGTAATCTTTGCGCGCTTCAGACATTTTTTGACTTGGGCTAATGTTTAAAACTTTGTTGCGCGAAATGTAATCTAGCATGGAACTGTGGGTAAACTGTTTGGCGCTAGCTCCGTGCATCTTGTAAATCGTGTCTAAAATTTGTTTCTGGTCAGCCCCATCAATAATGTTGAAATGAGTTGGATAGCCAAAGTGTCCAATTTCGCTGCGCAAAATTTTGGCGCAAAGCGAGTGGTAAGTTGAAATTTGCGCTTTTTCGGCTTGACTACCAATCATTTCCACCACGCGTTCGCGCATTTCGTTAGTCGCCTTGTTAGTAAAGGTAACGGCCAAAACGCGCTCGGGACTAATTCCAATGTCAACGATTAAGTAAGCGATTTTGGAAGTGAGCATGCGGGTTTTGCCTGAGCCGGCTCCCGCGATGACAGCCAAAGGTCCTTGGACGTGTAAAACGGCCGCTTGTTGCTGGGTGTTTAACTGCATTAAGTAAGGTTTTTTGCTCATGATTACTCTTTTTCCTTTTCGATAAAGTTGACGACTGGCTCAATCACTTTTTTGGGTGCAAGCGGATCTTCTTGGGCTGGTTGAGGCTGACTTTTAATTACTCAGCGACGCATGTAAACTACCGCACTTTGGCCCAGCGATCGTGAAGCGCAAGCCGATCGGGGTGGAAAAGCGATGAGATAAACAAAAACATTTGACCAAAAATTACGACCGAACTAAAGGTCATCAAAACGCCAATTCGAAAAGATTCAAAATTGTCAAAAACTGCTTTGTTTTGTGAATTGGTGGCGAATTTAATGATTAAACTGTGGTTAATCAAAATTGTTCCTGAGACAAGCAGGAAGATTCAACTAATTGACCAAAACGACTCGTGACGTAAAAGCGCTTTTCAAAGCGGACCGCTCTGGGCGACCACCTTGATTCTTAGTAAATACTTACCTAAGGTAGCGCCACTTAAAATAATCGGACAAACCAAAAACAAAACCAGCACGCTCACTATGATTAGAAAGGCGTACAAGTAAAAAAGGTAAGGATCGGCAAAACGTCAAGTTCCGTTTTCCTTGCGCAAAAAAACTCACGTTCAAGCACCCGACAAAAGAAAAAGCAGTCCATAGTCAAACGCCAAGGCGATTAATCGGCGTCAAAAATGGCTTGTTTTCAGTTCTCTACTTTGATTTGGCATGGCTTAGTTTAAAGTGTCCTATACAACTTAAAATATTCATCCCGACTAATCGCCTTGCGAAACGCTTGAGTTTCCGAATTTTCCCGGCGAAAGTAGGGATTGGTTTTAAAACGAGGTTGGTAGTAGTTGTTCACTGGTTTTGTAAAAATTGGCGGTACTTCTCTTTTAAACGAGCGTTGTCAGTTGCCGTAACAAAGCCCGCCAAAATCACACTTAAGTGGTAAAAACTGAGGTAATCTAACTCAGCGGCGTACTTAGCAGGTCCGTTTTTTTCAAATGCTTTCCTTCACTCAACTCACTGTTTAGCGATTGAAAGCGGAGTTACCTCGCTAAACAAATCGTTGCGAAGACGAACAATTTTAAGGTCGGAATTGACGTATGTCCGAGCCTTTCCCCACGCGCTTAGGAAGAAATTAATCGCAAACCGCGAATTAACCGTTTGACGAATTTCGGCTTCTAAACTTGAGTTTGACAAAATCTCGCGGCGGTAAATTTTGTTGAAATCAAACGGGTAAGAGTAGGCTACAACTTCTGGCCGGTCAACAAGGTTGACTTGTTGAGGTTGGTTTTGCCTAATCTTGCCTTTAAAACTAATTGGGCTACGCATTGGAGCGCGAAACTCGATGATGTCGGCCGGTTTATTTTTGATTAATTTGAGCAATTGACTAACTGCGTCGCGAGCAAAGAAATTGGAAGAAGAGGTAATCAAAACGTATTCGCTACTTGCTTTTTCAATCGCTTCTTGGAGAGCTTTAGTTCGACCGATTCGACGGGTGTTGTATACCAAGGCGATTCTGTTTTTGAAAAAAAGCCGAAAAGAGTCTAATACAGCCAAGTTGTTTTCAATGTTGGAATCCAAAACGATCACGATTTCAAAGTCCTGCGCATCTTGGTGCTGCATAGCGTTTAAGAATTTGCGCAGTACTTTGGCTTGCTTGTAGACCGGGACCAAAATTGATAATTGCATGGAAAAAGAGGCTTCACCTACCAATTTAATTCTACCATTTATAAATGCGGCGTTTAGACCCCTAACAGATGTCTAAAACAACCAAATTTTCAATGTGGTAAGTTTGCGGAAAAAAAATCAAAGGCTTGATTAAAAACTACTTGGTAATTAGTCAAAAGGTCAATGTCCCTTTTTTGTGTTTCAATTTGACAAGATAAGTAAATTATTCGTCGCGCCTTGCTGGCATTGATAGCCCGGCAAACCGCCGGAGTTAGTCCGGCCCGGGGCGGATCAACTACGATCACATCGGGCTTTATTTTAGTGTGGGTGATCCACTGAGTGACATCTTGGCAAATTAAGGTCACGTTTTTAACTTGGTTAATTGCTAAGTTTGCTTTTGCGTCTTGATAACACACTTTGTTAACTTCAACCGCGTAAACCGATCGCACGCGGTCTGACAAACAAATCGCGATTGTGGCTAGTCCGCTGTAAAGATCAAAAACCACCGCCTCAGCCCAAACAAAACTTTGCATCATCTTGTAGGCCTTGGTCGCCATCTCTTTGTTTACTTGGTAAAAAGAATCAAGCGTTACCCGGAATTTTTTGCCTAAGAAAGCGTCGTAAGTAGCGAGTTTTGTGCCAGGCGGACCGGCAATTTCTTCTTCAAGTCTTCTAATGATGTACTTTGGATAATGATCTGGGTAAGCACCAAAATCAATCGCCATCAAATCAAAACTGGTTTGGTCGGGTTTAAAAATTTGTCGACGGTACCGTCCGGGCGCTTTAAAACCACCGTGCGACAAAACAACTTTGTTGCGGTAGTAAGTTCTCTTGCCAACGATAATGGGTGCTAACTTAGTGCCAAAAACGCTTTCAAGTTGACTTTGTTTAAAACGATCTTGAGCCGGCGAATTTAAATGCGCTAAGTGGTATACACCCAGTTTAGTCTTCGGATGCTCAAGTGGCAAAGCTCGGTCAAGCGAGCAATTTAAAAGTTTGATCGCACGCCCATAGCCGTGTTTTTTAAACTGGTAAAAAATGACTACCCGCGCTTTTTCGCCGGGCAAAAGTTGCTCAATCCAAAAAATCTTGCCGTTTCACTTGACAATTCCTAGTCCTTCGCGAGTTAAGCCTTGGCAAGTTAAAAACTGAACTGGGCAAAAACGGCGGGGAAATTTATTCTTAAATTTTTTGGAACTCATGGGCTTGGTTTTCCAAAATTCGTTTGGGCAGTAGTTTTTTGATTAAGTAATAAACTAGAATCATGGCTTGAACATCGTTTTGGCAATAGTTTTTAAGATCCTCAACTTTTTGGTCTCACTCGCGGTCACCGATTATCCCGAGTGCGCGCTGGCAAGCCACGTCCATAGCTTGCATTCCGTTTTTAATGTTTAAACTTTGGTAATCAACAATTCGGTAGGGAAGATCAGGGTGGTGAGCGTGAATGTAATGCTCTAAAGTTTTGATTGAAGATTTGCCTCTTAGTTCAGGAATTAAAATCGGCGGTAAATACCGGTAACTGTTAACTTGGAAAAATTTAGCTAAATCAAGGCATTTTTCTTGAATTTGTTTAACCATCTGACTAACCGAGTGGTAACTGGGGTGGTTTTTAATTTTTAACCTCAGCAACATTTCGTTCAAACGAGAGTGTTCGTAGGAAGCGTTATAAACTACGTAAACGTCGGCCGAGGGATCGTAAATAGCTTGGATGATTTTGACAAAGTCCTCAATTGTAAGGTAGCGCGGATCAAAAAACGTGATTGTGGCGCTCAACCTCTCTTTCTTGATCGGTTTTAATCAATGAAATCTGGTAAACCACCTGGGTGAAGGGTAAGTAGTGATCAAGCGGGGCAACGGGCAAAGTGTAAGCTTCAAAGTCGTACCAAACGACTTTTCTCTCTTTGACTAGGCGAATTTTGTTAACTATTTGAGTTGTTAAAACGTTCTCAAAAAATAGCGGTCCGTTAGCTTTAAGAATTTTGCGAACAACCAAACTCTCGTGAGCGATATCGCCGAGCGATAAGTGTTCATGAAAAAACTTTTTGACAATTATGCGGTTGTTTCAATTGTGAAAAACAGGGTTAGCAGTTAACTGAACCACTTCTTTCCAGTGCGTGCAGTAGCAAAGCTGTTTGCCAAAGTAACACGGTCGGAAGGGCAACAAAGTTTTCTGCGCGGCGGCGCTTATAATTTGATCCAAGTAAAAGTTGAAACTAGCAAATTCAAATTCCGCCGTCCTGTTTTCGATTAAAAACTCGTACAAAGTTGGGTTTGGCCCCTTAGCGCGACTAACTTTAGCCTGCTGTAAATTAAAAAAATCTGTTTCCGAGGTGATGCTAGCTTTGGGCGAACTTTTGTTGAGGTTGATTGTGGTTGTTTTAAAAAAATCTACTTCGCCACGGCGATAGTTTTTGCTGGCCACGATGTAAAGCACAACGTCCTTGATCGGGATATTTAATTTGAGCATAACTTGGACATCAAAATAAATTTTGTACAAGTCGCTGCGTTTGGTTGAAGTTGACAATTTGATAAAAGCGACGGTGGCAGTTTTTTTGTCATAAAAAATTGGGTTAGCCAAAACTTGGTAGTTTTGGTAGTCAAAACTTCAAACCGGGTTGTAAATAAACTCAACCTCGGGATCTTGGTAGTATTTGTTAGTTTGGTTAATTTTTTTTTGACTTTCGCCAGCACTTACCACTTGAAATCCAGGGTAATTTTCGATTAAATGCGCCAAAAATTTGCTCATTAAAATTTGGTGTGCACGAGCAAAAACCGCTTCGCCAAAACTTAAATCGTTATCAAGGAAAGAGTCTTCGTCAAAATTAAATTCTTCGCTTGGTAAAACTTCTGTCTGGGGAAGTGGGTTTCAAACTAAGTAAGGTTGGGAAGAAATTAGTCGTTTGAAATGAATGGAAGTGATTGGCTGGCTCATCTATGGATCATTTTTCTTACTTTTTAGAGGATTTTTTGGCAAAACGCTTGTCTTTTTTAGAAGACGGTTCTTTTTGCTTTTTGGTGGTTTTAGCGGTCTTAGTGGTCTTGGGCTCTTTCTTGCTAGCGACTTTCGCGTCAATTTCCTTAATGATTTCCTCAAGGCTTTTGTCCGACTCTAAAATTTTAGCCGGCTTGATTTTGTGGGGTGGTCGCTTCTTAAACTTGTGAATGTACTCAATTTCTTCCGAAACAATCGTTTCTTTTTCCAAAAGTTCCTCAGCAATCAAGTCTAGTAAATCGCGGTTAACTTTTAAAGTCGCGATAGCTTTCTGCTCGGCTAGCATAATTAATTTACGAACCGCTTCATCAATCCGTTCAGCCAAAGCGTCTGAATATTCGCGAGCGCGGTAATCTTGCCCTAGGTACTGCGGACCGTAATCTCGTTCGTAAGCAATTGGCCCCAAATCAGACATACCGTACTGGGTAACCATCGCACGGGCGATGCTAGTTGCCTTTTCAATGTCGTTAGAAGCGCCGGTGGAAACTTCGCCCATCCCATACATGATTTGTTCCGCGGCACGACCACCCATGAAAGATATGATTTTTGCTTCAAGTTCTGATTTAGAGTAGTTGTACTTTTCTTCCCGAGGTGTCATCAAAGTGTAACCGCCGGCGTGACCACGGGGAATAATGGTAATCTTTTGAACTTTTTCGGCCGAAGCAACTTTCAAACCAATCACGGCGTGACCCGCTTCGTGGTAAGCAATCATGCGCAATTCTTTGGGAGTAATTACGCGGTGCTTTTTGGCTGGCCCGGCTGCCACCCTGTCAATCGCCTCATCAATTTGTTCAAGCGTAATAATGTTGGTGTTCTCGCGAACTGATAGTAACGCCGCTTCGTTAATGATGTTTTCCAGTTGAGCACCCGAGTAGCCTGGCGTACGTTTGGCGATGCTTTTAAAACTAACGTTGCTAGCGATTCGTTTACCTTTGGCGTGGAGACTTAAAATCGCTTCCCGTTCTTTCACATCTGGGTTGTTGACGGTAATTGTGCGGTCAAACCGACCAGGTCGAAGAAGAGCCGGATCTAACACGTCGGGGCGATTAGTAGCGGCGATAATTAAAAGACCAGCGTTTTCTTCCATTCCGTCCATCTCAACCAAAATTTGGTTCAGTGTTTGCTCGCGCTCGTCGTTACCACTTAGGGATGAGCCTCGCTTACGACCAATCGCATCTAACTCGTCAATGAAAAGTATCGCTGGGGCAGCTTTGCGCGACTCTTTGAACATTTCACGCACGCGCTTAGCGCCTAGACCAGCAAACATTTCCACGAAGTTAGAACCGGAAATGAAGAAAAACGGTACGCCGGCTTCACCGGCAGTTGCTTTGGCTAGCAAGGTTTTACCGGTTCCAGGCGGACCTCCAAAAAGAATACCTTTTGGGACGCGCGCTCCTGCTGCGCGGTACTTCTGAGGATGCTTGAGAAAATCAACCACTTCAACAATTTCTTCCTTGGCTTCCTCTTGACCAGCTACGTCGCTAAAACGCTTTTTACTAATAATCTTTTTAGCTTGACTTTTACCGGGCGACATAATTGAATCGGTAATGCCTCCGCTTTTGCGCATCATTCAAACAAAAAATCCGATCAAAAGTAAAGCGGGCAGCAAGGTAAATAGGGCGCTGACAAATCTATTTTCGGTTGGCGGACCCGCACTAATGATTTTGACTTCGTGAGGAGACCCTTTGACCGCGTCTTCCAACAATTCTGAAAGAATACCTTCTTTAAGGTAGTCGTTCATTAAAATCGGGTCGGCCGAAACAACATAGTCTTCCTTCTTGTTATCAACCACTTCAATTACGTAAATTTGGTGGTTATAGCGATTAAACTCTACTCGCTCAAAGTAATTTTTGTCACTAGTATTCTCGGCGTTTATGGTCACCCTCTGGTTAAAGGTAGTCACGTCTTTGGCGTTTTTGCGACTGCCAAACCCAAAAAATAACCACCAAGCTAAGACGACTAGTCCGACAATCAAAAGCGTCGAAACGATGAAAGACGACCAGTTAAATTTTTTGGGATTGCCCGAAGTTGGTTGACCAGGTTGGTGATGAGCCATCGATGCTTACTCCTTAGAACTTAATTGAGCGGCGAAGGTTAACTTTTATAGACGGTCAATAAAGTTAAGTAATTATAACCAAAATGAGTTTAAACAATCTATTGGTCGATTTTCTGAAGCAGTTTGCGAATGTTTTGCTTGTAAATTTCTACGCCCGGTTGGTCAAAAGGATTAACGTCGTTTAAATAAGCGCTCATAGCGATCGCTCTTTGAAAAAAGTAAACTAACTGACCAAAAACTTCCGGCTGGAAAGACTTAATTTTAATCGTGATAATTGGCACTTTACCCACGTTAAAATGGGCTTCCGAAGTGGCTCGGTAAACGACTTGATTAATTTGGTTGAGCGTTAAATTAGCCACGTAATTAAGACGGTCAGCATTACGCGGATCGTTAAACATTTTTAAATCAAGCAGAGGGTTTTCCACGACTAGCATCGTCTCAAATAACACTCGTGAACCGCTTTGGATAAACTGACCAAGCGAATGTAAGTCGGTCGAGAAAACTGCCGAAGCAGGGAAAACGCCTTTACCGTTTTTGCCCTCTGATTCGCCAGCTAGCTGCTTTCACCACTCTGAAAAAGCTCGCATTTGTGGTTCGTATTGAACCATCAGTTCAACCGGGTATTTCTTAGCCAAAATGTGGCGCGCCACGGCGTATTTGTAAGCATCGTTTTGCTCCAGACTAGTTGAACGGTAAAGTTTGTAACCTTTTCGAGCACCTTTGGCGATTAGATCAATGTCAATTCCCGCGCAAGCTAGCGGGAAAAGTCCGACCGCGGTTAAAACCGAGAATCGACCTCCGATTTGGTCGGGAATTACTAGCGTTTGCCAAGAATTTTCGCGCGCCATTTCAATTAAGTGACCGCGGTTGGCATCAGTGGTGGCGATAATGTACTTGTGGGCGTTAAAGTGGCCAACTTTGCTTTCGAGCAATTTACGCACGATTTTAAATGCGACAGCCGGTTCAAGCGTTTGACCCGACTTAGAAATGACGTTAATGGCAAAATTCTTATCTTCAAGATAAGCTAACTTTTGGGCTAAATCGGTAGAGCTGAGCGATTCGCCGATAAAAATAACTTCCATATCGGCTGTTAGCGACATGGTTCCCAGCATCATTTCTAAACCGGCCTTGGCGCCGGCAAAAGAGCCGCCAATCCCGACAAGCACTAAAACATTAACGCCCTCATTCTTGAGACTCTTGACGATATTTTTAATCGTTTGAAACTCGGTTTTTTTTAAAACTTATTGGGCAAGTCTTTCCAACCCAAAAATTCGTCGCCCTTAACTTGGTGGGTCTCCATCCGCTGAGCTAAAACAGCCACTTTTTTGTGGTAACTAGGCAAAGCGTCTAAAACGCCGCTCTGGGATAAATCTAACTTAATCATTGATTAGACCTCGGACAAACTTTTTTAAATTGCTAAAACCGTGGCGCGTGGGAGCTATTTTGAACTCAAATGGATTGCGCAAAAAGACGGGCACAATTTTTTTTCATGACAAAGCCAGTTTTTGACTCTTGGGGTCAACTCCTAAAACGTAAAAATCGTATTCATTACCGACCTTAAACATCTTGTCTAAGCGGTAAACGTAGTAGTCAGAAACTTGCGAAATGTGCAGCAGTCCCCGGCATCCGTCGGTTAACTCCACTTCTAGGTAAGTCTTCCACAAACTAGTGACTTTCCCGGTTACGATACTGTGGGCTCTAATTTCTGTTTCGGTTGTTTGTTTCATATATCTTCTTTAATTCTTTTCCTCTTGAGCGGCGTTAGGTAGTGGTACCCGTTTTTAAATTTCTGGTTAGTTTGCCAATCTGATCCAAAAAAGCGCTCAAGTAAGTAAGGATAATTTCTAGCGCAAGGAAGTTTCATTTGGTGAAAACTGACTTCAACCGTCTGCGGGTCAAAGTGCACTATTCACGAACGCTTAACTGACTCTCCTCGTTGGCCAAGCAAGTAAAAACCGCTGGGTTGGTGGTCGTGTAACTCTTCAATCGCACTTCATAAGTTATCGGCGTAGGAAAACCTTTTTCTCAGTCAAAAGTTTTTTCAAGAACGAAACCGTTTAACTTTTTCGGTTGTGCTGGGCACCAAAATTCTAATTTTTATGTGCTGACTTTGCTTAAGTCAATTTTTCCGATCCCAAACATAACTAGCTCCGAGCTGTTTGTAACGCGGGTCTATAAAGGAGTCAACCACCTGCTGCGGAGCAATTTTTGCCAATTGGCGGTAACTTTCCACGCTCATTAGAACCTCTAAGTGCGAGCTTAAGAGAGAAAAACCGCCGTGGCGATGGGCGCTGAGCAAACTTGCGCCGTCTAAAACGTACCAAACTTGGTTCTTCTGACAAAGATTAGCAAAATGTTTGATCAAGTCAATTTGTGCTTGGGTTGTTTTGCGCATTTGAAACGATAAAATTATAATGTCTGGGCAGTAAATTAGGTTAAAAATGTTGGCCGCAGCAACTCACGATTATGAGCGGTCCTTGTTATAATTAAGCAACCTAAGATAGCCCACCAGTAAAGGAAGATTAAACATATGAAAAAAAGGACTAAAAAAGCTATCATCATCGGCTCGTCCACCGTCATCGTGGCCGGCGTGGTTGCGTCAATTGCTGTACCGCTTGTTTCAATTTATAGCCAGCCTGAGTTTAATTACCAATCAAAAGATAAACTTTACGATGACGTGCTGGGAGAGACAGTTGAGCAAACGCTCAACAAGCAAGGTCAACAAGAGAAAATTCAACTGGATAAATTTGATTACCAAGTTGCTTTTTACCTTTACGACTTTGAGCAAAAAGGTTCGCTTGAACTTCAAAAACAACACTTTAACTGGGACATCTACGAACTAAAACTTAAAATTGAGGCCGAAAAAGAAAAAGTTGAGGAAAAGCAAAGTGTGATCGAAGAGCGGATCCGAGGTTACCAAGATGACATTCGCAAAATTGAGGACAAACTAAGTGCTTTAAACAGAGAAATTGGTGCTGCTGAAGGATTGGATTACGAACGTGATCGTTTTGCGAGCGAGTATCCTAAAGTACTTCTACCGCTGGAAAAAGTTCGTCAAAAAAGAGAGACGGTTTATAACGACAGCAAAGAAAATTACGTCAGCAAATTCTCAACTCGCCAAGAGGGACTTAACGCTTGACCAGATGAAAGAAGAAGGCTGTACAATAACGCCGCCACCGACAAAGAAGCAGTTGACTATTTAACTCACAAAGAAATCAGCGAGAACTCTTTCGCACAATTCAAATTTAAAATCAACAGCGATTACACTTACGAACAAAAAAGAGCCCAAGTTGACGGACAACCAATTTTCAGTTTCCTCAAAGATGCCGTTGAGAAAAAATACGATGAGACAGAGGCTCCTCCTTTGGAAGAAGTTGAGGACACACGTAAAAAGGAAAAAGTCTACTTTACCGGCACAAACTCACGTATCCCTAGTCGTTTAGCAATTAACTTCTCATCCGAAGGGCAGCAGTCAGAAGACGCTCTTATCCGAGAAGTTCTTAGTCAAAATTTAATCAAAGTTAACCACGCTCTTATCGCGGCCAAACAAAACAATTCTGGTTCATCGCTACCTTGGACTTTTGAAAAAGATAAAAATGTCGTCAAAAACTTGCTTTCATTTTTTGACCGCGGTGAACGTCGCGTTCTAGAGTTAGTTCCGAACCTTTTTGCAACTGGTTCTGGAGAGTCAGAAGCATCTAACCAGGAAGAAGTTGAAAAAGACACCGCCATCTTTATTGACTTTTTCTCAAACGACGACTCAGGAAAAACCAAGTACGGATCGTTGGGCATAAGAACTGTTACCGACTATGTAAAAGAAATGGTGCCTGGTTTTTCTTTCGGAATTTTGGCGATTCTTAATTCGCCCGAACTACCAAGTGATGACCCGCGCAATGGAAAAAACTACCTCCAAGATTTAGTTGAAAACATCGAAAAAGGTGCCCAAGAAGCTTGGAAAGATGACCAGCCAACTAACCAAAAAGATTTGGTTGAAGCGCTGAACAACTTAGGGGATGCCGACACCCAACGAATTTTTGGGAAAAGTTTCCGCGATACTTTTGACCCAGAAAAAGATGGACTGGAACTTTATTACCCCGCTGGTGAAGGTGCCCACGTAGTAATCTCTAAAAACGGTGTTCACGCTGTTAAAGTGACTAGTTTTGACGAGCCGGCTAAAATAAAAGCTGAGATTGAACGCGATCTAACCCAAGTTGCTCAAGATCAAGAAGTTAACAAAGCGGAAACAAACTGGTCTAACCTTTTCAACAATCACTTCACCCAGCATTTTCGGATTGACTTTATCATCCGCGAGTATAACCAAGGTGATGCTCTTAAAAACTTTGTGCTTGAGCAAGACAAGGAAATTAACTGAAACGACATCGTTAGACTAGTCGGATCAATGAAAAACGCAAACTCTTGGGAATCAGCTAATAACGCCCTAGGCAAAAAAGTGAAAGAGTTTTACATCGATTCGATCGACAAAGAACTTAGAACGATCGACCCTACCTTGCGTCCTGAGGAAGTTTATAATGTTCTCATCAAAGAAACTATCTTACCGACTCGAGAGGAAAATGATGCTTAAAAACCGAAAACTTTGAAAATTGGCGCTTGGCAGCATAGTGCCGGTAATGCCGCTTGGCTCTTTGCTAGCTTGCGCAGCTGAGTTGAGCGACGAGGATTCCGAGCTGCTCAGAAAATTCACCTCCAAAGAGGGTCTTAATTACTTAGAAAAACTTTGGTTCCAAAAAGTCACCGACATCCAAGGTTTGCAAATTAACCATGAATCGCCTTGGCAAAATGCCACTATCAAACGTTTGATTAAGTTCTATTTGTCCCAGCAGTTAACAAATAACGCCGACTACTTAAATTCGTTAGGATCGCAACTTCTCAAAATAACTGACCAAGAGGGTCAAGCTGTTTATAACACGACCGAGGATAACATCAATAACTTGACCAAGATCGGTTTTTTTACGCCAGTATTTGAATGGTTACGAAAACGACTTTTTTGAGCAAACTTACCTAGAAGGCTCTGACCAAACTCGAATTGAAAGAATTAGTCAAATTTTGATGTCAGAGTTGGCAATTGGTTTTGCTAACACAATTTACAAACATTTAATCGTGTCAGAATACCAAAAACTAACACGTCAAGAGTTTGAAACTCTTTACCGCAAGCAACACGAAGACGATGAAGACACCAGCGAAAAAGAGTACAAATTCCGCGCAATTGAGAAAGAAATTGATCCGGGCGTGAACTTTCTCCTAACTAAAAACTTACTAAACAAACAACTGTTTTTCAAATGGGAAATTAAACTTGACTCCGAAAAGTCCAATTTTTACATCCAGGACAAACTCGGTGAAAATAAATACCCCTATTTAAGTGACGCTGTTAAAGAATTTATTCCGGGTGCAGAAGGCGACGAAGCTCTCCAAAAATTAATGTCTTGAAGCGAAAGAAATAAAAAATTACCAACTCAAATTTTCAACTTGACGAGTTTCGTGGCTGAAGTCGAAAAACCCGAGCAAGAGCCAGGTGATAACGGAAACAAAGAACCAGAACCTGTCGTTGAAGATAAAGAGCCAGAGCCTGTTGTTGAAGATAGGGAACCAACTGAAGAAGACAATCCAGTTGACCAGCCAGACGAGAATGACAGCGGTTCTGATTTGGAAAGTTTTGCTGCTCGTTTGCTTAAATACCGAGCCGAAGACGATGAAGTTCCGAAGGAAAAAATTAACCTTAACCTGAACAGTTTCTTCGCTTACAAAGGTATTTCTAAGCAAGATTCTGGACGGGGAAAATTGCGGTTTGGTAGTTTGAGTTGGTTTAAGAAAGCAACTAGTTCCGATTACTGGTACGGTTTTTTGCAAGAGAGCGACCTAGTGACGAAAGACATTGAGTTTTTGTCTAAAAAGGAAACTTCCTTCCAACTAACCCAGATGCTGGGCATCATGCCAATTTGAAGAGAAGAGAAAATTACTCTCAAAGGATCAATTTTCCAAGGACTAGAAGACCAAGCCGCTTGAATGCTATATTCGCAAGACGACACCCTCTACACCGAAGCTTTACGATACTTTTCTGATAAGGAAGAAAAGGGCGGTCGAAATATCAAAATTGTCGTTAACAACGAATTTTTAAGAAAACGCCTAATTGATAGAGGTCTGAGTTACATCCAAGACGACAAGGATTAATAAAACACCACCGAACACTTGCTGCTCATTATGGCTGCTACGTTTCCGTCCTGACCAGGTTCTGAGCCCACAAATTCCGGTGGCAAAAAAATGATAGCAAAACTTTAAAATGTCTTAGTTGCGTTGGGTGAGTTAAATTAAAGATGGAATTATGTGCACGTGGGTGTACATAATTTCTTGTCCGGCTGGCTGTCCGTTATTAACAATCAAATTAAAACCTGAAACCCGCATACTTTTAATGGTCTCAAGAGCCAGTTGACGAGCTTTATCCATTAAATACTGGTAATCTTTGGAGCCGATGTCAATTAAGTTAGTTGAGAATTTTTTGGGTACAACTAAAAAGTGTCCGGGACGAGCTGGTCGAATGTCCTTAAAAGCCATCACACGATTATCCTCATAAATTATTTTGGCCTTAACTTCTTTACGAATAATTTTTTCAAACAGCGTCATTTGACTTCCTTTCTTAGAACTTATTATCCAATAATTTCTAGGATTTTGGTGGCAATTGCATCTGAATCGTTGTCACCGATGATTGTTTTAGCAATCGCTTTTGCGCGCGTAGTGCCGTTTGACATAGCAAAAGAATTATTAACTGCTTGGAGCATTTCTAAGTCGTTATCTGAATCACCAAAAGCGATCATTTTTTCCACTTGACAACCAACTAAAGCGCACAAATCATCTAAACCAGTTTTTTTATTGACGCCCGGAGGGTTAAGATCAACGTAAGTTTGGTTAGCGATCGCAATGCTAGCTTGCTGACTTAAATTGGCTCCTAACTCTTTGGCTAATTTTTCGGCGTTATGCTCGTCTAGTCGAAAAGCGACTTGCATGACTTTTTCCTGCTCTGCTTTGGTTAAAAGGTCGTTTTGGTTAAGCTCGTAATTACTTTGAAAAACAGCCTTTTCAACTTGGAAAACTTGTTCAAACCAAGGGGGTCTAAGTGGCTGTGCGCAAACAATCCCGCGGTACGGCGCTTTGTTAGTGTGCAACGTTACGAGCGGACAATGCGGACCAGCTATTTCCAAAGCCTCTCGAACGACTTGGGCAGGTAAACTTTTTTTGAAGTAAAACTTTTGTTGATCAACGTCGTAAATGTAACTACCGTTATTGCAAACTAAGTAATCAACTAGTTGTCGCTGAGAAAAAAGGTTTCTTAAGTTAGCGTAAGGACGACCCGAACAAAAAACGATTTTGTGACCTTTTTCCCGGGCTTTGACAAGCGCTTTAACGGTTGAAACGTTAATTTCACGCTGACTGTTTAAAAGCGTGCCGTCAATGTCAAAAACAAAGTATTTACGCATCTTGGTGACCCTTAATTCTCAGGTGAGGAAATAGTAAAACTTGCCGAATCGAATCTTGTTCGGTGAAAAGCATTACCAAGCGATCGATGCCAATTCCGCAACCTCCCGCCGGAGGCATGCCGTGTTTAAGTGCGTTAATAAAATCAAAATCGATTTCATTAGCTTCTTCGTTGCCCGCTTGACGCTCTTCCAACTGCTTTTCAAACCGAGCTAACTGCTCGGTAGGATCGTTTAATTCCGTGAACATGTTAGCGAATTCTTTGCTGGCGATGAAAAGTTCGGCTCTTTCCACAAAACCCGGCTCTTGCTTACAATCAGCAGCGAGCGGCGAAATCTCAACCGGGTAATTAGTCACGAAGGTCGGCTGAATCAAAGTCGGTTCAACTAAAAGTTCAAATAACTCATTAATAATGTGGCCCGTTTTAAAGTAAGGCAAAATTTTAAGTTTGTGGTTTTGGGCGACCTGACGTGCTTTTTCAAAACTGATCCCGTCAAAATTAACGCCCGTTGCCTTGCTAACCGCGTCAACCATTTTTAAACGCTTAAAGGGCTTGTTCAAATCAATTAAGTGCTCACGGAAACGGAATTTATCGCGTTTAAGTTGGGACGCCAAAAACTTGAACAACTTTTCGGTTTGACTCATCATCCCCTCTAGGTCGGAGTAAGCCTGGTAAAACTCAACCGAAGTAAATTCAGGGTTATGGCTGGTGTCAATTCCTTCGTTGCGGAAAAGTCGCCCAATTTCGTAAACTCTTTCAAAACCGCCGACCAAAAGTTTTTTAAGTGGCAACTCTGTCGCGATCCGCAAGTAAAAAGATTGGTGAAGAGTGTTGTGGTAAGTGGAAAAAGGTCGCGCAGCAGCTCCACCTAAAACCGATTGTAAAATTGGCGTTTCAACTTCTAGATAGTCTTGTTTGTCAAGGTAGTTTCTGAGCCAAGAAATCAGACGGCTGCGGGTTCAAAAAATGTTTTTGACTTCTTGGTTACTCATCAAGTCTAAGTAGCGGTGTCGGTAACGCTCTTCTACGTTAGTTAGGCCTTTTCATTTTTCGGGCATCGGTCTTAGCGTTTTAGTCAAAACTTTTATTTCCAACACGCGAATGGCGATTTGTCCAATCCCGGTTTTCATAACTGTTCCCTTAGCCCAAATAATGTCGCCCAAATCCAGCAGTTTAGCCACGTTTTGAACGCCCTCTAAATCTTTAGCTAAGTAAATTTGGACAGCCTGATTTTTTTCGTTTAAGTTAAAAAAAGGCCCACGCATAGAGGTAATGCGTCCGGCCACGCTCGTTAAAATGGCACGACTTTTTAACTCCTCTTGACTTAAGTGTTGGTATTTTTTAAGCAAACTTTTGTGGTTGTCTTTAACGGGTAAGCTTTTGTGGTAAGGGTTAATTCCCAGTTGCCTAAGTTTAGCGCATTTGTCTAGACGAACTTGCTCTAACTCATTAATGGAACTGTGAGATTTAGTAGTTATTTGCATGAAACCTCGGTTAGTCGCTCAGTGCGAAATGGCGGATAGTGAGGGATTCGAACCCTCGCGAGTTTTAAGCTCCTACAGCATTTCCAATGCTGCCTCTTAACCACTTGAGTAACTATCCGACTAATATCAAAATCATAACATCGTTTATAAACTAACCACCTCTTGGAGGTGGTTTGATCTTTTTAAAGATATGGTGCCGACTACTGGAATCGAACCAGCTACCCCTTCCTTACCATGGAAGTGCTCTACCGATTGAGCTAAGACGGCTCGGATGCAGAAACAGTTTTTTCAACAAAATGTCTTAAGGCTTGACCGACCCCGTTACTCAAAGAGTCGGCTACGACCAGACTGGCGATTTTTTGGATTTCAGGCTGAGCATTAGCCACGGCGTAGGATTTTTGGCTTAGGCTCAGCATTTCTAAGTCGTTCGGTGAATCGCCAATCACACCTATTTTACCGAGTGAAACATTAAAATTTTGACAAAACCACTTAATCGCGCTCGCTTTTGTCACGTTTTGAGCAACAATTTCCACTCGTCGCGGCAACATTCTAACTAGCTTAACCGGTCACTCCGCAATCAACTTGTAAACCTGGTCTATCTTAGCCGGATCGGCAATTAACTCAATTTTTAAAACTGCGCCATTTGGCTGGTTGGCGAAGTTAATCGGTGAATTTTGAAGAAACCGACGTGTTTTGGCAACTCGGAGCGGGTCGGATCCTTGTGAAAAATAAAACGAATTTTCTTCCCATCACTGCACGCTCACTTTGTGAGCGACCGCCAAATTTATTACCGAACTAGCGATCTCACCAGGAATTGTTTTTTTGTAAATGGTTCGCTTGTTTTTCCAATCGTAAATTAAAGATCCGTTGAGCAAAATTGAGTAGGGTGTTTTAAACTTTTTGACCAAAATCTTCACGTTGTTAGTTAAACCGTTGCCAGTTGCTAGCACCAACATAACACCTTGCTTGGCAGCTCAATTTACATCACAAACAGTTTGGGGGTGAATTTCCTGACGAAAATCGTAAATTGTGTTGTCAATGTCAGAGAAAAAAACGCCTTTCATGGTTGAGATTATACCGGAGACAAATAGCTTTGTTTTTCGGTAATTACCACGTCAACTTTAACATCGTGATTTTCGCAGGGAAGCGCGTCAAATCGCTGCGCCTCAAAAGCAAGCATGATTTTTTTTATGTCCTGGTTTTGACTAAGGTAGCGGTCGTAGTGTCCGCCCCCAAAACCAAGCCGAGTTAAAAAACGGTCAAAAGCCAGTCCAGGCAAAATGATGACGTCAATATCTTTAGCCAAAACAATCGTCGAATCCGACTTTGGTTGGCGAGTTTGACGGTACTTTTCAAACGGAAAGTGAATTGAATTAATTAGTCGCATTGACATCCCCAAATTACGATCAACTCGCGGCAAACAAACTTCTTTGCCTGTTTGCATAAGTTTGTAAATAAGCGCTTTAGTGTTGACCTCAAATTCAACCGGAAAATAAAGACCGATCACACGGGCGTTTTTAACCCAAGGATGGTCAATAACTTGCTGAAAAATTTTTCTTTCGTTAGCGATTTTAACGTCGGAATTAAGTCGCTTAATTTTTTGAAAAACTTGCTGACGAATGGCTTCTTTTTTCATTTTAAAAGCAAAAATGCCCGGCGGTAGACAGGCTATTTCGGGCACGTTGGTCGTGGTATGGCGGGCAGACAGGGATTCGAACCCTGGGTACATTTCTGTACATCTGTTTTCAAGACAGGCGCCTTCAACCGCTCGGCCATCTGCCCTGGTGGACCCAACAGGATTCGAACCTGTGACCAACCGATTATGAGTCGGTTGCTCTAACCAATTGAGCTATAGGTCCGAAAAATGGTGACCATTTGGTGGCTCAGGTGAGAATCGAACTCACAACCTCACGGGTATGAACCGTGCGCTCTAACCAATTGAGCTACAGAGCCATGGTGGAGGGTATGGGACTTGAACCCACAACCTCCTGAGTGCAAATCAGGTGCTCTAGCCAATTGAGCTAACCCCCCATATGGTGAAGAAGACAGGATTTGAACCTGCAACCTTTTGGTCCCAAACCAAGTGCTCTACCAAGTTGAGCTACTTCTCCAATAATCAAGTGCCACAACATTATAAGATAAAAAACTTGGCTCTTTTACATTCTTAAATTTCCGGGAGTTCGCGGAAAAGGAATCGTATCACGAATGTTATCAAGACCGCAAACATACATAACTAAACGTTCGAATCCCAGCCCAAATCCAGCTGATCTGCCGCCGCCAAAACGCCTTAAATCAAGGTATCAATCTAGTTCTTGGGAGTCGATTTTGAGTTCTTTGATACGTTTAAGTAATTTTTGGTAATTTGCTTCCCGAACCGATCCGCCAATTAGTTCTCCAACCCCTGGAACAAGCAAATCAAAATTAGCCACCGTTTTTTGGTCCTTGTTTAGTTGCATGTAAAAAGCTTTGATTTGACTAGGGTAATTAACGACCGTAACTGGTGAATGGTAAATTTGTTCACAAAGAACTTTTTCGTGTTCAATGCTCAAATCTTCGCCGAAGGAAATTTTTTTCAAACCAAACTTATCGCTTGAGTGGTTAAGTTTTTCCAGCGCTTCGCGATATTCAACCGTGGGAATTTCTTTGGTAATTAATTGGTCTAAGTTTTGAACATGCTGAGCGGAAATGTTTTGGCCTAGCCAATCAAATTCATCTTTTAGTGCTTGCTTAGTGTTGCTAACCACTTGTTTTAACATTTGGGTTCCTAAATTAATGATTTGTTCCAAATCGTAAAAGGCTGCTTCGGGTTCAACCATCCAAAATTCAGCGATGTGTCGGGTTGTGTGTGATAGTTCGGCTCGAAAAGTTGGAGCGAAGGTATAAACTTTTTGAAATCCAGCCGCGTAAGCTTCGGCGTGAAGTTGACCCGTAACTGACAAGTTAGCTTTGCGATTAAAAAATTTTTTGTGAGCCGGACTTTCCACCAGGAAAGTTTCCCCAGCTCCTTCTCCGTCGTTGCTGGTGATAATTGGACTTTGTAAGTAGAGAAAGTCGTTTTTTTCAAAAAAGTGGTGAATTTCCTGGGCTAGTTTAGAACGAATTAACATAACTACGCGAAACAAGTTGGTCCGATGACGTAAGTGGGGTAATTTTCGCAAAGTTTCGCGGTTAATGTGTTGTTTTTGGATTGGAAAATCATCATCAACGCGGTTAAAATTTGAAATTTTTCAAGTTCTAATTCGATTGGTTGAGGTTTGTCGGGAGTTAAATTAATTTTTCCGCTTATCTCAATTGCTTGACCGGCTTTAATATCTTCTAATTCAGAAACTTGTTTTTTGGCAACCACCTGAAGATTTTTAACTGTTGATCCATCGTTAACGATTAAGAATCGAATTTTATTGTTTCCCCGGTTGGAAACTACCCATCCTCGTAAAACTAATTTAGAGGCTGGTTTTTTTTGGTCTAAAAGTTTTTTAATTGTCAAAACGCGGCTCTTTCCAACTTACTGACGTTGAGGAAGAATCAATTGAACTAAGTTGGGGTTAGATTCTCCTTTTAAAACAAAAGGTTTTTCAATTTCAAGGAAGTGGAGCGCCACCTTGCCTTTAAAACGACTTGCAGCTTCTTTAAGATAATTTCCGTTGAAAGTAATTTTAAAATCAGGCCCGTTTCAAGTAATGTTTTTACTTTTAACTTCGGTGTGACCAATTTCATTTTCGCGGCCTAAAATTTCTAACTCTTGTGGTTTTAAAACTAACGAAAGTGAGTTTAAACTAGAACTCTCTTTGTAAACAACTAGCGCTTTTTCAACTAAATTAATTAGTTCGCTAGTCTCAATCTCTAGACGGTAAGTAAATTGATTCGGAATAACTTTGCCAACGTTAGGATAAATACCGTCAATTAATTTGAGTAAAACTTGGGTACTTTGGTAAGAAGTTAAAACTTTATTTTCTTTTAAACAAAGTCTGATTAAACCTTGGGCGTGCTCTGGCACAAAATCTCTGACGTGACGCGAAAGAATTGTAATGTTAAAATCTTGCTTAGTTTGAACTGGAATAGTTTCGCGAGCGATGCGGTAGGTGTCGGTAGCACTAACTATTAATTGATCATCTTTGGCAGATAAATTTACGCCGTTCAAAATTATGTTAGAGTCGCGGTTAGAAGCTACGAAGGCAACGTTTTTAATCGTTTCACGGAGCGCTTGAGCATCCACATCAATTTCCTGACCACTAACGTCAAAACTAATTTGCGGGTACTCGGAAACGTCTAACAAATTATTTTTTGAAAAAAAGTTTTGCGATTTTAAAACAAGTTGATCTTTTTCAACACTCATTTCAAGTGGAGAACTGTGTTTTTTAATTAGTTGAACAAACAACTTACCTGGGACTAAAATTTTGCCGGTTTGAATTACTTCAAACGATTGATCAGTTGGAATTGTTTCTTTAATCGATAAGTTACCGTTTGAAACTAAAAGTTCAAGCTGATTGTCTAGAGCCTTAATTAAAATGCCTTTGAGCGCAATTAAATGAGCATTGCTGTCTAACGCCTTCAAAACGTTATTCAAGTGCTTTTCAAATTTGCGTTTATCTAATTTAATTACCATAAAAATTAACTTAATTTTACTAGTTAAATTAACTCAAACCGAAAAATTAGTTAGTTAAGTTAATGTTGATTAGTTAATTATTAGTATTAGTACTGTTAGTTTAGGGGATAAAAGAGTTAAAACCCTTAAAATGGGCGTTTTTAGTGTGGAAAAAATTGGGGAAAAATTGTTGAAAACTAAACGTTATTTTTAATTCTATTTTCAATGTTGCGAGCTGCTATTTTGATGGTTTTGTTAATAGACATGAGGTGATCGATGTTTTTAACTGAAAAAATAATTGTTGAATGATCTCTTCCTCCGAAAATTTTGCCAATCTCGTTAAAAGAGAGTTTGTTAATTTTTCGAATTAATCAAATTGCCATGTGACGAGCTGCGACAAAGTTTTTTTTGCGTGATTTACCAATCAGATCTTTTCGGTTAATTTTGTAGTAATCACAAATGACGTTAAGTACTCTGAGTGGTGTCATTTCGATTAAATCACCACCTAGATCTTTGAAGATATTACTAATTACTGTGTAGGTGTACTTGATTTTAGAATTGCTTTCGGCAAAAAACAAAACTCTTTTAACTGCGCCCTCTAGAGAGCGGATAGAGTAAGCGTTATTTTGAGCAATAAACCGAATAGCATCTTTTTCCCATTGCTCAGGATTAAGGTTTTCCTGCTTAATTTTAAATTCCAAAACTTTAATTAAATCGTCAATTTCCGGTTCTTGGATAATTGAAGAAATTCCCGAGGAAAAACGGGTGATAAATCTCTCTTCAAAACCACTTAATTCATTAGGTAATTTATCCGAACAAATTACGATTTGTTTTTGTTCCTCAATGTGTCGGTTGATGATGTTAAAAAGAATTCCTAAGGTTACGTTGCGATCTCCCAAATTTTGAATATCATCAAAAAGTAAAAAATCGTACTTTAAAAAATTCTCGGTGAAACTAACGATATCTTGATTTTTACGGACGATTTGTGTCACATCCCGGGTAAATTTGTTTGGTTCGATGTAAATTACCGAGTTTCCATTCAAAATTGCTTGGTTAGCAATTGCGTGGAGTAAATGGGTTTTACCTAAACCTGATTTTGAACTGACATAAAAGGGCGAAAAACGACCTACGTTAGTAATTATTTTCTGAGCTATTTTCACCACTTCATGGTTAAATTTTGAAACAACGTAGTTTGCGAAGTTAAACCGCGGATTGATATTTTTAGAAACCGCCGGAGAAACATTTTCAACTGGAGAAATTTGTTGACCCTTCCACCTTAATTTGTAGTCCAAAACTTTATTGAAAACAATTTCAATCGCGTGTTGAAAAACTTCTTTGTACTCAGAATTAATCAATTCGATCGCTTGGCGTGAATTTACCTCAATTAAAACGTAGGTTGGAGTAGTGGTAACTATTTTTAAGTCTCGAATGAAAGAGTTAAGAATTATTTCGTCGCCAATTACACCTTCTAAATAGTTAACCAGCGAAGCTGAATTAGTTTTATTATCAATTTGATCAGGTTTGTAAACTAGTCGTTGCATAGAAAAGTCATTTTAAATCTAAAATCATCATATAGTCATAAAAATTCACTGACTTTAAAGTTAAACTTAACCACCGGGAAAAAACGGCTTTTCCACCAACTTATCCACATAATTTAACTCAGATTAACGGGACTAAATGGGTTTTTCCACAATTTAAGTTGTTGAAAGAATTTTGGGTGATAAAACAGTTTTCAATTTACTCTATCCCAGTTAATCTCTATAATTATTATTGGACATTTCAACAACTTTTTGGTATAGTGATTATTTATATAACTACGTTAAGTTAACGCTCACCGCGTGGAACAGAGTCAAGCATGGAACGAACTTATCAACCAAACAAACGCAAACGCGCTAAGACCCACGGTTTTCGAGCGCGTATGTCAACTAGCGACGGCCAAAGAGTGTTGGCGGCCCGAAGAGCAAAGAAACGCAAAAAGTTAACTGTCTCAAGCGAGTAATGGATAAAAAGTTTGTTCTTCGAAAAAACTGACAGTTTAAAGATGTGATTGCGAGTAAAAAACAGTTTGTCAGTAAGTACTTAGTTCTTTACTACCGACCTAACCAATCCAATCTTAAAGTTGGCATATCTATTTCAAAAAAAGTCGCTAACGCGATTCGGCGTAATTACTACCGTCGTCAAGTGCGACAAATTCTTGACCAAACGCCAGAAGTTTTTAATTTAAATTACGATGTGGTTTTAATTATCCGAAAACCATTTATGCCGTTAGATTTCCAAAGCAAAGCCCAAGCTGTTAAACAAATTTTTGAAAGGTTATAGTGTGAGTTACGGCCAAAGATCAAAAAATTACGATTGATTCAAACAAAGTAACGACGGAAACAAAAAAACAGCCGGCGAGAAATTTAAAACGTTTGGCAAGTTTTTGCGAATTTTTATTTACTTCTGCCTTTTTTTCTTTTCCATGTACGGCTGCGTTCAATCTTTCTTCATTAAAGTTGACGATAACGTGAGTCGCGGATTTGAAATTTATACAAGCGAAAAAAGTATTTCTCCGCACGTAACTAGCTTTTCCATCAACAAAAGAGAAATCAAAATTGACGATCAAACTAGCGAGGTCTATTTTGCTAAGGCCGATGCCAGCAGCAACATTTTTTTCCGGGAAGACCAGCGCGACCAAGACGGAGAATTAATCTTGGCAAAAGCTCACCAGACGATTCAAATGCAAAACAAGCAGCAAGACTTACGCTTGTCTGACGCTTGACAAGGTCTTAACGAATCTTTTGTCGTTAACTCTAACGTTGAAGAATTAAAGTCAAGCGGTCAAATTCACAAATTTTCTGACAGCGATAATTACGCTCTACTTTCTTCGCTTGCCGAAGTTTATAACTTAGGTGGTCAGACAAACGTTAGTTCGCTTGAGAAAATTAAGTTTTGGGTTCAAGGTAAAACCAAAACTGATTATCGGCAAGTTGGGATTGGACTTTACCAAAAAGCGGGCGATAACTGAAACGCCATTACGACCGATAGTTCAGAAGACGCCCTTTTGCCACGCAACCAATTTAACATCGCTTTTATAAACCATTTTTTCGGTCAAAACCCTTTTTACCTTGACTTCATTAGCAAAGACCCTCGCACCATTGTTAAAAACATTGACGACGAAAAAGCGCCTTCCGAAATCGAGCGATTTTACATTTTGCAAAAAAATGCTTTGGCCAACATTCTGGGTTATGTCGGAGTTAGCAGTGATTTTCAAAGTTACAAATCAGGCGGCAATCTAGATCCCGAGCAAGACAAACTAATTCTCAAACACAACTACATGCCTTTGATTGGCTACGAAAAAACCGATTACCGACCAGTTGTTAGTTGAGGCCAAGCTTGGTCACTCGGCCCTTTTTACGGCTTATTTGTTTTTCCGATCGGTAAAATTTTTGCCATGACTGTTTCGGCGATTCCTTTGCTCTCGGGTTGGGAGACGCTAATTGCAATCGTCACTATCGTGGTGATTTCTCGGATTGTCATTTTTGCTTTGTCTTTTAAATCAACCATGCAACAAACTAAGATGCAAGATATGCAAGCTAAGAAGGCAATCATTGATGCTAAGTATGCACCTTACGAAGGCAACAAACAGATGGAAAGTCGTAAAAAGCAAGAACAAGCTGAGCTTTACCGTAAGATGAACATTAACCCTCTCGGCGCTTTTGCCAACTTATTTTTGATGATGCCGATTTTCTTGGCGATTTGGAGAGTTATTGGCGGCGTTCAACAAATTAAATCAACGGTTTGACTCGGAATTAATTTTTCAGCCACTTCGTGAAGAGAACTTTTGGCCGGACAATTTCAATATTTACCGTTAATTATGCTCGCGGCCGGTACGCAACTTTTTGCCCAACTGTTTCCGCGCTTACTGACGCGTCGGCGCGACAAATTGCGCATTAATGTTTACCAAAAAACTGCCATGAAGAAAAATAACAAAATGCAAAACATTAGTATGTTTATCATGGTGTTTTTAGCAGTGATTTTCAGCGCCGGCATTCAAATTTACTGAATCATCGGAGGTCTTTGACGGATATTTGAAGTTTACATAACTCACAAAATTGTTAACCACCGCAAAAAATCCTCTAAACGCAAAAAAGACCGTACCGTCGTGCTTAGTTAACCTTGAGTTTATAATTACCAAATGTTTGACACGATTAGCGCTTTAAGCACTGCGCCGGTTAACCAACCGATCGCGATTATCCGTTTATCTGGACCTGACACCTTTAGCGTCGTCAGACAGATTTTTCGCGGCAAGATCGGCGCTCACCAAAGCATTAAACCGGGTCTAATCAGCGATGGCGATGAGGTTATTGACCAAGTTTTAGTTGCCTTCTTTCAAGCTCCCAGCTCTTTTACCGGGGAAGACATGGCCGAAATTTATGTTCACGGCGGTGTGGTCAACGCCAAGAGAGTTTTAGAGTTAACGATTAAAAAAGGCGCTCGCCTAGCTAACCGCGGCGAGTTTTCTCACCGCGCTTTTTTAAACGGTAAAATTGACTTAATTCAGGCTCAAGCAATTCACGATTTGATTTTTGCCAAGACGCTTAAACAAGCCCAAATTTCTGCTCAGAAGTTAACTGGTCAAACTAGTCAACTAATTGAAAATATGCTTCAAGAACTCAGTGACTTAATTGCGGTTTGCGAAGTTAACATTGACTACCCCGAACACGATGATGTTCAGCAAATTAGCGACCAAAAATTAATTCCGATCGTTAGTCAGTTGCTGGAAAAATTAACTCGCATCGAAAACGAGTCTCGACAAGCCCAAAGCATTTACCAAGGGATTCAAGTGGCCATCGTTGGACTTCCTAACAGCGGCAAGTCTTCTTTGCTAAACGCTTTAATTGACCAAGATAAAGCGATTGTTTCAAACTTACCAGGCACGACCCGCGATGTCGTGGAGGGCCAAATAGTGGTAGGCGACATACTAATTAAACTAAGCGACACAGCCGGCATTCGCGCGACTGACGACGAGTTGGAAAAAACAGGCGTTAGCAAAAGTTACCAAACGCTAAGCCAAGCTGACTTAGTTTTGCATGTGATTGATGCCAAGGTTGGTGAAAGCGACTTTGATAAGTTAATTGAAGAGCGCGTTTTGGCGGATCAGATTTATTTAAAAGTTTTTAATAAATCAGATTTACTAACTGAGCAAAGTCATGAGAAAGACAAAATCTTGGTGAGCGCTCAACTAAAGCAAACCGAGTCGCTGGTGGAAGCAATTAAAGATAAATGTCAAAAAACCGATTTATCAGATTTGCACATTTTTAACTAGTGCCCACCAGGTAAGTTTAGTTGCTAAAGCTCGTCAGGCACTGAGCGACGGACTAACTGCTTTGGAGGCAGGACAAACTTTTGACGTGGTAATTGTTGACTTGCACCAGGCTTACCAAAACTTAGCCAATGTGAACGGCCAAGCCGATCACTATCAGTTACTTGACAAAATGTTTGCTTCTTTTTGCTTAGGTAAGTAGTTAATTAAACGATTTTGACTAACACTTCTTTGCCAGTCCCTTGCTTTTTGTTGCGGAAAATGTGAATTACTTCGACTGGTTCATTCATTTTAGTGTGCTTGCCTTGGAGTTGAGCACGTCGGAAAGCGGTGATTTGGTGTTCAATGTTTTCCAGCGTGTGACTTTCGGCGATAATTTCTTGCGAACTTTTTAATCGAGCACGGTATTGGTACATTAATCGTTTGTCTCACTTTCATTTGTTTTGACAACTAAATTATCGCATATCTCATCGGTCTCAATTTTTAGATTAAGCCGGGGTCCGGCTCGAAATGCCACCTTGGTTTGACGGAAGATTTTCTTAGCGATTAAGTTGTCTTCGGTTCCATCGTATTTGTCATCCAGGTAAACTATTTCTTTGATACCAGCCTGTGCGACAAATTTAGCGCAGTTGGAACAAGGGAAGAGCGAAGTAAAAAGTCGGGTGTTACGTGTGTCTTTGATTGAGTTTAAAATGGCATTCATTTCCGCGTGAACTACGTAGGGGTATTTGGTGTGGGCATTTTCTCCGTCTTTTTGCCAAGGGAAAGCCCCATCCATTCCTTTGGGCATCCCGTTGTAGCCTAGTCCAATTACCCGGTTATGCTCGTTGACTAAAACCGCTCCGACTTGGGTGTTCGGATCTTTTGAACGTCAACCGGAAACAAGTGCTAAAGCTAGAAAGTACTGGTCTCAGTTTAATATCATCTAGGCATTATAGCCGCTATCTTTGCGATAATAAACTCGCCATGGTTAAATATTTAGAGATACTTTCGCACGTTTTGGAAAGGGGCCAACGCAAAAAAAGCCGGACTGGCGTGGATGTTCTAAGCGTGTTTGGTACGCAACAAAGGTACGATTTAAAGAGCGGATTCCCGCTTTTAACCACTAAAAAAATGCATTTTCGCAGCATCGTTCACGAGCTTCTTTGGTTTATCAGCGGAGACACCAACATTAAATACTTAGTTGATAACGATGTGCGGATTTGAAACGAGTGACCTTACCAGCGTTATCAGCAAAGTCAGTTTTATCAGCCCGAACACAACTTAGAGTGGTTTATTAACCAAATTAAAACCGACTCTGCCTTTGCGCAAAAATGAGGCAACCTCGGACCGGTTTACGGTCGGCAATGGCGTAATTTTGGCGGCGTTGATCAAGTCAGTCATTTGATTGATCAAATCAAAAATAACCCCGACTCAAGACGTTTAATTTTAAGCGCTTGGAATCCGCCCGAGTTAAAATCGATGATTTTGCCGCCTTGCCACCTTTTGATCCAATTTTACGTTTTAGACGGACACTTATCTTGTCACCTTTACCAACGCTCGGCCGATCTTTTTTTAGGCGTGCCTTTTAACATTGCTTCTTACGCGCTTTTCACGATGATGGTGGCTCAAGTTTGCGGACTCAAGCCGGGCGAGTTTATTCACACTACCGGCGACACCCATCTTTACTTAAACCATCTTGACCAATCGCGCGAACAGTTAGCGCGTAAACCATTAAAACTCCCCCGGTTAATTCTTAACCCAGCCGTTAAATCCATTTTTGACTTTAAGTTTGAAGACATTGTTTTGGCTAATTACCAAAGTCATCCGAGCATCAAGGCGAAAGTGGCGGTTTAATGGTCAAAATGATCGTAGCCGTTGGCCCAACTGACTAATTGGCAAGGGAAACAAATTGGCTTGAAAAAACCCGGCTGAACTAGCTTTTTTCCGTCGGATGACTTTGGGGCAAAGTTTGCTTTGAGGTCAAAACACTTTTGCCAACTTACCGGGCCGATTAACTGACCGAACCCACTATGTGCTGAGTGATCGACCCTTAAAAAACGCTGACCACATTTTAAACTCAACCGATCAGGTGGTCAAACTTTTTGAAAAGTTTGACCACGATCAAAAAGACATTTTCATTAGCGGCGGTAAATCGGTTTACGAGCAGTTTTACCCTTACGCCCAGGAAATATACGTTTCCCAAGTGGACACAAAAGCGCAAGGCGACGTCTTTTTAAAAATTGATTTATCTAAGCACCGGAAAGATTTGTTTTTCCGTGGCGACGGTTTTGAGGTTTTTCTCTACCGTAAAAAGTTTGATGGTTAAAAAAATCTAACAATTTTGACTCCAAAATTGAGATACCATGAAAAAAATTAGGAAGAAAAAACTTGCCCGAAACCAAAACGCTAAAAATCACTGTTCCCAGCGCGCCACCAAGAAAAATGGTATTGGATGTGCGCGAGCGACCGTCGTTAAAGTTTTGGATCATTTTATCTTTCCAGCACGTTTTTGCTATGTTCGGGGCGACTGTTTTAACACCCCTATTAATTAATTTAACCGCTGACCCGACAGGACAAACTAAAGTGATTGGTGTTGATGTCGCCCTTTTTGCTTCGGGCGTTGGTACTCTTGTTTACATTGCAATTACTAGAGCTAAAGTGCCGATTTACCTTGGCTCGTCAGTCGCGTACATCGGGACGATGGGCGCGCTCTACCCGCTTTACGGAAACAGCATGTTTCTCGGTCTGCTCGGGATAGGGCTTGTCTACTGCTTGGTGGCGATTTTGGTTTACCTTTTTGGCACGGGGTGGATTAAAAAAATGCTGCCTCCGGTTGTAGTGGGACCAATGATTATTGTCATTGGTCTTAGTCTGGCTCCGATTGCAATTAACCACATTTTTTTGCTTGATTCAAAGCAAGGTAACATTTTTGAAAACGGCAACTGAAACATAGATTGATGAGGTGTCGGCGTCGCTTTGATTACGATCGCCAGCGCGATGCTAATCGTTTTACTTTGCCGCGGCAAACTTAAACTCGTGCCAATTGCAAGCGCAATGCTAATTGGTCTAGTTGTTTCTTTAGTCGTCTCGACGTGACACAAAACGCCTGAGTTCACCAAATACTACCAAGTAAATTGAACTAACATTAGCACTTACGTAGGGTTGCCTGATTTTTCCAACGCTCTTTTAAATGGTCAAGTGATCGGTAAAAATCAAAGCTATTCTCCGATGCCGCTTCTAATTATGATGCCGATGGCGCTGGCAACGATTGCCGAGCACATAGGCGACCACACGGTGCTAGGAAAAATTACCGGCCGCGATTATTTGGGCGATCAGCCCGGTCTACACAAAACTTTGTTAGGAGACGGGTTAGCAACTATGGTTGGTGGCGCGCTGGGCGGACCAGCTAACACATCTTACGGCGAAAACACGACCGTGGTTGGTCTTTCGCGAGTTGCTTCGGTTTACGTGACCGCTCTAGCAGCTGTGATGGCGGTTGGGATGTCGTTTGTTTCGGTGATTTCAACTGTTTTGCACCTCATTCCAACCCATGTTTTAGGCGGTTTAGAGCTAATTCTTTTTGGTTTTATCGGCACCAACGGTTTAAAAGTGCTTTTAGATGAGAAAGTTGATTTGCACCAAGCACGCAACATTTTTGTGGTTTCCATTATGTTAGTTGTTGGTCTTGGCCGGGCAATTTTAGGCTGGAATTTAAACCAGGTGGCGATCGTATTTTCGCCCACTTCAGTCGCGATTTTTGCCGGAATAAGCGCTAATTTTCTGCTTCCTAAGGAACGCAAAATTAACCTTGATAAAATGTCCATTGCCGCTCAGAGCAGATCCAGAACTGGTTCGCCGCCCGATTAGACCAAAAACCAGTTCGGAGTGTGTTTTACATAAAATTCTACTTTGTTGGTAGATGTTAGTAGATAATGTTCAATGCACTATTCAGTTTGAAAAAATTTTCTAACTCTAAGGAGGTCAACACCTATGTCCGCTAGTACCACTTCACTTGAAACGCCATCAGTTAGTTACCCTCGAAAATACATTGATCAACTTAACCAAGCGATCCTAGAGCATTTTCCTCACCTAACACCCGTTAGTTCAGAAATGCAAAAAACTTACGAAGGAATTAGTCGGCTAGTGATGCTTGACCGCTATTCTCAAAAAGATCTCAAACTGAAAACTTTGTCAGAGGGTGATTTGGTCGTGGCCAAAATTAAGTACGACGTCAAATTTCCTACCTTAGGGACGGCCTACGTGTTAGAGATTAAGGACGAGTTAGTTACGATTCAAGTTGAAAACGAGTACATTAACCAAATTGATCCCAACTATCACCCAACCGAAGACGGGGTGATTCAAGTTCATAAATCTACTCTAAGTAAACCGCTGGAAGTTTATTTTGAACAAATTGCTCGCCGGGTGGCTAACGCGCTCGGAGCGAGCGAAAGTCAAGCTTGAAAAGATGAGTTTTACCAGCAAATTGCTTCTAACAACATTGTTCCGGCTGGTCGGGTTTTGTATGGGGCTGGCTCTGGCACCAACGTTACTTACTTTAACTGCTTTGTGATGCCCATGCCGCGCGACTCCCGGGAAGGAATTTCCGAGCACCGTAAAAAACGTGATGGAAATCATGTCTCGCGGCGGCGGTGTCGGTACTAACGGCTCCACTTTACGACCTAAAGACACGGTTGCTCTGACTGTTGGAGGTAAATCTTCGGGGGCAGTATCGTGACTGAATGACATCGCGATGCTAACCCACTTAGTCCAGCAAGGCGGTTCGCGTCGGGGAGCCCAAATGATTATTTTGGCCGACTGACACCCCGACATTGTTGAGTTCATCATTTCAAAAATGCAAAAAGCGCCAATTTTGAAATGAATCGCTGACCATTTTCCTGACGCTGACATTGTTCGTGAAGCAAATGACAAATTAAAGTTAAAACCTTTATCAGATTTTGAGCGCAAAGTTTTAGAGCAAGTGATTAGCAGTCAAGCTCCGCGTGAACTAAAGGAAAGCGCCACTACTAGACTAGAACAAGGAGGATCTTACGAAGTGGTTGAGCCAGAGTTTTTGACTGGCACTAACATTTCGGTTGGTATTTCCGATCCGTTCATGGAAGCGGTTAAAAAAGACGCGCTTTGGTCGTTGCGTTTTCCCGACATTGAAAAATTAACCCCGGAACAAAAAAAGTTTTACGACGAACACTGGCATGAAATTGGCGACGTGCGCAGGTGAGAAGAACTGGGTTATCCAGTTAAAGTTTACAAAACTATTAAAGCCCGCGAGTTGTGGGATTTGATTAACTTTTGCGCAACTTACTCGGCCGAGCCAGGCGTTTTCTTCATTGACCGCGCTAACCAGATGACAAACGCCCAAGCTTATGATCAAAAAGTCGTCTGCACCAATCCTTGCGGAGAGCAACCACTAGCTCCTTACTCAGTTTGCAATTTAAGTGCGATTAACTTAGCTAACATGATTGAGCATCAGAGCGGAGAAATTCTTTGGGATAAACTAGCTAAAACCGTTAGCGTTTGCGTTCGTCTCCAAGACAACATCATTGATGAAACCCCCTATTTCCTAACCGAAAATCGCCACCAAGCGCTGGGAGAAAGAAGAGTGGGGATGGGCGTGATGGGACTGCACGACTTTCTCATTTGGAAAGGTGTGCGTTATGGTTCAAAAGAATCGCTGGAATTGATTGACAAAGTTTTTGAAAAAATTGCCACCACAGCTTACTTAACTTCGGCTGAACTAGCTCGTGAAAAAGGCCCTTTCCCATTTTTAAAAGGAGAGGTTGAAAAACTTTGCTCAACCGGCTTTATTCAAACTTTACCGCCGCAAGTTCACCAAGCCATTCGGGCAAACGGCGGACTTAGAAACTCTCATCTTTTGACGATCGCTCCAACGGGAACAACTGGGACGATGGTTGGCGTTTCAACTGGACTAGAGCCCTACTTCGCTTTTAAATATTTCCGTTCTGGTCGACTTGGTAAATTCATTGAGGTTGATCAAAAAATTGTCGCTGATTGAAAAAAACACCGCAACTGGTTTAACGGCAATGAATTGCCATCTTTCTTTGTTTCGGCGATGGATCTTACCCCGGAAGAGCACGCTGACGTGCAAGTGACAATTCAGCGCTGAATTGATTCTTCAATTTCAAAAACAGTTAACGCGCCCCGCGGATACACTGTTAAACAAGTGGAAAAAATTTACATGCGACTTTACGACAATAACGCTAAGGGAGGAACCGTTTACGTGGATGGTTCGCGAGATTCGCAAGTTCTATCAATTGATAAAGAAGACAACCAACTTGACACCCAAACGATTTCGGTTTCCGAATTTACCCGCGAGCAAGTTGAGCACATCAAAGAAAAGGTGTCTGACATTCCCGGGCTAAAGTACGGCAAAGACATCGGAGTTCAAATTGGCAATCTCTGCCCAGTTTGCAAAGAAGGTACGATTGAAAAATTTGGCGGATGCAACTCTTGTGCTAACTGCGGCGTTCAGTTAAAGTGCGAAGTCTAGTAGTTTTGCTGCATGCGCTCGTGGTTAATTAAGTTCTTTTTAATGTAGTGGTGTTCAATTTCACTTTGGGAAAGATTGAGCAGTTCTCCCAGACCTAAGTAGAGGCGGAAAGCGCGCCCAATTTTTTTGCGACTAATTTTGTTTTCCAAACTGCTTACCGCTTGAAAAAGACTGAGCAGTTGAGTGTTAATGTCGTGACGGTTGGCTAATTTTGATTCAAAACGGTACTTTTTAAACTTAGCTCTTACCAAAAGCGAAGCAAAGAAATGAAGTCCGTCAGCATACTCTTCCAGAATTTTTTCGCGCTGGTAATGGCGCTGTTTTTTTCAGTATTTAAAAGAAGCGATTTCGTTAGAAAGTTCGGCGATTTCAACAATTAATGCTAAGACGCGGTGCTTAGTTAAATCGGCGTTTTTAACTTGGTGTTGAGTTTCGATTGCTTGGTCAAGTTTTTTTTGTAAATCAATGATTTTGTCTAATTGCATGATTAATTAACCCCAATTATAGGCAATTTGGATTAATTTGCAATTCTGTCTTTGGTAGTATAATGGCGTTGCAACTCAATTTAACGCCAAGTGTTAAAACATGGAATTGGTTGAAAATACCAAACTGTCCTAGCAACCGTTATAGTCGGGTCTTTGTTTAGCACTGATCACTAAGGATGAAAGCGGGCGCTTTAAACTAATCATGTTCGTTTGTTTGAGCAACCCATCTCT
The DNA here is from genome assembly GCF_004011945.1 of Mycoplasma sp. ATU-Cv-508. Classification (NCBI taxonomy): domain Bacteria; kingdom Bacillati; phylum Mycoplasmatota; class Mollicutes; order Mycoplasmatales; family Mycoplasmataceae; genus Mycoplasma; species Mycoplasma sp. ATU-Cv-508. The sequence continues at coordinate 370,408 of NZ_RYZU01000001.1, read as the reverse complement.
CCAGTTGGGTTGCGATTTGTGTTATGAAGAAAAGTCAATTTTACGCAGTCTTATCGATCGTTTCTTTGCTCTTAATCGTTTTTGCCAGTCTTTTCAGCGTTTACTTTCAAAAGTATCAACAACTAGATGCTAACTTAGAAAAAGGCAGTCATTACGGTGGTAAAGAAGTTCGTTTAATGTCAAAAACGTTTGATGGAAAGCAAGAGATGGACCAGATTTACGTAACAAAAAGCGATCATAAAACTCTCGAAGATTTGATCTTGTGAATTAACAAGTTTGAAGTAGAACAAAAAATCACCGACCAGGAACGTTTTGGTTTTCGCGACCACCACAGTCTTTACGGTTTATTTGTTAACCGTGTCAACGGAGTTTTTGCTGACTACAATGATGAGTCGGAAAGTTGGTGGAAAATTCTCTCACCTACCGCGTCCAAGCCAATCACTAACAGCGAAACACCGCTTGACTATTCCCGCGACTTTGCTTACCAGTCTTTTGGTGAACAGTCTCGTCAAAACTGGACTACCAACTTCGGCATTTCTGGCATACCGCTTGTAGCTGATACGATCGTTATATTTGTTCAAACTGCTAAATGAGACATGAGCAATTAAAGGAGTTTTACTGAGATGAAAAAAATCATTTTTACTTTGTTTGGTTTAGCTTTGCCTGCCGCTTCGGCTTTGGCTTGCTCGGCCAACTTAAGTCAATTAGACATACCGCTTGACGACTGGGTTGGAGACAAAAATCCAGCCATTAAATCAAACTCTAAACTTAACATAGAACGCATTTCCAAACTGCCGACCTTTCAAGTGGACGGCCAAGATTATCCAGTTAAGGACGACGGACTTTACCTAGTCAAAGATGCTTACCAAGGTATTTTTTGATCGGGAGACCAAACAAACGGAACCCAGGTCGATGCCAAAGTAGTGCCGCTAAAAACTGCCAAGCCCTACCACGTCGGAGTTTCGCTTTTAAGTGGAGGCGACTCTTTTTACGTTCTTTACAACGATAACGACCAAGACGGATATTCCATCGCCAACTTTTTGGACAGTTTTTATTTACATGACACCAACTTAATTACCAACCAAGAGTCTTTTGAGCTCAATCGCGAGTCTGCGCAAGCTGTTAAACTCGGTCACCGCTGAGGCCATTACACCGGCATCCCGTTCGTACAAAAAACCGATTTAACTGGTCAAACACCTCGTTATTACGGCGAGCAGTCTAAACTACCTGCTGGCCAAAGTTGGGACGCAAGTTTTGCAGAATTTTTGCAAAAAGAAACTAGCCCAGCCGCGGTTAATTTAGCGGCTAACTTTTGAAACGTCAAAACCACCCCAAACAAGAGCGGTAGTTTTGATCCGCAAGACCCTTCTGCTTCGGGTGCTAGCAAACTGTGGCTCCCGATTACGGGCCAGGAAAATTATTTTTCTTACCAGATCACCCATCGGAACGCCGTGAAAATTACTTTCAACCAAACTGCTAACAAACCTTACATAGACGCTCAATTTGGACTTGCCAAAGACGGTTCTTTAGATTTTGCTAACCGCGAAATCAGTGCTCAGGATGTCAAAATTTACTCGGTAATTGTGGGCGGAAAAGACCGCCACAACGATTACTTAAATCATCAAAATCAAGTTTATCAGTACCGCGCGCTTAAAGAAAGACCCGTTAGTAATTCGCGCCTTCACAAGCTGGGCGACGAGTACCTAACTTTCCATGCCAAGGATGCGAGTTGGTTGGGTCAAAAATTGGCGAACAATTTGCACTTTAACGCTTTTCGACTTAACGGAGTAGACGGTAAAAATTACGTAGTTCACCGCTCCGGACTACCTTCTTCGCACTACCAAGTGGTTTTTGATTTGCATGTTTCTTGGCCCGAAGAAAAGCGCTACCGATTAGTTAGCACCGATGGCAAAAAATACCAGCTGATGCTCAAGGTTGACCAGACTTACCAGCCTGTTCAAAATTTTAATCTTGTTGAAATAGTTAAAAGAGTAGTTACTTAGTGTTAAACCGACTTTCACTAGTCTAGCGGTTTTGGTTTTGCCATCTCCAGCAGTTTAGTAGTTAAAAAAACTGACCAGATTGACTAGTTTAAGCAAACTTATTAATGCGAGGAACAAACAAACAATGCAAAAAATTCTCTACCCATTTTTCACCTTGGCTTTAATTAGCCCGACTCTAACTGTTTTGGCTTGCAGTACCCAAACATCTGACCAAGAAAAACCGCCGGCCAAAGACGATAAGCTTAACGAAAAAGAAAAAATACCTCCTGAAAACAAACGCCTTGACATGGAAGCAGTTAAAAAATTACCTCGTTTTGAAGTTGATGGTCAGCCCTACAACGTAATTAACGACGGACTATACTTAGTCAAAAAAGATTACCAAGGCGTTTTTTGATGGGGTGATAAAACCCACGGCACCCAGGTCGATGCTCAAGTTGTGCCACTTCACACCGACATGCCCTTTGGATCTGGACTATCTCTTTTTGCTGACGGAGATTCTTTTTACGTTCTTTACAACGACGATGATAATGATGGTCACTCAATCGCCCACTTTCTAGAAAGTTTTTACTTAGATGACACCAATTTAATTACTAACGAAGCTTCTTTAAAAGTTAACCGGGGTCATTTTAACGCGGCCAAAATTTTTCGTAACCAAGACGATTATTCAATCGGCATACCATTTCATAAAACTACTCAATTGCAAGGCCGCACACCGCGTTACTACTGTGAGCAGTCTAAACGCATTCTTCACAAAGATTGGGATAAATATTTTGCCGAGTTTTTAGCTAAGGAAACTAACCGGGACGCGATCGCAGTCGCTTCTAATTTTTGAAATGTTAAAACGAGCCCCAACGAGGCAGGTCGTTTTGATCACAAAAATCCTGGCAATCCCGGAGCACACCAAAATTGGTATCCGCTGGTCGGCGACGAGAACTATTTTTCTTACGAAATTACCCATCAAAACGCGGTTAAAGTTACCTTTAACAAAACACCTAATAAACCATACATCGACGCTCGTTTCATTTTGACGCGCGACAACGCGCTCACTTCAGAGCACCAAATTAGCGCGCAAGATGCGAAAATTTACTCAGCAATCGTTGGTGGTAGCCAGTGGCACAAAGAGTATTTGCAAGCTTTGCCCGGTTCTTACGATTTTCGCGCGGTTAAAACTGCTTTCCACGGCAACGACCGAATTCACAAAATTGGTGATTCCTACATTTATCTCCAAAGAAAACACGTTACTTGGCTGGGTAAAGAATTTGACAAGAACCCTAAATTTCAAGGTTTTCGCTTGGACGATCTAGACGGATCAAGTTACCATATCAAGCCGCCAACACCAGGTCCCAAACCTAACGAATGAGTCGTTGATCTTTACCAACTAATTCCTGATGGCAAACACTTTAAACTAACTAAGTTTGCCTCTGGGGATTCGTTTTTCTACCAACTCGATAATGTCAGCGAAGGAAAAAGTGTTTTCAGCGGAATTTTTGCGATTAAGGAGATGCGGGTAGTTTAACTACTAAATTATGTTGCACATTTACTGAGGATTTGGCAAAGGTAAAACTTCGGCGCTTAACGGTTCAGCGATTCGTGCCAAAGGCGCTGGAATGCGGGTGGCTTACTACCGCTTTCTCAAAGGTCGACCGAGCAGCGAAAATGAGATTTTAAAATTAGTCGGCGTTCCGCCGGTTCACTTTCACCACACGGGCAAGTTCGTGATTGAAATGGATCAAAACGAAAAAGAAAAAACTCGGAAGATTGTTTACGAAGGACTTGAGCAAATTAAAAAAACCAAAGACCAGTTTGACGTGATTATTATTGATGAAATTTTAGATTTAGCTGCTTCCAGCGTCCAATTATTTTCCGAGCAATATCTGGCTAATTTTTTTAAAAAACTTGGAATTGAAAAGCGCGAAGTTCTTATTTCCGGTCACGTTAAACTGAAACAGGTTTTTGATTTAGCTGACTTAATAACGCACTTTGAACCTCAGAAACACTACTTCAACCGCGGGCTAAAAGCTCGCCAAGGAATTGAGTTTTAGAGATGACCACTCGCAAAATCACGGTGAGCGCAATTTTGACTTCGCTAGTCGTAGCGGCAAAGTACGCGCTGGGATTTATTGTCGGCGTGGAAGTCGTTACCTTTTTGTGCATTTTGTACAGCGTATTTTTGCCGTTTAGACTTTCGCAAACGATTATTTTTGCGTTTGTTATGATCACGGGAATAATTTATGGTTTTGGCACTTGGTGGTTAGTTTATTTTTTCATATTTCCTTTGGAAGGACTTTTCTCTTTCGCGTTTAAACGTCTTCTTAATAAAAACCAACTTTTCTTTGCGCTATGGTGTGGTTTTTGAGGGTTTTCAATTATGTTTTGGTATTACCCTTACGACTTGCTTTTGTTTGGTCCTTCCTTTGCGGTTGCGCGCTTTGCCACCGCGGTTATTCCCAATTTGCTCGGAGCAATTAGCAATTTTATCGCGGCCACCATTTTGTTTGAAACTAGTAAATTTCTTTTTGAAAATGTTTTTCGAGTTGACAGTAACGATTTTTGGTAGAAGGAGTAAAAATGTTAAAAAAAATGGTAATTTTGCCAAGTTTAGGACTAATCACCACTTTGGCAGTTAGTTGCGGCGCCAAGCAGACACTTTCCAAAGAAGATACTAAGACCCAGCGCGATGCTTTAGTTGAGCGGTTAGTTCAGTTAGAGAAAAAGATAGACGATGCCCAGCAAGATCGAGTAGGCTACCGGGAAAAAATCAAAGAGCTTGAGCAAAATAACACCCATCTTTTGGAACAAATCAAAGAGCTCAAACAAAAGATTAAGAAGTTAGAAACTGCCTATTTTGGGGTTGAAAACGAGGTTCGAATTATTTCAAAAACGCTTGATGGAAAGCAAGAAATGGACCAGATTTACCAAATCCAGAACGGTCAAAAAATGTTCTCCGATTTACTGCTTTGAATTAACGAGTTTGAAGTTGAACAAAAAATTGTTAACCAACCTCGGTTTGGTTTTCGTGACCCCCACGCTAAATATGGACTATTTGTTAACAGCGTTAACGGCGTATTTGCCGACTATGACGAAGAATCAAACTCATGGTGAAGCATTTTATCGCCCACTTTTGGCTCTGATTACACCAACAATTCTAGTCCGCTTGAGTACCGTCGCGACTTTGATTTAAGTAAGTTTGATGATAACGAGGTTAGACCTTGGTTTGTCAACAAAGGGGTTAGCAGTTTGCCTTTAATTGGACGTCAAATTTTGGTTTTTTGACAAAGCCCGAATTAACTGCAAACTCTAAAAGGCCATCCCAATGTGACGTAATTGGTTTTTTTTATAAAAAAACCAATTACGTCAAACAGGGGTGGCGCTGACCTATTTTTTAAGAGTTGAAGAGTTAATTTGCCTTATTTCAAATCGGTTTGCTAGCCCAGCAAACCGCCGTGTATAATTAACTAAGAAATGTCTTATAAAGCACTTTACCGCACTTATCGACCCGAAGAATTTAACCAAGTGGTTGGTCAAAATCACATTGTAACTACTTTAGAAAACGTGGTGCGCCAAGGCAAAGTTTCCCATGCTTACCTTTTTGCGGGTCCCCGGGGGACAGGTAAAACTTCGGTGGCTCACATTTTTGCCCGAGCAATCAACCAAAACGCTCGTCAAGTTGACCAAGATTTAACGCTTGACATCATTGAAATTGACGCTGCCTCCAACAACGGAGTCGCCGAAATGCGTTCAATCATTGAAAACGCTCGCTTTGCTCCCGTGCAAGGTAAGTACAAAGTTTACATCATCGATGAAGTCCACATGCTCAGCAAAGGTGCTTGAAACGCGCTTTTAAAAACTTTGGAAGAACCGCCGCGCCACATTGTTTTCATTTTAGCCACGACCGAACCCCACAAAATTCCGGCCACAATTCTTTCCCGAACTCAGCGTTTTAATTTCAAACGGATTGAACCGACGGTAATTGAAAAACAACTTTCCCAAGTTTTTGAACAAGAGAAAATTGACTGCGAACCCGAGGCGCTTAAATTTATCGCCAAGTTAGCTAACGGCGGTTTGCGCGACGCTCTTTCCATCTCTGATCAGGCGGCTGCCTTTGGCAACAACTCAATTACTTTTGAAGCTATTTCGCAAGTTTTTGGTTTGGTATCAATCGGTAAACAAATTGAACTGATTAACTCAATTTACCGCGGCGAGAGCAAAGTCTTTCTCCTCGCTTTAACCGGTTTTATTGAAAACGGAGTCGATTTAGAAAGGCTAACGTTTTCCTTGATTGAAATTTTGCGCGATCTGATCGTCTATCGGAAAACATCCGATTTTAACTTAATTGAGTATTTAACGTTGGAAGACGTGAACCAGTTAGTGGTTGATTTGAGTTTTGCTTACCAGATGGTTGACACGCTCATCGAGTTAGCTAACCAAATTAAGTTTACCCAGTTACCAAACCAACTTTTTGAGTTAAAAATGCTTGCTCTTTTGAAAACAGAACCGGCGGGTGTATCTGTGCCTGAACCAGGTCCAGTCCAGTTAGAAAATAAGTTGACAGCCGAGGAAGAGACATCAGCGACTGGCGACCAATTAAGCACCCAAACAGTTGCCGCAGATTCTCAGCTCCACGATTTAAACTTTGAAAATTTTAGCGAGACCGCTCCGGATGACCCTCAGCCAACCTTGCCCGCTGCTAGTCCAGTTAAGTCCAGACCTGATTGGGAAGATTCTTTGGTGATTCCGCTCAGTCAAGACGAAATTGGTGGCAAAAAGTTAATCAGCGCCGAAAAAGATAAGACTGTTGAAGATGATCTTGACATTACCGAACTTTTCGGACTTGACCAGTCTAACGAAACCGAAAAAATAACTCTTGATAAACCAAACAGTTACACGCTCGAGGAACTAATCAACTTACTAATCATTTCTAAGCGAGATCAGTTGCAATTTGTGAAAGGAAAATGGCCGCTCCTAACTGCTTACGCTGGTCAAGAAAAGTATGGCCAACCTGCTGCTTTGCTGATGAAAAGCAAAGTAATTAGTGCGGGCGAACACTTTGTTTTAGTTTCAAGCGAAGAAGATCAGTTAGTGCAAACTTTGAATCTTTACCGACAAAACCCGATTGTGCACCAATTAACCCAAGAGGTTTTTGGCTCTGCTCGGTGAATTTATGCGATCACTAGAGAGCAATTTGAGGAAGTCAAAAAATCTTGGAGTGTGATGAAGGCCGAGGGCCAACTACGAGCTGGCGAAGCGATTTCACCACCACAATTAGAAGTTAAAGTTGATCCGCACGAAGAAATTGGTCGCGACATCTTCGGCGATTTATTTGGAAAATAACAGTTTTGACTAGAAAGGAACCGGAATGAACATTAACGCGATGATGAAACAGGCTCGTAAAATGCAAGCCGAACTAGAAAAAGCCGAGAAAGAACTGCACAAACGTAAATTTGAAGTTAATAAACAAGGACTTTCGATTGTCATGTTGGGTAACCGGCGGCTAGATAAAGTTGACATTGACCCGGCTCTAATTGATCCGGACGACAAAGAGATAGTGGAGGACCTTTTCATGCTAGCTGTGAACGAAGCTAACGAATTGATTGACCAAGCCGAGGAGGCGATTCAACCCAAAAACACTAATTTGCCCTTGTAGCGCAATTTAGTTCGGGCCGTTATGGTTCAAAAAAACAAACAAGGACTTTTAGTTACTTTTGAAGGATTAGACGGATCGGGAAAAACGACCGTTATCAAAGAAATTCAAAAATGACTGGATAGTTTAAAAATTGCTAACGTGATAACTCGTGAGCCGGGCTCATCCAACCCGATCACTAGTCAAATCCGTTCTTTGGTGCTTGACGAAAAGACGCCGATTAGCGCTATGAGCCAGCTACTTCTTTATTCGCTAGACCGGAGAATAAATTTAGAGCGGCACATTTGACCCGCCCTTAAATCTAACAAAGTCGTACTTTGCGACCGCTACTTAGATTCTTCGTTAGTCTACCAAGGTTACGCAGGTCAGTTAGGAATTGATAAAGTTTGGGAAATGCAAAAATTCATTACCCAAAATACGATCCCTGACTTAACTTTTTTTCTTTGATTTACCGCCTAGGCAAGCTAAAATTCGTACGCAAAGTCGCGCAAAGTTGGACCGCTTTGAATCGGTGAATCGCAAGTTTCGAAATCTTATTAACCAGGGCTACCGCCAGGTAATCAAAAAGTTTAACGAGCGGTTTAAAACAATTGATGCCTCCCTAGACCAGGCGAGTGTTTTGCAAGAGGTTAAGGACGCTTTAAAGAAAGTTTTAAAATTAGACTAGGTTAATTTATGGCAAATCTTGAACTATTTCGCGAGACAAATCCGACAGCCTACCGCATCATCCGGAATTCCTTTCGCAACAAAAAGTTGCTCACACCTACCTTTTTAACGGCGGGATTGACACCGATTTAGAACAAGCGCCGGAAATACTCATTCAAGCGCTAATTAGTGATAACGACATTTTTGCCGGTCAACCAGGTCGTCTCACTAAAACTTACCCGGACTTGCTCGTCGTGGACGGACAAAGTAAATTAATTACTAAGGAGCAAATTAGCGCCGTCAGAGAGAAATTACAACTAACGGCTTTAGACGACAAAGGCGTCAAAATTTTGCTAATTAAAAAAGTTGAAAACAGCAATAAATACGCCCTAAACATGCTGCTTAAAATCATGGAAAGTCCGCCTCCGGCGACTTACATCATTATGACCGCTAGCCAAGTTCACCGCGTGTTAACTACGATTAGATCGCGTTCGCTGGAAATTCGTCTCCGTCCAATTTCTTTTGTTAAGACCATTGAGATTTTGCGTAAACACAATTTGTCGCAGCAGTACGCCCGCGTCTTAGCTTTTTTAACGCGCAGTCCCGAACGGGCTGAAGATTGAATTAACCGCCTGCAATTTAGCGAACTTTACCCCAGCGTTTGCCAAATTTTAACTAAGACTTGCCGTGAACCAGCTCAAAGCATTCGACTCAAAAAATTGTTTAACTCTAGCAATCAAGTGCTTTTAGTTTTGATTTTACTTGTCATCGTGGAAGACATTGCTCGCGCTCAGCACGGCTACCAGTTAATTAATCCCGACCACCAAGACATCGTTAATTGGTCGCTCGCGGCAAACTTTGACACCCAGCGAGCTTTTGCGGCTGTCGAAAGTTTCTTAACGATGGTCAAACACAACGTTAACCAATCGCTCAATTGGAACTCCTTAGTTTTAAATTGAGAAAAGTGTTATGGCTAAACTTTACTTTGTGGCTACGCCAATTGGCAACAGCCAAGATTTAACTTTTCGCGCCAAGAGCACACTAGAGCAAGTCGCTTACATCGCTTGTGAAGACACGCGCCGAATTCGCAAACTTTTAGCAATTTATGCGATTAAAGGTAAAAAACTACTTGTTCACCATGCTCACAACGAACGCCAAAGCACACCGGGCATCATTAAGTTAGTTGAGCAAGGTTTTGATGTCGCCTTGGTTAGCGATGCCGGGATGCCCGGCATTGCCGATCCGGGCTTTTTACTTATGCGTGCTGCGCTTGAAAAAACTTAGCGGTAGAAATCATTCCCGGAGTTTCCGCTTTAACTACGGCAGTTGTTTGAGCTAATTTGGACCAGTTTTTTACTTTTTTAGGTTTTTTACCAGCCCGTAAAATTAAGCGTCAAAACCAACTCAAAAACTACCGAGCGGAACTTTTGTCGTTTATGTTCCTCCCCACCAACTTCTTGCTACTCTAGAAGACTTGGCGAGCGTTTTTCAAAATCAAGTTGAAGTTTTCGTGGGCAAAGAATTGACTAAACAATTTGAAACTCACTGACGCGGCAATCCTATGCAAATTAAGTCCGCTCTAGATCCCCAAAAAATCAAGGGCGAATTTACTCTCGTTTTCAAAGTTAAAAGTCAAAGAGCATAAAATTACTTTGCTACCAAAACTATGCACCAGAAAATTCGTACCATCACACTTTGCGCCTTGATGCTCACGCTTTTATTGCTCGCTCACACTTTGGCATGGTTGATGCCCGACTTGCCGAGCGGACTCGGGTCAGTTTTTGTTTTGCCCGAACTTTTAACGGTCGGCTTCTCCTTTTTTTTCGGCTGAAAAAAAACGCTATTGACAGGTTTAATTTTTTATGGAGCACTGGTTTGGGCTGCTCCGGCAATTTTAATCAGCGGCATCTTTTGAGCTAAAAATGCCTGAGCCGGACTGGGCGTGTTAACACTTGATTATTGGCTGCCCTACCTATTTTTGGCTTTGAGCGGCTCCTGAACTTGGAAAAAAACGTCCGTCTGATTCAACCTAGGTTGGACTTTTCTGATGGTCGGCGGCTTTACTGCTCCCACGTTGTTTCCGGGGTAGTTTTATGGGCGTCGTACGCCTGGGAAGGTTACTCAGCTTGAACTTATTCCCTAGTAGCCAACAGTTTTCGTAGTGCCGTCTTATTAATTAGTTCCGGTGCAAGTTTGCCGCTTTGCCTTAGAACAATTAACAAAAATAATTTGAACCAAAACCGGAAACAAATTTATGCTTCGTATTAAAAAATTATTTACCCGACTAAGCCAAATTAAGAGTGAGCAAATTTTAGATTACAAACTGATCCACGCGGGTTACACTAACGACAATTATCTTTTTAAACTCAATAGCGGGCAAAAATACATCTTGAGAATTCCCCGACGTCAAAACGATTTTGAGCAGGAAAAAAAGCTTTATGAGCTTTTTGGCATCGGAGCAGGACTTTATTTTTCCACGACCGATGGGATTGTCATTAGACCGTGAATTAGCGGCAAACACCCCGATTTAGGCTCAGAAAGCAATTTAAAAAAGTTGCTCGTTGTGCTCAAAAAAGTTCACCAGACAAAAGTTGATTTCCCGGTTTTAAAACAAAATTGGTTGGCGTACCTAAACGTTAACGACTTGCCCGGCCCGATCACTGAACTTTACCAAAATGTGGTGCGCAAAATTACTGCTCTTCAAAAGTTAGTTTTGACTCACCACGATTTAAACAAACACAACATTTTGGTAAACACGCGCGGTCAAATGCTTCTACTAGATTGGGAGTGGGCCAGACTTGATGATGCCTACTTTGATTTTGCTTCGCTGGCGCTTTTGCCCGAGGTAGATCAGGCCAAACTAGTGCGCTTAGCAGGCCTAGATCAGAAACTTTTAAAACTTTACCAGTTTGCTATTTTGGTTTTTAGTCACATGTGATGTAACTTTGTCAGCACGAGCGCCAGCTTGGTTTTGAAGCAGCATTTAACCAAGCAGATCGAATTTTTCGCCCGCGAAATCAGTTAAAATGTGGGAGTTAAGTTTCTAAGTGGCGTACGTGGTGAAGTGGTTAACACATCGGATTGTGGTTCCGACATTCGCGGGTTCAATTCCCGTCGTACGCCCCATTTTTTTTAATTAATTTAGCAGTTCTCGTTTTTGTCTTCCATCCCAAGTCGGTAACAGTGTCGGCAACGCGCTTCGTATTCTTTGTCGCCAATTTGGATTAATTCCTTGCCGCCTTTGAGACGAAATGTTAACGTTGCAGCGGCTCCGCAAATCACGCAGACTGCGATTAATTTATCAACTTTATCGCTAATTGCTAACAGGGTGGGCATCACGCCAAAAGGCTGCGCCAAGTAGTTTTTATCTAACCCTGAAATTACCACTCGCACGCCTTGGTCAGCCAGTTTAACCACTACTTTAACAATTTCAGCGTCAAAAAACTGTGCTTCATCAATCGCAACAGCTCGGAAGGCTGGAGTTCACTTTTCCATAATTTGGCGGGCATTGTCAACGCTAATGGTTTCAATTGAAGTGCCGGCTCGCGAAAAAATTGCGTCTTTATTTCAACGTTTTTCAATTTTGGGTTTGACGACTAACGTTTTAATTTTTGCGTACTGCAAAATTTTGATCCGCTTAATCAATTCTTCGGATTTGCCCGAAAACATTGGACCAGTAATTACTTCAATTAAACCGTTGGGAAACCTAAGATACATCATCTTCACTTTCCATTATAAGAACTTATCTTTTTAAGAATGTTCTTTTATGAGCAAAAATTTCTTTTCGCGAGCCCCCAGCAAATATATAATCTTAGTCGTGGAAGAAAAGTCTCCTTACAGTCAAGAGTTTACCCAGCAATTTTTGCGTAAACAAAACAATCAAAACGCAAATTTGGTAAGTTACTAGCCGGTTTAATAATTCTGCTCCTTTTGATCGGAGCAATTTTTGTCTTGACTTACGCGATCTCGTTAGCTAAAAAGATTTAACACCCGGAAAGGAATCAATGAGTCTGAGGGCAGGTATTGTTGGTTTGCCCAACGTCGGTAAATCAACGCTTTTTAAAACGCTCACCAAGTTGCAAGTTGAAATTGCCAACTATCCTTTTGCGACCATTCAGCCCAACGTAGGGGTGGTAGAAGTGCCTGACGTTCGCCTTGAGCAGTTAGTTCAAGTGGCCCGACCCAGCAAGTTTTACCGGCCATTTTTGAATTTACTGATATTGCGGGTTTGGTTAAAGGAGCTAGTCAAGGCGAAGGGCTTGGCAACCAATTTTTGAGTAATATTCGGGAAGTTGATGCGATTGTCCATGTGGTCAGATGTTTTACCGATCCAGCGTTATTCACGTTGCTAACCAAGTTGATCCAGTTTTAGATGTGCAAATAGTTAACTTGGAACTAATGCAAGCCGATTTAGAAAGCGTTAAAAAAATCCGCACTCGTTTACACAAAAAAGCCCAATCTGATAAAAAAGTTGCGCTGGAATTTAACTTCGTAGAAAAGTTGATTTTTCACCTTGGTCAAGATCACATGGTGCACACGATTAAGTTAAACCAGGCCGAGCAGGACTGACTTAAAAATTACCACCTTCTTAGCGCTAAACCGGTTTTGTATTTAGCTAACGTGGACGAAAAACACCTAGCCAATCCTGAGCAGTCTCAGTCTTTTCAGCAATTAAAAAAGTACTTGGATTCAATAGGCGGTCAAGTTTTGGCTCTTTGCGTTCAAGCCGAAAGTGATTTAGCCGATTTAGAAGGACAGGAAAAAAACGAGTTTTTGGCTCAACTAGGCATTCAAACAAGTGGAGTTGACAAACTAATTCGGGCTAGTTACGATCTTTTAAATTTAGCAACATTTTTTACGGTTGGACCCAAGAGGTGCGCGCGTGAACTTTCAAAAAAGGCATGAATGCTCAAGACTGCGCCGGCATTATCCACAGCGACTTTGCCCGCGGTTTTATCCGGGCTGAAGTGGTTCGTTTTGGCGATTATATAGCCGGGCAGGGTTGGTCTGGCGCGCGTACAGTTGGTAAAGTTAGTCAGGAAGGCAAAAGTTATCTAATGCAAGATGGAGACATCGTCTTGTTTCGTTTTAATGTCTAGATGTTTAAAGACTAGAAATGTATAATGGTGAGAAATCATGAAATTAACCAAATTATTTAAATCCACCGAACTTAAAAAGGCCGAACAAAACCTCAAAGAAATTAATCAACTCGGCAAGTCAGTCGCTAAGCTAACTGATGAAGAGCTTCGCCACAAAACAACCGAGTTTAAAGAACGTTTGCTGGCCGGTGAAAGTCTTGATGAGTTAAAAAACGAAGCTTTCGCAGTCGTGCGCGAAGCGACCGAGCGGGTTTTGAAAAAGCGTCTTTTTTGATGTGCAAATTTTGGGCGGTTTAATTATCCACGAAGGTTCGGTGATTGAGATGAAAACTGGGGAAGGTAAAACAATCACTTCCATTCCGCCCGTTTACTTAAACGCTTTGCTTGGTCACGGAGTAATCGTGTCCACTGTTAACGAATACTTGACCAAACGCGATGCCGAAGAAACTGGACTAGTTTATAACTTTTTAGGTCTAACGGTCGGCACAAACTTACGCGAGTTAAGTGCCCATGATAAACGAGCCGCCTACGCAGCTGACATTACTTACTCGGTTCACTCGGAAATTGGTTTTGATTACCTGCGCGACAACATGGTTAAATCAATTGATCAAAAAGTTCAGCGCGGGTTTCACTTTTGTCTCGTGGATGAAGTGGACTCAATTTTGATTGACGAGGCCCGAACCCCTCTAATCATTACCGGCGGTCAAACCACTAATTCGGAGCAGTATAACGCCGCTAACGCTTTTGTCAACACTTTGAGCGAAAAAGATTACGAAATCGATTGGGAATCTAAAACGATTCAACTTTCTGACCACGGCGCTAACAAAGCGAACCGTTTTTTTGCCGTTAAAAACATTTACGACATCCAAAGTTCAGAAGTTATTCACCGCGTTCACAACGCTTTAAGAGCTAAGTTTCTCATGAAGCGTGACGTGGAATACATCGTGAGCGAAAATAAAATTTTGCTCGTGGATGCTTTCACCGGACGAGTTATGGAAGGTCGTTCGTATTCGGACGGACTTCAGCAGGCAATCCAAGCCAAAGAAGGTGTTGAAATTGAACCCGAAACCACCACCTTGGCCACGATTACCTACCAGAACTTGTTTCGGATGTTTAAAAAGCTCTCGGGTATGACTGGACCGCGAAGACCGAAGAAGATGAGTTCATTGACATTTACAACATGCGTGTCCACGAAATTCCGACTAACAAACCGATGATAAGAATTGACCACCCCGATGTCATCTACGTGGATCAGCAGTATAAGTACCAGGCGATTGTGGCTGACATTGCCGCTCGCTTTGCTAAAGGTCAGCCTGTTTTGGTCGGAACCGAAGAAGTTTACGAATCTGAAAAACTCTCACGCATGTTAAAGGCCGAAAAAATTCCCCACACAGTTTTGAACGCCAAGCAAAATAAGCAGGAAGCGGAAATTATCGCCAAAGCGGGCGAAATTAATTCCATTACAATTGCGACTAACATGGCCGGTCGGGGAACTGACATTAAGCCGAGCCAGCGCGCGGTTGAACTGGGCGGTCTGTACGTGCTAGGAACTAACAAAGCCGAGGCCCGTCGAATTGACAACCAGTTGCGCGGACGCTCTGGTCGTCAAGGCGACATTGGCGAATCGCGTTTTTACATTTCGCTAGACGATAAATTAATCAAACGTTTTTCTAACCAGGAAAAACTTAAGAAACATTTTATGTCTTACGGACCTAAACCGATTAGCGGCAAACTGATTAACCGTTACATTAACCGTGCTCAACGAAAAATTGAGGCTTTAACTTTGACACCCGTAAAAACTTGCTCCAGTACGACGACGTTGTTCGTCAACAACGCGATTTAATTTACGCTCAGCGCGATTTAATCATTTCTCAAACTGATCTTTACCCGGTCATCGTGCGGATGATTAAGTCGGTGGTGAGCGACTTAGTTGAATTCCCGCAGTTTTTCCGCAACGATGGTTCGATGGACTTAGACAAAATGGTGGCAACCATTAACCACGTTTGGTTTCAGTTAGTGGACTTTAAATTCCACGTTAACCAACTAGTTGATTTTAGTAAAGAGGAATTAATTGAACAAATTAGTAAAGATGCAGTTGAAGTTTACGATGTCTTGCGCTCGCGAATAATTGACAACGTTAACGAGGAAAGCGCGCACCAAATGGAGCGCGAAATTTTATTAATGACTTTTGACCAAAATTGACAACTTCACATTGACCAAATGACAAAACTAAGGTCGTCTTCCTCGTTAGCTCACTATGCCCAAAAAAACCCGTACCAAGTTTACGTGGAACGTGGTACCGAGTTATTTCGCGACTTACTCAAACGTATCTCCCACAACGTAGTGCGGATTTTGATGCAAAACAGGTACGCTCAGCAAAAAGTTAACACGCGCGAAGCGCAGATCAGCGCTTTGCTCAAAAAAATGGAAAGCAAAGCCGACGTCAAAGACACAAAGAACAGTAAGTAAGTTGGGTTTTCGTGGTTTGACAAAAATCGCTTTAAAAAACAAAATTACAATAAATGTATTTTTGCTATAATTAACTCAATTCACAACCCTTAACTATGAAAAGACTTTTTTACCGTTTAGAAACAAGTGATTTAATTCGTCAAATCACGATATCGGCTTTATTAATTACACTTGGCGTGGTAATTGAGCGTTTTTTACATTTCCACGTTTCAGTGGGCGTTTATCCAATTTGCTTGGGCGGTCTTTTGATGGCTTTAGCGATTCCGCTTTTGGTTGATTGGCGAGTCTCTTTAGTGAGCAGTTTGGCGTTAATCACTTTAACCGAGTTACTAATTTCGGGCGATGCTAATTTCTGACTCAACTACTTACCAATGATTACGGCAATTGTAGTGATTGAGATTTTTAAATCTTTTAAACACCTTGGTTGAGCTGCGCTTGGTCTTACGATTGCGCTGGCCGCATTCGTTATTTTAAAAGCGTTTTTAACTCAGTTAGTTTACGGGAGTTCCATGGCACTTGCTATGCTAGTTTCAACGGGCATTCAAATGGCTATCCTCGGGCCCGTCGCGCTCCTAATTTACGTGTCGCTTTACCGTGTTATGATTAGCATGAATCGAACGTTTTATAAATTAACTTAGTTTTTTGAGGTGAGAAAATGCTTGATATGAACAAATTGCTAGCCAGCGTAGCGGTGGCAACTCAAAACGCTCAAAACATGCATTGGAATGTTCGCGGTCAGCAGTTTCGAACTTTTCACAAGTTAACCGAAAAGCTTTACCAAGGGCTTAACGAGTTTGTTGACGCGTTAGCAGAAAAAATTGCGATGCAAAACGATCAGCCTTTGTCAACGATGGCGTCCTACTTGGAACACAGTCAAATTAAGGAGTATAAGCCCCACGCTTTTAGTGCTCAAGAAATTGTTACCAACGTGGTTAACGATCTTAATAAAATTCAAACTTTGGCCGAGCAAGTCAAAACTAACAGCGTTATCCAACCGCTTTTAGACGAAATTTTTCTTTTCGTTGATAAACAGCGTTGGTTTTTTGCTGCCCATGCCAAGTAGTAGGTGATTAAACCGTTGATGAATTTTAAGTTAGAAAGTAAGTTTAAACCGGCTGGCGATCAACCGCAGGCGATTAAGGAGCTCTGAGCCGGTCTAGTTCAAAAAAAGAGCGACCAAGTTTTGCTCGGGGCCACCGGCACGGGCAAAACTTTTACAATCGCCCACGTAATTGAAAAATTTCAGCGACCAACTTTGGTGCTTTCGCACAACAAAACTTTAGCAGCTCAACTTTATTCCGAGCTAAAAAGTCTTTTTCCCAATAACAACGTGGAATACTTTATTTCTAACTTTGACTACTACCGTCCGAAGCTTACTTACCTTCCTCAGACACTTACATCGAAAAAACTTCCCAAAGTAACTGGGACATTGAAGTGATGCGAATGAGTGCGCTCAACTCGTTATTGACTCGCAAAGACACAGTTGTAGTTGCTTCCGTGGCGGCCATATACGCTCAACTATCGCCCAAAGAATACGTGGCCACCTTCATGCACTTAAAAGTGGGTCAAAAAATGCGTCGCGAAGATTTGTTGAATGCACTTGTGACGCGTAACTACACTCGCAACGACGTAGAGCTAGCCCCCGGCCGGTTTAGAGTACGGGGTGATGTGATCGAAATCAGTCCGGGATGGACCCAAAACTACTACATTCGAATTGGTTTGCTTGATGAGCAAATCGAATCAATTGCCCAGATTGACACTTTAACGGGCGAACTCATTAAAAAGGAAAATAATCGCCTGCTTTTTCCAGCCGATGCTTACACAACTAGTCGCGATGTAATTAAAAGAGCCACCAAAACGATTGCCGATGAACTAGTCACTCGTTTGGCTGAACTGCGCAAACAAAACAAACTTTTGGAAGTGCAAAGGTTAGAGCAGCGCACTAACTCGGACATTGAATCGCTACTTGAGTTTGGCACTTGCCCAGGAATTGAGAACTATTCTCGTCACCTAGAAGGTCGCCTACCTGGTCAGCGCCCAGCGACGATACTGGACTATTTTCCAGCCGATTCATTGATGGTAATCGATGAATCGCACATGATGATCCCGCAAATCAATGCCATGTATAACGGGGATCGCGCTCGCAAGGAAACTTTGGTGGAATACGGTTTTCGTTTGCCGTCGGCACTAGATAACCGGCCGCTAAAATTCGGAGAGTTTGAGACTTTTGAGTTTAACCGCATTTATGTTTCCGCTACGCCAGCGGATTATGAAATTGAAAAATCGGATCACCGTATCATTAGTCAAATCGTTCGTCCGACTGGTTTGCTTGATCCGGTAATTGAAGTGCGCCCCATCGTCAACCAAGTGGAAGATATTTTTAACAGCATCAAACTCCAAATCAAACAAAAAGAGCGCACGATCATTTTGACCACGACTAAGAAAATGGCGGAAGAACTTTCTTTTTACCTCAAAGAGAGAGGACTTAAAATCGCTTACATTCACTCCGAGCACAAAACTTTTGAAAGAGATGACATTTTGCGCAAGTTGCGTAAAGGTGTTTACGACGCCATCGTGGGTGTGAATCTGATTCGCGAAGGAATTGACATCCCGGAGGTATCGCTAATTTGCGTGGTTGATGCTGATAAAGAGTCTTTTTTCCGCTCAACTAAGTCGCTGATTCAAATCATTGGTCGTGCCGCTCGAAATGTGCACGGACGAGTTATTTTTTACGGCGATAAAGTGACTACTTCCATGCAAAACGCGATCGATGAAACTAACCGCCGTCGCAAAATTCAAATCGCTTACAACCAAAAACACGGCATTGTTCCTCAAACGGTTGTCAAACCGATTCCAGCTCCAATTCACGGGCAATCAATTGACCAAGCAATTGAAGAATTTAAAACTGGTCGTCGTCAAAAAGACAAAAAGCAACAACGCGAGTTTATCGCTGATTTACGACGTCAAATGCTGCGCGCTTCAAAAGAACTTGATTTTGAAAGAGCAGCGCAACTGCGCGACATTATCATTGAACTAGAAGTTGAGTATCACCTTGAGTAGCTTGTTTGAGCAAGTTGTTTAAACAAGTTTAGGAAAAGTCGTCCAGTTAGGCAGCTATAATCTTAAATTAGCAAGTAACCTTCTAATGTCGGTAAAAACAAAGACCCAAAATCTTCGATCGCCTAGGGCGACGGGACAATTCAAAAATTTAGTCAGTCGTTTTGCCAAAGCAATTTTAACGATGATTGCCGTTTTGCCCGCGGCTGGTTTACTAATTGTGCTTGGGAAAGTGATTGGTCCACTTGGTTTAGGCAAGATACCAGCTAGTTCGGCTGTTTTTAATCAAATTGGCACGGTAATTGAAACCGTTGGTTGACTACCTTTTACTCACATTGGTCTTTTATTTGCCATCGCGATCGGAGGCGCTTGGTCGAAAAATTCGGCCGGAGGCGCCTTTGCAGCGGGACTGAGTTACTTTACTTTGTTGGCGGTTGGATCTTCGTTTTTTTAATTAGAACAGACGGCGCAAACAGCGAGTATTTTTTGAATTACATTGTTGGAGGTAAGTGAACGCCTACGCGCGGTTATTTTGATTGGCAAGAAGGTGTTCGCTCAATTAGTTTCGGTGCTCTGGGCGGCATTTTAACTGGGTTCCTTGGCGCCATAATTTACAACAAATTTCACACCTTTAACCGTTTACCGAAAGTTTTGTCTTTCTTTAACGGTGTCAGATTTGTGCCGCTGATGGTTTTCGCGATCGTTGTGCCGCTTGCTTGCGGTCTAGCCTTATTTTGACCTTTGCTGCAGGCCGGAATTAACTGGATGGGCACCAACATTGCTAAAAACAACCGCGTGCCGTTTGTCATGCCGTTTTTATTCGGAACGCTTGAACGTTTAATGTTGCCTTTTGGTCTCCACCACCTTTTGACAATTCCGATGAATTACACCGAACTTGGCGGAAACTTGAACTTTTTAGACGCAGACACTTTCAAACAAGCTCTTTCAGGCCACGAGAGTGCCCAAGGTCTAACTGCTGAGCAGTTAGCCGCTTTTTTTAAATACTTGGTTGAACAAGATTTTGCTAAGGAAAATCAACTTAAAGCCCAAGGCCAAGAGAACATGTGGTACACCTGAATTCAGGCGCTGAACGGGGTACGTGACCACTGGCAAAGTTATGCTTCGGGGCAAGGAATATCGACTTCAACTGAGGCGGTTTACCAAGTTGTTTCGGGCGCTTTTACGCCAGCTCGATTTAAAACTGGTCAAATGATTAGTTCGACCGGCTCGTTAGTGGGGGCCGCCTTTGGGATGCTTTACGCACTCAAAAAATCAGCCCGTCCGGCCAACCGCTCGATTTATGTTTCCGGCGCCTTGGCTTGCATGTTAACTGGCGTAACCGAACCGGTCGAATTTTTATTCATGTTTGTTTCGCCGCCGCTCTACTTAGTTCACGCTTTACTGACCGGAGTCGCTTTTGGCATGGCTGACTTTTTACCGATGAGAATTCACGCCTTTGGTTTAATCGAAACGCTTTTGAAGTACTTGTTAGTTTTAGGTCCAACTAGTTTGGCGACGAGCGCGCTCAACACTAACTTGTGGTTAGACGGAGTTTGGTTTCTTTTCACAACTTTAATTTTCGCCGGGCTTTACGCTCTGACTTTCAGAACCCTAGTACTTTGGTTAAAACCGCCGATTCCTGGCTGAGAAATGTTAGTTCCAGCCGCTGGCGATACCCGGGTGGTTACTTCTCGGCCGCCACCATTAGTCTTAAATGATGCTCAGACAAGAATTGCTTTAATTGTGAAATTGCTAGGCGGCAAAGATAACATTCAAGAGGTAGATGCTTGCATGACTCGTTTAAGAATCGTGGTGAGCGATACTAAGCGGGTGCAAAACAAATTTAAAGAACTGACGCAAGCTTTGGCAACGGTTAGCCAGGGTAATTACTACCAAATTGTTTACGGACCAGAAGCCAACGCGCTCAAGGAACAAGTTATTAAGCATTTGGGCAATCTAAGCGAGGAATCTAATGGATCATAAAAAAACTCTGTTCGAAAATTTTCCCATCAAAACAAAAATTTTTCACCACCAGGATGATTTTGCAATCGTTCAAAAAGTAAGTGATGTTTGAATGGAAAAAGACCAGTTAGTAGTTGAAATGCTTTTGTCCAACTTACAAAAGTCTTACTTAAGAATTGAAATTTGAACTGACGAAATTATTCGTTTTAACTACCACCAAAAAAAACTGACCTAAAAAACGGTTTGCTGACCACCTTAATTCCGAACTAACGCCCAAAAAAATTGACGCCTCTTGGGATGAAGATTTAATTAGTGTTGATCTAGCCAGCCAAGAAAAAATTCTGATCGTTAAAAAGACCGGTCAAATTAGTTTAATCGACAAGTCTGGCGCACTCAAATGACGACTGAACCACAAACCCGGTTACCAGCTTTTTAAAAACCTCAACGCTCCGCACCTAGGTTTTAAAAAAGTTCGGGAAAACAAGAGTCTGCCCTTTATTTCGTTTGAATTATTTAACGACGAGAAAAATTTACGGACTGGGCGAAAAATTTCGTCCGTTTGTTAAAAACGGAGTTGAGTCGGTGGTTTGGAACAGCGACAGTTCTTGCCTAACTAACCACGACTTAGCTTACGCTGGAGTGCCGTTAGTTTACTCTAGCAAAAACTGAGCTGCCTTAGTTAACTCCGGTTTTCAAGTTGATTTTGAAATTGGTGCACCAACAAGCGACGCGCTTTCAATTCTTTGTCACGAAGAATTTTTGGACTTGTTTTTGTTAACTGGTTCAAGTATCAAAGACTGCGTTAGTCACTACACTTTGCTGACTGGTCGGATTAAAGGAGTTCCCGATTTAGCTTACGGCACTTGGTTAAACCGTCTTTACTACCACAACGTTAACGAATTGTGGGAACAAATTAAACTCGCTCAAAAAAACGCTTATCCGCTGGACGTAATTACTCTTGACCCCAAGTGGTTAAAGGACCGCTACGTTAAATCGTGCAATTTTACTCTTAACGAAAGCGCCTTTGGTAATTTTGCCGAGTTAATTAGTCAAATTAAAAAAGCTAACTTAGAAGTTTGTTTTTGAATTAATCCCTACATTCAAGCTGACGGCGGCGCGGCTTGGAAGTACCTGAACAAAAACAATTTACTGCTTAAAAATCACGAAGGTCAGTTGGCTCATCCTTGAACCGGAGCCGAAACTCAACAAGATAACAATTACATCGTTGATTTCACTAATCCGGAGGCTTACCACTGGTATAAGGAGCAAATTAAAAGGTTGTTTGATTTAGGGGTTCGTTTTGTCAAACCCGATTACGGCGACGGAGTGCCTAAAAATGCGTTTTTTAATTCTCGTCAATTTGGTAGCGCAATGCGTCAGTGATTCATTTACCTTTACTTACGTTGTTGCTACGAGGCCAGTTTAGAATACTTTGGCGACGGTCAAGCTTTAATTTTTGCTCGGCCAGGTTTTATAGGCACTCAAAAATTCGTTGGCAAATGGTCGGGCGACAGTTACACTGACTACGCTTTTTTAAAAACCCATTTGTGAGCAGGGCTAGGCGCTGCTTTGGCGGGACACGTTATTTGGGGTACCGACATCGGCGGTTTTGCTGGACCTTCTCCTAGCGAGGATCTTTACCAGCGCTGAACCCAATTTGGCATGTTAACTCCGCTCTCGCGTTACCATGGGATTGGTGCTCGTGAACCGTGACTTTTTAGCGGTCAAACTTACCAAATTGCTTTGCGCTTTGCTCATTTTAAACGTTCGCTGTTGCCCTACTTTAAAATTTGCGAACAAGCTGCGGTTGACAAAGGATGACCAATTATTCGTCCGCTCGTTTTAGAGTTTCAGGATGATAAAATTGCCCAACTGATTGACGACCAGTATTTACTCGGATCCCAAATTATGGTCTGCCCGGTTTTAACGGCCAACACCCAATCAAGACAAGTCTACTTGCCCGAGGGCGAGTGGTATTTATGGGGTCAACACGAAAATGCTTACCAAGGCCAAAGACTAATAACTTTAGATTGCCCAGCCGATCAGAGTTTGATTTTTGTCAAAGGCGGTAGTTTGGTTGTCACGATTAAAGAAACCGGTTTTAAAATGGGTCACTTAGAAGGCTTAACGTTTTAGTTCACCGTTACGGCACTGTTAGAAATCAAACACTCAGTTTTAAACTCGCTAACAAGACCCACGTCATTACTTACCAAGATGAGAGTTTAAGCACAAACTCCAACCAAAAAGTGGAGTTAGTTCCCGCTTTGGTAAATGTTTAAGACCAAGCCGCTTAGCTGAACCTTTCTTGTATAATTCGCTCATTACTTAAAAAAAATTAAAACGGAGGAAGCATAATTAACCCAAGAACCCAGTCACGCCGCGGCACTCTTGATTGAAAGTTCGCGCACAAATTTTTCTGGATTGTCTTCCCCGTTATTTGTCAAGCGATCGTTATTTTGCTAGTTGGCCAAATTGACATTATTTTTGTCGCCAACAGTTTTAGTGGAAATTTACCAGGCGTTGGGGTTGTTCTTGAGATTTTTCAAATCGTCATTACGCTCAGCATGTCAGTCGCGATTGCCTGCAGCATTTACGTGGGTCAGTACAAAGGTCAAGAGAATAACTTTAAAATCCAAGAGTCAATTAGGTGTGGTTGAATTTTGGGCATTTTTATAGTTGTGCCATCCATTTTGGTTTTGACTTTAGCCGGAGGCGCTTTAATTGAAAGCATTTTGCGATTGGATCCGCGTTACGCTTTTAGCAAAGAACAAATTGAAGCTGGTTTTAATTTCTTATCGGTTCTAGCTTTTGGTCTAATTTTTCAAATTTACGCCATGATTAATTACGGAGCCCTCCAAACGCTCGGCTTTACTAACCGCACTTTGGTAGTTTCTCTAGTTGCCTTCGTAGTCAACGTGGTTGGTAATTACTTATTTGTTGCTTTTGCCAGCGATACGCTAGGAATCGTGGGCATCGCTTGGTCAACTTTAATTGCTCGAGCCGTGGAAGCGATTTTAGTTACGCTAGTTTTCTGACAGAAAAAAGTTCGTCCTTATAACCCTTTCAGCCGCCCTTTTAAGGTGACGCCGACGGTTTTCTTTGGAGTTCAAAGACAGTTTTGACCGATTCTTTTCTCCAACGGAATTTACCAAATGCTAGTTTTCATTAACCGGATTTTAATAATTCGTTACGGCGGCACGGATAGTTACCAAGCCACGGTTTTAATTCTAATTTTCATGAGCGTGCTTTACGCTTTTTGAGCTTCTTGTTCAATAGCGGTGTCTAATTTTGTTGGACCGGCGCTCGGCTCAAACCAAAGCGACTTAGCGATTGCTAATAGCAAGCGGATTACCAAACTGTTTTACATCATGGTTTCGTTTGCCGCGACAATTATGTTGATCTTAGCTTGAACTTTGATGGATGTAATTTATTCTAGCGTTGACCCAGCCATCCGTTTTAACGCGAGTTGAATCTTAACTTTCCAAGTGATCGGGTTTTTATTTTCCTCTGGTTCGGTGCTCTTAATCGGGTTTTTACGGATCGGTGGTAAAAGCGGTTTGGCAGCGGTCGTTGACATCGCTTTTTCTACGGTTCACCAAACTTTGCTAGTTTGAATGCTTTACAAAGTCTTCAGCATGGAAACGCGTTTCATTTTTCTAGTGATGGCGCTAGCGGAAATTATTCAAACCGGACTGTTTTTGCTACTCGTTCTAAAAATTAAATGAGTACGGAACATCACCAAAAAGCGAACCGATTGTTAATCAACTTGACGAGGTTTAAATGGGACGCCAGCGTCAAAACACTTTGGTAATTGTTGGTTTACAATGGGGCGACGAAGGCAAAGGTAAAGTAACCGATTTTTTAGCGCAGAAGAGCGATGTGATTGTCCGTTTTCAAGGCGGCAATAACGCCGGGCACACGATTGTTATGGGCGATGAAAAATTTGCGCTTAACCATTTGCCGGTCGGGGTTTTTAATTCCAAAGCGGTTAACATCATCGGCAAGGATGCGTGGTTAATCCCAGCAACTAGTTCAAGAAATTAACGAGTTAAAAAAGCGTTGAAAAAAACCGTTTCAACTTTACATTTCCGACCGTGCGCACGTAATTATGCCTTACCATCTGGACCTTGATCAGGCGAGCGAAGAGAAGGGCGGTCAGTCGATCGGGACAACCCGCAAAGGAATCGGACCGGCTTACCAGGACAAGTATGCACGTCTTGGAGTAAGGTGAGCCGATTTTATCGTGCCAAGTTATTTCCGTCAAGTTCTTAAGCGCGTTTTGCCAGTTAAAAACCGTCAGTTAACTAGTTGGAAATTGCCAACTTATCAAATTGATAAGTTAATCGAGCAAAACCGTCAAGCTGCGCGGCAATTGGCGTCTTATGTAGTCGATGCTGGTCGCTTAATTGATAAAGCGATTAGCCAAAAAAAACGAGTTCTTTTTGAAGGTTCACAAGGGGTAATGCTTTGCGTTGAAAACGGGACTTATCCCTTTGTAACCTCGTCCTCGCCAACCGGAGCCGGGGTTGCGCTCGGAGCCGGCGTTAATTTTCACGCTCTTGACAAAGTTTTAGGAGTTGTCAAAGCTTACAGCACCAGAGTTGGAGCTGGGTTTTTTCCGACCGAGATTAGTGGTGTAGTGGCCGAGCAAATTCGTGAGCAAGGTCAAGAGTTTGGGACTGTTACCAGACGTGCGCGTCGGATTGGTTGAATTGACGCGGTGATGCTTCGACACAGCGTGAGATTAGCCGGAGTAACTCAGATAGCGCTGACGCTTTTAGATGTGCTGGGCGGTCTAGAAGAAATTAAAATTTGCACCGCTTACCAGTTAGGATCACAAACGATTGATTTTGTGCCCGCCTCAATTTTTGAGTACCAAAAGGTTCGGCCAATTTACCAGACATTGCCCGGGTGAAAAACCAGTTTAACTAACCTTAGTGCTCGCAAACACTTGCCAAAGGAGCTACTCAACTACGTTAACCGAATTAGTCAATTAGTCGGGGTGCCGGTTAAATATCTTTCAATCGGACCTGACCGTCGGCAAATGATTGAGCTTTAATAACCTTCGTTATTTTTTAACAAAATGTAACTAACTTTTTTAAGCGCGTTAAGTTTTAGACCGCCAGCGTACGAAATGGCCGATTGCAAATCTTGTTCAATTTCTTTGAAAGTGTCCCAAATTGAACCGCGGAGCAGAACGAGTTCTTTTTTACCTTCCACGTGTCGTCTTTCACCTTTGTTATACTCGGAAGCTGAACCGTAATACTCTTTGTAACTTTGACCTTCGTTTTTAATGATGGGCGTAGGCGATTCTTTGTGACCAGCTAAAATTGACCCAGCCATTACAAACGTTGCTCCAAAACGAATTGCTTTAGCAATGTCTCCTGGGTGGCGTACTCCTCCGTCGGCTATCATCGGCTTAGTTGCCGACTTAGAAAGTCATTTAATCGCTGAAAGTTGTCAACCAGCCGTTCCAAAACCTGTCTTAAGACGAGTGATGCAAACTCGCCCTGGTCCGACTCCGACTTTGGTAGCGTCAGCACCTCACCTTTCTAAATCAACCACAGCTTCGGGAGTGGCAATGTTGCCTGCGATGATAAACGGCTGTTTACCCATTTTGGCTCGGATGTGTTTGATCATCTTTTTCATGGAATTAGCGTGACCGTGGGCAATGTCGATCGTAATAAATTCGGGGATTAGTTTTTGCTCAGCCAGTTGATCAATTATTTCAAACCACTCCGGTTTAACGCCGATTGAAATTGAGGCAATCAATTTTTTTTGGTGAGCCTTTTTAACAAACTTAACCGTGTCAACGTTAAAACGGTGCATAACGTAAAAATAACCGCGCTCAGCCATTTGCAGTGCCAAATCTTCGCTAATAATCGATTTCATGTTAGCCGGAACGATGGGCAGTTTAAAGCGGTAATTGGCAAAACTAACGCTTGGGTCGCATTCGCTCCTTGAATTGGTGATGCAACGCTTAGGTAACAGTTGCACGTCTTCAAAATCAAAAACTTTCAAACTAACCTCCCTGCCAGCACCCTAAATGTGCTAGGACCTAGTAATTTTACCTAAATTAACGGTGATTATTTTTTGACTGGGCGTTTTGGTTTTGAGTTGTTCAAAAGACCGAGTTTTCGGTAAATTTGGTTAACGCGACGAAGGTAGTATCGGTAATCGAAAAGTTCGTCAATTTCCCGGAATTTAAAACTTGACCTTCTAGCAAAAGCTCGCTCAGTTTCACTTTGTCTGTTAACGCTTTTTGGGTTAAAACTTGGATTAGCCGGTAAGCCGCATCGCGCTCGTAAAGTTTTTTTTCAATTAGGTAAAGCAAAACTCGTTGGGAAAAAATTACTTCTTGGTTGCGCGCTAAGTTGGCTAGCATTTGGTCTTCTTTAACAACCAGGTTAGTTAAGATGTTTTGCATGCGTGTCAGCATGAAAGCTAGTAGGTTAGTTGCGTCGGGCAAAATAATTCTTTCGGCTGAAGAGTGAGAAATATCGCGTTCGTGCCAGAGAGCAACATTTTCTAAAGCGCTTTGAGCATAGCCGCGCATCACGCGGGCTAAACCGCTAATGTTTTCGCTTAAAATCGGGTTTTGCTTGTGAGGCATGGCGGAAGAGCCTTTTTGACTAATTCCAAAAGATTCGCTAACTTCGCTAACTTCCGAACGTTGTAAGTGGCGAATTTCGGTGGCAAACTTATCAAGTGAAGTCGCTATAAGAGCTAAAGTTTGTAAGTAAAAGGCGTGCCGATCACGTTGCAAAATTTGACTTGCGATTGGGCTCGGAGTTAAATCGAACTTTTTAGCGACGAAACTTTGCACGCGCGGATCAAGATGGGCAAAGTTACCGACTGCTCCCGATATTTTGGCGATTTCCACTTGTTGAGTCGCCAAATCAAAGCGGGTCAGTTGACGGCGCATTTCCGCGTATCAGAGCGCCATTTTGTAGCCGAAAGTA
Source organism: Mycoplasma sp. ATU-Cv-508 (assembly GCF_004011945.1). Taxonomy (NCBI): domain Bacteria; kingdom Bacillati; phylum Mycoplasmatota; class Mollicutes; order Mycoplasmatales; family Mycoplasmataceae; genus Mycoplasma; species Mycoplasma sp. ATU-Cv-508. The sequence goes on along the minus strand of NZ_RYZU01000001.1, from coordinate 342,570 downwards.
GTTGGCTCGGCGTGGACGCCGTGAGTTCGTCCAACTTGGTAAGTGTTTTGGTAGCGCAGCGCCATTTCTTTGAGCTTGTCAATTAACTGGTTAATTTTAGACCGCAAGTGTTGGTTAACTTGTTTTAGTTGGTAAGACAAAGTCGTGTCAACTACGTCACTAGCAGTTAGACCAAAATGAAAAAATCTTTTTTCGGGGCCAAGTGTTTGCGAGACCTGGTCCACAAAAGCGGCTACATCGTGACCAATTTGCTTTTCAATTTGAGCAATTTGAAGCGGATTAACGCGGGCATTAGCGTTAATTTTCGCCAACTGCTCGGAACTTAGCAAACGTTCAAAACGACTTTGAGCAGCCAAAACAGTTAGTTCAACTTGCAACCAAATTTGGTATTTGTTGTCGGTTGACCAAATTTGGCTAATCACGGGGTCGCTGTAGCGGGTTAACATCGCTTACATTATAATTGACACAATTACAACCGAGCGACGAAAGGTCTTTATGCAAATACTAGTTACCGGCGGAGCCGGGTACGTTGGTAGCCACGTTGTTTACCAATTAATTGAAAAAGGACACCAGGTGATCGTGCTTGATGATTTGAGCACTGGTCAAGCTCAATGAGTCCATCCGCAAGCCACTTTTTACCAAGCTAGTGTGCTTAACTCGCAAAAATTAGCCGAAATTTTCGTTGCTCACAAAATAAGTTTAGTCATCCATCTCGCGGCCAAACTACTTGTTAGCGAGTCAACGCGCCAGCCACTTGATTACTACCAAGTTAACGTGGGGGATTGATTAATTTGCTAGTTGCGATGGCAAAAAGCGGAGTTAAAAAAATCATTTTTTCCTCAACCGCAGCCGTTTATGGGCAGGCAGTGCAACCGGGTGAAATGATTAACGAAAAAGTGACTAAAAACCCGATTAATCCTTACGGCGAATCAAAGTTAATGGGCGAGAAAATTCTCAATGATTTAGTTAAAATCGGCCAAATTGAAGCGGTAATTTTTCGCTATTTTAATGTGGCTGGGGTTAGTCAAGCGCTTTCTAATTTGCCTTTGCCCGAAAATCCCCACCTTAGTCATTTAATTCCGATCGTGACTAGTTATGCGCTAGGTCGACTACCTCGCTTAACTGTTTATGGTCAAGATTATCCAACTCCCGACGGCACTTGTGTGCGCGATTACATTCACGTGGAAGACTTGGCTTGGGCGCATCTTTTAGCGATTGATTACTTAAAAAGCGGTCACTCGGGCGATTTTAACCTTGGGTCTGGCCAAGGTTACAGCGTTAAACAAGTGATTGAAACTGCCCAGCAAACGTGCCAAATTTCGTTAAAATACGAGGTAAGCGCCCGACGTCCGGGTGACCCGGCCTGATTAGTGACTAGCTATGCCAAAGCTCAGCGCGCTTTTGGTTTTAAGCCCCGCGCTAGTTTAGCGGACATGATTAAATCTGATTACCAGTGGCGAGCCGGTGCTACGAAAGGAAAATAATGGCTGTTAAACAGTACAAATCCCACGCCCAAGTCCCAGTCAAATACACTTGGGATTTAGAAGCGATTCTCGGTTCTGAAAAGTTGGACGATCTGATCGACAAGTTAATTAAACTTTACAAAAAAATGATCCAAATCAAAGACTCTAAGTATAAGTCACCGCGAGCTTACTTAGCTGCTTTAGAGTTGGGAGACCAAATGTCAATTTTGTACGGTCGAATTCACAACTACATTTCCAACAAGATTTCCCAAAACATCGTTGACCACCAAATGATTTCGCGCCGCGAAAAATTAACTTTTCAAATCAACCAACTTAGCCAACAACTTGGGGCTGAGGATGACCGCTTTTTTAGTCACAGCGCCAAAATTCGCGAATGAATTAAAAAGCCCGCTTTTGCTGATTACCGCCACAGCCTCAGCGCTAAATTAGAGGAGGAAAAACACCGTCTTTCCCGCGAAGTTGAGGAATTCCGGACCATTGAATGCCGCGCTGATATTTCGGCTTCAGAAGTTTTTTCAATTTTAACTAACAGCGAGTTAGAGTTTGCTCCCGCAGTTAGTTCAAAAGGTCAAAAAATAACTGTTAATAGCGCCAACCGACAAAAACTTGCTCAACACCACGATGCAAAAGTGCGTAAAACGGCTGCCATTTCTTACCGCGATGCCTACTTAAAGCACAAAGGCACTTTGGCAAACTTGCTTTACCAACATTTTAAAAAGATTTCCACTTGGGCCAAGTTGGAACGGTTTGATTCGTCAGTGGCAATGCTCACTTTTAGCGACCGGGTTGAGCCAAAGATGCTAACTTTTCTTTACGAGCAAGTTCAAAAATATTTGCCCGTTTTTAAACGTGCTCGTAAGTACCACCAAATTTTTTACCGTCGTAAGTTTGGGCGTCAAATCACCGATTACGATTACGAAGTGGCTCTAGTTAAACAGCAAACCAATTACACGATTGAGCAAACGCAAAAAATTGTGATTGAGTCTTTGAAACCTTTTAGTTCTGAGTACAGGCAAATTGCTCAAAAAGCAATTTTGAACGAGCGTTGGGTAGACTACATGCCGGTCCAAAACAAGCGCACGGGCGCTTACTCAATTGGGATGTCTTACGGAATTAACAAAAAGTACATCTTAATGAATTTTGATGGCACTTTGCGTTCGGTTGAAACGCTAGCTCACGAGCTTGGCCACTCCATGCACTCATACTTTTCCGATAACTCAAACTCTTTATCCAACGCGAGTTACCCGATATTTTTAGCCGAAATTGCTTCAATTTTTAATGAGTTAATGGTTTTAGACCATCTGCTGAAAAATTCCCACTCAGCGCCGGAAAAGTTTCTGATTCACCAACGGATAATTTACGGTTTCCAGGCGACGGTCTTGCGTCAAATCGAGTGGTCGAACTACGAGTTTGATCTTTACCAAGCGATCGATGAAGGCAAGCCGCTTTCAACTTACGAAGCCTTAGCCCAGCTTTACCACCAAAACAGTTTGAAGTACAACTTAAAAGAAAAAAAAGCAGTTTGATCCTAAAAAACAGTGACCGGCGGTTTACGTGCCCCATTTTTACTACAACTTTTACGTTTACAAATACGCCATTGGTCAAATTTGCGCTAACTTTTTCTTTAGTCAATACCAGCAACACGGTCCCAAGGTGCTCCAAAGTTACACCGACAACTTTCTTAGAGCCGGCGGACGGGATTGACCGCTAAAAATTTTAAAAGCGAGCGGGATTGATCTTTTTGACCAAAAGATTTACGACCACGCGTTTGGCGTGATTGATAACCACGTCAGCGAGTGAATTAAACTAGGCAAACAAATCTTTAAAGTTTAATTTGGTCCTTAAGCGAAAATCTGATCGCCCTTAGCAGCGATCCAATATTTTTCCAAGGCCTTACGAACTCCTTGGGTCCCCTTGCCGTGCTCAGCTTGGTAAGATGAAAGTCAACCGCCGTAAGTGCTGTTGCCGCCCATTAATAAATAGGTTTCCCAAATGTTAGGACTGTTTTTTGGCATTCAAGCCACTCTGTCCACGTAGCCTTTTCGAACTAAGGTGTTGTCTATTTGATTGACATGCGATTCGGGGTGCATCCTTTTGGTAATCATTTTCTTACCTTGGCTGTAATTAATTTCAAATTTGACCCGCGGGCTGACTTGACCAAAAAGTTTTGCGATGTCTAGATCGTCTAAATAATCGTGTCGTAGTTGATGGCTAATTTTGTGACCGCCCTTGGTTAAGTGGTCGTTAAAGTCGTTAAGGTCGTCACCAACTCGCATAATAATTTGCACCGGTAAATTTTTGACCGGGGTCTTTAACTCGTCTTGCCAACCTTGCTCCTTTTTTAAACCTAGCTCTTCGGGCTCTCGCGAACTAAGTCCGTGCTCGTTAATGTATTCATAGCGTGACTCTTTCAGCTTTAAAGCGGCTATGCTTTGCTCGTTTTGCTGAGTTTCTCCGTAGGGCAAAGAGCCCATTGTTCACCACAAATAACTATCTAAAAAACCGCTTGGATAACCTTCTTTAATTAGGTTGGCGCGCGTTGCTACTAATTCGTCGCCCGTTCCAAAGTTCCCTTGCCGGCGGTTGGAAACAAATGCTACCATCGCGCCGCTGTTTCAAACCAATTTGGCAAATTCGATTACCCCGGGGTAAATCGGGGCTTTTTGGGCTTGGGTTCATTTGTGTCAACTCTCCGCTTTAAATCCCTGACTTTGACTTAGCGCTAAGTAAACTTGGTAAAGAGTGTTGTCCAAAATCGTCTCATCAATGTCCATCACGACTAACGGAATAAAAAGTCCGTCGCGAGGTTTGGAAATTTTTGGTCTTAACCTATTATCAATCTTGATCGCTTCCAAGTCCAGTAAATCTTTGTTTTTGCTTAGGGCAGCTTTAAATTGTGACTTAGCGTTTTGATACTGAGTCATGATTAAAGCGCGTCGTTCGGCCGAAGTTTGCCACAAAGTCGCGTAGTATAAGTCGCGAATCCCTTGCTCTTTGTCAATTTCTTCCCGCGTTTCTTTTTGGCTAGTTTGGTTTTGACACGCTACCAGCGAAAATGTTGCCGGCGCAACTAGCGCGATTGACCCTAGCAAACCGAACCAAATTTTTGTTTTTTCATAACCACTCCTTTTCAATTTGCCGATAGACAACTCAGCCGACTGGCTGTTTTAGACCTTGCAAACATTATAATGTTGTTAAAAACAGGGAAGGCGTTGGGAAATGATTGACCGCAAAAGTCTCAAGAAATACCAGAAGTATCTGTTATCTTTAGCCGCACTCACAACTGTAACTGTTCCAGTAGCGACAATTATTCACTTTGGGACCGATGGCTTTGGCGCCAACAAAACCAAAGACCCAGATCAAGAGCAAGAGTTAAAGGTTTTGGAACTTAAAGATGTTTACCAAACAAAACTAACTGATAAAACAACTTTAGATTTTGAAATTGGCCAAAATTTAACGGTTAACCAATTGGGTTTAGTCGGTCAAATTTCGCTTGGTAAGCAAAAAGTTAAGTTGCAAGTGGTGGAGATTGATGACGAAAGTGGTCAGTTGCAAGTCCACTTATTGGATGCTCAAACGAGTCGAAAAATTGTCAACAAAGTGATTTTGGTGGCAGGTTTTTTGACAAGCACCAAAAGCGATATTTTGAACCATTTAATTCGCAAAATTAAATCCGTTTACCAGACGAGTTTAACTAACCAGAGCATCAACGAGCATCAAATTGTCGTTGGTCGATTTGCTACTCTTGAGCAACTTGGTTTGGACACGAAAATTATTTTCAACTTGCGCGGAGCTGAGGTAGCTTACATAGTCTTATCGGTTAACCAGCGTCTGGGCAAGGTGAAAATTCGCGCTGAATTAAAATTTAAAGGTGAAGAAAGAAGTAAAGATTTGCAAGTCGTTGGTTTTTTGCCTGCGCCCACAAAGTAGTTTTGGATAAAACGACTAGTAGGGAGTCACAAAACTAGATTAGGGTTAAGCAAGCTCACTAAGGAGGTTAGGCACAAATTATCAAGCAGGCGATAGGCGAGCCAGTCTCTCAAAGCAAGACCATTAGGTTTTTCTTTATAATAGTCCTCCACTATGCAAGATAGTCAAAAGTACATCATCGTTAAAGGCGCCAAAGAGAACAACCTCCAAAACGTTAACGTCACAATTCCCAAAAACAAGTTAATCGTTTTTACTGGCGTATCCGGGAGTGGTAAATCATCTTTAGCTTTCAACACAATTTACGAAGAAGGACGCCGTCGTTACGTCGATTCACTTTCCTCTTACGCGCGCCAGTTTCTTGGTTCGAGTCAAAAACCGCTCGTTGATTCGATTGATGGTCTTTCGCCGGCCATTTCAATCGAACAAAAAACCACCCACAATAATCCGCGTTCCACAGTCGGAACTGTCACCGAAATTTACGATTACTTGCGTTTACTCTACGCCCGGATCGCAAAGCCTTTTGTCCTAACGGCCACGGACCCATTTCCGCTCAAACTAACAAAGACATTCAAAACGCCATTTTCAACCATCCGACCGGCACTAGACTCAACATCTTAGCGCCAGTCGTTAAAAATGAGAAAGGCACACACCAACAATTGCTCGCCAAACTGCGCCGGGAAGGTTTCTTGCGCGTGATGGTTGATGGTCACATGCTTGACCTTGACCAAGAAATTAATTTACCTAAAAACCGTCGCCACAACATTGAAATCGTCGTTGACCGGATTAGTCTTACTCCTGAAACACGTCCGAGAGTTAGCGAAGCGATTGAAATTGCTTTGGAGCACGGCAAAGGTTTAATGCTAGTCGAAAGTGCGGATGGCAAGAACAGACAAACTTTTTCAAAGTACCACTCTTGTTCGGTTTGTGATTTTAATATGCCATTAGTTGAGCCGCGACTTTTTTCGTTTAACTCTCCCCAAGGAATGTGCCAAGGCTGCAAAGGACTAGGTTTAAAGTTAGCCGTTGACGTGGACAAACTAATTCCTAATCGTCGTCTTTCCATTCGTCAGGGCGGCATCAAGTTTTACCAAAACTTAGTTGATTCGGAGAACTTAGACTGGCAAGAGTTCAAAGCGATGCTAGATTTTTACGGCATTAGTTTAGACGCGCCTCTCAAAGATTTAAGTTCAAACGATTGGGAAATTATTCTGCACGGATCGCTAGAAGCGATTGATTACGATTTGGTTTCGCGCAGCGGAATTAGACACCAAAAAAACGGCTACATTGAAGGGCTGATACCTAAAATTGAACGCCGTTACTTGAACACTAGTTCGGAACAAATCCGCGGATGGTACAAAAGCACTTTTATGTCAGATCGCGAGTGCGACGTTTGCTACGGAGCGCGCTTAAATACTTTTGGTTTAGCAGTTCAAATTGGCAATTTAAACATTCACCAGTTGACCACTTTGCCGATTGAAAAAGCACTCGAATTTATTTTGCAACTTGAACTTTCGCCTTACGAAGAAAAAGTGGCGCGCTTAGTTTTAAACGAAATCACTCACCGACTGGAATTTTTAATTAACGTTGGTTTAGAGTACTTGTCTTTGGACCGCAAGGCCGAAACGCTTTCGGGTGGTGAATCGCAGCGAATCCGTCTAGCGACTCAAATTGGCTCCAACTTAACTGGCGTGCTTTACGTTTTAGATGAGCCTTCGATTGGATTACACCAAAAAGATAACCGGCGTTTAATTACCGCGCTAAAAAAAATGGTTGACATCGGCAACACTTTAATTGTTGTTGAGCACGATGAAGAAACGATTCGCTCGGCTGATTACATCGTTGACATTGGTCCTCAAGCAGGCGACGAGGGCGGACAAATTGTGGCCCAAGGCGATCTTGAGCAAATCAAAAAATCGCCCGAATCGGTTACCGGAGCGTTTTTAACGGGTGCACTTAAAATTGAAACCCCATCTTACCGTCGCTCGGGCAACGGGCAAGTTTTGGAAATTAAAGACGCGCGTGAAAATAATCTCCAAAGAATTAACGTCAAATTTCCGCTCGGTAAACTAATTGGCGTGACGGGAGTTTCGGGTTCGGGTAAATCGACCCTAGTTAATGAAATCCTCGCCAAAGCATTAATTCAACGTCTGACTAATCCTTTCATGGCGCCGGGTCAGTTTGGCAAACTCAAGGGAATTGAATTTGTAGACAAAGTTGTGCCGATTTCGCAGTCGCCAATCGGCCGAACCCCTCGGTCTAACCCAGCCACTTACACGAGCGTTTTTGACGACATCCGCGATGTTTTTGCCCAAACCCAAGTTGCCCGAGCTCGCGGCTACCAGAAGGGACGTTTTTCTTTTAACGTTGATGGAGGTCGGTGTGAGAAATGCCAAGGCGATGGTCTACTCCGAATTGAAATGCACTTTTTGCCCGACGTTTACGTTTTATGCGACATTTGCGATGGTAAACGTTATAACCACGAAACATTGGAGGCCAAGTACAAAAATAAGTCAATTGCCGATGTTTTGGCGATGCGAGTTTACGAAGCTTTTGAATTTTTTACCAACCGCCCTAAAATCAAACACAAACTTCAAACGATTATTGACGTGGGACTAGGCTACATCAAACTGGGTCAAAGCGCCACAACTTTATCGGGTGGCGAAGCCCAGAGGGTTAAACTGGCGACTTTTTTGCAAAAAAAACCGACCGGCAAAACAATTTACATTTTGGACGAACCAACCACCGGTTTGCACCAGTGGGACGTTAAAAAGTTAATCAAAGTTTTAGGTCGAATTGTGGACGGCGGTGACACGGTTTTGGTAATTGAACACAATCTAGATGTGATTAAATCGTGTGATTATATAATTGACCTAGGACCCGACGGCGGAGACAAGGGCGGCTTAGTGGTAGCCAGAGGCACTCCCGAGCAAGTTGCTACGAGTGAGCAATCGCACACCGCTAAGTATTTGCGGGAGATTTTGCATGACGGCAAATAAAAAACCATTAACATCACGCGAAGTCATTGAAACTTTTGACTTAGAACTGATTAACCAAAAAGCTGATTTAGACTTGGACCGAATTGTGCGCGGAGCCGCCATTAACAGGGCTGGTCTAGAACTAATGGGTTTTGCTAATGCTCACCAGGAAGCCCACATCATCGGTTGAGGTACCAAGGAAAACGACTGATTGAAAAAAATTGGTCCTCAAAAGGCCGTTCAAGCGCTTGGCAACGTTTTATCCACCCAAACTCCGCTCGTGATTCTTTCCTCGGGCGTCAAAGGTCAGTCTTTGCGCTGAATCATTGAACAATCTAACCGCTTCAAAATCCCCGTTAGCCAAGTTAAACACCACTTGTCAGGCGTGATTTCGACGATCGGACTTTACCTAGCAACTTACTTTGCACCCAGTCAAAGCGTTCACGGATCGCTCATGATTGTCAACGGCGTGGGAGTTTTAATCACCGGTAAATCCGGCATTGGTAAATCGGAAGCGGTTTTGGAACTAATTCAAAACGGTCACTTGTTTATTTCCGATGACACCGTAATTGTCAAACGAATTGGGCGGCAAATTATTGGCGAGTCAGCTCCGATTACGAGCGGCATTTTGGAAGCCCGCGGCATCGGTTTAGTTGACATTGGTCACGTGTACGGGTTTAAAGTTGTCAAGGAATCAACCACGATTGACTTCGTGGTAGAATTAGTCGTGCCCGACAGCCTCCAGAAATTTGACCGTTTAGGCACTCAAAATTTGCGTTACGAAGTTTTGCAGACGACTTTGCCAAAAGTTAAAATTCCCATTTACCAAGGTCGCTCTTCGGCAACTTTAATTGAGGCGGCTGCAAATGTTTACCTTGCCAAAAAAGACGGGATTAATCCGCTAGAAACAATCACTAAACGTCAAAAAGGGGAGCACTAATGTATTTAGACGGATCTTGAAAAAGAGGCGAACCGATTTGGAAAATCGGTTTTTTAAGTCCTTATCCCATCACAATTTTGTTAGGCGTGATAGCTTCTTTTTTGACGGTAGCCTACTTTTGGAAACGCCAACGTTACTCGTGGGAAATTCTCCAAGTAATTTTGATCATCGCGATACCCAGCGCCATTCTCGGGGCTCGTTTGTGGTACGCCTTTTCTAACCCGGAAGCTTGATCTAGATTTTTCGTTTTCCAAGGGATGTCAATTCACGGCGGAGTGGTCTTTTCTACGCTAGCTGTTTTGCCTTACGCTTACACCAAACGCCGTCTGATTGACATGCGAACTGCTTTTGGTTTGATCGTGCCGGCCGTATTAATTGGTCAAACAATCGGTCGCTGAGGCAACTTTGCTAACCACGAAGTTTACGGATTAGAGGTAAGCGGCGATTCACTCAATTGACTTGACTGAATCGGCATTAAGTCGCACATGTACATTGAACACGCTTACCGGGCACCACTTTTTCTCTATGAATCGTTTGCTAACTTCATCGGGTACGTGCTACTAGTTTGGGTGCTGGTTAACAAAAACTACTTGCGTCCGGGCGTCACGGGCGGTCTTTACTTTGTTGTCTACGGAGTAATTCGCGCGGCGATGGAACCGATTCGGGACCCAAAAGACATTATGCGAATTGGCAACGTACCAATTTCGTTTGTGGTTGCTTTACTAATGATTTGCGTGGGCATGTTTTTCGTAATTTGGTACCAGTTTTTGTCAAGACCGTTTTACCCATGGGTTGAAAAACTACTGCCCGATGCGATTTTAATGTCCTTTAAAAAAGAGTACGAACTGATCATTGCGATTAAACCGCGCCATAAGTACATTTTGTGGGGTCCTGAGACCCAAACGTGGCCGAGGTACATTTTCTTTGGTCGGCAAGTTGAAAAAAGAGTTCGTCTTTGAATTCCAGTTCAAGACTCAACTAAGTGGTCTAAGCGGGAAATTAATGCCGAACTCAAAAAGCCGAAGTTAAAACCTTCCAGCGATGAGCAAGTGGGTTAAGATGGGCAAAAACAAACCAGTTGAATACGATGTGATCATTATTGGCGGCGGACCAGGCGGTTTAAGCGCGGCTATTTACACTTCAAGAGCTAACCTTAAAACGGTTTTTATTGAACAAGGCGCACCGGGCGGAAAAATGGTCAAAACTTTCAAAATTGAAAATTGGAGCGGAGAGCGGTTAATTGAAGGACCAGATTTATCGCTGCGCATGTTTAACCATGCTCAAGCTTTTGGCGCTCTTTACAAATACGGCAAAGTTATGCGAGTTGATTCGCAAGGGCCTCAGCGTCAAGTGGTAACTTTGTCAGATCAAACCACTTTGAGCGCTAAAGCGGTCATAATCTCAACCGGTATGACCGAGCGCATTCCAACTAGCATCGTCGGAATTACGGAGTTTGAAAACCGCGGCGTTTCGTACTGCGCTATTTGCGACGGACCGCTTTTTAAAGATCAGCCGATGGCAGTAATTGGCGGCGGCAACTCGGCTTTAGAAGAAGCAGCCTACTTAACTTCGGTCGCTAGCCACGTTTACGTTTTTGTTCGTAAACCCGAGGAATTAATCGCCGAAAAAAAGTTGATCCAAGATGCCACGCACAAAAAGAATTTGACAATTTTTACGTCGGGAGAAATTAAACGTTTAATCGGCAAAGATCAGTTAGAAGCGATCGAGGCAACTGTTGACGGTCAGGATGTCAAAATGAACATTAGCGCCGTTTTTCCTTACATCGGCCACATACCTAACAGTCAACTCGTGGCTCACCTTGGTGTGAGCGACCCGGTTGGTTTCATTGAAACTGACCATTACATGGAAACGAAAGTTCCCGGTATTTACGCGGTTGGCGATGTGCGCTCCAAAGAAGTTAGACAAATCGCGACAGCCGTCGCTGACGGCGTAATCGTGGGCAAAATTTTAGCTAACCGTATTTAATTGGCGCCCGGAATCGAGGACAGCGTGGAGTCATTTACCCAGCGCGTTAAAATGGAAATTGTCAGCCAAGACTTTGCTCAGTCAGAGCTAGGCGCTTTTGTGCTCGGTTTAACTAACTTAATTAGTCAACCTTGGCCATCAATTTGCCGTTTAAAAATTTTTAATTCTGCTCTTCGCCAAGCGCTAGAGCAAGTTTTGCAAAAAAGTCCCGTTTTGGTAAGTCACAGTGCGCCTAACGTTTTAACGATCAAAGAGATTGACAAGTTAAAAAAACTAACTTTTAGCGATTACCCAAGTTATTTTTTGGCGGGCGTTTTTGTGAGTGGCGGATCGATTTCCAAGCTAACTTCGCGTTGGTACCACTTAGAAATGCAAGTTCGATCTTGGGCGCTAGCACGCCAGTTACTCGGTTTTTTAAACCAGCACGCTTTTCCTTTTCAGTTGATTAAGCGCCGAGAAAGACCAGTTCTTTACTTAAAAAAGGCCGAAGAAATCGCCGATTTTTTAAAGTCAATCCACGTTTTTTCGGCGGTCTTAGAGTTTGAAGACCACCGAATTGAACGCGATTACGTTAACTATTTTAATCGCTACTCTAACCTTGATACTTACAACTTAGCCCGTTTAGCCAAGGCCAACCAAGTTTTTCTGAGCAGTTTTAAAAAGGCTCAAAAATTTGCCGGTCGAGCAAACTTCCCTGCCAAGGCTTGGAAGTTTTTTGAACTCAAAAAAACTAACCCTTATTTGTCGCTCAGCGAACTAGTTCTGCTTTACAACAGTCAGCACCAAAACAAAATTAGTCGCTCGGCTGCTAACCATTATTTGATTAAACTACGCCGCCTTTACGCAGCCGGTAAAAATTAATTCCTGGTTGTATAATCTACCCATGGCGGTTATTTCCGATTGAATCTCGAGCTGATCATTAGGCGGCAAGTTATCAGTTCTATGGTTTCTCTTGGTAAGTTGCGTGCTAGTTTGGTGTTCGTTTAGGTTAGTTCAAAACTTGGGCGTAATTTCCAACAAGAGCAATTTGAACGATTCATTTTTGGGCGGCACTTTTGTGGCCGTAATTACCTCAACTCCCGAACTAGTTACCGAAATTAGTTCGGCGCTGCTCGGCAAACCCGAGATCGGCCTCGCCGATGACATGGGTTCCAATTCTTTTTCCATTTTTTTAGTGGCCGTATCAGCGATTATCTTTGTGCGTTCCATGTTTTTAAAACACCTAAACCACTACGCTAAAATTTCGCTCTGGATGTCGGCCGGAGCGATTGTTTTTTTTACGGTGATGGTGGCTGTCAACCGCGACGTAGTAATCGGGACGCCAGGTCGGTTTGCAATCGGAATTGTGCCGCTTCTCTTTTTTCTTTTCTGGGTTATTTCGCTTTGAGTTTCACTCAAGTATGGGGATAACGACGATGAACCGGCAATTTATAAAAGTAAGGATATTTCGTTAAAGAAGGCAACTTTTTTCTTCGTCTTTTGAGGTCTGAATTTAATTGTTTGAGCTTTAGTTTTAAACTGGGTAGCCCAATCGATGGCCGACGGGTACAACTTAACTTCCAACGTAGTTGGTGGCGTGTTTCTTTCAATTAGCACTTCTTTGCCCGAGGCTTCTGTGTTTGTTTTAATGCTTCGTAAACGATTGTTAGCGGCTGCGACGCTTTCGATTATTGGTTCGCACTTATTCAACTTGGCGATTCCATTTGTCGGAGACATGATTTACACTAAAGACGCGATTTTCAACCAAAATCCAGACGTTAGCGCTCTGTTGCCGCTCAGTTTACAAACCTCCATCATGATTATTCTGCTCGCTTTCCAAGCAACATTTTTGAACTTTGTCAAGAAAAAACGCTATTATTTGGTTGTTCCTTCGCTAATCGCGAGTATCTACATTGGCGGTTGGGTACTAATGGCGGTTTTATAATTTAAACGGAGGGTAAAATAAGATGGCAATCATTGCTTTAGTTTGGATACTTTTCGCCCTATCATTCGTAATTTTGATCGTTTCTCTCATGATGGCACCGGATTCAAACGCTTTTTCGGGAGCGATCGTTGGTTCGAGCGATTTGGATCTTTTTAAAATTTCCAAAGAACGCGGGTCCAAGAAGTTACTCAAATGGTTAATGTTTGGGCTGGGTCTGGCGCTTTTGGTGATCTCGTTAGTTATAAGGGCACTACATTAAATGGCTATTAGTTTAGATCTGATTTACCAAACCGTCAAAAATTCTGGCGTTAGTTCTTTTAGTTTTTTGGCTCGTAAGTTGAACGTATCTCGCGAGCAAAACCGTTCTTTATCGCGGGCGTTAAACCATCTGGTTGAACGACACGATATCTTTTTGACTTATGATCAGGAATACTTTGTTCCGCAGTTTCTCGGCGAACTTGAGGGCGTTTACAGTTCGGGGTCAAACCGAGGTTATGGTTTTGTCAAAGCCGAGGAGAAAAATGTTTTTGTGTTAAACCGCGACAGCGGCAACGCCTTAAATGGCGACATGGTAAAAGTGCGCTACTTTAAAGATGTGCGCAACGTGAGTCAAAACAAACAGACCCAGCTTTACCAAGGTTACATCTTGGAAGTGGTTAAACGCAACAAAGAATTTTTTGTGGGCCAAGTGATTTTGGAAAACGACTTTTTAAGCATTAAACCGCTTGATAGCAAAATCCGCGGGCCTTTTCGATTTGTGAAAAAACCGCTTGTTTCCTTGAACGACCAAATTAAAGTCAAAGTTTTGGAAGTTAATCCGCGCGAAGTTTTGATCGAATTAGTGCGTATCATCGGAAAAGCCGATGACGTAGCGATAGACATTTTATCTGCGATTGAAGACGCTAACGTTCCCTATCGCTTTTCAACCGCGGCTCGTCACCAATCGCAAAAGTTGCCGACTCACGTTTTGGAAAAAGATTTGGAAGGTCGATTAGATTTACGCGAAAAACTAATCGTGACGATTGATGGTGATGACACCAAAGATTTTGACGATGCCATTTGGGTAAGCAAAACTAAAGAGGGGACTTTTTGGTTAGGTGTTTACATTGCCGACGTAGCCTACTACGTACCCGAAAACACTCCGCTTGACCACGATGCCTTTGAGCGCGGCACATCGGTTTACCTGGTTGACCGGGTTATCCCAATGCTGCCATTTGAGTTATCAAACGGCATTTGTTCGCTCAATCCTGACGTGGATCGGTTAGTTTTAGCGATTGAAATGGAAATTGATCACCGCGGCGAAACACTTAAATACCAAATTTGCCCAGCGGTCATTAAGTCCAAAAAACGTTTAACTTACCAGGCGGTTAATAATTACTACCGCGGTGAGGAAAAACTGCACGAACCGGAATTAGAAAAAATGCTCGATCAAGCGCTTGAGTTGGCTAGTGTGATTCGCCGTAAGAAAGAGTCGGAAGGTTACATTGATTTTGAAATTGAAGAGTCAAAAATCATTGTGAACGAGCTTGGCAAAACAGTTGACATTGTTGCCCGTGAACGCGACAAGTCAGAAATGCTAATTGAAGACTTCATGGTACGCGCTAACGAAATGATTGCTCAGCACGTGTCTAAACTAGAAATGCCTTTTATTTACCGCGTGCACAGCAAACCCGACTTAGAGAAGTTGACTAACTTAGAAAACGTGGTACGGGTTTTGGAGCTTGATGTTAAAATTCCGCGCCATGCAATTCCGGCCGAGTTTGCGCTTGCCATCCGCCAAATTAAAGCGCTCAGATTTGACGATTTTATGAAAGTGATGATGCTTCGCACGATGGCCAAAGCGGTTTATTCGGCTCAAAACATCGGTCACTTTGGTTTGGCTTCAACTTACTACACCCACTTTACTTCCCGATCAGGCGCTACCCCGACTTAATGGTTCACCGCATGCTGCGGCGTTACTTCGTGGAGAAAGACCCCAAAGCGAGCGGGCATTTCCGAGAAATATTGGACGACATTGCTCAGCACTGCTCTTTGGCCGAGCAGCGCGCCATGGAATTAGAGCGCAGAGTTGATGACATCAAGAAAGCCGAGTTTTACTCAAAATTAATCGGTCGCACTTTCACCGGTCAAATTACTACGATTAGCAAGTTTGGTTTTTTCGTGGAATTTCCTAACAAAGCTGGCGGTCTAGTTCACCTCTCATCTTTGTTAGACGGCAAGTACAGCGTGGAAGAGAATGGACTAATTTTGCGAAGCAATAAACGTCGCTTTGTTATCGGCGACATGGTTGATGTTACGATCGTCAAAACATTTAAAAACGAAGGCAAGATTGAGTTAGTGCTGAGCGAATTTTACGAACTTTGACGCGAAAACAATTTGATTCAGCAAATTTAAGTTTCTAATTTAGTCAACTTATAATAGGGGAGTGTTCGCTCTTTCCCAAATCGGCCTAATATTTCTGTTAGTTATTTTTTTCTTCGCTTCTTACATCGTGGTTGAAAAAATTCGGCTAGCAAAACCGTTTTTGCTTGGAAAATTTACGACGCGGTCAAAGACATGGCGGAAGGCGTTTTGCACGGCTTTTTCGTAATCGTTTTTGCTTTGATTGCCCGGGCGATTTCACCTGGATACGCTACGCCGCTTTTTGTAGTTGTAGGCTTAACGCTGCTTTTCGTGAAAAGCGCTTTAGTAGCTAGTTGAGCGGTTTTGCCGCCTTTTGTTTACTACTTGGTTGCGTACGAGATTGACCTTTTAATCTACTTAACACTTATTTGGTTTGCGCTCGGCTGATCGTTGGTCAAATCGTTAAATTTTGAAAAAAACAAGTATTCTTACAACGCCTGGGTGATCAATGCTTGCTTATTGGTCAGCGCCGTCACACTCATAGTTTGGCAACAGGTTTACCAAGTTGGTTGACAAAAAATCGCGCAAATTCACTTCTTTCCATTTTTAACCGCTTTCGTGGTTTATTCGTTTTTAGTTTTGGCAATCAACTTTTTAGTTTCGGCCAACATTTTGTACCAAGCAGTTAACTTTAATTTTTCGCGTTACTACCGAACTAGCTTACGCGATGTTGCAATTGGGCAATTAATTAGCGAACAAAAAGTTAATTTTGGTATTTACGGCATTTTCGTTTTCCGTTATCCGCCTTTACGCTCGATCGAAAAAAACTTGGAAATTCGCGAGAGCGTTTTATTAGACTTTGAAAAGGCTTTTCCCAGCGAGGCGATTTTGTTTCGTGCTGACCAAAAACGTTACGGTTTTTTTCTACCCCTGAGCGCCAAACCCGACTACCGCTTTAGTTTAACGGGCAACGCGTCTTCAGATCGAAGTCCGCAAGACGCTTTATTTACGTTGGAAAAAATCGTGAAACGTCGCTCAACTACCTACTTAACTTCTTGGGAAGAAAAGGTCCCCGTTAAAATTTACGCGGGAGTTGCTTTTTACGGTTTGCAATCGCAATCGATTTGACAGCTCAACGACATGGCTAACTTTGCCCTGGCCAATTTCAGCAAAAACCGCGAAAACGTGGTTCAGCTTTTTGACCCTGTGGTTGAACGAAAAATTGTTAACCAAACCCGTGAACTTTCTTTGCTGGATAAGCGCATTGGTTTGGATAACTTTGTTAACTACTTCGTGCCGCTTTATGACCTTAAGAAAGGTCAAACCGTTTTAAACTTTGTCAGAACTGAAAAAGTTGATTACTCAGATTTGAAAGAGACGGTCAACAAATACATCAACTTTTTGGGTTGACAGAGAGTTTTTGACCGTTACGTCGCCTTCACATCGCTGAGCAAGTTAACTTCACGAACTAGTCTGGCCTTTTTTTACGCTCCGCAAATTTTAACCACCGATTTTGACGCTCGCATCTTCATGCGACGACTTGAGAGTATGGATGTTTTGCCTACCCAAGTGGTTTTGATTTTTGCCGACCATTTACTGGCTAAAGTTCGCGAGTGAGGTAAACTTAGGCAAAATGTCTTGCTTCTCAAAAAGCAAGGCGTTCGAATCGCTTTTTTTGCTTCCAAATCTTTTCGACTAATTTGACTTGAGCAACTACGACCGAAATTCCTTTTCTGTGCCAGCGAGGCGTTAAACGTTTGCGCATCCGAGCAGATTCGCAAAATTGCTCCCCAAATTAAAACCGTTGCTTTTGAAATTGAAGATCTTAATTCCTTCACGCGAGCGCTTAACTCGGTTTTGATTTAGTGGGCGGAAAATTTTTGGAAAAAACTACCCATCCAAGCAAATTATCGGAGCAAAACGTTCGTTATATCGCTGATTTTTTGGAAAAACGCCCTTTAAAAACGCCGTCTTTGTCCAGTTTGCAAAAAACCGATTAAAAAACATATAATGGTAGTAATTCGAGGGCGAGAAGACTTAGTTTAAAAGTGAGTGACCAACAAAATTTCAAAGTAATTGGAATAGTCGTAATTGCGCTGCTAGTTGTGATTATGGTGGTGCAACTTTTGCCTTGGATCATTAAGTGGGCACGTGAGCACCACTTTAAGCCCAACTACAAAACACTCGGCGAGTCTTCACGAATTCGTTTAGTTCACCAAATTAACGACGCAGTAGTGGAACTTTCACGCAACAAAGTCGGGGCGATTATTTCCATCATTAACAAAGACACGCTTGACAACTATCGCACTGACGGCGTGAAGTTAGACGCTAACATTTCCTCGGCTTTAATTTTGGCTATTTTTAACAAAAACTCTCCTCTTCACGATGGCGCGATTATTATCCAAGACAACAAAATCAAGTACGCTGCGACTTACTACCGAATCACCTCCAAGTCAATTAGTAACCGCTTTGGAGCGCGTCACCGTGCCGCGCTAGGCATTTCTGAAAGCACCGACGCCTTAACAATCGTGGTTTCGGAAACTTCGGGAGCGATCACTTTTACGCTCAAAAGTAAGTTTGTGGTTGTAAATCTAGTGAGTTCCAAGAAAAGTTAACCGAGTATCTCAGTTAAACGAGCCACCAATGACTTTACAAGCCGCCATCAAAGCCAAAAATGTTCCGCAAATTCGTAAAATCACCAAAGTTACTCCCGTTGCCGACATAGTTAAAATGCTCAAAGAGTTCACTCCGACCGAACGAGTGCTCTACTTTCGACTTTTAAACACGACTAGTCAGTCGGACATTTTTGCTGCGCTTGACCCTGATTTCCAAGAGGAGTTAGTCAGTTCTTTTACCGATTCGGAAATTAAAACTATCGTGGGCGAACTTTACACCGACGACATTGCCGACCTTGTTGAAGAGGTGCCAATTGAACTAGCTAAGCGAATTCTTTCGCTAGCAACCGACAAAGAGACTAAGGAGAGCATCAACAAAATTCTCCGCTACCACGACAATCAAATCGGTTCAATTATGTCGGTTGACATCGTTTTGCTGCGTCAAACTTTCACGACTAAGAAAGCGCTTGAAACAATTAAAGAAGAAAAAAGCGAAGCTCGGCTAGCCCACTATTTTTGCGTCGTTAATGCGCGCAACCAACTGGTTGGTTACGTGGCTTTGGAAGATCTTGTCTTTGCTAAAGCTGACACGAAGATTCAAAAACTCGTCCGCCCAGTTAGCACCGAACTCCGTACAACTACCCACAAAGAAGACGCTGCGATTATTTTTGCTGAGCAAGACATGTCGGTTCTACCAGTTTTAAACACCCAAAAAGAGGTGGTTGGAATGGTTTTTGCCGACGACATGATTGACGTAATTAAAGAGATTGCCATCGACGACTTTCGTAAGTTTGCTGGAGTTAGTGGGACTGAGGAAAAAAACTTACACCGAAACGTCGGTTTTTACCACTTACCGTTCCGGATGATTTGACTCTTAATTTTGATGCTTTCATCAACGGTAGCTTCAATTTTTATTGACATTTTCAAAAATGTTTCCCAGTTGCGACTTGGTTCGGTCTTAACTTCGGCGTTAGTCGCGATTATCCCTGTCGTGATGGACGCGGCTGGAAATGCTGGCACGCAAACATCCACTTTGGTAATCCGAGGTTTAGCCGTTGGCGACATTACGACCAAAGATTATTTGAAAGTCGTTTGCAAAGAACTACTTGTTTCGATGCTGATCGGTTTTTCTTTGGCTATTTTTAACTTTGTGCGGCTAATCATTTACTACTCAATTTCGGGCGATATTCACGACAGCGATTTTATCCTGCTGGCTTTCACCTCTTCGTTAGCGCTTTGGATCGTGATTGTGATTGCGAAAACCGTCGGTTCAATCATCCCGCTTTTAGCTAAGAAAGTCGGTCTTGATCCGGCGCTTTTATCGGGTCCGCTGATTACAACTGTTATTGATGCGGTGGCCACTTTGGTTCTATTTGGTATTTCAATCGGCATCCTTTCGTCGATCGGAGTTATCTAGCAAAATTTCCAAAATTGGGAATATAAATTTCCAGTTTTCAGTTTGTCTATAATGAAGGGGCACTAAGAAAATGGGTGCCAAATCAAACTAGACGGCTTATTCGTTACTCCTACTCGCTTTTCATTCTTATCTTAGAGTTCAATTAAAGTAGTTATTTGTCCGTTATATCCCTATCGTTGCCTTGGTCTATTTAGCCATCAGCGTTAAGTTAGAGCCTAGGTTTAAAGCATTCCCTTGATGTACTCTTGATTTGGCCACTTCTTAGTGAGGACCACCACTCACCGGGTGGTTTTTTTTGCGGCCCTAAGCCTGGTCCGGCAGCGGGTTTGTAGTATCATGTAAGTAATTATTTTCCGGGTCAGTACTCAAATTGGTTAAGAGGCGTCCCTGCTAAGGACGTAGATCACTTCCGTGATGTGGAGGTTCGAGCCCTCTCTGGCCCGCCATTTTTTTTAGCCCCTGGCTAATTAGGAAGATTTTATAATTATGAGGGTATGCATTACTTAAGACGCGGGCTAAGAACAACGGGCATTTATTTCGTTTTGCTGTTTTTGTTTCTAGGTGGTATTTACCTAGTTTATTTTTTGGCTCAGCAAGGCGTTTCGCCGTGGGCTAGCGGCGTAGTTTTAATTTACGTTTTATCGGTTGTGACAGGTCTTGCGCTTTTTAGTCAGCGCCGCAACAAATACGTTAAATTATCTTGACTGCTAGTGTTTATTCTTTTGCCATTGGTCGGACCACTTCTTTTTTTGCTCTTCGGACTACGTTATTCGGAACGAACCAGTTTAGATATTTACCGCCAAAAGCAAAATTTTAAACACGAAATCACCGATTTAAACACTTCCTTACCAACGCGTCAGGAACTTTTTAATAACCAAAGCAAACTTTCTAACCGCGGTATTTACCGGGGTAATTTTGAAGTTTTTGCGAGCGGGCCCCAAAGTTTTGAACAAATTTTTGCGGACATCAAAAAGGCCCAGCATTTTATTCACGTTAATTACTACATCATTAAAGCTGGCGAAATTTACGACCAGTTCCGGGCGCTAATCGTTGAAAAAGTGCGCGCTGGAGTCAAAGTACGCATGATCATTGATGACATTGGGCGTTGGGGCTTGCCGTGGTACGAAATGAAATTTTTACGTCAGCAAGGAGTAGAAATTCGGATTTTGAACCGGATTCACTTTCCTTTCATAGGATCAAACAACACTTACCGCAACCACCGCAAACTAATCATTATTGACGGCCGAATTGTTCACACCGGCGGAGCTAACATCGGCGATGAATACGCTAACCTAGACAAGCGTTTTGGCGTTTGACTAGATTACAAGGCGCGGATTACCGGTCCAATCGTTCGTTCTTATTCGCTGCTTTTTTTGGGCGATTGGAATTCGATTGGTCCGCCCTAGAGCCGCTTGAGTCTTACCTTTTGGAAGACAAAAGTGGCGGGAATTCTTGGCCGTGTTAGTGGAAGATGGACCTGAAATTGACGATAATCCGCTGGAAAGTTCGGTTGTGAGTTGGATTTTTAACGCTCACAAAAAATTCAAATTGTCACTCCTTATTTCATTCCAACCCACGCTTTGCTCGGAGCTCTTAAAGCGGCGACTTTACGTGGCGTGGAAGTGGAGATTTTTATTCCTGGTTTGCCCGATAAAAAGAGTATTTACACGGCCACGCTTTTTTGGCTTAGTCAACTCAAACCTTATGGCGTCAAAGTCTACCAGGCACGCGAGATGATTTTGCACGCTAAAATTGGTTTGTTTGACGACCAGTACGCTTACCTTGGGACATTCAACTTTGATTTTCGCTCCATGAACTCCCAGTTTGAATGCAGCGCCTTAGTGCAGGGAGAAGCCGCTCAACAAGTGGGAGCTTTAATTGAGCATTACCGCCGTCTTTCGAGTTTGTTGAGTTAAGTGATTTAAAACAAAAACGCTTGCGTCGCTGATTCATTAGCGTCTTAGCACTCTTTTTTGCACCGGCTATGTAGTCTGTTATAATTTTTTCAAACCTAGTAGTTCAGCGGAAAAGAAGGAAATATGGCATCTTTTGAAGCAAAAATTATTGATCCAGTTGGTTGCACGCTCGACCGGCTGCGCTAGTGGTCGGAGTGGCTTCAAAGTTTAAAAGCGACGCTACGATTGGTGCTAACGAGCGCAATGGTAACTTGAAGTCCATAATGAATGTGATGGCTTTAGGCGTGAAAAAGGGCGACGTAGTTCGCGTGGAAACGCTTGGGGACGATGCTGACCAGGCGATCGTGGCAATTAAAAAGGCGATGCAAGAAAACCGTCTCATTTAAGCAGACTATGGTACTGAAGGGAATCGGAAGTTCAAATGGTATCGCGGTGGGAAATGCGCTCGTTTTAAGCGAGCAAAAATTAAAAATTACCGCTTCTCCGGCTGATAGTCAAACCGAAATAACTCGCTTTCGCCAAGCGGTCAAGCAAATCGTTAACCAAATTAGCGTTTTAGAAAAACAGAGCCGGGCTCAATCAGATACTTCGCAAGCCGACATTTTAGAGGCTCACCGCTCAATTGCTCAAGATCCAAGTTTGTTAGGCGAAGTTGAAACTTTAATCAAAGACAAAAAGACCAATGCACTTTGAGCGCTTGACCAAGTTAGCAGCAAGTGGGTGACGCTTTTTGCAAACATGGAAGACGCTTACATGCGCGAGCGAGCGAGCGACATTAAGGATGTTGCTAATCAAATCGCTTTTGCGCTGGCAGGTGTTAAGCGGGTAGATCTTTCGCAAATCAAAAAACCAGTTGTAATTGTGGCCCACGACATTACACCTTCCCAAAGCGCTCAAATGAACGATCAAGTTTTAGCTTTTGCCACCGAAATTGGTGGTCAAACTTCCCACGCGGCAATTATTGCCCGAGCCCGCCAAATTCCGGCTGTGCTTGGCGTTAGCAATTTACTCAAGAAAATAAAAACTGGCGATCCAGTCGCGATTGATGGCGAAACTGGCATGGTGATTGTAAAACCAACGCTTGAGGAAAAAAAACGTCTGCAAACTAAAATGATTGCGGCGGAAGTTCAACGCGCTAGCGCAGAGAAGTTTCGCGGCAAAAAAACTTGCACGTTAGATAGCCATCAAGTTGAGTTAGCGGCTAACATCAGTTCTTTGGAGGATCTTGAGAAAGTTCTAACTAACGACGCCGAAGGGATTGGACTTTTTCGCTCAGAGTTTATTTACATGCACAGCCAACATTGGCCAAGCGAAGAAGAGCAGTACAAGATTTACCGGCAAATTTTAAAAAAAATGGCGCCCCGACCAGTGGTGGTACGCACGCTTGACATCGGAGGCGACAAGACGTTGGCTTATCACAAGTTCCCGGTCGAAGACAATCCTTTCCTGGGTAATCGAGCGGTCCGTTTTTCTTTAGACAAGCCCGATATTTTCCGAACCCAGCTTAGAGCTTTAATTCGTGCTTCGATCCACGGCAACTTGGCGATTATGTTTCCGATGATAGCTACGTTAGAAGAATTTCTAGCGGCTAAGAAAATTTACCAAAGCGTTTACAACTCGCTAGTTAAAGCGGGCACAAAGGTGGCCAAGCGAATTCAAGTTGGAATGATGGTTGAAATTCCAGCCGCGGCAGTTTTATCGGAGCAGTTTGCCCGCCACGCTGATTTTCTTTCAATCGGTACCAACGATTTAATTCAGTACAGCATGGCCCACGATCGCATGAACCAAAAAGTCGCTACCTTTACCAACCGCTCAACCCCATCGATTTTGCATTTAATTAGGGCTACGATTGAGGGCGGTCACAAACACAACAAGTGGGTTGGTATGTGTGGTGAGATGGCTGGCGACAAAGGGCAATTCCGATTTTAATTGGCCTTGGTTTAGATGAGTTTTCAATGGGGGCCGAATCAATTTTGACGGCTCGCCAACAAATCGCCCGTCTGACCCAAGTTGAAGCGGTTAAATTAGCCCAAAAATCGCTTGTTTGTGCGAGTGAAAAAGAAGTTTTAGCGCTGGTTGAGCAATTCATGCGCGAGCATTAAATTGGTGCTATAATGGAAAAGTTCTTTCCGCAAGTGTAGTTTAATGGCTAGAATTTCTGGCTTCCAACCAGACGATGCGGGTTCGATTCCCGTCACTTGCTCCATCGTATTATTACGGCCAAATTAACCTTTTTAAAGTAGTTTTAATCGTGATGTTAAAATGAACCGCCAACTCTGATGACGAAGGTCGCACGCTATTTAAGTTTTTACGGAAAATGTTGCCCGACGTACCAGTCAGTCGGATTGAGCGGCTTTTTCGTCAGCGCGACTTAACTTTAAATAGTCAACGCCAAGTTGCAAAAACTACCAACTACAAAGCGGAGATTTAATTGTTGTTTACGGTCTTAAAAAGCCGACGCTTCGCCTAAATCTTTTCTTCGGCGTCCACCAACTTTTAAACTTGTTTACGAAGATCAAAACATTTTAGTCGTTAGCAAACCGGCCGGGTTAATTGTTCACGGAAAGAGCGATAACTTGGACGAGCAAGTTTTAACTTACTTACGTTTTAAGGCAACTCAAGTTTTCGTCCTTCTCACGTTGGTCGGCTAGACCAAGAGACTTCCGGACTAATTATTTACGCAAAGAATTATTGGCTTTAACCAGACTCAATGCTCAACAAGATCAAATTGAAAAAACCTACCTTCTTAAAACTGACCGTCCCGTTAACCAAGAGATCAGTTTGAAATTGGCAGATGATCGCCAAAAAGGTCGCCAAAAAGTTGCTGCCCAAGGGAAAGATCAGTCAAACAGTTTTTGAAACGAAAAGGCCAGCAATTCGCGCAGTTAAAAACTGGTCGAAAACACCAAATTAGAGTTACTTTGGCAGAGCTAGGTCAACCGATTTGAGGCGATAAAAAGTACGGCGGTAAACCAGCCAAACGTCTTTATTTGCACTGCTACCGAATTAAGTTCTCTAGTTTAAACCTCCGTTAGATTACTTAAAAGATTTACAAATTAGCGACAACCCTCAATGGTAGGGAAGCTTCAAGTTTTTAGCCCGAAATTATCATGGGCGAAATAATTGGATGACATCAAACATTATTGGTTGCAGTTTTGTAGTTCCGCTGTAATTCAAGACAAAAATGCTTCAAAGCGCCAAAAGACATAGACTAATGTTCAGCAAATGTTTCTATAATAAAAGTATGAAAGTTTTGTTGGTTATCCCGGTTGTCAACGTTGAAAAAAACGATTTTACAAGTCGTGGAACAAATCCAAAAGGCCAATCCAAAAGTTGACTATTTAGTCGTTGACCACGGGTCTACCGATCGCACGATTGATTTGTTAGACAACAACAAAATGACTTACCTTTCAACACCCCTACCAACCAGTTACAGTCAAGCTTTTAAGATTGGTTTGCGCTACGCCCAAGCTCAGGAGTACCAGGCCGTGGTTGAGTTTGACGGATCCAACTTTTTTGAAGTAAGCGACATCCAAAAATTGACCAAGCAGGCTCAAAAAAATGACTTTGTTTTGGCTACGCGTTTTACCGACGCCAAGCGGTCTAAAAAAAGGCGTTGATCCGACAAAATCCTAACTTGAGCGCTCAAGCGTTCAACTAGACGCTACATTTCCGACCCGGTTTTACGCTTTCGTCTTTTTCAAATTGAAAACGCTGGAAACACTAATTCGGGATGACACTTGGTCAGGACCCGACGCAATTGCTTTATTATTAATGAACCAGTATCTTTTTACCGAAGTAGGCGTAAATTTGAAAATTAATCCTCTGAAACGGAAATACTCCGGACTTTATCCCACGCGCTGACGAAGGTGGATGCAAGTTTTGAGGTGGTTGATATCAATTTTAGTTGTTCAACGTTTGAAAAGGGGCCCGTCTAACCATGAATAATCTCCCAGATTTACGAATTCAAATTGGCGTGTGATCGGAATTAGCATGCCGACACTGCTCCTTGGCTCTGGCGCTAGCCACTTTGGTTTGATTTTTTGTTGAAATAAAACGCAAGCGTGTGCAACTCAAGTCAATGATTACTTGGTTAGTTTTAAACTGCGTTTACACCTTGGCCGTGATTTACATTTTCATCGTTCAAATGTTGCAAATTTTTGGCTACGTTGCACCCAACCTTTTCAGCCTTTTTGCTTTTACGTGTTTGGCCTCGAACTGCCCCACGGCATGGAATGAGTTTTTCTCTGGATTTTTGGTCTGTTAATTTACATCTTGATTAAAACTTTAGTCAACTACATCCGTTTAACTGGTTTAGACCAGCGGATTGATTACTTAAATCAGGAGTTAGCGATTTTGAAAGGTAAAGTTAACCGCACGGCTGATTTTGCCAAAATACCGCTCACGGTTACGCCTTTAACACCGCGCGAGGTTAAACTTAAGCTCAAGGATCGTCTTCGTAAAATGCGAGCCGAAGTCAAAATTGAGAAACAGATTCAGAGTCTTGAAAAGCGTTACCGCAAAAAATCAATTAACTCTAAGAAGAACTCCTCGACTAGTCCTTTTAGCGCACAGACCTTGCCTTATAATTAGGCTATGAACGAAAAAAAGGCCGCCCAAAAGGTGGCTGAACTGCGCCGTAAACTGGAGCGCTGATCCAAGGAATACTACGAAAAAGATGCTCCCAGCGTAAGCGACGCTGTTTATGACGCAGCTTACTTACAACTTGAAAAGTTAGAGCAGCAATTTCCTAGTCTAGTTAGCCCCGATTCAATTACCCAGCGGATCGGCGGAAAAGTTGACCAGCGTTTTCAAAAAGTCGCCCACAGCAACCAATGATGTCGCTTGGCTAACGCTTTTGATGAGGCGGATTTAATTCGTTTTGATCAGCACATAATGAATCAACTCGCCCGTAGTCAACCGCTTGAATATGTTTGCGAACTTAAAATTGATGGCGTTTCAATTGCGCTCATTTACCGCCAAGGCATCTTAACCCAAGCGTTAACGCGCGGCGATGGATTAGTGGGCGAAGATGTTACTCACAACGTTAAAATGATCGCTGACATTCCGTATCAAATCCCTCCAAACAAGAGGTTGAGTTTCGCGGTGAAATTTACCTTAGCCACCAAGTTTTTAACCAACTTAACTCCCAGACCGATCAGCGCTTTGCTAACCCGCGCAATGCCGCGGCTGGCACGCTTAGGCAACTAGATGCCAAGGTGGTCCAAAAGCGCCGGTTAAACGCTTTTTTTTATGCGCTAGTTAATCCTTTGGCACACCAATTACCTGGTCAAAAGATGTGCTTGACTTTATTGACTTTATCAAAAGTCAGGGGCTACCGATTGAGCCTCACGGCCAAGTAGTTGTTGGTATCAAGGCGGCGGTTAAACAAACGCAAAAACTGGCCGACCAAGCTAAAAAGTTAATATTACGACACGACGGAGTTGTTATCAAAGTTAATGACTTAAAACTTTACGAGGACATTGGCAGACTGCCAAGTATCAAGTCAATGATCGCTTATAAATTTGCCGAAGAAGTTGGCCAAACCAAAGTTAAACGCGATTTTTCCTAGCATTGGTCGAACGGGTGATGTGAAAAAGTTAATATTACGACACGACGGAGTTGTTATCAAAGTTAATGACTTAAAACTTTACGAGGACATTGGCAGACTGCCAAGTATCAAGTCAATGATCGCTTATAAATTTGCCGAAGAAGTTGGCCAAACCAAAGTTAAACGCGATTTTTCCTAGCATTGGTCGAACGGGTGATGTGACTTATAACGCCAATAGAGCAATTCGCTTAGCGGGTACGATTGTCAGCGCGGCTACGCTCCATAATGCTGACTACGTAGCGAGCGCAACATTTACGTGGGGGATGTAGTAAAAGTGAAAAAGTCAGCGCGATTATTCTCGCGTGCTCGGAGTTGCGCGCAAAGTCAACTCTCAGCCTTGGCAGAAGCGACCCATTGCCCGCGCTGTCAAATACGCGTCTTTTAAGATTAACGGCGAAGTGGACAGTATTGTCCTAAATCAACTGTCCGGCCGCATTTTAGCTAGCCTTGAACACTTTGTTTCCAAGGGAGCGATGGACATTCCGGGTCTTTCCACATGATTTAGAGTTATTTTTTAAGCGAAAAATTGGTCAGCGATTTACTCTCCATTTTTGCTTTGGAACCCAGCGAGACCGCATTTTAGAACTACCTAAGTTCAGCGATAAATCACTGCTAACTTCTAAAGCATTGAAGAGCTAAAAGCGCCCGTTGCCAAGTTTATTTACGGACTAGGAATAATCGCCACGTCGGTGCAAAACGCGTCAAAATTCTAAGTCAGCGCTTGGTTCGTTAGATAATTTTAGCATCTGCCGAACCGCTCAAATTGAGCAAAATTTTAACTCTTGGCCCGGGTCACTAATTCAGTCCACAGTTTTTTTACCGCGACGCGGCTAACATTAAGATGTTAAGTAAGTTTGCCAACTCGGTTTAAAATAGAGCAGTCGGAAGTTCGCGGAAGTAAAATTTAGTTGGCGTTAACTTTGTTTTGACGCACCCTTATGTGCCCCGCGAAAAGTACGTTAGCATGATTGAAGCCAAGGCGGCAACGTGAAAGCGCCGTCACTCAAGCTAACTACTTAGTGGTTGGTCAAGATCGGGTTCCAAATTAGTTATAAGGCGAGCAGTTAAAAATTAAAGTTTATTGAGGGAAAAACAGCTCAAGAAAATTTTGCAGGAGGAAGTTTAGCATGGACCGGAGCCAAACTGACTAAAGTTGCCAATACTTAATGCTAGAAGTCAATTCTGAGGTGCTGGATATCAATTAGAGCAGGAGTACGAACTTTTAGAGACTAAAATTATCGCCTCAAAAAGGTTGATGTGAGCGGCGTAAATCGCTTGTTTGATTGGGCAAACTTGCCATTTTTAAATTTGCGAGTTGATGAGCCAATCACCAAATTGACGCGAAATTTGTCTAAAAAACGCTCCGAGCCAGCAAAACGGTTTGGTTAGTCTAAAAAAGGTGCTCTAGTGTTTAAACAAAAAGGCAACTTAGGTCAACGATTCATGAATCAAAATGATTCAAACCCAGCTTTAGTCTCTTTACAAAAGTGGAGTTTGGCGCCGGGCTGCTTAGTCAAGTTGTCGTCACAATCAAGAACTTTACGCAACTGCCGACGCGCGACTCAAGCCTCTTCTCGAATTTTGGTTGGTTTTGAGCCTGGTTATGACGCGCGGTTGTAACTAAATTGCGCCAAGCGGGAGCCGGCATTGTGCTAAAGTTCACATGGAACGAACTTGACTAGGTGGATGGGGAGCACTCGGCTGAGGAAAAATTAATAATCCGCTAGATTCAACTCGTATGCCCGGCGGATTTCATCGGGTTTGGTGGCAACTTTTGCAAAACATTGGTTTGGCGATTGGTTCAGACACGGGAACTCAGTTCGTTTACCAGCTTCTACTGCGGGCTAGTTGGTTTTAAACCTCTTACGGAGCGGTGTCGCGCTACGGCATGTTTGCTTCGCCTCTTCGTTAGACATCAGTCGGATGAATTACTCAAGTTAACAGACGCGATTGTGGCTAGCAAGCGCTTTTTGGTCAAGATCGCGTGATTTAACTACTAGGAAGTAGAGAGCGGCAGAAGTTCAATTGGTTAAACCAGCGAGTTGCTTTTTTAAACGATTACGGTCAACTATCGCCCACGGTTAAAAAAAGCCTACTTGGATTTGCAAGACAAGTTAAACAAGGATGGCGTCAAAACTGAGGTTGTCAATTTAGAGCAAGAGACTTTTTGAACTAATTGACCCAATTACGAAGTAATTTCTTACTCATTAATTCTTCGCCGCTTAATTCACGACCGCTACAACCAAATTTTTGACCATTACGATGTCCTAGTTTTTCCAACCACGACTTTTGCGCCGACTTGAGAAAGCGGTAAACCAAATGTTTGAACTAGTGAGTACTGCGCCGTTTCAAAATTTGGTTGGTAACCCGTCGGTTTCAATTCCCTTTACTAGGGAAGAAGGCATGCCGGTCGGACTACTGTTGGACGCGAAAATTTACCACGACAAAAAACTGCTTTCCCACGCGCTTTACTTTGAAAAACTGATCGGAGCAAAGCGTGACTAAAAATTACCAAGTACGAATCGGCATCGAGATTCACCTAGAGCTGAACACTAAAACGAAAATGTTTTCCGGTTCGCCCGTTGATTTTGCCGCTGAGCCAAACACTTTGATTAACGAAATTGATTTAGGCTACCCGGGCACTTTGCCAACTGTTAACCAAGCGGCGGTTGAAAAAGCGATTCAGCTCGCTAAGGCGCTAGAGATGCAACTTGCAGATCAGTTAAAGTTTGATCGGAAAAACTACTTTTATCCGGACTTGCCCAAGGGCTACCAAATAACCCACAATTTTGAACCGATTGCCACGAAGGGAATTTTGCACTTGAGAAACGAAAAAAAAAGTTCGAATTACCCGGATTCACCTTGAAGAAGACACGGCGCGCTCAACACCATCAAGCGAATTGACTTGCTTGACTACAACCGCGCAGAGTGCCGCTAATTGAAATTGTCAGCGAACCAGATTTATCTAGTGCTCAAGAGGCTCATGAATACGTAAATTTAATTCGCCTAATTGCTCAAACGCTTAACATTTCCGATGCCAAAATGGAAGAAGGATCGCTGCGGGCAGACATTAACATCTCTCTTAACAAGCCGCAATCTGATGGTTATGGGACTAAAGTGGAAATCAAAAACCTTAATTCTTTGCAAAACATTTTGAAGGCAGTTGAGTTTGAAACGCAAGTGCAGACCAAAACTTTAGATAGCGGTCAAAAAGTGGTTCAAGCTACTAAGCGTTTTTGATGAAGCAAGTGGCCAGACGGTGACTATGCGCGAAAAAACCGCTGCAATTGATTACAAATACTTTGCCGAACCAAACATTCCGCCGATTAAACTAGATCGCGCCTGGGTGAGCAAATTAAAATCGCCGAACTCCCTTGGCAAAAACGTTCACGGTACCAAAAACTTGGCGTTGAACCACAGTACATAGAACAGTTAGTGAGTAGCCCCGACAAAGCGCTTACTTTGATGCAGTTAACTTTATAATCATCAGCAAGGGGCGCGTCTATTTTTCAGTCATCTAATGGCTTTAGCTAATTACCAAAACCGCGGACTAGCAAATTTAAAAATTAAACCGACCGAATTTGGGGAACTTGTCAAGCTCGTTAGCCAAGGCGATTTGCCAATTGCTCAACTTAAACCAACTTTAATTAAGCTAGACCAGGGCCAAACCACGTTTGACCAAGTTGTTAAAGAGTCTAGAGCCCGCGAAAAGTTGGATCAAGGTCAAATCAGTGCGATAATTAAGAAAACCGTGCTTGCAAACCGGGAGTTCATTGGGAAAAAACTCTGACAAACCGGACAAAGTCGCTAACTTCTCGTTGGTCAAATCATGCGTGAAACCCGTGGTCAAGCCGATGCGAAAATGCTCAGCGAGTTAGTGCGGTTAGAATTGAAAACTAATGTTCAAAAGAAATAAGGGATTAGACGCTGGCTACGAAAAAACCCAAAAAATTAAGAAAAAGAAAAAACCGAAACAGTTCAAGTTAATTTCATCTTTGCTCGTTGATTCTCAGCGCAAATCCCCTTTTACGAAAAACTAATTAAATTCATCATTTTCATCGCTTTAAGAATTGTTGTCAAACCAAGTCGTTGGAGAGATCCGCAAAAAAACTTTGAAATCATTGACAGGACTTATAAGCGGATTATGTCTTCGGACTTTATTTACATTCCCTCTTCAATCGCTTTTTACTTAATCATGTCGTTTATGCCGATCATGACGATTATCATGTTCATTTACTCAATCCCTGGTTTTAAAGAATTCATTTCAACGGGTGATAGAGATCCGATTGCCGAGGTGCTGGGGAAGTTTATTCCTGGTATGAGGGACATCATCAGTCAAATTGGCGAGGCCGTTTCGGGTTGAACTACCAACTTAGGCACCGCTTTGCCATTTTGTTTTTCCTAATCATTACTACCTGAATTGCAGCGGGCGGATTTGCCAAACTAATTTACACCCAATCTTACCTTTACGAACACCGTTTTGTGGGCGGGTACTGGATGAATAAGTTTCGCGGCATGATGTTGGTTTTACAGTTCACGGTTATTTTGGCAATTGCTTTAACGATTAACATCATTGTGGACCGCGAAGTACACGCTTTGCCAATTGACCCGGTGGCGCAGGAAGCAATCATGTACATCTTTTTAATTTTTGGTCTTTTCGTTTTGATGCTGATGATGTTTCTTTTTTTCTACCGCTTTTCACCGCGTTTTTCAAATTAAAACTCGGCAAGTTTTGCCGGGTGCCATGGTTAGCGCTTTGCCGACTAGTTTGTTTTTAGCCGTTTTTGGAGCAATTGCTAACATGTGGAGTTACAGTCGTTATGCACCGTGGGAGCGATCATGTACATCGGCACATCTTCGCTGATCATTACTTACTTCATTTTTCTAGGCATCACTACCAACGCGTCTTACTACAAAACTTTTGTTGGTCCGCGAGTTGAGAACAAACGAACTTGGTCAAAAAAGTAATTATTGTCGCGCGTGGATAGTATATAGTTTTATTACGCAGCAAACCTGACTAACTTTGTCAGGCTAATTAGGGTGTATAAATGCAACAAGAACTAGCGCGTAAAAAAGTTAATATCGGACTTGATATTGGAATTGCTTCGGTTGTTGAGCGATTCTAGATGAAAATCTTAAAATAATTAAGCACGGAGTGCGATTGTTTGAAACGGTTGATGATCCAAAAGATCACCACTTAGAAAATCAAATTCGTCGCCAAAAAAGATCAGCTCGCCGACTTAAAAACCGTCGCAAAAATTTAAAACTTGATTACATCAAACTTTTAAAAAAAACACGGACTGATTGACTTAGAAATTGACGCGATGGATCGCGAGAGAAAGTATCTCTACGATTTGTTAACAAGTACATCGTTGATAAAGTTGAGGAAAAGGATTTCCAAGGATTGGACTTAAGTGCCGAGCAAAAAGGCAGCTCAAAACTTCTCGGGTGATGGTTTTGCGTAAGCGCGCTTTAACACAAAAACTTTCTCAAAACGATTTGATCCAGGTTCTTTACTGGTATTTAGCTCACCGTGGTAAAAAATACACGGTGGAAGATGACGATCAAGGATCGGATAAACCAGGTAAAAAGACCAAAGATTCTGCGTACAACGACTATTACGACAAAGATAAGTTGCCGATTGAAAAACCAGTGGGAGTGTTTTTTTGGCGGAAGGTTATTTCCGCAACGAGTTTAACCAAATTTCTGACGAAAAGACTACGACCAAGAATTGAAGAAGATTTTGGGTCAATCCACCCCAACATCAAATTTCCAAAAAGATTATTTAGAGTTATTTAATCGCCACCGCAGTTTTTGAGGTTGGTCCGGGACCAAAAGAAGGTTACGAAATGTTGGTCTAAAGAATTACCAGTTAATTCACCTTACAGTCGTTACTACATTGACAAAGAAACCGGAAAACTTGAATCTCACCCAAACATGTGAGCAAGAACGATTGGTAAGTGCACCTATTTGCCCGATCAAAACAGAGCACCTAAAAATAGTCTTACGGCTGAAGTGTTCAATTTACTAAACGATCTTAATAACGTTTGAATGGGCAATCCCGATAACAAATCTGATCGCACTCATTTATCGCTTCAAGACAAAATTAAGTGTTTAGAAATTGCCCTAAAAACAAAAGCTAACACCAACAAAATAATCGCTTATTTAATGGCGACTTACAACATGGAAGAACAAGACTTTAAAGGTTTTCGAGTTGAGGGCAAACACGGGGAATGAAAACCGCTTGTTACCCCATTGACTTCTTTCCATCTTGTGAACAATGTTTTGAAAAAATTTGATCGCGAGTTGAAATTAGACGATTTGTTTGATGGGCATCAGTTTAAATTAGAAATAGTTGACAATATAGTGGACGTATTTTCCGAGTTTAAAAGCGTCGAGGATCGCCGAGTTGAATTAAGTGAGATCAATTCACCTATCTTGAATAGAGAAATTATTGAGGAACTATCCCAAGTTAAAGGAGCTCGCTTCAGCGAAAATCACAGTCTTTCTTACAAGGCTATGCGCATGATGCTGCCAGAGTTATTGCAAACTAGTAAAAATCAAATGGAAATCGCCGAGGAAAACGATCTATTCCAAAAGAAAAGTCGCTTACAGGCGGGCGACAATCTCGTTTACCTACCTAAAAATGGATGGATGAATTGGTTGCTTCTCCCACAGTTAAACGTTCAATTCGACAGACTATTAATTTGCTTAATACAATTATCAAACAGCACAAAGAATATCAAGTTCAAAATGTCGTAATTGAAATGGCTCGTGAACATAATGGCAAACAGGCCAAGGAATCGATCAAAAATATCCAAAAATATTTGGCACAACGTAACGAACAGATTCGTGAACTTGTTGAACAAATTAAGGACCGAGCTGAAAAAGAGGGGTGATCATCGCGAGTAGAAGGCAAAGCGCTTCAAAAAGTTTGACTTTATGTTCAACAACATGGTCGTGATGCTTATGATGGTGAATTGCTTGACCTTGACAGAGTAGTTAAAGACTTTGGTTACACAGACATTGATCACATTATTCCTTATTCGCAGTCTTTGATGATTCGCGTCATAACAAAGTTTTGACCAAAAAAATTCATAATTCTCGCAAAGGTCAACTAACTCCCTTTCAATATTTGTCATCAGAAGAGTTTGCTCGCATGAAAAAAACAGTGAGCAATTTGATACGGCAAGGAAGGTCGTTTTGCTAAAACTGAAAAAAGACCAGGCGGGCAGCCATCTAAATATGAACTTATAACGTCAGAAGTTGATTATTCTGATCCAAACAACAATCATCGTTTCATTCAGCGTAATCTGGTGGATACGCGTTACGTTGCCAAAGAAGTGCTTGCAATTCTAAAAGAATTTGCTAAAACAGTTGAAGAGAATCATCCCTTCCACCAAGCAAAAGTTAAAACTATTAACGGAAAGGCACCAGTTATTTGCGCAAAATTGTTGACACTAAAAGGTATCCGCTGAAAAGACCAGATTGGGCCGAAAAAGACGGATCGCTTGATGAAAACGGCATCAAAATTCGTCAGTGGAATGGTCACCATGCCGAAGACGCTGTCCTAGTAACTCATTTAGCCTTGAGAAACCCAGGACTTGGTAAACTTATTGAAAAAATTGTCAGCAATCCTGCCGCAAGTGTTCAAGATGTGCTAGATGGAGTTAAACAAGGTACAAGTGAAAAAGTTGGCAAAATTTTTGATGAACACAATCGTGTTATGAAACCAAATGAAATTCGTGAAGATCTGAATGCAAACATGGAAAAAGTTCGTTTTTCTTACATGTTAATAAGAAAAATAACATACAACTGTTTAACGAAACTCTTTATGGTAGCAAAAAGGTGGATGGCAAGATTCACAAAGTGGTTAAAATTAATCTTGCTGATCCAACCACTAAGGTTGATGATCTAAAAAAAGTCTTTTCAGATGATTATAAATACACAGTTCCAATGAAAATCCATGATCCGAAAACATTTTTAGCATTGAGAACAATTTTCTTAAATGGCGGAGACAGCAATCCTTTTGTAAAATTGGCTGACGCACAAGGCAGAGTGCCAGTTATCTTTGAAAACAAAAAGGGACAGCAAATTACTAGAAAGTTAGCTCAATCAAGATTGTAAGAGAAGAAAAGCAGTTAGATGATATCGTTTTGCGCAAGAGCAGCGGAGAAACCGATTCTACTTCTTTTTACGAATCAATGAAGTGAACCGAAATTCATTTATATCGTGATGATGAAGGCAAATACCAGTTAGTGCCAATCAATGCGTTGGTCGCTAAATACAAAAACGACGGTTCTTATCAATTGAAAGAAGAATACTGAAAAAAAATCAAGGGAAGAGGCATAAATAGCGATACAGAGTATTTTGTCATACACAAAGGAGATATTATCGTTGACAAAGATGATAATATCTACAGAATATGTGGTTGTGTTCCCCGAGCTAATAAATTAGAACTTAAGAGATTGGATGGAAAGCCTAACCTGGATTCTAAAGGAAAAGAAATGCGAGATTTTTGAACCTTAAACACTAAACTTGTAAATTGCAAAATGGTGAATCTAGATTATCTAGGTAACGTCAAAAAATTAAACACATTTTCCGACCATTAAAACTCTTGGTGTAAAAAAATTAAAAAATTTTTAAATTTGACATTTTGGGGCAGTATAATCCTTATGTATCCTTAAACGGCTGTCGCCCAATATTGAAACTTTGAAATATTTTGGGGCAGTATAATCCTTATGTATCCTTAAACTTTTATCCTTTCTTTTTAATAATAAAGTCAATTTTGGGGCAGTATAATCCTTATGTATCCTTAAACACGCCCAAAACTTCTTATCAGGTCCCTCAGATTTTGGGGCAGTATAATCCTTATGTATCCTTAAACAGCCAAAGTACCAGCAATTATCGCTTTGCGATTTTGGGCAGTATAATCCTTATGTATCCTTAAACTAACTATTTGAGATACAGAAGACGCCAAATAATTTTGGGGCAGTATAATCCTTATGTATCCTTAAACCTATGGTCAGCCTGTGGCCGAGCCGTTTGAATTTTGGGGCAGTATAATCCTTATGTATCCTTAAACTATTAAGTATGACATTAAGTGGAGGAGTCAATTTTGGGGCAGTATAATCCTTATGTATCCTTAAACCCGAAATTAACAAACAATGATTGATTTGGATTTTGGGGCAGTATAATCCTTATGTATCCTTAAACTTTTACTAAATTAATCCCTTGCATAAACCCATTTTGGGCAGTATAATCCTTATGTATCCTTAAACAATTTTGTTTTTTAGTAGAGTAGCCGGCGAATTTTGGGGCAGTATAATCCTTATGTATCCTTAAACAAAAAGCAGTTAAGATAGACCCCGATATGATTTTGGGGCAGTATAATCCTTATGTATCCTTAAACTAGTTTTATTTCCGACGATGATAAGTCATAATTTTGGGCAGTATAATCCTTATGTATCCTTAAACCGCTTTTGAGATAGCCTGGGGAACGCTTCAATTTTGGGGCAGTATAATCCTTATGTATCCTTAAACTTGTCAGCGAGAATGGGTGCAACCACTAATATTTTGGGGCAGTATAATCCTTATGTATCCTTAAACTTGATGTCTCGTACTATACCAGTTGCTGTCATTTTGGGGCAGTATAATCCTTATGTATCCTTAAACAATATAAAAAAGGGGCAACCTAACGGTCAATTTTGGGGCAGTATAATCCTTATGTATCCTTAAACTTGATTAATACTCATTTTTTTTCCTTTCGTATTTTGGGGCAGTATAATCCTTATGTATCCTTAAACCATTTTTCATCAACTGAACGACTAGTTCGATTTTGGGCAGTATAATCCTTATGTATCCTTAAACTTATGAGAAGGGAAGTTGAAGAACACGCCAATTTTGGGGCAGTATAATCCTTATGTATCCTTAAACAATTTTGTTTTTTAGTAGAGTAGCCGGCGAATTTTGGGGCAGTATAATCCTTATGTATCCTTAAACTAACACAGTTAATGAATTAGACGTGGAACGATTTTGGGGCAGTATAATCCTTATGTATCCTTAAACTTTTCCATCTCGTAATACATATCCCCCTTTATTTTGGGGCAGTATAATCCTTATGTATCCTTAAACAATGCCAGTGGGGCATAGTCCCCAATGTAAATTTTGGGGCAGTATAATCCTTATGTATCCTTAAACCATCAGTCGTTGACCTTTCGCAACCCATCTATTTTGGGGCAGTATAATCCTTATGTATCCTTAAACGCTTAGCAGTGCCAAGACCGGATCAAGGTCATTTTGGGCAGTATAATCCTTATGTATCCTTAAACAGCGACAGCGGTAAAATAAACGCTGTTTAGATTTTGGGGCAGTATAATCCTTATGTATCCTTAAACAAGTTGCAGAACATATAAATAAGGAGTATGATTTTGGGGCAGTATAATCCTTATGTATCCTTAAACGCTTTTTTCATCAACTGAACGGCTAGTTCAATTTTGGGGCAGTATAATCCTTATGTATCCTTAAACTGGCGTTGTTCGGCACTTTCAAGTCTTCCTATTTTGGGGCAGTATAATCCTTATGTATCCTTAAACTGTGCCAAATCACGCCCCAATCAATCCCGGATTTTGGGGCAGTATAATCCTTATGTATCCTTAAACACTTTTTATCCCGGCAATCCGACTCCCCGAATTTTGGGGCAGTATAATCCTTATGTATCCTTAAACCACTTTTAAGGTAGCCTGGGCTGTGCTTTAATTTTGGGCAGTATAATCCTTATGTATCCTTAACTGTAGGGCTTAGAATTAGCCCATACGCAATTTTGGGGCAGTATAATCCTTATGTATCCTTAAACATAGAAGCAATGATCAACCGCAAGCGACAGATTTTGGGGCAGTATAATCCTTATGTATCCTTAAACTTTTAAAGTTGAAGTCTCAAAATAACCTATATTTTGGGCAGTATAATCCTTATGTATCCTTAAACAAATGATATAATTATCAAAGGTAAATACGGATTTTGGGGCAGTATAATCCTTATGTATCCTTAAACTGCTCGTCAGTTGGCTTAGCCTTAAATCCGATTTTGGGCAGTATAATCCTTATGTATCCTTAAACGCGGGTTAGCACTCACGGCGAAGGGATAGATTTTGGGGCAGTATAATCCTTATGTATCCTTAAACTTTTTTGCGGCGTCCCACACTTTAACTTGTATTTTGGGGCAGTATAATCCTTATGTATCCTTAAACTTGAATCAAATTTTCCATCAACTAACTCGGATTTTGGGGCAGTATAATCCTTATGTATCCTTAAACCGTTGAAACAAATCACAACTATTGGCGCTTATTTTGGGGCAGTATAATCCTTATGTATCCTTAAACTCCTAACCACTAATGATTGGTCCAAAGATGATTTTGGGGCAGTATAATCCTTATGTATCCTTAAACTTTACGTCGTGCGTGAATTTTACACGCGGGATTTTGGGGCAGTATAATCCTTATGTATCCTTAAACTTATGTGGAATACGGAGTTAAAAGTGGTGGATTTTGGGGCAGTATAATCCTTATGTATCCTTAAACTAGTGTCATAACATGCCCCAGTCTAAGGATATTTTGGGGCAGTATAATCCTTATGTATCCTTAAACAAAACAATTAATAAGACAATTGCTGCTAAGATTTTGGGGCAGTATAATCCTTATGTATCCTTAAACTGGCGTTGTTCGGCACTTTCAAGTCGTCCTATTTTGGGGCAGTATAATCCTTATGTATCCTTAAACAAGGTAAGCGGATTAGTTGAAAAGAAGTGGATTTTGGGCAGTATAATCCTTATGTATCCTTAAACTAAGGGTAAAATTTATCAATATAATCATGAATTTTGGGCAGTATAATCCTTATGTATCCTTAAACTTTTTAGCCATTTTGCTCCTTTTTTCTTTGATTTTGGGCAGTATAATCCTTATGTATCCTTAAACGGGTCGCCGCTAGCATCCATTGCGGCACCAATTTTGGGGCAGTATAATCCTTATGTATCCTTAAACAATGGTAATACGACCACTACCCGCTGGTCAATTTTGGGGCAGTATAATCCTTATGTATCCTTAAACACCAATCGACAAATAGTTTGGCGGCATTTTATTTTGGGGCAGTATAATCCTTATGTATCCTTAAACATTTTGGAGACTTGGCGCTTAGGTTGTCAAATTTTGGGGCAGTATAATCCTTATGTATCCTTAAACTCTTCAAAGTATGTGACCACAAGACGCCGAATTTTGGGGCAGTATAATCCTTATGTATCCTTAAACACAAATGAAACGGTTTCTTTTAAATCATCAATTTTGGGGCAGTATAATCCTTATGTATCCTTAAACGAAAAAAATTTTTGCGATTTTGAAAATTTTATTTTGGGGCAGTATAATCCTTATGTATCCTTAAACCGAATGACAACGAGTTTGGGAGAACTTGAATTTTGGGGCAGTATAATCCTTATGTATCCTTAAACTTTTTTGTTCCACACCCCAACTGTCAAATGATTTTGGGCAGTATAATCCTTATGTATCCTTAAACCTGACTATGAAATTAAAGAGTGGCGTCCCATTTTGGGGCAGTATAATCCTTATGTATCCTTAAACGCACGTGTGTAGAACTCGCGTACGACATATATTTTGGGGCAGTATAATCCTTATGTATCCTTAAACAAACAAATGGCAGACGCCGATCCCGCTCGTATTTTGGGGCAGTATAATCCTTATGTATCCTTAAACTTCATGGCATCGATGCATGCATTCTGCTATATTTTGGGGCAGTATAATCCTTATGTATCCTTAAACTTATGTACTCCAATTTCAGCATTGTTTCAAATTTTGGGCAGTATAATCCTTATGTATCCTTAAACCAATTAACATTTGAACGCCATTTAATGCTGATTTTGGGGCAGTATAATCCTTATGTATCCTTAAACGCATCGTGCGGTCATATACTTCATTTGCCTATTTTGGGCAGTATAATCCTTATGTATCCTTAAACTACGTAGAACTGCTGGCACGTTTGCGTAAGATTTTGGGCAGTATAATCCTTATGTATCCTTAAACAAATAGAAATATAGGCATCACCGCCAACCTATTTTGGGGCAGTATAATCCTTATGTATCCTTAAACAGTGGTGGCGGAGACACCTTGATACCGCAAATTTTGGGGCAGTATAATCCTTATGTATCCTTAAACCTTTGGTGATGTTTAAACATTATGACCATGATTTTGGGGCAGTATAATCCTTATGTATCCTTAAACACCGTTATAAAAAAGGTATTTACGTGTTGCATTTTGGGGCAGTATAATCCTTATGTATCCTTAAACGTAATGCCAAGCATGCCCCAATCTATACAATTTTGGGGCAGTATAATCCTTATGTATCCTTAAACCTAACATCATCGCATCTGTTTAAACGGGCGATTTTGGGGCAGTATAATCCTTATGTATCCTTAAACACCCCAAACAACAAAAAAGGAGTGTTGACAATTTTGGGCAGTATAATCCTTATGTATCCTTAAACAATTATGCCGCTCTTGACTGAGTTTCAGTAATTTTGGGGCAGTATAATCCTTATGTATCCTTAAACTAAAATCAGTGGCAGTTGGCGTTTTTCCTAATTTTGGGGCAGTATAATCCTTATGTATCCTTAAACTTTTATTTCGCTGACTGGAGACCATTTTTCATTTTGGGGCAGTATAATCCTTATGTATCCTTAAACCTTGAGGTTCCAATCAATTAAATTTTTTCATCATTTTGGGGCAGTATAATCCTTATGTATCCTTAAACCAAAGACTTCAATTTACCTCGCGGATTTTAATTTTGGGGCAGTATAATCCTTATGTATCCTTAAACCCAGAATCAAAATCAAATCAAGGCAACCGATTTTGGGGCAGTATAATCCTTATGTATCCTTAAACCTAACTATGTAAACTCCGAAATGGAACCAGATTTTGGGGCAGTATAATCCTTATGTATCCTTAAACCGCCAAGTCACCAAAGTTTTTTACTCGGCAATTTTGGGCAGTATAATCCTTATGTATCCTTAAACAAAAAGATCATTTATTAAATCTTTCTTCTAATTTTGGGGCAGTATAATCCTTATGTATCCTTAAACAGTCTCTCACTCATGCTAATTCTTCGCGAGATTTTGGGGCAGTATAATCCTTATGTATCCTTAAACTTGGCAACTGCTAAAACGCTACCCCACGGCATTTTGGGGCAGTATAATCCTTATGTATCCTTAAACCTCGCAGCATCGCGTCAAATAAAAAGTTGTATTTTGGGCAGTATAATCCTTATGTATCCTTAAACGATCCGTTAATTGAGCTTTTTTTCATTTTAATTTTGGGGCAGTATAATCCTTATGTATCCTTAAACTGGGTTATACTCAATCGTAACTTCGGGGGTATTTTGGGGCAGTATAATCCTTATGTATCCTTAAACGAAAAAGCCCTTTTGTTTTAGTAAGGATAATTTTGGGGCAGTATAATCCTTATGTATCCTTAAACAAAAGACTTCAATTTACCACGCGGATTTTAATTTTGGGGCAGTATAATCTTTAGGAAACAGTAGAGAAAGATCAAACCGCAAAATTCTCCACAAATAAAAAACACTCAGAGATTAGCGCTTTTATAGCGCGTAGTCCCGAGTGTTTTTTAGCTATATAGGAATCGTGTACGATTTCACTTTCACAGATAATCGCACACATTAGTTTTTGTTGACTACATTCTTATCTTAGAAAATGCTATTTTCAAGTTCAAATAAGACCTTTTAGATTTGGCAGATAAATAGTTCAAGAACTATGATTTCATGAACCTAACTACTTGTTCCAATTGGGATTTTTCTGATTAGATCTGTTGTCTCTATTGTCTTTATGATCTTTGCTGTTAGGATTGTGGACATTAGAACGTTGATCGTTAGAGCTTCTGTGTTTGCTTTCAATGATTTTCATTTTTACACCTCCTCTCCTATAATGTTAATACTATTGAACAAATTCTCAAAAGAGCAATTATATGATCTATCACCGTTGCTGTCACGGCCGCGGTCTCTTCCGCAATAGCAAATGCCACTCGCCACGCCATGGCTAGATCGGTTGAAAAAAAGTTGGTTGAACTCGGAATCTCAAGTGAAAAAGAGATTGACCAAGCTTTGTTAGAAGATTTAATTGACATTGAGGTTAGAAGAGTTGGGGCAAATTATTCTGTTTTCGTAGAAGAAAACATCTTCGGTAATTTTCGCACACGTTTTCACGCTAAAAATGAGCAAGAAGCGGTAACTGCTCTAGGGAAGAAGATGTTAGGTTTTGCCAACAAGCAAAAAGCTAAGCTTACAAAGGAAGCGCTAAACTTTTATCTACGCATATGGCACGAACTAATAATGAAGCACAGAATAAAAGACAAAATAAGAGAATTTCATTGACGTAATCTGCCTTATTTTGAGAAAAAGGCCACCGCTTTAGAAATCAAAAATGTTTCGCATCAAAATAAGATTAATAGAATCAATCGGAAAATTGCTAAATTGGAAAGCAAACCCAAAGTGAGACTAAGCAAAATAAATAATTGAGAGCAAGTCTTGATCATTACCAAAAACTTGAGGAGGAAAGCACACTCGCACTGACTGAATATAAAAATCATCTCTCGTTAGCAAAAAATTACTTGAATCAATTGTCAAGCATTGCCGAAAACCCGAATTTGTGATCTCCGGGTCAATCATTGCAATCAAGGATTACGAGAAAGCAATGGCCGGATTACAAACGTTAGTCGCAAAAATGCCTAGCCCTCCATCATTCTGGTCTTAATTAACCGCTACTGCGTATGATTAGATTAAAGAAATATTTGAAAAAGGAGGTGAGTATGGATAAAAACAACAAAAAGAGAATTTCTGCCAGCGTTAACAAAGAGCATCTTGAAAAGGCTTACAAACTCATGTCAGATAAATCACAAACCAAATTAAGGTGAGGAGAATTCATTGACTTGCTCGTCAAAGAATTTTTGGGTAAGCAGCCTACTTAAGAAATTGGAAAGTAAATAAAGTGATTTGTTTGCTTTGGCTATGATAGTTAAATTCAAAACCTTGCCGACTGTTCGCAAGGTTTTGTTTTTTTGTTCTGTCAGTTTTACAGCTAAAATCAGATCAAACACCAAAAAAAGAAATGTATTCTACCCATTTGTCAAAAAGTTTTGAACACGTTTTAAATAATTGCTTTGATTTTTCAAGTCCTGGGTAAATTATCCTAGCGCGCAAAACGACGGAATGTTTATAATTAGCAAGAAACCGAAAATGAAAAATAAACCAGAAAGATCTTATGGGTTGAAAAGTAGTTCAAGTTAACACTGACGACCATTTAAAACTTTACCTTAACAACATTTTAATTAAGCGTGAGTCCAAAAAGATTATCATCAACATCAACGACATTGATGTCCTTTTGCTTGATAACTATAAGTTAACCTTGAGTGTCCAGTTAATTAACGCGATTACCCAAGCTAACGGATTAATCATCACTTTCAACAGTCGACGAGAACCAGCCAGTTATGTTTTTTCTGTCAACGGCAACCACATGTCGCTGAAAGTTTTGGAAAATCAAATCGCTTGGACGAGCGTTTACAAAGGCAAACTATGGCAGGAAGTGATTCGTAACAAAATCAATAACCAGTACCATTTACTAACCGAATATAAACTTGAGTCAATTGATGACGAATTTTTCTTAAAAACAATCGAGCAAGTTAAACCTTATGACGTTACCAACCGGGAAGGTCACGCCGCCAAAGTTTACTGGGCGCTGTTATTTGGTCAAGATTTTACGCGTGACTACTATGCTAAGCAAAATCCAACCATTAACTCAATGCTTAATTACGGTTACGCAGTTTTGCGAGGTTTAGTAATTAAATCCATCGTTAAAAAAGGTTTAGATCCGAGAATTTCAATTTACCACAAGTCGTTTAGTAATTTTTACGCTTTGGCTTCGGATTTGATGGAACCTTTCAGGCCCATCATTGACCGCGTAGTTTACCAAAACCGTGACGCCCCATTTTTAGCGTGGAAATTCGTCAAAAATTAATTGAGTCATTAACCGACAAAATTACTTTGCTGGGAAAAAGTGAGTACATTAACAATGCGATTGATAAGTGCATGGACTTAGTAATTCGTGGAAAGGGTTGAACTTGGGTAGATACATGAAAATAATTCTCATGTACGACTTAAACATGGATTCGCCTGATCGTGTCAAAGAGTACACTAAGTTTCACAAATGAATCATTAAGCGGGGTTACGTGATGCTTCAATATTCGCTTTACTACAAAACCATTAACGCCATCACTAAGTACTCTTACGAAGAAAAAGCGCTCGCTAAATCAATCCCTAGCCACGGCAACGTCAGATGCATGCTCGTTAGCGACCGGCAGTTTTACGACATGAAAATTTTGCGCGGCGATCGCTATTTAAACGAGCTAGTTAACAACTCAGAAAGGTACGTGAGAATCGATGAAGATCTTTGGGAATAATTTAGAACTGGACGGGTTAAAGTTTTTGTATACAACGCGCAACTTGGAAATTTTGAAGCA
Source organism: Mycoplasma sp. ATU-Cv-508 (assembly GCF_004011945.1). Taxonomy (NCBI): domain Bacteria; kingdom Bacillati; phylum Mycoplasmatota; class Mollicutes; order Mycoplasmatales; family Mycoplasmataceae; genus Mycoplasma; species Mycoplasma sp. ATU-Cv-508. The sequence continues at coordinate 297,843 of NZ_RYZU01000001.1, read as the reverse complement.
AATCCAAGCTTCCAACCCCAGCGCGGTAATTTTGACTCCCTTTACCAAGTACTGCGATCTTTTCAACTTTAAGAAGGAAAATCCGCTTTACGAACTGATGAATCAAGAGCAACCTGATTACCGGGAAAAGCTACTTAACGAGCCGTTTGTAGTCAGTTTTATTCAAAAAGTTAACGCAAAGTTGGGCATTGAACTTTTTGATTACGACCTTGATTACGACAAGTTACTAAAAACGGTGATTAGTCTTTCGGACCAATACGTGGAGTCGGAACACATTCCCCACATTTTAGCGATGTTTGATCAGTTCATCGCTAAGCGGACCCAGGTGGTTATCGCCGGTTTTGAACCCGCCAAGACGATTTACACCAACTTAGATCTTCTTTACGTTTTAACTAGTTTGAAAGGGCAAGTCGTTCAGTATAACACCTTAGAATCGCTTTGAATCGACAACCAAAAACACAACAAAATTTTTGTCGTGGAAGACCAAGAAAAGTTAATTTCTTGGTTAGAGCTAGAAACTAAAACTGTGATTAGCCCCAAACAACTTAACGATTTCCTCAAGGGTGAACGAAATTACGACAGTTTTTTGTTAGAAAATTCTTTCCAAAAAATTTGTGAGATTGAAATTTAAATTTGCTATATAATAACGTTGTGAGTTAATTGTACAGTTGACTCGCAAGGATACATAAGGATATACATCCCTAAAACAAGGCTATACGCCGTAACCGATCTCCCTCTGGGGATCTTTTCTTTTGCGTCAATTTCAAAGACAATCAATTAGGTTTTTCATTTTAGTTAAACCGACTGTGTTAGAATGAGCCTATCATCCGATTATGCCCACGCCAGTAGATCTTTTACAGTCTCAAGTTGAAGAGACAGCCCAAAAATTAAGCCACCAAATTATTCCGACTCCGCTTGTTTATAACGCAACGCTTTCTAATTTAACCGGTCAAAACATTTACCTTAAAATGGAAAACTTTCAAGCCACCGGTAGTTTTAAGATACGTGGAGCGCTTAATAAGATCTTTAATTTGTCTGAGTCAGAAATTCAGCGGGGAATAATCGCTGCTAGCGCGGGCAACCACGCTCAAGGCGTAGCTTGTCAGCTCAAAAATTAGGCATTAAAGCGACGGTCGTGATGCCCGTTTTAACACCAATTAACAAAGTTAACGCCACTCGCAATTACGGAGCAAAAGTGGTTTTACACGGCGAATTTTTTGATGATGCTCTCGCTAAGGCGCAGGAAATTGCCGCTCAAGACCAACTCACACTAATCCATCCTTTTGACGATTTAAAAGTTATTCAAGGCCAAGCTACGATCGGTTTAGAAATTGCTCAGGAGTTATCACAAATTGACTACTGTCTGATACCCGTGGGTGGTGGCGGTCTTGCGAGCGGTATCGCATCTTACTTAAAACAAGTGAGTCCGCGCACAAAGATCGTGGGAGTTGAAGCTGAAAACGTGAATTCGCTAAACCAAGCACTTCAAGTCGGTAAGCCGTCAGTGTTAGACCTTTACCTTCGCTGGCCGAAGGCATCGCTGTCAAAACGCTCAGTTGAAAAACTTGGCAAATTATTGAATCTCACCTTGACCAGGCTGCTCAAGTGACCGAAGCCGAAATTTTAGCCGCGATGATTTTCATGGCCAAGCATTGCGGCGTGATCGTGGAAGGTTCGGCCGCGGTTTGCGTGGCAGCTTTGCTAACTCATAAAGTCAAGTTTTCTCGCCTAGGTCAAAACGTGGTTTTAATCATAAGCGTTCCAACGTGGAATTTTCTCACTTTGAAAATGAACCCAAAATCGATCTGAGCGATCAAAGTAGCATTAAAGCCGTTTTAAAGCGGTCGGACCTAAAAAATAGTTTGACTAATTTAATTGAAAAAGCCGGTCAAATTGAAGTTCAAATTATCAAGGTGTTTTACCACAATCACCTCATTACGTTGATAAAATTGGGGTGTCAGTTTTATTCAGTCCGACTCGTGCGGCCAAGTTTTTGACCACAGTTTTAGCCGCGCACGGTCAAATCGTGGACGAGTTCGAATAAGGAGTAACATGAAATTTATTAACACCGAAAAAGCGCCGGTTGCGCTCGGGCCTTATAGCCAAGCAATCCAAGTTGACAAACTGGTTTTTCTTTCCGGGCAACTGGGCATTGACCCACAAACCCACCGGTTTGGTTTAGGAGTTGAAGAGCAAACTTTGTGGGCGCTTGAAAACTTAGGGCATGTTTTATTTTCGGTTGGGTTAGACAAAACCGACGTTGTGAAATGCACAATTTTTGTCAAAAACATGGACGATTTTTGCCGCCATTAACCAAGTTTACGAGCGGTTTTTCGAGACTCACAAACCCGCGCGAGTTTGCGTGGAAGTGTCGCGCTTACCTAAGGACGGCTTAGTTGAGATTGATGCAATTGCTCGTATCGCGGTTAGTTTAGTAAGTTAAGCCTTTATTTTCGCGATTTTGTTCGTTTGATGTTCTTAACTGTGCAGTTGGCCATAATTGAAAACGATATTCAATTTTATGGATCCAACTGACACTTTGGCCCGGCTGAAACTAATTAGCCTCGATCGCCAGCACCCTTTTCAAAAATTGACTCAGTTTTTGGTTGACCACCAAAATCAACCTGGGCAGTTAGAAAGTCAAAAAATAACGGCGGAACTTAGCGTTTCTGAGTTAGCACTAACTGGTTTAGCTAACTTGCTAGGTTTGACCCTCTTACCCCGCCTTAGTTAGCGCGCTAACTAAAGCAAAATGTTTAGACCAGCACGTCAGTCACATTGCCGCCCGCGCTTACCAGCAAATTCTTTTTAACCTCTACCGCGCGTTTGACCTTGCAGAAACCCAAAGCAAGAATCTTGAGCAGTTAATTGAAATAATTCGTCAAGCAAACCAAATCGTTTTCCAAACTTTTGTCCACTACCATCCGTGCCAAGATTTTGCCCGCCAACTAACTAAGTTAGGTTTTAACACCAAGGTGATTCGTGAGATCGGCGAATTGAAATCATTAGCCCGGTTAGATGAAAAAACTCTCTGAATAATTTTTGATGAATCGATTAGCAAAGACCAGTTAAGCGAAAATTTAACGATTTTAAGAAGCAAAAAAGTTCAAGTAGTCGTCTTTACTCATCGCCACCCCGTTAGTTTTGAATTCAAGAAAGAGTTGGTTATTCAAAGCGCTTACCGCAAACCACGAACTTACCGAGCTTTACGTTTTGAGCATTGAAACGGGCTTTTTTGGTTAGAATATTTTTTCAAAAAATTGGTGCGATCATTTACGCTAATTGGGAACTGATCCGCGAACAACTTAAAATATAATGTAGGTCTATGAAGTTTTTTCAAAAATTAAAAGCTCGCCTTTTTAACCTTAAAACTAGCGATGATAAACCTTCGTCTGTCGCAAGTTTAGACGATAAGAGTAAGTTGGATAAAAAACTGGCCGCTAAAAAAGCTAAATTTGCGAAAAAAAATTAGCAAGCAAGAGGCCAAAGCAGCTCGTCAAAAACAGCGCGTTAACAAGTACTTAGCCGGTTTAAACAAGTCGGGCAACTCTTTTGCGCGCAGCATTCGCGAACTCCAAACTCGCCACAATCAAATTGACGAAGAATTTTTTGAAGAACTGGAAGATTTGCTAATTATGTCTGACATTTCTTTGCCGTTAGTTAATGAAATAGTCAGTCAAATTAAACAGGAAGTTAAATTCGAAAATGTCCAGGATCCGAATTGATTGGCGAAATAGTGGCCGACAAAATTTTTACCACCTACGCTAACCAGTCAATCGTTGACACTTTGCTAAACGTAGAGCCTGGTCGTAAAAACGTGATACTCATCGTAGGAGTTAATGGTTCGGGCAAAACTACCACGATCGCTAAGTTGGCTCACCAACTTAAGCAATCGGATTACAAAGTGGTTTTAGCCGCTGCTGACACTTTCCGGGCCGGAGCCGTCGAACAACTTCAGACTTGGGCTCAGCGCGTGGGAGTTAAAATCGTTAAACCTCAACACTTTCCGGCCGATCCGGCTTCGGTCGTTTACCAGGGTCTAGAAGTTTTGCAAACCCAAGACTATGATGTTTTAATCATTGACACGGCCGGACGTCTCCAAAACAAAGTCAACCTCATGAACGAACTTAAAAAAATTAACCAAGTGATTAGTAAGCAAATTCCTGCGGCTCCGCACGAATCTTTGCTAGTGCTTGATGCAACAACTGGCCAAAACGGTTTATCGCAAGCAAAACACTTCAAGATGTCACACCTTTAACCGGGATTGTGTTGACAAAACTGGACGGAACATCGAAAGGTGGCATTGTTTTAACAATTAAAGATCAACTTCAGTTAGCGGTTAAATACGTTGGATTAGGCGAAAAGATTGATGATTTACAAGAGTTTGATTTAGATGCTTTTATTTATGGCTGACCCAGGGACTAGTCAATGAAAAAAAATCCGCTTAATGAACGGGAAAAGTGACTGTTTATTACGATCGTTACGAGCACTTTTTAACCAAGCTCAAAAGCAGACTTTTCATCTTTACTACTTAGAAGATTTAACTTTGCAAGAGGTAGCCGATGTTTTGGCTACTACTCGCCAAGCAGTCAGCGATACGCTTAAGAAGGCACGGCAAAAACTATCCAGCGTAGCAGCGAAATTACGCGGTTAACTTTTAAAATTCTTGGCAATTTTGTAAAGTTTTTCCGCGATTTGTTCGTGAGCTCACCCGGTAGGGTGCAACTCGTCTAGGAAGAAGTAATTGCCTAAGTTTTCGGCGTTAGCTCCGTTGACATAATCGAACTTGTCGCCATCTTTAGAAAGCAAATTCATAATTCGAAAATCAGTCGCGTTAGTAAATTTGTCACCGCGGGCCAAAAATTGGTCGCGCAGTTGGAAAAAATCGCTGTGTAAATCGTGAAGTTTAATCACAACGCCGCTTTGGCTGTTACTTAGTTGGGTGATTTTTCGCTTAAACCTTGGTTGAATGTTTGCACTCCCGCTTTTAACTTAGTTGAACATCTTCCGCAATTCGAGAAAAACGCGGAGCGATAGCCAGTTCAACGATGTTAGAAACAAGAATTCTTTTCGCGCCCTTAGCAATCAAAGATTCTAAGACTTTGCCAAACCGTTCAAGCATTTGCTTGGCTCCAGAACCATATCTACTTTTTCGGGACTCAAAAAACTGTGTCCTTCTTCTCAAGATTTGACCATGTCTAAAAAGTCATTACTTCCGATGTTGATGTAGACAATGTCTTGGTTAAGCAACTCGTGTTGTTTGAAAAGAGCGTCAGCTTGCTTTTCTAGGCTAACCGATCCGAAAAAGTTTTCCGCTATAGAACTAAGGTGGGGACTAATTTGCGAACCTGCAAAGGCGTAGTTAGCCCCTTTTTTCTCAATTGAACCAAACAGTGCGTTTTCAATTCGGTAAGCCGGGTCACCGTTAAGTTTTAGTTTCTGGGCTAACAGAGCTGCCGCAGTCGGTCCAGTTGAAAAGTATTTTTCTTGTAGTAAATCGACGGCAGTTTAATTTGTCAACTTGGACAAAAGTTTCAAACATTTCGGCAATCATCCCAATTTCTTCACCTTTTTCCTTACTCTCTTTAATTGCACTTTTTAGGTTTTTAATGATCGCTGTTCCAGCCTCAACAAAAACTCCGGCATCGCTCAGACTATCGCCTAAACATAAAGGTTAGAGGATGAACCCTGCGGGTCTTTTTGTCGTTAATTTCCGCTTCTTCATTAGCACCACAACCAAGAGCGCTCATGGGTGCAAAAGCACCTACTCCGGCAATAATCGCTCCATTTCACCATTTTTTGGTCATATTTCCCTCCCTTGGAAATTGATTAATTGATTAGTTAATTTTACCTAAAATGGACTAATTCAAATTTGGACCGGGTAAAGGCGGACTAGATTAAACCGCCTAAACGTGGTCATGCTGGAGTATAATTTCTAAAAAAGTTATGCGCAGAATTATCATTAAGTTATCCGGGAAAGTTTAGCTAACAAAAGCAAAGATTTGGCGATTGATAACGACATTGTTGAAAAAGATCGTGGGTCAAATTAAAAAGATTATTGACCGTAAAATTGAGGTTGGGATCGTAGTTGGTGGAGGTAACTTCTGACGCGGAGCCGCGGCTGAAAAACACGGCATTCCTCGCAACCGAGCGGATTACATCGGATGCTGGCGACAGTCATGAACGGTTTAGCGCTTCAGTCGGCTTTTTCAGCAGGCCAAAGTACCTACTCGCATCCAGTCTTCGATCGCTGTTGACGCCCGGGTGGCTGAGAACTACATTAACGAGAAAGCTGTTAACGCGCTCAAAAGTGGCGAAGTACTAATTTTTGTCGGCGGTACTGGTCGACCGTTTTTTACAACTGACACCGCAGCGGCACTAGTTGCGAGCGAACTGCAAGCTGACACAATCTTGATGGGTAAAAATGGTGTGGACGGAGTTTATGACTCGGATCCCAAAGTTAACCAAGACGCGCGACGTTTTGAAACGATAACTTACGCAGAAATAATTAACAAAGGTTTGAAAGTGATGGATGCTACTGCGGCGGCTATGGCACGCGATAACCACATTAAAGTGATTGTTTTTGACATCACCCAACCCGATTCGTTAATTAAAGTAACCGAGGGCAAAATGGTTAGCACGCTAATTGTTGAGTAAGGAGATGTGATGGATATACAAGCATTATTACAAAGCGCGGAAAGCGAAATCAAAAAAGTTTAGAACACTACGAAATGAGCATCGCTAAAATTAGCGCCGGCAAAGCTAACCCAAGTTATTTGACCAGGTGCGAGTTCTTTATTACGGCGAGCGTTTGCCACTGACGCAATTAGCCGCGATAACCATGCCCGAAACGCAGCAAATTTTGATTAAACCTTTTGACCAAGCAATTATTAAGGAGATGGTCAGCGCGATTAACTCAGCTCGCCTTGGTTTTAACGCCAATAACGAAGGTCACCAAATTCGGATTTTAATCCCGCCTTTAACCGCTGAACGCCGCAAGGAACTAGTCAAGCAAGTTGACGAATACACCGAAAAGGCCCGGATAGGAGTGCGAGCGGTTCGTCAAAAATTTAATAAGTTGATTAAAAGTGACGAAAATGTCAGCGAAGACGAAGTTAAGTACAACTTAGAGCAAGTTCAAAAGTTGATTGATCAGTCTATCCAAACCATCGGAGCACTCACCGAGCAAAAAGAGCAAGAACTCGTGACGATTTAACTAGTTTAAATTTATAATGCGAGAGTGCGATTTTTAAACACCAACCTAGTTAAAAGAACAGTTTTTGCGCTGTTAATTTTAGCCTTGGTAATCCCGGTTTTTGCACTCACTTATTACGGAAATTACCCGGGTCGTTTGATCGGCCTAATCGCTTACGTTTTGCTGGGCGTCTTGGGAGTTTACGAGTTAACTTTTGCCTTCATCAGAAAGTCTTGGGTGGCGATTGTTTTTGCCCTTTCGCTTGTGTTGCCCGGCGTGCTATTGCCCTACTGGGAATTTGAGCACACGTTAAGATTAGGGTCAAACTACTCAAATTTACTTGACAATCTCAAAATCAGCTTTTCCTGACAAACTTGGTTAGTGCCCATTTTCGCGCTGCTAGTTTTTTGACTGTGCGCTCAAAGACAACTCCAACTTAAAACGCTTCCGGTTTTATCGCTTTTTTTACTCGGGATTAGTTACATGGTGCTCTTGATTATTAAGGGCGCTTGAGTGCTTAACATTTACGCTTGAGACAAATTGGTCTTTGTAGTTTCGATCGCAGTTGTGAGCGACACCTTCGGGTATTTGGGAGGAACTTGGTTTGGGCAAAAATGGTTTGGAGGTAAAAAATTAGCCCCGACCATTTCGCCGCAAAAAACTTGGGCTGGCGCGGTTTGTTCGTGAGTCGTCGCTAGTCTTTTTACCGGGATAGTCGGCTATTTTTGCCACATTTGACCAGTTGCCTCTGAGTACCAAGTTTGGTTTTCGATTATGATGGCTCTGATTGTTCCCATCATTGCCCAGCTCGGCGACTTGTTTTTTTCGGCGCTCAAACGCTCGCTCAAACTAAAAGATTTTTCCAATCTTTTACCAATGCACGGCGGTATATTTGACCGCATTGACGCCATTTCCGTCACGCTTTTTTTCGTGATCGTTATTTTCATGCTAACCTAGGACAATATGGACCCAGCTTTTTCTAAACTCGCCCAAAAAATTTACTTTCAACCTTCGCCTAGCTTTGAAAACGCGCGGGTTTTAGGTGCCCGACTTTCGGAGCAAAAAGTTTTTAAAATCTCTCTTCAAACTGATACGATTGTTCCGCTTGACGAACTAATCAGTTTTTACGACTGCTTAAGTCACAACTTTCCCCACTCGACCGAGTTAAATTTTCGCGTCAAAACTTGCCAGTACGACCTTTTAACGCTCAAACAATATTTACGTTGAATCGTGGTGATTTGCTTAGCCAACCTAAGTTGGCCGTGCTGATTTACCACGAATCAATGAAACTGAATGACCAGGAACTTTATTTGAATTTGGTCAGCGAAAAAATTTACCAGGACTGCGTTTTGCTCCAAAACAAAATTACCGATCAACTTCGCCGGTTTGGTTTTGAGAATTTGACGTTTAAACTAACTTACCACGAACCCCAGGGAGATTTGCTGAGTCAAGAAAAACGCGACCATCTCAAATTAGTCAGCCAAGCTTGGAAAGATTACCAGCGCCAACCCAGCGCCTCTCTGGCACCAAACTAATCGTTCAAGACGGGGGTATTACGCTTGCCAAATTAGCGACTTAAAAGATGCACCCAATCGCAAGTTGAAATTCAAGGCCAGATCTTTGAAGTTAATTTTCGGCACAGCGCCAAAACTAACCTTAGCGTGGTTGAAATTGGCGTTAGCGATTACCAGGAAGCAATCATGGTCAAAAAATTTCTTCGAACCGACCAAGAACGGCAAACTTTTCAAAAACAAACTTGACTTAACCGTTGAGTTAGCGTGCAAGGGGCTTACCAATTTGACAACTATAAACGGATCATGGTCATCATGGCTAATAAAATCACGCCCGTTAAATCGCCGCTGGAAAGCGATTTAGACGATGCTCCCAACCGCCGAGTTGAACTTTCGCTTCGAACTCAAATGTCAACCATGGACGGAATTTTAAGTCCCAAGCAAATCGTGGAACACGCTTTACAAAACCAGCATTTGGCCGTGGCGATTACCGACTTAAACTCAGTCCAAGCTTTTCCCGATTTTTATAACGCCAGCAAAAACACTCCACTCAAAGCTATTTACGGAGCAACTTTCCAAGTGATTGACGAAAATCCCGGGACGGTCAAAAACGGCGCCTCAGACCACAAACTTACCGCTTTAGAGTACGTAGTTTTTGACTTGGAGACGACTGGTCTTTCGCCCATTTTAGACGAAATCATTGAATTTGGAGCAGTTAAAATTGTTGACGGAAAAATCACCGACCACAAGCAATTTTTCATTAAACCCAGTCGGTCAATTAATGCTCAAATTACTCGTTTAACTGGCATTACTGATGAGCACGTGAGCAGAGCTTGTTCGCAAGTTGAAGGTCTTAAACAAATCATTGACTACCTTGGTAAGGCCGTTTTAGTCGCTCACAACGCTAACTTTGACTGGGCTTTTTTGGCCGAAAAAGTCGCCCATTTTGGCTTGCCACCTTTGACTAATCCCATCATTGACACGTTAATAGTGGCGCGAATCGTAGATCCTAAAAGCAAAAAGTACCGCTTAGAAAATTTTGTTCGACGTTTAGGAATTGCTTACAACCGCGTCGCGGCTCACCGCGCCGATTACGACGCGAACGTTTTAGCTAATGCCTGACTTGTAGCACTTCGGATTTTAGAGAGTCAAAAAATTATCACTCTCAAAGACTTAGCTGACTACCGTCACCAAAGTCTGTGGGAAAAAGCATTTGCTTACGAAGTGACGCTTTTAGTCAAAAACCAGCGCGGACTGCGTGATTTGTTCGAGTTGATTTCGCTTTCGCACACTAAGCAATATTGAAAAACACCGAAACTTTTTTGGAGCGACTTAACCAATTTACCAAACTTATTAGTCGGCTCGGGTGGTCTTCATTCCCACCTAGTTAACAAAATGTTGCGCGATACGACCGAAGAAATCCGACGCGAAATTAGCCGTTACGACTACATCGAGTGTCAACCGCCGGAAAACTTTGCCCATCTAATCGGCGATGACTTATCGCGGGAACAACTTGAACAGATGTTAAAAATGCTCGTAGACGAGGCGCGCCAGCAAAACAAACTAGTTGTTGCAAGCGGAGATGTACGTTACCTTCGTCCCCAAGACCAAGTTTTTTACCAAGTTTACATCTATTCCAAAGGACTCGGCGGCGAACGACACCCGCTTTACCGCTACCTTAAAAACGACGCCCCGATTCCCGAGCTCTATTTCCGCACTACTCGGCAAATGAAAAAAGCGTTTGCTTTCTTAGAGGATAGCCGTTTAATTGAACAAATCGTCGTGCTTAACAGTCAAAAAATTGCCGATCAAATTGACAAAATAGTTGTCATTAAAGACCGCCTTTATCCGCCCGCATTAGACCAGGCACACGAAAAATTGCTCCAACTAGTTGACCACAACGCCCGCCAAATTTACGGACAGAATTTGCCTCAAATTGTCGCCGATCGTTTGAAAAAGAGTTTGAACCGATTCAAAAGTACGGCTACTCAGTCATTTACTGAATCTCCCACTTACTTGTCAACCAATCGCTTAAAGACGGTTACTTAGTTGGTTCGCGCGGTTCGGTTGGCTCTTCGCTGGTGGCCACTTTAGCTAAAATTACCGAAGTTAACCCCTTAATCCCTCACTACCTTTGCAAAACTTGCCAAACTAGCGAGTTTGTTAACGATACTAACCTTAACTCTGGTTACGACTTACCGCCTAAAAATTGCCCGACTTGCGCTCATCCAATGGCGCGCGAAGGTCAAAACATCCCTTTTGAAACTTTTTTAGGTTTTAGCGGCGATAAAGTTCCAGACATTGACCTTAACTTTTCGGGCGAATACCAGGGCGCTGTTCACGATCAAGTGCGGCAACTTTTTGGCGCTAAGCATTGTTTTCGCGCCGGCACCATTTCGACTGTGGCTGAACGAACCGCTTTTGGTTTTGTCAAAAACTGGGAAGAAGAAAAAAAACACGATATTTCAGAAATGTTCCGTCGTTTTTTAGTTCAGCGCGTGGCCGGTACTAAACGCACAACTGGGCAACACCCGGGCGGGATTATCGTCATTCCCCAAGACCACGTGGTTGAAGATTTCACCCCGGTTAACTATCCGGCTAACGATGCCGGGGCAGCTTGACTGACGACCCACTTTGATTTTCACGCCATTCATGACAACGTGGTTAAGTTAGATTTACTTGGTCACGATGATCCGACGGCGATCCGGAATTTAGAAAAGTTGACTGGCGTTTTAGCAAGCACAATTCCGATGTCTGACCCGCGGGTTTTAAACTTATTTTCTTCACCCAAGAATTAGGAGTTAGTCCGGAACAAATTAACGGCGAAACAACTGGCGCGCTAGGAATTCCTGAGTTTGGAACTAAGTTTGTTCGTTCGATGCTGAAAAGCGTGCAAGTCAAAAGTTTTGGCGACTTAATTTCAATTTCAGGACTTTCGCACGGAACCGATGTTTGAACTAATAATGCCGAACAATTAATTAAAAACCAGGGACTCAAACTTCACGACCTTGTTTCTTGCCGGGACGACATTATGAACTACTTAAATTGCTCAGCAAATTGACGAGTCCACCGCTTTCACTATCATGGAACAAGTGCGCAAAGGTCATTCAATTAGCGAGCACCAGGAAAAACTGTTGACTAAGCACAAGGTGCCGACTTGGTACATTGATTCACTCAAAAAGATTAAGTACATTTTTCCCAAGGCCCATGCTACAGCTTACGTAATCATGGCGTGGCGAATCGCTTGGTTTAAACTCTACCACCCGCTCGCTTACTACGCCACTTACTTTTCCACCCGAGCCGATGTGACCGAACTGACAACTTTAATCGGCGGAAAACAGTTAGTTGAAGAACGTCTTCAAGATTTAATTAAAGGTCGCTACAAACGCGGTGCAGCCGAGCTAAGCAACAAAGAGCAGGCACTAATTCCGATTTTGGAAATTGCTAACGAAGCTTACGCGCGCAAAATCAAGTTTTTAAATGTTGACCTAAAACGTTCAGAGGCGACCACTTGAGTCATTGACCAAGCCAGCCGGGCTTTGATCGCGCCGTTTGTGGCGATAGACGGACTTGGGATTAACGCGGCTAATTCAATCGTAGAAGAGCGTCAAAAACGCTGGTTTACTTCCCACGAAGACCTTTATGAGCGAACTTTAATTAACCGCACAACGCTCAATAAACTAGCCGAGTTAGACGTTTTAAATCAACTTTACGAAACTAACCAAATAGCGTTTGATTTTTTCAAATAGTGTTATAATTTCGGCGTCAACTGATATTATTGAGTTGCCCTCCGGCAACTCATCTTGTTTGGGGGAGATAATAATGCTATCAGTTGAGAAGCGACTACGAGGACGTTTTGCTCAAATTACCAGTGCTGACTGGGAAAAAGAAGGCCAGCAACTTTATTTGCGAGTAAGTACCAGTTTGACTAGTCTTAGTCAAATTAAGAGTTTGTCCCGCCAAATTTCCGATTACCTTGACGAAATCGATGCCGGTGCAAGTTCTTACATTTTGGATGTGTTTTCGGCGAGCGCAAGTAATTAAAGGAGAGTTTATGATCCGTAAAAATAAATCAGTTTTTGATCAGGAGCAGTTTTTTGCTGCGATTGATTTAATTTCTAAAAATAACTTGATTGAAAAAGACGAAATTTTCACAATTATTCGGGAGACGATTATTCGCACTTTTCACACTCGTTATGACCCCGATGCCCGTTTAGAGTTAAACATTGATCCGGAAAAAAACCTTTTTCAACTGCTCAACCACAGCGTTTTAGTAGTTGAGGACGAAGATTTTGATCCGCGTAACCAAGCGATCGAAATTGGATTAACCGAGGCGCTTAAAATTGATAAGAACATTAAAGTCGGACAGGAAATCTCCCTTCAAGTTAGTTTTCAACAGTTTGCTAATCAAATTAAACAACTGCTAACCCAAACTTTCCGCGAGCGTAAAAAGCAAAACATCTTTGACCGCCACAAAGATTTAGTCGGACAAACCGTGGACGCCACGGTGGTCTCAATTAGTCGTAAAGGCGACGCAGTTCTCAGTCTTTCCGAAGGCACTAACGCTTACATGCCTACTTCGCTTCGCAACTTAAAAATCCCTCTTTCGATCGGCGAGAGAATTAAAGTTTTCGTGGAAGAAGTTAAGCGCGAAGCGCGCGAATCACAAATCGTAGTTTCTAACGGGTCAAAAGAAATGGTTCGCCAAATTTTGCAATCTGAGGTGCCCGAAATTGCTGACGGAGTAGTTGAAATTGTCGCTTTAGCTCGTATTCCCGGCGAACGCTCCAAAGTGGCGGTTCGCTCGTCTGACCCTAACGTTGACCCCGTCGGGCGGTTATCGGACCCGAAGGAACGCGCATTAGCGCCATCGTTAGCAAACTAGAGGGCGAAAAAATTGACATTATCAACTACTCAAGCGACATTGACAAGTTCGTGGCTCACGCACTTGAACCAGCCAAAATTATCGCTGTGCAAAACAAAGTTGACCAGTACGGACGAAATGTGCCTAACACAAAAATTGCCATTACTCCCCAAGTTCACCAAACTTTGGCGATCGGTCGGCAAGGTGCCAACGTGCGTTTAGCGGTTGAACTGACCAAAGTTAACATAGACATTTTGTCGCTTGAGCAGGCACGCGAGCAAAACATTTCCTTTGTTTGAAATGGTACGCTGAGCGAAAATGATTTACACCGCGTTAGTCGCACTGGTCGTTTACCGAGCGAATCGTTTGATTACCGGCGTTCAAATCATCGCTCCCCACGAATTGACTTTACGGAGATTGACGACCAAATTCGGTCTTTCCAAAGAGGACATAACCGAGCAAAGCGATGAAGAAGAGCAGCCAGTGCGCAATTTCTCAGCCGATTTAGAAACCAACTTCACGGACGAAGAACTCAAAAAAATGGAAGCTGAGTTTGACCAGGACTTCGGTTTTAACCCGTCCAAGGACCATGACAAAGACCAATAAAGAGATTTTTCGCCGCTGCTACTTGACCTACCAAATCCTCCCAAAAAATGCTTTAATAAGGGTAGTTCGTTTGCCCGACCAAAGCATTTTAGTCAACTCGGATTTACCTGGTCGAGGGGTCTACTTTGCTAAGAATGCTGGCGATCCAACCAAAATTTGGCAAAAAAAACTGCTCCACAAGGCGTTTCGTCAAAACGTTTCAGCGGCTGTTTACCAGGAACTGCTCACCATTTTAAAAGGAGGGGAAGTGAAAAAGGACAAACGTAGGTCAAATGTCGAAGAAATTCGAACCCAGTTCAAAACCGTCGATATTGAACTTAAAGACGGCGTTTTTACTTTTACCAGCCCGCTCACAATTGGTGAATTTGCGGCCAAAATCGGCAAATCGCCCAACCAAATCATTAATCACTACTTCAAACTCGGCAAACTTTACAACATTAACCACATGTTGACCGAAGAGCAAATTGCTGAACTGTGCTTAGAGTACGGGTACGATTTTAGCAAGCAAGAGCAAGTTACAGCCTCTAACTTCATGGAAGTCCTGGAAATTAAAGACGATCCCAAGGACCTCAAACCGCGACCCCCAATCGTTGTCATCATGGGCCACGTTGACCACGGGAAAACTACTTTGCTTGATAAAATTCGTCACACCCAAGTTACCGCTAGCGAAGCGGGCGGCATCACCCAGCACATCGGTGCTTACCAAGTTGATTACCAAGGTCAAAAAATTACTTTTATTGATACGCCTGGTCACGAGGCTTTCACGGCCATGCGTGCCCGAGGAGCGAAAGTAACTGACATTGTGGTTTTAGTCGTTGCGGCTGATGACGGAGTGATGCCCCAAACTAGGGAAGCGATTGACCACGCTCGCGCTGCTAAAGTGGCTATTATCGTCTTTGTCAATAAAATTGACAAACCCGGCGTTGACCTAGAAAAAGTTAAACGCGAACTATCGAAAGAACACATTACGGCCGAGGATTGGGGTGGCGATGTTCAGTTTGTTTACGGTTCAGGATTAACTGGCGACGGAATTGAAGAACTTTTTAAAGCGATTAGTTTGCAAGCCGAAATGTTGGAGTTAAAAGCTAACCCTGATCGGTTTGCGCTTGGGACAGTTATCGAATCTAAAGTTGACAAAGGACGCGGTACCATTGCGACTTTAATCGTGCAAAACGGTTCGCTCCACAAAGGCGACTTTGTTGTCGCTGGTTTTAACTACGGGCGCATTCGAATGATGCTTGATCCAAACGGTGAACCGCTCAAGGTGGCCCTGCCTGGTGCGCCAGTGTTGATTACCGGACTGAACTATTCGCCCCGGGCTGGTGACCGCTTTTTCGCTTTTAAAGACGAGAAGTTTGCTAAAAACTTAGCCGAACAAAAAACGGCAAGAAGACCGCGCCCAGGAGTTAAAGGAAAGAATTCCGCTCCAAGTCAAAGAAGGCGTAAAAGTTTTAAACGTGATTATCAAGTCTGATGTGCAAGGCTCAGCCCAAGCAATTAAACAAACGCTTAGCAAAATTGAAAACGAAGAAGTCAAAGTTAACGTTGTTCGCTCGTCTGTTGTCAAATTAGCAAGTCGGATATTTTGCTCGCTCAAGCTTCGCAAGCGACGATTTTTTCCTTTAACATCCGCCCTTCCAACGACATTAAACAAATCGCAGCCCAAGAGAAAGTCGAAATTCGACCCCATACGGTTATTTACCAAATTGTGGAGGATGTTCAAACGATTTTGAAAGGGATGATGGCGCCAAAGTTTACCGAGAAAGTTACCGGTGAAGCGCAAATTCTAAAAGTGATCTACTCTTCCAAAATCGGCAACATCGCTGGCTGCAAAGTGATTGATGGTTTGATTAAATCTCAGAGCAAAGTTCGACTGCTTCGCGAAGGTAAAATTGTCGCTACCACCGAACTTGATTCGCTCCAACGCGGTCAAGACGCAGTTCGTAAAGTGGAAAAAGGTTTTGAATGCGGAGCTCACTTAGTCAACTACAACGACATTAAAGTTGGGGACATAATCCAAGCTTACGAGCAAGTTGAAGTTGAGAATTAAAATGCCACTCAGTGTTAACCATAAACGCAAAGAAAGTCTTTATTTCCAAGCTTTGGCGCGCATTTTACACGAGCAGACCAAAGGCCCTCTTTTGAGAAAAATAACTTTAACTGGTGCTAAGCTCTCGGGCGACGCTAGTCACTTAGAACTTCACTACACAACTTTGTCTCAAAAGATTAAAACCGAGCAAGCCTTGCAAAAAGCAGTGCCCTTTTTACGTTCAAGGTTAGCTCGGGAAGTTAACCCCCGTCTTGTTCCGCAGCTAGTTTTTAAGTTTGATACTTCCTTGGAACGAGGCATCAAAATTGATGCCATTTTAGAAAATTTGCGTAAAAAATAAATTTTTAGCCACCTCTATGTGTGAACTAAATTTTTGCTTTTTGGGCTCAAGAGTGCGCCGTGGCTAACTCTTATGAGCGCAGGCTTTGTTTGGGAGAGCGCGTCTAACGCACGTACTTGAATTTTGGTGAGTTTGAGTAGTCCACACCATTACCAGAGTCAGTTAAGTTTTAATCCCGGTCAGTCAGCGTGGCAAATCGTGGCTCGTTTTGGCCACCAACACCAACTTACTTACCAGCGGATCTACGAGCGCCGGAAAGGCGCGTGGGTTTTAATTGAGCCCGAGCGAGTAATCACTTATGACTGCTCTTTGCGCGTGGTTTAAAACGCCGAGTCGCTACGACTTAACTAGCGCTAGTCTAACTAGCGTACTTTGGTATGTCTGATTAACTAATCCTTGGCAAGTTGAAACAACTTTGGGAGCGTTAACTTTCTCGGTATGAGTCATTTTAAAACGCCGCTTTTTGGCTTTTGCTTTAGCACTCGGACTGGCTTTGCTAATTAGTTTTTGGTGACAGCGACCCGCGCCTTTTGTTGGTAAAATTGATGCACATCTAGAGGTTGTCCACGTCAGTAAAATTGGACCGATTGTTAGTTGACAAGGACGCCAAATTTTTCTCGCTGACCGGGGAATTTTTTGAGTTGGCGATCGGCTTTGAGTGCGCGGTTTAGTTTTGCCCGTCCAACCACCGGAGTTAGACGGTCAATCTTTTAACTTAGGTGCCTATTTGCGCGGACTTAACGTTTTGCACTGAATCAAATATCCGCGACTTGAATTAGTGAGGAGTTGCTCTTCGCCGCTCTGCGAGTTGAGTAAAAACTTAGCGACCCGGTCAGATTTAACCAGTCGGTACGGAGCGCTTTTTTTGACTGGTCAAAACGTATATTTAAACGGTGATTTTTACCGCCAGTTAACTCGACTCAATTTAAGCCACCTCTTTGTTGTATCTGGCCTTCACATCGGTCTGCTTTGACAAGTTTTGACCTTTTTACTTAAGTTGACCACTTTAAATCCATTTTGAGCCGGGTGACTCGCTTGGGGAAGTTTGTTTTTTTACGGCTACTGACTTAGCTACCACGATTCGTTTTTGCGGGCCAGCATTTTGCTCGCCTTTTACTTAATCAGCAGCCGGTTCAAAGCGGTCAAAATTTCTAAAGTAAGTCTTGTTACGTTAGCTAGTTTATTGATGCTTGTTGCCCGGCCCTGGTTAGTTTACCGCTGGGGTTTTTTGCTCGCTTACGCGGCCAGTTTAAGTTTGGCTCACGGATTGGAGAAGACTTTTAAGTACCGGTTTAGCAAAGTAATTTTTTTCGCGCTCGGACCTTACGTGGCAACTTTAATGCTGGTTGCGAAAATCGGCGGCGGTTTTAATTTAACCGCTCCGCTTCTTACTTACTGACTCAGTCCCTTTACGCTCTTAACTTACCTTCTCACCTTAGCGCTTTACCCCTGAGGCGTTAATTTACAGGTCCTGTTTGATCCCCTTGATCAGTTATTGCTAATGGCCAGGCAAATTAAGTTTTGAATCCAACTTGACCCTTGCCCAACCGAGTTAGTTTGAAGTGTCGAAACGCTTCTTTACGCTTACCTTATAATTAGTGAACCATGCAATTTATCCACGGGAACGAGTCTTACTGGATCCACCAGATGCTTGCCCAAGCACGAGCAAAGTTTGTCGGCACGTGTGTCACCTTTGACGAGACAAATTCGGTCGAAGAAATTCAAAACGCGCTAGTGACAGTCGAAATGTTTGGCTCACCCAAATTAATCATTGTCCGTAACCATCCGGCTTTAGTTGATGAAACGCTCGGGCAAAAGTTTTTCCAAGTACTAGTCGCTAGCAACTGGAGTCACCAAATTATTTTCGCTTTGGAAGCAGCTAAACTTAACCACCGGAATAACTTAGTCAACTTCCTTTTACAAAGAGCCGCGTAGTGGCAGTGCCTAAATTAACCGATCGTAACGTGGTAAGAACAATTAACCAAATAGTGAGCGAGCGCGGAGCAAAAATTAGCCCAAGCGCAACCCACGAGTTAACGCTTCGTTTGCCGCTTGACCTTTGGACTATTGTCAGTGAGATTGACAAACTACTTTTAACAAGTACCCAAATCAGTCGCGAAATGGTCGTTGAACAAATCGCCCGCCAAAACCAAGGCGGTTTATTTGATTTTTCTAGAGCTATTTTAGAGCAGGACAACGAGCAAATCATAACCGCTTATCGGAACCGCCAAAAACTGGGTGATGATCCGGCTTTTATGCTTCACCAAATTAACCAATTGCTTTCCTTGGCGCTGGAAATTAGTTACCACAAAAACCTTGGCCAGTCAGATTATGAAATTAGCGAATCGACGCAAATACCGCTTTGGAAAGTTAAGCAAGGTCAGCAGCTCTTAACTGAGGTTGGCCCTTCTAAAATTAAAGAATTAATTTTAGAACTTGCCGGGGTTGATTTAGCGATTAAGCAAGGTCAAGTTGATAAGCACCTCGCCCTAGAAAAATTTGTTCTCAAACTTTTAAAATAAGTTGGCAGTCAAAACCGCCAATTTAATTTCTGCTCGCGCATCAGTTAGCCCAATTAAACCTGGTTTGATTAACTAGATCGGCGGTTTTTAAGCACTAAAACTAACGCTAGTCAAAAGTTATTTCAAGATTTGAAAAGTTAGTTTTTATGCTATTTTTAAGTTTGTATGCAGAAAAACCTTGTCATCGTTGAGTCGCCCCACAAAGTTAAGTCAATCAAAAAATACTTGGGCGACGGTTACGAAGTGGTCGCGACAGTTGGCCATTTTTTTGAAATTGCCTTCCTCGGGCGAAAACAATTTTGGCGTGGAAATGGAGACTTGAACTCCGCGTTATAAAATTGACCCGGAAAAAAGGAAGTATTTTCAAATTTTAGTTAGTGAAATTAAAAAACTCAAACCTGAGCGCATTTATTTGGCAACTGACCCGGACCGCGAAGGCGAAGCAATCGCTAGCCACTTAGTTGAGTTTTTGAAAATTTCCGACCGTTACTACCGCATTCGTTTCAACGAAATTACCAAACAAGCTGTGCTGCAAGCAATTAAACACCCGGGTAAAATTGACGAACCTCTGGTGGATTCGCAAACCGCTCGTCGCATTTTAGATCGCGTAATCGGTTACAAACTTTCCCGTTTGATGCGGCAAAAAATCAGCCGTTTTCCACTGGCTCCTTCGGCCGGTCGAGTTCAATCGATTGCTCTTAAACTAGTCGTTGAGCGCGAGCAAGAAATTGATCGTTTTGTACCAATTAAGTATTTCACTTTGCAGGCTGCTCTCAAAGTTGGCGAGACGGTTAACTACTTGTCGCCTGAACCAGCTGTAACAGGCGATGTTTTTTCCGTGAAACCCGAAATGATTGAAACTTTGATGAAAACGCTGAGCGGACAAGTTGAGGTAGTTGACAAAATTGAGCGGGTTAAAAAAGATGTGCAATTAACGCCGCTTAAGCAAGCCACACTTTACAAAAGAGCAGATGCGCAATTGGGCATGTCTTCCAAAGTCGCTCAGCGCAGCGCCCAGCGACTTTACGAAGGTTATGGTGACGGCGGTTTAATTACTTACCCTCGCACAGACTCAACTCGCATGGCTAACTATTTCGTGGAAAACGCCAAACTTTACATTACGCAAAAGTACGGCGCTCAACTAGTTGCCTCCGGAGTCAAAGGCTTTTCGGGTAACCAAGATGCCCACGAAGCGATTAGACCGACAGACATTCGTTTAACTCCTGAACAGGCGACGAGTCGTTTTGAACTAAGCAGTTCCGAAAGCAAACTTTACCAACTGATTTACGAGCACACCTTGCAAACGTTAATGCGGCCACCCGAGCGCCAAATTACTCGCTATGAACTAGTTGACCCAGTTTTTAAACACAAATTTCGTCATTCGACTAGCAAAGTCACTTTTGTTGGCTACTTAGTTGTTAAACCCGAAAAGTCTGACCAAGTGGCACCGACTTGAACAATTGGTCAAACTTTTGAAGTGCGCGATTATCAGAAAAAAGAGCACGAAACTAAGGGTCCAGGCCGTTACAAAGACGGAACGCTGATTGAAGCTTTGGATAACATCGGGGTGGGTCGCCCATCAACTTTTTCTTCGACCGTGACGATTCTCAAAGACCGCCATTACGTGAGTGTCGAAAACCGCGCCCTTCGTCCGACTGAATTTGCTAAAGTGGTCTACGACAAACTTATTCACGGCTTCCCGCGCATTATGAACGAGAGCTACACTGCCGAAGTTGAGAAAGAACTAGACATGATCGCTGACGGTAAGATGGATCGCAAAAAACTGCTTGATAGTTTTTGGTCCCACTTTAGCGATGATTTGACTAACGCGACTAGCGAGCTTGCAATTACCGAGCTTTTACCCGTCCTAGCGGGCAAAGATTGTCCGAAGTGCGGATCTCCGCTAGTA
The DNA here is from genome assembly GCF_004011945.1 of Mycoplasma sp. ATU-Cv-508. Lineage (NCBI taxonomy): Bacteria > Bacillati > Mycoplasmatota > Mollicutes > Mycoplasmatales > Mycoplasmataceae > Mycoplasma > Mycoplasma sp. ATU-Cv-508. Next base: position 276,846 of record NZ_RYZU01000001.1, on the reverse strand, counting down.
GTGAAAACTAACCGCCGTACCCGGGAAAGGTTTTTTGGTTGCTCACGCTACCCGGAGTGTAAACACGCCGAAAACGACCCTAGCCAAGCCAAAAAGCGGTGGTTTTCTGCCCGTAAAAGTTCCCAAACCAAGTAATTAAGCGGTTTTTTCTTTGGGGTACTTGGTTGGGTGTTTTTCCGCATTTGAGCAATAAACTCTGATTTAGGCAAGTCGCCGTAGTCTTTGAAAAGTTTTTGACAAGCCGCCAGTTCGCCCAGCGCCCAAATTTCGTTTTCAAACCCTTCAACGCTCGTGATGTTAGGGCGTTTTCAGTTTTTGTAAGTTGAGAAAAAGATTTCGATTTCGTTCAAAAACTCGCTCGGTAAATCGTCTAGTTTTTGAATGTGGTCTAATCGGTAGTCGTCAGCGTGAATAGCGATTAGTTTGGTGTCAATTTCGCCATCGTCAACCATGCGCATGGCACCGACAATTCGTGCACGCAAAACTGCGCCAGGTAAAAATTGTTCGGGCGAGTAAATTAAAACGTCTAATTCGTCGCCGTCCCAGTCAAGCGTTTTGTCAACGTAACCGTAGTTAGTCGGGTAAACAAACGGTTCGCGTAAAATTCGGTCAACCACAATTTGACCGCTTTTACGATCGTATTCGTATTTAATGTTTGAATGACGGGGAATTTCTAAATTAACTTCGATGATTTTGGACATAACCACATTGTACATTTAGCGACTTAAAACGTGATAAAATTACCTTTGCAACTTCACATGTTGCAGAAAGCAGATTTTTATCTCACCTGCTGGTTAATCCAGGGGTCCATGCTCCAACATCAAAGTAAAATTTAATTTGATGCTCTGGTATAGCTCTTTTACCATTCAATGTCTCTAGTTTGAGACGAGAAAGTGTCTGTGCATCCAAGTCGCAAAAAAACCACCTAAGAAAGAACACCTTGTCAACCGCGACATTCCTTTAAGAAAATGTTCGTGATTGACGCTGACGGAACTAAGCTAGGAGTACTTGAACGTTACCAAGCTTTAGAGCTTGCGTCCGAAAAACGGTTGGATCTAGTAATTATTTCGGCCAATCCCGACCAACCAGTCGCTAAACTGCTTGATTACGGTCGTTATAAGTACAACCGCAGCAAAAAACGCAAGGAAGTCAAGGCTAAGCAATCTTTCACCAATAACCGCGAAGTTCGTTTGACGGTGATGATTGGTGAACACGATTTAGACGTTAAAGCAAAAAAAGCCCGCCAGTTTTTATTGGCCGGTGACCGCGTCAAAGTGTCGCTCAAATTCCGCGGCCGCGAAATCGTGCGTCAAGAGCTTGGTCACGCCAAACTGGACCAGTTTTTTCAAAAGGTGGCCGACGTTGCCCAAATTCAAAAACCACCAGCTTTAGCAAACGGTCGTTTTTTGGACATGTACCTTGTCGCCACTAAAGTCTCAAAAAGCAAGAAGGAGGAGTCGCCCAATGCCGAAAATGAAAACCAAAAAAGCGCTCCAAAAAAGAATTAAAGTCACGGCTAACCAAAAAGTAAAACGTGGGGGAGCTTTTCGATCCCACTTAGCCCAAAACAAAACCACTAAGCAAAAACGTCAATCACGTCAACCCCACTTGATGGATCCTTCGGATGTGAAACGTTTTAAGCAATTAATTTAGGAGGACGATATGCGTGTTAAAGGTGGAACAGTCACCCGACGTCGTCGTAAAAAATGACTCAAGGAAGCCCAAGGTTACTTCGGGCATAAGTCGATCGGTTTTAAAGTCGCTAAACAACAAGTTGTCAAGTCGTGAACGTACGCCTTTCGCGACCGCAAACGGGTTAAGCGCGATTTTCGCAAACTTTGGATCGCTCGCATTAACGCCGCTGTGCGTGCCGAAGGACTAACTTATTCACGGTTCATTAACGGTCTTAAACAAGCAGAGATTGGCTTAAACCGGAAAATGCTATCCGAACTGGCCATTCATCACCCAGCCACGTTCCAGCAATTAGTTGAGCTGGTCAAAAACCAAAACCAAGTTCAGTAAATCCGTCCTCTCGGGCGGATTTTTTAAATTTGGAAAAGATGCCCCAGTTTTTAATCAATTAGTTTTGCGCTTATAATTTAATGAACCAAACTAGAACTGGTCACGAAAGAGAAGTTATGAGAATATTACTTGCATGTTCAGCCGGAATGTCAACTTCGCTGCTTGAGAAAGCTGTCAACGACTACTTGAAAGAGGCCAAGATTGAAGGTCACGCCTTGGCGCTTAGTTCAGACCAGGCCCGCGAAAAATTAGCCGATTTTGACGTAGTTTTACTCGGACCACAAATTCGCTTTATGCTCGATCAATTTCAGCGAATGGCACCCGATAAACCGGTTGCCGTAATTGAACCGATGGTGTACGCAACTGCTAACGGAGAGGCTTTAGTGAACCAGGTGCGGACTTTGCTAACTAAGTAGTTAAAATGGCTGAGTTAGGCATTGCGATTTACCCGGAAAAAGCTGGCGAAAAACCAACGCTTGCTTACTTAAAAAAAGCTGCCCAGGCCGGTTTTAAACGCGTTTTTGTTAACTTGCTTGAAACATCCGATGATCCCGAGCGTCTGAAAATGTTAACCAACTTACTTGGTGCTGCCCAAAAACTGGGGTTTAGTTCCGATCATTGACGTTGACGAGCAAGTTTACAAGACACTGAATTTACCGCCTGATGAAATCAATTTTTTTCGTCAACTCGGCGCTAGTGGTGTGCGAATGGACCAAGATTTTGGCGGAGAAGTGGAAGCTAAAATCAGCCAAAACCGTCTTAATTTTAAAGTGGAAATAAACGCTTCGGCCGGCGTACAAACACTAGAAAAAATTTTAGCTAGCGGTGGTAAACCAAGCAATTTGATCGCTTGCCACAATTTTTATCCGCTCCGTTACACTGGTTTAAAGTACGAGCGTTTTATTGAGCTCAGTGCGCGAATTAAACAACTCGGCGTTCCTGTCGCGGCTTTTGTCACTCAGGAGCCGTCGCGTCGGGCGATTGGTCCTTGGGGAGTTAACCAAGGCATGCCCACTTTAGAAGAACACCGCGATTGACCACTTGTTCAGCAAGTTGCGCACCTTTTATCAATCGGTTTAAGCGACCAAATTATTGTTTCCCAGCAAGGTTTAACGAGCCAGGAATTTAAGATGCTGGGTCAGCTCGTGCAAAATTGAAACAAGTTGAGCGCCCAAAAAGTGGTTAACGTGGAAATTGAGTGGGTGAGCAAAGTCAGCGACCTAGAGAAGGAAATCGTTTTAGCTCGTAAATTGCCGGCTAAGTTAGCCCAGCCCGAGTTTAAAAGTTACGCCCACTCTTTTGGTGCTTACCATCTTAACCGTCCCGACTACTCTAGTTACTTTATCCGCTCAACTTTAACCCGCGTGCTTTATAAGAGCGAGTCGATTAAGCCGGCTAGAACTGGCAAAATGCTCCAGCCCGGCGATGTAGTGGTTCTCAACGACAACATTGGTCGCTACAAAGGGGAAGTTCACATTTTGCTCCGCCCGATTGATGACCGGCGTTCAAAAATTCGGAACTTGGTCGGTCGAGTAATCGTTGACGATTTATATCAGCTCCAAGCGATTGTCGGAGGACGTAAGTTTAAAATCTATGCCAAAAATTAAATTTCCGAACCATTTTCTCTGGGGTGCTGCTACGAGTGCTGAGCAGTGCGAAGGTCGTGGCCAAACTGGCAAAGGATTAACTAAGTGGGATTTACATTTCCAGAGCGATCCAAACCAATTTTTTGAAAAGGTTGGTCCGGAAATTACTTCCGACTTTGCCAGGCGCTACGTCCAAGACATTGCTTTGTGAGCTCAAATCGGAATCAAGGCAGTCAGACTCAGTTTCTCGTGAGCGCGTCTTTTTCCCGACGACCAAAAACCTTCCCAGTCCGCTGTCAAGTTTTACCACGATGTGCTGGACGAGTTGGCAGAGCACAAAATTAAAGCTCTGATGACTTTATCGCACTTTGATTTACCTGCTTGAGCCGTTCAAGTTGGCGGTTGATCTAATTCGAAGGTCAGAGCGGCTTTTTTAAATTACGCCAGTTTAATTTTTCGCGAGTACGACGCCAAAACTGAGGCTTTCGCGACTTTTTGTGAACCAATCGTGGAAACGATTTGCGGTTACATGGGTCAAAAATGTCACTGACCTTTGGCCGAAAATTACCAGCTCGCTTTTAACGTCGGCAACGGTTTAATTTTGCTTCACGCCCAAACCGTTAGTCTCTTTAAGTCCCGTCCGCGCCACGCTAAGATTGGCGTAGTGCTCAATTTATCACCCGTTTATCCGCGCCGGAGAGACCACGCAGGCGACCGAAAAGCAGCCCGCGCTTACGAAACGCTTCACAACCGGTGAATGTTAGAAGGCATGGTAGCGGGCAAAATCGGTCAGCCGATCCGAAAACTTTTTGCCAAGTTGGGCGCTCGTCTAGAACTGACCTCCCAAAACCTCCAGACGATCGCTCAAGTTAAGTGCGATTACTTGGGAGTTAACTACTACTTTCCGACTCGCGTCCGGGAGCCAGTTAGAGCCAAGTCCAAAAGCGGTTTGTCAACTTTGTTTGAAACGTGGAAAAAGCCGAGCGCCCGGTACAACAAGTCGCGCGGCTGAGAAATTTATCCCCGGGGAATTTACCGGGTAATGATGCGAATTAGTCGGGAATTTCCCGGCCTCCCCTTTTACATTTCTGAAAACGGAATGGGAGTCGCTAACGAAAACCTTTTTCGGGACAAGTCGGGCAAGATCGCGGACTTTTACCGGATTGACTTTTTAAAGTCTCACTTAGTTTGGATCCAGAAAGCGCTAGCACAAGGCGCGCCCTGCTTTGGTTTCACGCTTTGGTCGATTTTTGACTGCTGATCGTGGTTAAACGCTTACAAAAACCGTTACGGTTTAATCGAGATTGATTTACCGACCCAAACCCGGCGACTGAAACAGTCGGCTTTTTGGTACCAAAAAATTATTAAGGAAGGAGGTTTTGATGTCTAACAAAGCAGTGAAAACTGATAAAAAACACGAGGTTGACTGGGAAAAAGTCGCTTTGGGAATAATTACCGACGCCGGACTAGCCAAAAGTTTGGCGATGGAGGCGATCGGAGCGGCTAAAAAAGGCGATTTTGACTTAGCTAAAACTAAACTGGACCAAGCACATAAATCTTCTGCCGACGCTAGCAGGTGGCATTTTGACGTGATTAAAGCCGAGGCCAACGGGCAAAAACTAGAGTACCGCGTCTTGTTTATTCACGCCGAAGACCAACTTTTGGCGAGCCAAACCGTGATTTTGCTCGCTCAAGAGATGGTCGATCTTTACCGTCTGATCACCCCTGCAAAGTAATTATTTCGGTCTATAATGAATTTGCCATGTCCGCAAATTACCAACAGTTTAAAATCGAGTTCAACAAAAAAATTTACGTCTCAACTTACGATGAGTTTAAGCGTTTAGTTAGCAAAAGCCACTCTGGTATCGTAGCTGGCGTGTGCGAGAAAGTTTTCAAAGCCGTCTTGGCCGCCGTTTTAAAAAATACCACTCACCGCGGCCAACTTTACCAAGGAAAAAAAATTATTACTCGCCAAGGTAACATCGCTTTCGTGGAACAGTACCGCGCTCCGCAAAAATTTGAGTTAGTTTTTCAAAAAGGTCCCAAGTTTCACAGCCACTACTGACGTTTTAAAGCGATTAGCCCCGACTACACCAAAGTAACTTTTATTCACACAATCAAAAACGAGCACACGGTGACCGGTTTAAATGGCAAACTGGGACAGTTTCGTTTTAGACGTGAGCACCGCAACCAAACCCGCGCTATGATTAAGTATCTTAACCGCGTTTGTCAAGACGATTCTAACGTAGGTAAAACAAAGTTACCGCAATTAGAAAGCTAGCCAGACTCAAACTTAACAAAGTTCACCAAACCGGGGAATACCAAGTTTGGTTTTGGTTGTAGATGCGTCTTTTCCAACGAATCATCGTTCAAAACATTAGTCAAATCGCGACTGCTAAACCCGAAATAACTAGAAAAAAATTAGTGGCAAATTCCATTGTAAATCAAACTAATTATAGACTAGCCAAGTTGTGCATGCTTTGCATAGGAAAGCGCTTTGTCTTAAGTTGGCTGTTTCCAAATCAAACCTTTTCAGACAGATTAGGCACTTTTAACCGTCTGTCGCCATCTAGTTAAACGGACCATAGAAGTTTGTTCTAGAAAACAAACTCAGTTTAAAAATGTCAAAATCGGTTCGTTTATAATGGTGGTGTAGTTGTGATCAAACTACGCAAATTTTAAGTTGAATTTGAGAAAGGATAAGATGCCATTAATTCCTCGGTTTTTGCAAAAGACGAGTGGATTAGTAACGAGTTTATTCATCTTGGGTCTAGTTTTAGCCTTTTTGGCCGGGGCCGCTTACAGTCTAGAACCAGGACTGAACTACCACGTTTTGGGTTGAACGATTTGGATCAGCGGTTTTGCCTTGATTGGTATCCAAATATTGGTTGCAATCGTTACACATTTTAATGGGCGTCTCGCTAGCTGAAGGGAGGAGCCGACCGGTTTTACTTTTTTCTACCTTTACAAACTCGTGATTGGTGTAGGTTTAATCGCGCTTGTAATCGTTGCCGTGTTCATCATGAACACCGCTTAAAACCGTTTAAACATGAAAAAAAGTTGATTTCAAGACCGCTTTTTACCTTCCATGGCCCGTTTAGGTAACCAGCGCCACCTCGCTACGATTCGCGATGCTTTTGCGATTTTTACGCCCGTAATTATCGCCGGAGCGATGGCCGTTTTATGACGCTCGGTCATTTTTTCACCAGCTGGCGGACAAGGAGCAGTTTCGGGTTGGTGACTTCACTTCCAAAACTTTACGATTAGTCAACAAGGTATTTACTACAAGTTTTTGACTGTCATGAGTTACTGAATGCTCTATGTGCAAGTTGGCACGATTAATGTCATGTCGCTTTACATTGCTTTTGGAGTTGGTTACTTTTTAGCGCAAGCTAAAAACAACAGCACGCCAACCATTTGTGGTTTGACCACGTTAGCTTGCTTTTTAAGCGTTACTTCCATGATGATTAGCGGCTCCTGGGAAAGCGGAATGTATTGACTCGGTGCCCGCGGACTGCTAACCGCGATTATTATCAGCATGATTTGCGCCGAGTTTTTCTGTTTTCTTTCCAAGAACGACCGGTTATCAATCAAAATGCCCCAGGGCGTACCGCCAGCTATTTCGCGCGCCTTTGCTAAACTGTTTCCGGTCATCTTGACAATTGTTTTAGCGGCCACCATTAACTTAATTGTTTGGGTGCCTTTTTACTTCACAGGAGTTGAGCTCAAAGAAGGCGCTTCTTTGCAAGTTAAGTTTAAAAGCGATCTAGTCTTAACTAAAAGTCAGTTTGATACCTTAGTGGGGTTAGGACTAGGTCCGGAACACTTTACTAACGTAGACCAGGCGCTTTGGAACCAGTTGATCTCTGCGCCGGATCAAGCCACCTTCAGTGAGTTAATCGCCGATCACCCCTTCCAAGGTTTTACCGCCGTTGATCCGCAGGGCGACCAAATGGGCCACGCGATTGAAGTTTTTGAAAAAGGGGACTATAGCACGTCTCTAGGTACTAAACCACTGACAGGGGACGTGACTTTAACTTCGTTTATTTACGCGATAGTTGTGGCGCCGTTTTTAGAAATTGCTTCCCGAGCTGGAGCAGCGCTTGGTTTAGCGATTCTTTACGTTTTCATCATCTCGTTTTTCTGATTTTTTGGTCTCCACGGAGCCAACATTGCCAACGGGGTTTTCAATCCGATTTGACTACTTCTCTACGCCCAAAATGTGAGCGGAATTCAGCAGCATGTTTTTGTGCAAGGAACTTTTGACGCCTTCATTTTTATCGGCGGATCGGGAGCAACGTTAGCGCTAATTTTAGCAACGTTAATCTTCGGACGCAAAAACTCTTCGCAACACCAAATTTCCCGTCTTTCGGTTGCACCGGGTATTTTTCAAATTAACGAGCCCGTGACTTTTGGCTACCCGCTTGTTTTGAACATGTACCTGATCATTCCGCTTTTCATCACTATGCCAATTTTGGTTGTGACAACGTGGGTTGGAATCGGAGTGCTCAAACTAGTTGCTCCGGTCAAAGTTCTCATTCCTTGAACTATGCCAATCGGAGCTGGCGCCTTTATTGCCACGGGTGGTTCGCTCTGAGCCGTTTTACTGGCGCTTATCAACCTATTAGTGGCCATGATCATTTACACGCCGTTTGTGCTGATTCTTAACCGCCGTGACAAACTGGCCGAAGCTCAAGTTGACGTGGCTCTTCAAACCGAAGAGGGTCAAAAATTTGTTTCCCGTCAAATTGACACTTAACTCGTTTTAAACTTTGAGAGTCTAGCCCGTGCTAGACTCTTTTAGTTTGTTTCCGACCCCGGATCGTCAACTTGACAAATGCTATAATGAACTTAACTTTTTAAGGCAAGGAGAGCGAAAATGTCGGCAATTAAGCAAGTCCACGCTCGCGAAGTGCTCGATTCACGAGGTAACCCGACTTTGCAAGTTGAAATTTGAACTGAGGCAGGTGGTTATGGTTCGGCGATGGTTCCCTCGGGAGCTTCGACGGGTCAACTGGAGGCAGTTGAGTTAAGAGATGCGATGGTCAAAACGGCCCAAGGTCGTCGCTTAAGCAAACAGTGGTTCGGAGGTAAAGGAGTCGGGGTGGCGGTTGAAAATGTGAACCGCGTCATTGCGCCGCGTTTAATCGGGCTTGAATCTTCTCACCAAATTCTCATTGACGAAACGCTGATCGGTTTAGACGGCAGCGTTAACAAATCTAAACTGGGCGCAAACGCTCTTTTGGGCGCATCTTTGGCTAATTTAAAAGCGAGCGCTGACGAACGGGGTTTGCCACTTTACCAGTATGTGGGTGGAGTTAACGCCAGTCTTTTGCCCGTGCCGATGCTTAACGTGATTAACGGCGGAGCACACGCCTCTAACACGCTTGATATCCAAGAATTTATGATTATGCCCATCGGAGCAAAGACGTTTCGTGAAGCGATGCAAATGGCTAACCAAGTTTTTCACTTTTTGGCCAAACTGCTTAAACAAGAAGGCTACGGAACGCTGGTTGGTGATGAAGGCGGTTTTGCGCCCAACCTGGACTCGCACGAGCAAGCGCTTGAGTTTTTAGTTCGCGCCATTCGCGAGGCCGGCTACAAGCCAAGTCGCCGCGGACCCAAAGCGATCGCGATCGCTCTTGACGCGGCCGCCTCGGAATTTTACGACGGCCACCACTACCGGTTTAAAAAAATTGAGGAGGCAATTCGCAACCGCCAACCTGGTTTTGAAAAAAAGCGACTGTCAGGCACAAAAACCCGCTTCACTTCGGGCGAAATGGTTAATTATTGGAAAAGACTAGTCGCAAAATTTCCGATCATTTCAATCGAAGACGGCTTGGCGGAAAACGATTGAGCCGGGTTTGAACACTTTACCAGCGAACTTGGTCAACTGATTCAAATTGTGGGCGATGACTTAACTGTTACCAACCCTCACATTTTGAAAAAGGCTGTTCGCAACCGCGCGATTAACTCCATTTTGATTAAACTTAACCAAATCGGAACGGTAACCGAAACGATCCAAGCGATCGAGATTGCCCACAAGGCTAACATGAGCGCGGTCATCTCGCATCGCTCGGGCGAAACCGAGGACACCACCATTGCCGACTTAGCCGTGGCGCTTAATACCGGTCAAATTAAGACTGGTTCACTCTCCGAACTGACCGGGTAGCTAAATATAACCGCCTTTTAGCGATTGAAGAGATGTTGGGTCCGGCCGCCCGTTACGAAGGTGAGCAAGTTTTTCACAACTTAGGTAAAAAACGTCAGCGAGTAACCATGGTAGAACAACAACTCGGTCAAGTGAGTCAAAGACTTTGAACGATTGAGTACGGTCAAAGAGTTAACTGGCGAACGATCGAAGTTCTAAGTCGGTTTGAGCTTTGGAGAATTTTCCGCCGCGAATCGCCGCGGTTAGTTAATTTGTATCTCCACCAAGTGCTCAAGCAGTGAATCAAACGCCAAAACCAAAACAGCGAAACGTTTCTAACTCAACTAAAACGTTTAATCCGCAAGCTCGGATTAAGTCTTAACGAACTCGAGCAGCACAACTTAAACTTAATCGAGGAACGGGTTTTTTCAACTTTCCGCCACATTAAAGTTTTGGATGTCAACTTCCCCTTTTACAAAAAAGAGTTCGCCGCAGCGCGCTTTTTAAGCGGCGAGCTTTACCAAGTCAAAAAAGCCGGCCGTCTAGTCATTTTGCTCAAAGGTGAACTTTTAATTACGAGCCGCCGCTTTATTATCGCAAGTGCCCAAACTCACCTCAGTTTCTCTTACCGCCAACTGACCCGTTTAAGTTTTGAGACTTATGGTCTTCAGTTTGGTTTGGCGGGTCACTCAACCACTTACGTGATTCGGATTCACGACCAAATCACTTTAATTAACACCTTTATTAACGTAGTTCAAAAACGAGTTCGTTGAATGGCAGCTCGTTTGCCAAGTTGGGAGGCTGCTCATCACCCGTCTGACTAACGTTTGTATCGTCAACCACGATGCTCAAATTGAAAACGCCGACTTAGTTTTGCGTGAAGGTTTAATTAGCGAAATCATTCCCCGACCAGGCCAAGGTCAGTTCGTGGTGGTGCCCGGTTTTGTTGATACCCACGTTCACGGTTGAGGTGGTTATGACGTGAGCGATTCAACCAAAGCGCTAGCAGAAATTGACAAGAGTTTAATTTCGCGCGGCACGACTAGTTGACTAGCAAGCGTGATTAGCCAACCTTGGGATGAATTAGTTGAAATTGTCAAGCGAATTCGGTCTTACGCCCAAAAATCGTCTTCTTGCCTTGGAATTCACTGGGAAGGACCCTTCATTAGTCCGCTTAAGAAGGGGGCCCACAATCCCCAGTATTTACTCAAACCAACGGTTGAAAAAATTGCTGAGTTAGACAAAATAAGTCGCGGCATGGTTCGTAAAATTACTTTTGCTCCCGAAGTGGTCGGCGATTTAAATGCGGTGGTGAAAACGCTTTTAAAAAGCGACATTTTGCCCGCTCTTGGCCATTCTAACGCCGAGGCCGAGTTAGCTCAAAAAGCTTTTGATCTTGGCGTTAACCAAGTGACTCACCTTTGAAACGCCATGTCGGGCGTGATTAACCGTCAACCTGGTTTAGTTAGCGCCGCGTTAGTTAATCCCAATGTGTACGCCGAAGTAATTGCCGACCTTCAGCACGTGGATCCGATTACGCTTCGTTTAAGCATTTTAGCCAAGCGGCCTAGCCGGATTATGTTAGTTTCTGACGCCATTCGTCCCGCTGGTCTAACCGACGGACCAAGTCTTTCTGGTCACCTTGCCATTCAAAAGCAGGCTAACCGGATTACTTTAGCTGGTAGCGATACGATTGCCGGGTCAGCAATTAGTCTCCACGATAGTTTTGTTAACTTAATCCAGTTAGGTTACTCTTGGCAAGATGCAGTCGCAATGAGCTCTTATTCCAGCGCTCAGGCGCACAAAATTGCCAAGGTTGGCCAAATCGCTGTCGGCTACTACGCGGATTTAGTCGTTTTAAAACGTGACCTTAGCATTCAGGCGGTTTACAAGCGAGGCAAACTATGCGCGTCTTAGGGATTGATGTGGGCGGAACTTACACCAAAGTTGGCCTGGTAGAGAATGGTCAAATTACTGAGCGTTACGAAGTTAAAACCGATTGCGCCAACCTTTTTAAGCCACTTGTTCAAAAACTGCCCCGCGAGCTCTGGAAAAAAGTGGATTTAGTCGGCATCTCAATTCCCGGGTTTATTGACCACCAAAAAGCGATCGTAACTTGGTCGGGCAACTTGCGTCTAAAAAACTACGACGTAGTCAAACATTTCCGCGCAGCCGCCCCTTACTCAGGCAAAGTTTACGTTTTAAACGATGCTAACGCGGCTACGTTAGGCGAATTTTGACGTGGAGCTGGAGCTAACTACGATTCGATCATTTTTTACACGATTGGGACGGGAATTGGCGGCGGTATTGTCATTAACGGCCAACTAGTTTACGGTCACCAAGGTTACGCGGGCGAACTGGGTCACGGCGGTAATTTTCAAAACCAGGTTGATTGCACTTGCGGTCTTAAGCACTGCATTGAACCAGTTTCCTCAGCCCAGGGAATGGAACGGGCTTTGCGCGCCGCGAACTTGCCGGGCAGCTTACGGGAAATTAAAAAGTTAGTCGGTCAAAACCCTCAAGTTGACGCGGTTCTTAGCGCGTCTTTAACACCGCTGGCCCATCACATTGCCACCATGGAAACCGCGCTCAATCCCGAGGCAATTATTATCGGCGGCGGCGCTTCGGCGCTCGGTGAACCGTTCCGAGCACTTTTAGCTAATTTGGTTAAGCAAAACCAGCTTGATTTTATTAACAGGTCTACCCAAATACTGCTGGCTCAAACCGAAAACGACGCCGGAATGCTCGGAGCCGCTTTTTGGGCGCTAGATCAGAGCAAGAGGGAGGCTCTATGGAAGTAATTGTTTTACCAACTGCGAGCGCAGTCGATCATTACGGCGCTAATTTGCTGGATCAGTTTATCCGCCACAACCCAAGGGCCCGGCTTGGTTTAGCCACGGGTCAAACTCCGCTAGGCATTTACGCGCGGTTAGTTAAACTGCACGAACTACACAAAACCGATTGGTCCCAGATTGAAACGTTTAACTTGGACGAGTACTTGGGTCTCAGTCCCGAGCACGCTTTTTCGTACCACCATTACATGCGCGAAAATTTGTTTGAACACGTTAACTTAAGTCCTAACAAAACGCATTTGCCAGATCCAACCGGCGATCCGGTTAAAAACAGCGCCACTTACGAAAAGGCGCTTGAAAAGGGGCTAGATTATCAACTGCTCGGGATTGGCCAAAACGCTCACATTGGTTTTAACGAACCCGGCAGTTCTTTTGAAAGCAAAACCCGCGTGGTTGATTTAGCAGCCTCAACTATCAAAGCTAACGCGCGGTATTTCCCGACCCGTGCCGATGTGCCGCGTCAAGCGATCAGCATGGGAATTAGCACGATTTTGCGAGCGCGAAAAATTTTGTTAGTCGCGACTGGGTCTAACAAAGCGAGCGCAATTAAAGCTAGTTTGGAAGGGCCAGTCAGTCCAAAAGTGCCGGCCTCAGTTTTGCAAAGACACCCGGATGTAACCGTGTTGCTTGACCGGGCCGCAGCTAGCAAGTTAACTAGTTACGCGGGTCAAAAAGTATAATCAAGGCAAACAGTGAAAGTTTTGAGAAGGAGATTAGTTCCATGACTAAGACAAATTTAAAAGTCGGCAACCACTTTAGTTTTAAAGCCGAAAAAGTTCCGAGGGAGTTTTTGATTCGCGCCAAATTAACCAGCGCTTAGTCGTTTCGTTTTTTCCGAAGTTAAATACCAAAGTTTGCGACTTACAAACTTTAAAAATTAGCGAGTTAGTTAACCGTTATCCTGCCGAAAAGTTCGTGGCGATTTCGCTTGATCCAATTAGCGTGGGCAAGGAGTGACTGCAAGTTCACCAAGTTAAAAACTTAACTTTGCTTTCGGACGCGAAAATGCGTGATTTTGCCAGCCAAACTGGGCTATTAACAGCGGACGGATCGATGCTCTTAAGAGGACTAATGCTAATTGATGCTGACCAGCGAGTGGTCGCTTTAAGCGTTAACCAAGATTTAAAAGTTGCACCAGATTACCAAGCGATTACTAAGTTTTTAGACGTAAAAAATTAAGCGACGCGTCCTTGTTTTTTCAAAGTTTTCGCAGTTTTGGCACTGACGCGCAAAGTCTTTTTTCGCCCGTCTTCCACAACGGTAACTTTTTGGAGGTTGAGTTCAAACTTACGTCGCGAAGCGTTCATCGCGTGCGAACGTAAGTTGCCTGACATTGCTCCTTTGCCGGTAATTGCGTCTTTTCTTGCCATTCTCGCGTCCTTATCTAGTGGTTCTTAACCAGTCTGAGCCGGTTTTAAAGGTGAGGTTATTATACAAATGAGTTGCCAAGATTGGGTATAATTTGCTTGTTGCACAGTTATAATGACTAAACTTAACCTTGATATTTACAAAGTAATTACGAGTGTCCCTGGCATAGCAACTTTTGCTAACTTAGATTTTGCCGCCCGGGAAATTGATTTACCGCTCCGCAGTTACACTAAGGGGTTTGCCTTTCGCAAAATTGTTGACCAGAACCACTTTGAATTAGCCATCATTGTGATGCGTAACACCCGTGTTAAAACGATTTGCAAAGAACTTGTCGGCCAACTTGTTAGTCTTTTTAAGACTAACAAAATTAACTGTGACAAAATTGATATTTACATCCGAGGGGTTAGTTAATGAGTCAACTTAGCGCCGCCCAGTTTAAAAAAGCGCTCATTTCCGGAGCAAGCGCTCTAATTAATTCCCGCGACAAAATTGATGCGTTAAACGTCTTTCCCGTGCCCGACGGCGACACGGGTTCTAACATGGCTGGGACAATTAAATCGGGTCTTGGCGAAATTGAAAACCAAGACTTTAAATCAATCGGTGAATTAACTAAACGTTTTGCTCGGGGTGCTTTGCTCGGCGCCCGCGGCAACTCAGGCGTAATTCTTTCGCAAATTTTTAAGGGGATCTCCGTGGCTCTAGACGGAGTGGAAAGCGCTACTAATTTCCAAATCGTTGAAGCTTTTATCCAAGCGCAAAAACACGCTTACAAATCTGTCATGAAACCGGTTGAAGGAACGATGTTGACAATTATTCGAATGGTGGCCGAACACCTGGAAAAAACTGTCACCCACTCGCACAATTTCGTTCAAATTTTCCAGAGCGCAGTCCAAGAAGCGCGCCGTGCTTGTGACTTAACTCCCAACCTCTTAGCGATTTTAAAAGAAGTTGGCGTAACTGATTCGGGCGGCGAAGGACTGGTTTTAATCTTGACTGGTATTTTGCGCGCTTTGGAAGGTAAGCCGGTCGCGCTCCAAAGTAAAAATTGGGACCAAGCAACTACGAGCAACGAGTTTTTACACGGAGCTAACCAAGTTTACGAAGGCGAGTTTGGTTACTGCACCGAGTGCGTCATTGAACTGGAAAAACCCGAAAGCTTTGACAAACGGGCTTTTGAAAACGGACTAGGTAAACTAGGCGATTCGATCGTGGTGGTTCACGACGAAGAAATCGTTAAAGTACACGTTCACACTCCTACGCCGGGCAACGTTTTTAACTACGCTCAGCGCTGGGGTGAATTTTTAAGACTTAAGTCCGAAAACATGACGCTCCAAGCTAACTTATCCCAAGGTCAAAAGAGCCACGCGCCCAGTCAACTAGCCCAGGAAGAATTGCCGGCTCATCAAGCGATTGAAGTTATTTCTTGTAACGATGGGCACGGCATCATTGCCGAGATGAAAAATTTGGGCGCTCACGTGATTGAGGGCGGTCAAACTAACAACCCCAGCACCCGTGATTTTCTGGCTGCAATTGACCAAATCAAAGCCCAAAACATCATTATTTTGCCTAACAATTCCAACATTATTTTGGTTGCTCAACAAGTTATTCAAACGATTCGCGACAAAAAAATTATCATCATTCCGACCAAAACGCAAATGGAAGGCATTACCGCCATGATTAACTTTGACAAAACTAACACATTAGAGGAAAACCAGGAGTTAATGCTTGAGGGCGTGGAAGAAGTTTTAACTGGTCAAGTTAGCATCGCGATTAAAGACAGTAAACTTAACAAAGTCACGATTAAAAAAGGTCAGTACCTAGCGATCGCCGAGCGCAAAGTTGTCGCGTCGGTTAAGTCCAAAGTGGAAGCGGCTTGCCGGGTAGTTGACAAACTAGTCAGCGATGACACGGAAATTATTACCATCTGGTACGGAGCTGATGCCACTGAAGCCGACGCCCAGGAAGTGTCTGTTTACGTGGAAAGCAAGTACAACGCAGTGGTGGAAATTAAAAAGGGCGGCCAACGCATTTACGACTTTTTAATTTCTTTTGAGTAAGCAAGGAGAAAAATGCGCAAAATAGCTTTTGATGTGATGGGCAACGACCACGGCGTTAGACCAGCTGTGGAAGCCGTCGTTGAGTTTGTTAAAAACAACTTAGACTACTACTTTTACCTAATAGGCGACCGCAAACACATTGATAAGTACGTTAAAGATAACGAACGGATTAAAATCGTTGATGCGCCGCTTAGCGTTAGTTCTGAGGCTAACGTTCGCCAAGTGCGCCGGCAAAAAACTTCCATGCAACAAGCGATTGATTTGGTTAAAAACGGACAAGCGGACGGAGTAATTTCACCCGGCAACTCGGGCGTGTACCTCAGTTCTTTAACGCTCACCCTCAAAAGAATCCCGGGCGTCAAAAGACCCGCTTTTATGCCGATTATTCCGACTGTTAACCCGGATCAGTTTTTTGTTATGTTGGACGTGGGCGCTAACAGCGTCGCGACGAGCGAAATGCTTGAGCAGTGAGCTAAAATGGGGGCCGTTTTTGCCCAAAGCATTTTAGGAATTACAGACCCGCGGGTAGCGGTGCTAAACATCGGGACAGAGGCAACTAAGGGTACCGAACTTCACCAGGCGGTGCACCAGAGTCTTCGAAAAATGCCTCGTCTTAACTACGTAGGATTCGTTGAGCCGCGCGACATTTTAAACGGAGACGTGGACGTTGTTGTTTGCGATGGCTACGGAGGCAACTTAGTTTTAAAAGCGATGGAAGGAACCGCGCTCGCTTTTAAAAAGGTTTTGAAAAACGAAATGCGCACTCGTCTTAGTTACAAGATCGGAGGGTTGCTAGTTAAGAAGGCTTTTAAAAAGGTGGAGCAAAAGTTTGATTACCGCAACGTGGGATCGGCTTGGGTGATTGGTATTAACGGCCTAGCGGTTAAAACTCATGGCAATTCCGATAAACAAGCTTATTTAAGCGCGCTCAATCGCTTAGCCCGTGCGCTAGAAGAGAATTACCTAACTAAATTTAAGAAAGTGCTGGCTTAATGAATTTACGCGATTTCTTAGGCAAGTTAGGGATTAAACCGCGGGAAATGCTTTTTTACGAGCAAGCTTTTACCCATCCTTCATTTACTAACAAAAAAGGTCAAACCCAAAACTACCAACGGCTGGAATTTTTAGGCGATGCCATCATCAGTCTTTACGTGGCGCGACGCGTTTTCCGTCTCACTCCGCCGCTCAGCGAAGGCAAAATGTCCATTTTAAAAGCTTCGGTAGTCAGCTGGACTAACTTAGGCGCCTTAGCTCGGAAACTTAATTTTCAAACCCAAATTCGCTTTGCCCCTAAGGCCCAAGACCTTCAGCAAAACGAAAAAATTCTTTCCGATGTTTTTTGAAGCTTTCATCGGCGCGCTTTACTTAGACAAGGGTAGCCGGCCTAGCAACCACTTTCTTGACCGGGTCTTGAGCACTCAAATTGCTGAACTCCAAGGTCAAGAATTAAAAAACCCTAAAACTTTGCTCCAGGAACTTTTGCAACGCCAACAAGCTCGGGATTGACATTACGCTACCACGGCGCGAAAAGCAGTTTTTTACACTAGAATTGTATGTGATGGCAAAGTGCTCGGTCGCGGCAAAGGCAAAACTCGGCAACAGTCCGAAGTCGAAGCTGCTCGCCAAGCGCTGGAACGTTTAAGCCGGGAAACAGAGGACTAACGTGCGATTAATCAAAGTTGAAACGCAAGGTTTTAAGTCGTTTGCCGATAAAGTTGTTTTGACTTTTGACGGCGGAGTGGTCGGAGTGGTCGGACCCAACGGGTCGGGTAAATCCAACATTAATGACGCGATCAAATGGGTGCTCGGCGAAATGTCGGCTAAATCGCTGCGCGGCGATTCAATGGAGGATGTGATTTTTTTCCGGTTCCAAAACTGTGCCCGCGCTTGACAAAGCTTACGTTTCGCTCACTTTTGATAACCGGGAAAAACGTGTCTCAATTCCCACGAGCAGTTTACGATTACTCGTTCGCTCAAACGAGGACAAACGAGCGAGTATTTTATTAACGGAGAAAGCGCTCGTTTACGCGACATTCGCGAAATAGCGCTTGAATCAGGGATGGCTAAATCTTCCTTGGCGATTATTTCCCAGGGAACGGTTCAAGATATTGCCCAAGCTAGCAACGAGAAAAGGCGACTTTTCTTTGAGCAAGCGGCTGGAATTGCTAAGTACAAAGCCCGCAAATTAGAAGCTTTACGTAAACTGGAGAAAACCACCGAAGCGCTTGACAAAGTTCGCGCGGTAGCTCAGGAGTTAGAGCGGCAACTAAGGCCCCTCAAACGCCAAGCGGAAAAAGCTCGTCTTTACCTTGCTAAACGCCAAGAGTTAAAGTCCGTTGAAATTGCTCTTTTAGCCCAGGACATCGCTTTTTACCAAAGTAAGTTAATTGAGCTGAATGCCCACTTAAGCGGCGTTGAAACAAGTCGCTCTGACTTACAAACTCGTCTGCAAGTGAGCGAAGAAGACTTAAGTTACAAAACCCAACGTAAGTTGGAACTAGACAACGAAATTCATGCGCTTGAAACCGAAAACCAAGCTCTTCTAGAAAAACTTGAGAAAGTGACAGTTCGCGATTCGCTCGCTAGTCAACGTCGGCAACTAATGATTGGTGGCCAAATTGAGGCGCCCCGGGAAGAACAAATTAGCGCCCTGGACGAAGAACTTAACCAAATCGCTCAGACGATCCAAAATTTCCAGCGTTTGGAAGCTAAACACCGGGAAACGGTTGAAGATCGTCGCCGAATTATTCGCGAAATTCAAGCCGATGTTTACGCCAACCAAGTGCAAGTTGACCAAAATCAAACCGAACTTTTAACTTTAAAGTCAAAAGTGGCGATTTTAAAAGACCAGCGCGATCACAAGTCTAACCTTTTCAAAGGGGTTAAAACAATTCTTCAAAACCGTCAAATTTTTAGCGGTCTTCACGGAATGGTTTGCGACTTGATCGATGTTTTACCCGAACACCGCACTGCGATTGAAACAGTTTTGCAAAACGCACTCCAACACTTAGTTGTGGACGATTCGCAAGACGCAATTAAAGCGATTAATTTTCTCAAGGAAAACCGAGCGGGTCGAGCTTCGTTTGTGCCGCTCAAAGTGATTAAACCTAAGAGCATTCGATCCGAACACCAGCAAATCGCTAGTCAACAAGCTGGTTTTGTGGCGCTGGGAAGTTCGCTCGTCCAGGCTGACCCCAAGTACGCTAATTTAGTTGAGTATTTACTCGGTCACATTTTGGTGGCTGACACGATCGAGAGTGCCAGCGAGCTTTACCGCCTTTTCCAAACTTACCCGATTGTAACGCTTGATGGTAACATCATTCGGCCGGGCGGATCGATGACCGGCGGTCACCAAGAGCGCTCTTTAAACCTGTTAGGTCTAGACCAACAAATTGACCACTTTGAGAGTCAAGTGCCTTCGCTTGAAAAAGACATTAACAAGTTAAGAAGTGAAATTAGTCTTTTGCAAGATCGTCAGCAGGAGGAACAAAGTTTAATCGCCTCTAACCACTTAGAACTGGCTAAACTAGGCGAAAAAATTTCGATCCAACAGTCGCAGTACAACTTACTCAAAACCCAGTACGAAACATTGACTAGTCGGCAGTTTGTCGCCAAAGAGGGAAGCGGTCAAATTGAAGAAGACCTAATTCAACTTGAGTCTCAGCGCGCTTCTTTGCTAGCGCTTATCAAGGCTAAGCGCGAAACCGCAATTGCTTTAAACCACGAACTAGGTCGCTTAACTACCACTAAAAACGACCTGGAACGCGAGTTGCGCGAACTGCTGGATAAGTCCAGTCAACAACTTAATGCCAAAAACCAAGCCGAGTTCATTTTGGAAAACGCTCGCCAACGTTTAGCCGAGGAATACGAAATGACTTTTGAAGCCGCTTTAGAAGTTGAAAAATTGACGATTGAGCCCGAAAAAGCGCGTGAAATCGTCAAAGAAATCAAAGGTCAACTGAAAGAACTTGGCCCAGTTAACTTAGATGCGATCGCTGATTACGAAGAAATTAACGGCCGGTTTGAAAAAATTAAGCAAAACGAGGAAGAGCTCAGTTCGGCCCAAGAGTTAATCATGAATGCGATTAGCCAGATGGATCAAGTGATTATTACTCGCCTTGATGAAACAGTCAGCGCCGTCAACCGCGAAATGGACGGAATTTTTTAAAATTATGTTCGGCGGCGGGCACGCCCAAGTTAAGTACAGCGATCCGAGTAATTTGCTTGAGACAGGCATTGAAGTGATCGCCCAACCGCCAGGCAAAACAATTCGCAACTTGAATTTATTTTCCGGCGGAGAAAAAGCGTTGATCGCCATTTCGCTTCTGTTTGCGATTTTAAAAGCTCAGCCGCTACCGCTCTGCATTTTAGACGAAGTTGAAGCAGCCCTAGACGAAGCTAACGTGCTCCGTTTTGCCGATTATCTCCAAGAACTCAAAGATAAGACCCAGTTTATCGTCGTTACTCACCGAGTTGGCACGATGGCTAAAGTGGACAAACTTTTTGGAGCCACTATGCAAAAGCGCGGCGTGACTAGTTTCTTCTCGGTTGCTTTGGCTCAGGCGGCCAATTTAGTTGATAAAGAGGAGCAAGTTGCTTATAATGGGTAAGCGATGTCAAGCGCTAGTCTTTCCAAACTTAAAATCGTTTCATTAATTCGGAGCGAACTAACTAAAGATTGGCACCAAGTTGCCAACGCTTGGGAAAAGTATTTCAACGTGGATCACACGGTGGATCGCCCGGATCAACTAGCCTCTTACTTAAACCAGCACGTTGATTTTTTGTTTTTAGATGGCGGAGCTATCAGCGGGTTTGAATTAAACTACAAAGACGCTTTTAAAAAGGTTAACCAGTCTTTTAGTTACGTAGTTCTTAAAGATGCTCCCGACCACCAAGACACTCAGGTGTTTAAACTGCTGGCCGATGACATTATTCACCTTAGCCATGGTTTTGAGCAAGTCAAGTGGAAAACGATCGCTTTGCTGCGGCGTTACTGGGAAATTTACTCCAAGCCCACAACTGTTATTTACCGGGGTATTATCGCCGATTTTATTGACAGTTATGTTTCCCTCAACGGCAACGAAATCTCTTTAACTCGCAAAGAGTTTTTAGTTTTAAAACTTCTTTTAGAACGCCGGCGTCAACACGTTAGTAAAAGCGAAATTTTTAACCAAGTTTGAAAATATGTCCGGGTGGCGACACGACCCGAGTGGTTGACCAAATTATTTTCAAACTGCGTAAGAAAATCGGTTCGTCCTACTTTCACACCGACCGCGAACGAGCGATTAAATTTGAGTAATTTTATTGGACCTAAACAAACTTAACGAGGTAAACCCATGATTTTAAAAACTTACGATTTTCACGGACTAGATGTTAACCAAGCCGCTAGCAAAATTACTTTGGCGCTGCTTGAATTAGATAACAACCAGCACTACCAACAAATTAAGTTAATAGTCGGACAAGGACAAATTGTGCGCCAAGTTGTGATTGATTACTTAGAAAAAGAGGGTTACGAATGAAAGTTTGAAACTGGTAATTTCGGCGCGATCATCGTCACTCGCTAAGTGGTTAAACTTTAATTTTGACGTCCGGAATACGACTGCTTGGTAAAGCTGCGCTCGGACTCGGATCATGCTCGGCGTTAAGTTCGCCAAAGGCGTTAACGATGTTAGAAATTTTGCCAACCACCGTAATTAGGTCATCAGCCCCTAGTGTCACATTACCCGAGGGCAAGTGGACTTTAGGACCGCGTTTGATTGACACGACCGAAACGCCTAGTTTGTTGAACTTAAGGTTTTTGAGCGGACGGTTAATTCAGTCGCGGTTTCTGAGCGCAGTTGAACCAATCGCGTAACCGTCGCCAATTTCTTGGAGTGACTTAGAGTACTTAATGAAGTTGGTGCTAGTTGCGATTAAAGCGGCTCGAATCCCTGCTTCGTACTCGGGACGAATAATAATGTCAACGCCAATGTGTTTGAGCACCCGTTCGTGGGTCGCGCTTTTTGCTTTAGCAATGATGTTTTTGGCTCCCAATTCAATTAAAGAAGCGACGATTTCAATGTTGTCGCTCGTGGCGACGATGACCGTTTCAAAAAGGTTAATTCCGACCGCTCTGAGACCTTCAATGTCAGTTCCGTCAACCACAACCGTGTTGGTGTTACGAGAAACTTCTTTGAGATTTTCTTTGTTGCGGTCAATCGCTAAAACGTATTTGCGCAGCTCGATTAGTTGCTTGACGACCGTTAGACCAAACCGGCCGATGCCAATTACACAAATATCGTTGACATTTTTGCTCATTGCTACCTCCCGGGAAAACTCCCATAATTATACTGCGTAAGTCTTGAAGTATAATTTTGGTTATGAAAAAAATCCCCGATCAAAAGGGTCAACCAATTACGTTCAAAGACCGGATTGCGCGCCGCATTTACCGCTTTCGAACTTTGTCGGTTTTTAAACACATTCTAATTTTTACCTTTTAACTACGTTGATCGGCGCATTGATTCTTTACATGCCAATTTCCCAGCAAGAGAAAGTGGAGGTGACTTTCTTAGACGCGCTTTTTGTGGCTGCTTCGGCTTTCTCGGACACAGGTTTAGTGACAGTCCCTACTTACAGCACTTGGAGTTATTTTGGTCAAGCGGTAATTGCTGTCTTGATTTTGACGGGCGGAATCGGGCTTTTCTCGCTCAAAGTTTACTTCTTTAACATTTTGCTCAGACGTCCAATTTCTTATAACACTAACATGACACTTTCCACCGAGCGGGGTAGCAACAAAGTCGGTGGTTCGCCGCGAATTATCAAAAATTTCGGTGACGATTCTTTTCTGTTTCATTCTCGTTTTCTCGTTCATTTTAACGCTTTACTTCTACTTTGTTCCCGTTGACATGGACCCCTCTAAACCGGGGTTAAGCAACGAGGGTAAGCTCGGAATTTCACCCTATGGTAGTTGGTCGGATGCATTTCGTTTTGGCGTTTTTCACACCATTTCTGCGCTCAATAACTCCGGCTTTGACATCGTGGGGCCCCAGTCTTTAGCGCCTTACTACTTCCAGTTTGGTTTGCAGTTAATGTTCATGTTGCTTTTTATCATTGGCGGAATCGGCTACCCAGTCATTTACGACTGTTACCTCTACTTCAAATCAAAATTTACTAAGCAACCTTTCCGCTGGTCGCTTTTCAGTAAGTTATCGATGGTGACTTACGTAATCGTTGCACTGGTCGGTATCGCTCTTGTAGTTGTTTTTGAGATGACAATTAAAAACGAGCGTTCGTTTTGAAAGTCTTCCGACGCTGTCTTTGGTAACGCGGGAGACCGGGTAATGGCGCTGATTTTTAACACAATGTCAACCCGAAACGCCGGTTTTTCGACAATTAGTATGTACGATTTGTCACGCTACTCTTTGTTTGTCTACATCATTCTCATGTTCATCGGATCGGCTCCTTCTTCAACGGCTGGAGGGATTCGAACTACCACCTTGGCAATTATTATCATGGGATTTGAAACCGAATTCGCGGTCGTGAGCAAGTGCGTGTTTTCCGACGGGTAATCCCTGGTCAAACAGTCGAGCGTGCTTACGTAGTTTTTGCGACTTCAATTGCTCTGGTTTTTTTAGTTAACGCGATCGGCAACACCTCGTTTAACGATTACGGCGGTCTACTTAACGACCAAAAATACACGCCCATTGACGCGGGCAGCGTGCTAGCCCGTCGCGACGATAAATTTACCTTCCTAGAACTCTTGTTTGAAGTTTCCTCGGCTTTTGGAACAACTGGACTCTCCACCGGCTTAACGAGCGGACTGTCAGCCTCAACTAAGTCTTCAATGATTCTCATCATGTTCATTGGTCAGTTAGGCGTTTCTTCCACGATTTTGTTGTGGGGTCGTCGCAACAGCACAGCCAAGCATTATTCTTACGTTGAAGAGGACGTAAATATCGGTTAGCCGAATTAAATTTTTGTATAATGGGTGGGCATTCTTACGCTGGCCGAATTAGCTCAGTGGTAGAGCAGCTGGCTGTTAACCAGTTGGTCACAAGTTCAAATCTTGTATTCGGCGCCAAGGCCCATTGGTGAAACGGTTAACACATATGGTTTTCATCCATACACGAGCGGGTTCGACTCCCGCATGGGTCACCAATACGCAAGATTAGCTCAGCTGGGAGAGCATCTCCCTTACAAGGAGAGGGTCGGGGGTTCGAGCCCCTCATCTTGCACCATTGGCTGGTTTAGCTCAATTGGGAGAGCAACGGTCTTGTAAACCGTAGGTTGTAGGTTCAAGTCCTATAACCAGCACCAGCGCCCTTAGCTCAATGTAGAGCAGAAGTCTTTTAAGCTTTTGGTTAAAAGTTCGAATCTTTTAGGGCGCACCAAGCGCAAGTGGTGGAATTGGCAGACACGCTAGTTTTAGGCACTAGTTCCTAACGGAGTAAGGGTTCAACTCCCTTCTTGCGCACCATACCACCTTGAGTGACCATCAAACAAGTTTAACCATGGACGTTTACCGCTACCCCGGCCAAGTCAAGCCAAACCAAACGGTTTTAGTGTTGGGTGCTTTTGAGTCTTTGCACCGCGGACACGCCCTTCTTTTTGAAAAAGCTCGCAAGTTAAAAAAAACCGCTCGGCGTCTTGCTTTTTAGCGATCCTAGTCAAATTCCCAGCAAGAGTCACGACCGGTCTTATAACCAGTTAGCGGTTCGATTGCAGCAATTAGCTGCGCTCGGATTTAAATTTGCTTACCTAGTTGATTTTGCCCAAGTTAAAGATTTAGACGGAGTTAGTTTTGTTAAGCAAATCGTTCATTTGACAAACGCCCAGACGTTAGTTGTGGGCGAAAAGTTTCGTTTTGGTCAAAATCGTCAAGCTAGTGTTGAAGACTTAAAAAAGTGATTCCCATCCACGTTAGTTATCAAACATCTCAAAAGTCAGTCGGTCAAACTTTCAACGCGGGAACTTAAACAGTTAATTACCCTGGGTGAAGTCGCTTTAATTAATGAACGGGCACTTTTTCCGTTCACTTTTCAAGTTCAAGTTGATCAAAAAGGACGTTTTGACTATCCGCCCATCGTTAAACCTTTGCCGGGAATTTACGCGGTTTGAGTTTTTATTAATGCGATTCGTTACTGAGGGCTTTGTCGAATCACGGACCAAGATTGTCAGCTGGTTGTGCCCGATTACCAGTTTGAGTTAGGCAGGCAAACTTGCAGAGCGGAAATTTTGGCTAGTCTAAGGTTTTTTAATGACCAAAACGATCAAGTTGTTAAAAAATCAGACTTTGTTCAAGCGCGTGAGAAAATTGAGGAATATTTAAGAAAATAAATCCGGTTCTGTATAATTTTGCTCATAAGAAAGTTTGCGAGGTAAAAATTTTATGGTCACGAAAGTAGCAAAAGCAGACTTAGTTAAAAAGTTTGGTCAGCGTGCTGATAACACCGGTGCGCCCGCTGTTCAAATTGCGCTTTTAACTAGTCAAATCGAATCTTTAAAAGAGCATTTCAAAACTAATCCGAAAGACATTCACTCTAAACGCGGTTTTTTAGCTAAGATTGAACAACGCAAAAAAATGCTTGCTTACTTGAAAAGAACCGATTTAAATCTTTACCAGTCAACTATCAAACAACTTTCGCTCCGTAAATAGACACTGACACCTTTTTTTCTAACCAACTTAATTTTCTTATGCTGATTGGTGATTAGCAGTTTTTTTGTTCAGAAAGACTCGGCAGTTTTTCGGATATTTAGTATTTTTTTTAATAAATTATAGTACAATGTTTTTATTAAAAAAAGCATGATGAAAAAAGTTTGAAACTGAATTAAGTGGAGACAGAAAACTTTTTGGTGAAAGTTTCCTTTGACCGCGACTTTTTTGGGAACCGCTGCTTTAACGGCGACTTGGGTGACTAACTCTAAAGGTGAGTCTGAGAAACTTGCTTTGGCCTCGGAAGCAAAAGCGGACGGTAATTTTTTAGACCCGGCTACGCGCGTCAGCCTTAAGCAAATTGAAAAGCGTTTAATTGAAAGTCACCAACAGACGCAATTTTTAATTTGGCACGAAGACTTTAGCAGCCCTTGGGTTTTTGCTAAGACTAGCAGTGATAATCAGATTGGCGGTCATTTGACTGATCTAGATCACCAACTTAATCTTGAGAAGATTTACGACATTCGTCCCAGCGATTTAGCTCACGCAGATCAAGACCAGTATTACCTTGCAAGCGAAAGTGCTAGCGAATTAGTTTATCGCTCAGTGGACTGGTTTTACCTAAACCATTTCAAGGTGAGCGACTTTGAAATGGAAAGTCCGCTTGAGTTTGACCCAAGTAGCGAGACTGGGATTGGTCTGATTAGCGAGAGGATTGATTTGCCGGTAAGTCTGACTTTAGAAATTCTCAGCCAAAGTTGACTGAGTCAAACCGAAGAACAAGTTACTTACCGAATTGGGCGTCAAGACGAGCGATCTAAGCCACGTCAATTTACGCTAACTTACGCAAAGAGTCACGTTCAAGCGATTGAGAAATGACTTGAATCAATCAAAGGATTAATCAACAGACAACTTTCTTACCAAGACTACTCAGCGCCTAACTTTGATTTGACTGCCTGGCTTAAGTCAGTTGGAACCAGTTTGCCCGCCGAGGTAAAAATTGCCGCTACTAACTACGATTTGACTAGTCAAAGCCTGGAGGTTAGTTTAACTTTCCGCGGTCAGTCGCTCACTTACCACCTAGAAGAATGCGTTTTGCTTGAACAACCGCTCGTTTTTCCCGAGGAGTTACTTAATCTTTTAAAAATTGAAACGCAAGGTTTTGTCGGCGAGAATTTTGCGTTTAAATTTAAAGCCAATAACGGCACCTCATTGTGGAAACTTATCCAAACTTACAACCCAAGTTGGTCGGTTGAAAGACTCTCCCAAGTCGGTTTTTACCACCGCTTAAAAGATCAAGCAGATTGACTTTCAACCCAAGACTTTCTGGCGTGAATCAACACTAATTTTGATAGATTGACTCAACTAATTAATCAGCGGATTAAAATTGAAACTCGCTTTGGCTCGCCAGTTGTTAACGGATCTTCCAAAGTAACTGAAGTGGACTGGGAAAAACATGTTAGTCCTCATCAATACTGGCATGGTTTAGCGCGCAATTGAACGCTAAGAAACTCTTACGATTTTGAGCACAATTCAACTAACCATTTGAAGTCGCTGCTTGATCACCAAGGTCAAGAGCTGGGAATTGAGGCTGAAAAGTTTGGTCTTAAATACTTAGTTTCCTTGTCTGGTTCGCGTCGGCTGACTTTTGGTGCCGCGGGCGCTCGAGCAGATCTTTTAGTTAGCAAAAAGTGGTTAACACTGCAGGAGTTAAAGTGGGTCTTTGACGGATCTTCCCAAGCCGGCAACCTTTTTGATACGCTTAACAACCGGGCTCATTACGACTCAATTGAGTTTGCTTTAGTTCAACTTGACCAACAAGAGCCGGGCGATGAAGCGCTAAAAATTAGGATTGATAATTGGTTGCGGCAAAGTCAGCGAATTAAAAAAGCGCTCGATCAAAAACTAATCCACGAGCAACTGGCTAACTTCCGTTTCCGTGGTAACAGCAGACACATTAGCGGAGTCGATAATCCACTCGATGACTGGGCAATTGCTAAAGTGGTGCGGCTAAACTTTTCCTTTGATCGCGCTAAGGGGCGTTCACGCCGTCTTTTGGAAGCCCAGTCCGGAGTGCAAGCAATGCTACCTAACCTTAGCCAGGATCAGTGAAACAGTCAAATGCTTCAAGAAGTTTTTGGCGGTTCGCCCAATGCGCCTAACCTTTGGTTAGAGAGCGAAAATCGTTGAGTTTTTGAAAACTTAGTTACGAAAGTTCTAGTCAACAATGCTCGCTACATTTTGACTAATGTAATCGGCGAACACAAAGTTAGATTTAGCGACTTGGGACTAGAGACAAAAATCGCTCGTGCTCCCATGAGCGCAAACGCTTGACTGAAAAAATTTGCCGAAAGTGTTCGGGTGTTACTCGATCCCTCTGATCCGACAAAATACAAGTGGAATGTAACTCAATTGATAAATTTCATTAAGGAGTTAAGTGTTCCCGGCGCAGTTTCTAGCATTACTTACCCTCACTTAAGTTACAGTACTGAAGCCTCCCAACCGAAAGTTGCTTCAGTAGTTTGACTTCTTTTGCGAATTTTGGCGAAGACGCCCTCAAGGAACAGTTGGACAAGATTAGGGTTGAAAAAAACCCTGATGCTCGTTATTTTTGAATCACAATTACCCAAAATGGCGGATGCAACCCTGGTTTTGGTATTCAAAACGAAGATTTAGGTGCTCTTGGCAAAATTGAAAATAAGATTCTTAACGCTCACTTTGTTACAGGAATGCGTGCTCTTAGATGGGAGTTAAGTTTAGACGCTCGAGAGAACGACCCAAATGTAGCCTTAGCCAAAATTATTGCTTGAAGATTAGTTGAGTGAATGGATTTTCCTTACTCTGACAAATTTCAAGTTGAAGTGGATTACAAATCAATTCCCCAGGATTTAATTCCTGGCGGCGAAAAAACTCGCTTAATTTATGTGGCAGTTCAAAAAGACGGCAATTTTTTTGCTAGTTATAACCCGGAAGATTTGAAAAATTATTTGAAAAAACAACTTCCGCGCTACGGGGATAAATCGGTTGTAAGTCTTAGAGTTTTTCTTGATCCCACGCCCGGTTATGTCTTCAGAAACTTTGCGCCAAAACTTGAAGACCCTAAACTCGGAAAAGTCGGTTGATACGAGTTGGCAATTGATGTTTCTCAATACTTTCGTTTTTCTGACAACAGAGCTTCTGAGTGATGACTCATGAAGGAAAAGATAATTGATATTAAACATAATTCACCGTACGACTTAAACATCAAATTTTCTGGTGAAATAGGCGTTACCAACGGAGTTAGACTAGAGTTTCTAGGAAAAGGAACTTACGCTGATGATTTTGAAAATTTAGGCGTGGCGCTTCAGTACCAAGTAGCAGGTCGTAAATGGAACTGGATTACGCCAAAGCAAAGCGGAAGCACTCATGTTGCCGACATAACCTATGACCCGGTATCAAACGAAGATTTTGTTCAGTTTCGAATTGTTCCAATTCGAAACGCCTTTTGAGTTTACACAGGGGGGCTCCCTCAAGACTACAGTGTGTATAACATTGATCGTAGAGTGGATCTGCTTACAGCTCAAAGCCCGGCTGGAGGCAGTCCTTTCAAACATCCTCGTATTTACAAGTTAGAAGGCGTTGGCCAAAAATTAGAGAGAGAAGTAAAGATTCCAGGCGGTGATTTAAAGGTGAAGTTTACCGGCCGCACTCATGATGCTGGTAGCAGTGGTTTTAGCCTTGTGAGCGCTACTTTTGACGGAGTAGACTGGAAACAGGCGCTTAAACAAGCTAATGGTGGTCGAGATTTGGTTACTGATGGAGATAAAGACGGAGTATCGCTAGTAATCTCAACTGGTGCTTATCCAAAAAACGCTGACCTAAACTTAGTGAGCGAAAACCCGATTTACTTCCGAATTGAAGACTTTGTCGCTTACTACCGAGGCGAACTGGTTGCTGATAGTCTTGGGCGACTAACTTATAAGTCAACTGGTAAAGTGGTTACAGGTTGGGAAGAGACCGCCCAAGACAAACTAACTTATTTGCCCGCTTCCGAAGGCATAAAAGTTAGTTCTAAGCACATAGGAACTCCTTTGTTAGCTGACATGGTCGCTCGTTTTGCTAGCAATAGTTCAAATTTTCTGATTGATTCCACTTCGTGAATTGACCGTGATAACGAGTGAATTGACGGGGTGAAGATTTACTATCCGATTGACAACTTGCAACCCCGTCTCAAACTAGTGGGTGACACCACCACATTAAGTCGGGTTGGGAAGAAGACACTGGCGAATTACCAGATGGCGTCAGAGAAAACGTTCCCGTCTTTAAGTGGTACTACGCTCCGTGAGCAGGCAAGGATGGCAGCAATGTACAGACTGTTACAAACGACGCTAATTTGCCATACGGAAGTCTTACCCTACTTCTTAATAGAAAAGGCGAAGGATTAGGTTTAACTCAAACCGAGTTAATGCAAATATTTGATGGTCAAGGCAGAGCCAATTTTTGAAATTCACAGCAGAACAAATGGTCGTTTATGCAATCGCTCTACGCTTGACCTGTGATTAATAATGACGCTTTTGGAGCAATGAAAACGACTTTAAACCGCAACAATTTATCACTCCCACCAAGTTGAATTCCGAGTGAAAGAGGTACATTTTTACGGATATTTTTGATTTAAGCAAATTATCGTTGGGAGCATATTCAGCTGATTTGTATTATTACGGTAAAGAAAGTGCAGGTTTGGGGAGCTACGATATATCACAAACACATTTAAAGACTATGGTCTCTCTCAATAAGGGGCAAGAACCAACCAGCACGCAGATGAAAGAATTTAACTTTCAAAGAGAAGTTTCTGGTCGTTTAAATTGAATTCTGTTAGCTTCTGACACCAATAAACTTAGTCTCCTAAAACTTTTTGAACCACTATTTAGATATCCCTCATATGGTGGGAATTTGTGATACCCAGCGGAAAGTCGTTGAGTAGTGCCATCGCTTGAAGTTAAGTTGGATACTGATGATGAATTTACGATTCTTTCGCATTTGAACCAAGTCACGATAGACCTTGAATCAACTGATGTAAAAAAGGTTATTCTATCAGACGCGGTCTTTAAAATGGTCAAAGACTCATTCCAAGGTCTTTTGGACGTAGAATGATCTCGACACTCAGAGTTAAGGTGAGACCTTGAGAAATTTAAGAATTTAGTCGAAACAATTGAACACCACAGTCTAAAGTTGGAAATCTCGACTGGGTCAACTTGAACCAGTGATTTGCCAGCCGAGACAGCCCTCTATTACAAAAACCGTTTCTTAAAATTCAGAATCAGTGAGGGCGCGAATTGATCAGACCGAATGCGATTTGGTCAAACATTGCCTACTTTTCCCTCTCAACTTGGCACTGAAGTGATGTTAACTGATGACGAGATTGATTGGCCAAAACTAAGGGAAGTAAGCTCGTGAATCAATTTGGGTGAGGGAGGACTAAACCTCCAAAAAATTAAGTTTATTGGTAACACCCGCGACCTCAAAATTGATTACTCAGAGATTACTATCCCTGATGAAATCAAACATCTAGAGAAACTATGAAAGTTTTTTTGGTTCTCAACTTACCCCTCGATGGGCACATGAAAAAAAACTTATGCTAACGAAATTGATATGAGAAAGATGTTTTTAGAAGATGCACAACGCAAACCTGGCGTTTTCCCGCGTGTTGATGTTGGTTATCCTATCGGATGAATACGAGGGCAAACCATTGTTGTGCCGGAAGGTCCATCCTTCACTACTACTTTCACAGTCTCTAACAGCGAATTTTTTGGTCAACGTTTTCTCAGTTTGAATGATTCAGATTTTTTTGCCTATCAAAACATTGACACATTTGTCACAGATCTCTCAAACATTAAAGTTTACGGCGTGGTCGGCATTGAACATGGTTTGGCTATCCGAGTTCCCGCAGGACTTATGAATACAGAATTGGATAAATTGGGTTACAAACTGCAGTACAGCACTGATAGACAAGCATGAAAAAACATCGCCTTGAGCAGAGATAAAATTACGTCCAATTCTTTGTATGGCATTCCCGAAATACCCGCTA
Organism: Mycoplasma sp. ATU-Cv-508; assembly: GCF_004011945.1. Taxonomy (NCBI): domain Bacteria; kingdom Bacillati; phylum Mycoplasmatota; class Mollicutes; order Mycoplasmatales; family Mycoplasmataceae; genus Mycoplasma; species Mycoplasma sp. ATU-Cv-508. The sequence goes on along the minus strand of NZ_RYZU01000001.1, from coordinate 245,115 downwards.
ACCAAGGTCAGTTAGTTACGCTTAGGCCATCAGAAAACCAGAAAAATGCTTTTTATTTTCGCTTAACACCTTACAAAAACAATGTCGGGGCTGTTCGTGGATCTGTTGAGGAGAACACTTATCAAGAACAAATCAATTCAACTAGAGTTCACCCTTCTGACTACGTTAAAAACAATTTTACTGGTCCAACTGTTGTTGAGGTTGATTTAAGCAACCAAAAACAGTCAATCAACATTCCAAACGATCCAAGTCAGTGGCAAATTAGTTTTTCAGGACGCACTAACGATAACTTTGCGGTTCAATTTTCGATTGGCGGTCAAACTTGGCAAGAAGCTTTGCAAAGTCTAAACTCTGGTTTAGATCAAAATTTATCCGAAAAAGTTAAACCTGTATTTTTGATTTCGTACCTTGAAGACGCGAGCCCTAATTACTTTATTGCGCTGGATAACTTCGTGCTGTGGCTTGACGGACAACTTCAAGTTGACAGCGAAGGTTTTGTGGTTGATCCCAGCGGAAACCGTGTCAGCGGAATAGATTCATTGACTGGAAAAATAACGCCTCTCCGCGCTGACCAAGTTTCAGCCTCTCTGCGAATGTTTCCAATTCCAAACTGGAACTACTTAACTTGAAATATCCAAGTCAAGTGGGCCAATTTTGACGAGGGTTATTTGTTAGGTGCTGATTCACAAATTTTAGACATTAATACCGACCAAGTAGTGGCGCAAATCGTCCGCTACGTGGAACTAGCCGACGATTTTAACCGCCCAGAGATAAGTGGGTATTCTGCCGAAGTATTAGTTAACAACCACTCCAATCAGCAGCGCAGCGACATGATTGGGCAAGCTTTCAAGGCGGGCTGAATCCAATATTTTTACTCTTTTAAAATTGACGGCTCACCGATTAGTGCCGAGCAGGCAGCACGTCTAAAACTTAGTTCAGCTGACAGCGACCTGTTAACTAGTTCGGGCCTATTAAATTGAGAGCAATTTACCAAGGCTTTCGGAATGCTTAACGGCCAAGACTCAGCCAACTTATTCAACGAAGAAGAACTCAACTGAGTTTTCAACAAACTTTATTTACACGTTAGACTAAGCGACGAAAACAGATTTTGGATGGAAGAAAAATTCATCGGTTCAGCTGTTGCCCAAACTTTGGAATTTGACACAATCAATGAAGAGCCACGCATTCTCTTTTTGAAACCCGAAAAAATCTCCGAAAAATTCCGTTTAACTGGTCACACCGCCGATATCAGGGTAGAGTCAGATTGAAAACCAAATTCAATTGCCGGACTGTCTTACCAGCTCAATTTAGGTTTAAGTTTGCCGCGACAAGACGGATTATCTCTTTTCACTGAAGCTCAAAAGAAAGCGATGAACATTAAAAACACACCCGAGCCTACCAATAACTTAAATAACAATGATTTGAGTAAACATTTCAGTTTGAAAGATGGCGAGATGCAAGCTAATCTTTGGGTTTCGCAAGATCGTAAGTGGGGTTTTGATCAAGTTTACGGAGGAACAGGTGGACTGCAATGATATTTTTACATAAGCCATGCCGGGGTAACGGAAATTAACAATGATCGACTTGCGTCCTTTTTTGACTCTTACTCAAAAACCGACTACAAAATTAGCATCACTTCTCAAACACCCATACCAACCGAAACTATAGAAGCATTCACTAAATATGTTCAAGTTAACGACTTAGTGGACAAACTTAAACAAATTGAAGCCGATACGTCGGAAGCAAGTACCAACGAGCAAGTCCGCTGGCACCGCGAAGCAGACTTTATTAACCCGCTTTTTGACGATTTCCGTGCCCGCGGAGTAAGACTAGACTTTTCTGACGCCAAAGTTGGACCTAGTTACGGTTTTGACGCGCAAGGTTGAAATTACAACTACAAACTGCCGACAAAACTTGACCGCGATCCAAGCGCTCGCTTTTTATGGGCTCAAGTTGTTTGAGGAGAAAAGACTGGCAATTACATCATTTCTTGGCCCAAGGTAATTGACTTAACCGAGTCATCCAAAATCCGTCTTGTCAAAACTTTCTTGGATGTTTCAGAAGTAGATCTAAGCGCCATTATTTTCAAAGGAGATATTCGCAAACCTTCCATTGACTACAACGTTCTTAGCGATGATCTTCAGCCTTACGTTAGCATTCTTTTCCAAGGTGAAGGTATTTTTGGCAACAAATGGATGACTTACGACGAACTACTGAGTGCCTTTACAGACGAACTTTCAAAAGGTCCTAATTACTCGTTACACCGGGTATTCCGGGCCAAAGTAGCGGCTAAAGAAGGTGTCCAAGTTGTTTTCAAAGGAACCGACCAAGTTCAAAACGTTAACACCGACCAGTTTTATTCTTACCGAAACATAACCAGTTTGTTAGATGCGCTTAAAAACAGCAGCGGTTCTAACAAAGTGGATGTTTTTGGTTCGCTCGGAGTGGATAACGGAATCGCAATTAGACTGCCTACTACGCTTAAACAAGATCAATTATCGCTTTGAAAAACGACTTTGCAAGTGAGTGTGGATAACCAGCAAAATTGGATTGACATCTTCCCACAACTTGATCAAGCAATTGATCCTAACCAAGACCTAGGTATCCCAGCAATTCCGGCCGGACTAGGAGCTATTTTCACCGTCAAACAAATTGGTGGTCAAACCGCTTCGCTCGCCTTTCGCTTTGTACCTTACGCGGATGAAAATGGTCAAACTCCCGAGATAAACAGTCCAAACGATTACCAAGCAATCGTAGAGGCGACCAAAGTGCATAACTCGGATTTCTTTGATTCAAACTTCCAAAAACCAGAGGTCTACGTGATTACCCTGGATAATTTACCAACGGTCGTAGTGACCATTAGACCAACGTCAGGTCAAGTGGAGATTGCGGGTCGAACTAATGACAACTTCCAAGCTAACGTAGTTGGAAATCACAGCGATTGGCAAACTTGACTCCAAGACCTTAACCAGGGCAGCGATTACACTGCTTACGTCAAGGCGACTTTACATGTCGCGATTGCAGGTGACAGACTGGCGCTGGAAATGCAAGATTTTGTTAAGTGGATTAACGGTCAGTTAAAAGCTAATTCAAGCGGTCAAGTGGTTGATCAAGATGGCCAAGCGGTCAAACGTTGAAAAGCGACCGCGGCCGACCCAGATAGTTTTGTTTACGGCGATTTAACTGCTCAAGAAGCCACTCCTGATTGAAACAAGATGCTGGGTCCAGAAAATGTTTTCATCTTCACTTGACTAAGCACTGATTTAGTCAATTACCGTCCAAGCGAAAGTCGTGGCACAGAGATTGACATGGCTAACGTAGTTCGTTACATCGATGCTTCGGTGCTTGAGGCGCGTTTTGCTCCGACGGGCAACACCCACAAATGAAGCGGTTGATCCGAAGATTCGGCGGCAGTTTTAGACCAGATAATTTGGGGCTATCGTTTTGATAACCAACCGACTCCAATTAGCGAAGCGCAAATGAACGCCCTGGGGCTAAGTGATGCTCAGAAAGAGACCGTGCGCGGTAAAACGCAATTAACCCAAGCTGAACTACTTAAACTTTTTGACGGATCAACCCCGGCTAACATTTGAGATCAGCGCCGTTGAGAGTTCGCTGTCAACCTTTATTCAATTGCCAAAGTTAAAGACCCCGAGCATTTCTGAACTAAGAGCAGTCACCAAAAACACGATCTTTATCAAGCTAGTGCTCCTAGCAAAAATTGAAAAAGGTTTTTTGACGTGAGTCTGCTAGCGCTTGACAAAGCCTATTTAACGGGTCATTCTCACATCTTTGGCAAGTTAGAAAACATCGCTTACGCGGACGGAACTCAGCTTCCTGTCTTGGCCAAAAAAGACCTTGCCTTTAAGTTAACGCTTAATGCAGGTAGCGTAATTAGCGACCAACAGCAAAACCACATGAATTTAAGCGCTAAACCGCTTGCTTGAATGACTTTTGAACAGTTAAAAGACTTTTGGCAAAGTAACGGCGTTAGTGCCCGCGGAGGAGCCAACTTATGGTACCGGGACGCAAATAAGTGGGCGACCCAGTTTTTTGGTATCGGCGTTGATTTAACAACTAGTCCTTCTTCCTACCAGTTGTCCGAACGCCTAAGTCCTGTCACGCTTAACTTAGAAGCGATGAGCACGCTAAAAAAATACATTTGAGTCCAAGACTACCGAGAAAGTCTTGAAAAAAATGTTAAGGCGGTGGTTGAACGTTATAAATCTGACTCAGACCAAGTGCTTTGACAAGACATTGGTTTTCTAGTTGATCAACTAAAGAAAGCGGGGTTAAAAGTAGAGTTTTCAACTGCTTCATCGCCTAGTTTTGACAACGCAGACGATTGGCAGTTTTTAAACCAGTTACCAAAACAAGTTGCTTTCAATCACCAAGATCGTTACCTTTATGCCAAAGTGACGCCAGAAGATTACCCTAATGATCGTTACGTTTTATCTAACCAGGGTAAAAGTTGGGACTTAACAGCCAGCTCTAACCTTCAAAAAGTGCTCGCTCGGATTAACGTTGATAACGTTGATCTAACGCAAGTCGTTTTCACCCAAAATACGTTTGACGCCGTGATTGACGCTTCGGGCGTGGAATTACCGAATTTCACCGCTCTAGAGTACTTTGTCCAAGACGAAGATGACAAATTAAATCCGCCTGTTAGCGAATCGGCTTTTGTCCGTTGAATGGAACAGAACTACGATCAATTTAGCCGCGTTAACGTGCGCGTGCAAATTAGTCCCAAAACGACCAACGACGATCTTTACGTGATTCGCCGCCAAGATGTAAACAATTCAATTCGGGCTCCTAACATTGAAAACTTTTTCGCTTACAGAGACATTTCTGGTCAAATTAAGTCGCTTGGGACCACCGCCGAATCGGGCATTAAACTTTACGGCGTTGTGGGTCAAAAAGATGGCGTAGCTCTCGTAGTACCTGAGCCTTTAATGACTTCTAACTTAGATAAAGTCGGCATTAAACTTCAGATTTCTATTCAAGGCTCTAGTTGGCAAAGCGTCAACCTAAGTCCGACTGGAATCCCTTCCAACAAAGACCGGGGAATTCCTAACATTGCGGCTGGAACTGGTCAACTGATTAGCGTTAACCAACCAAGCGATGGTTCACAACCAAAAATATCTTTCCGCTTTGTGCCTTTCAAAGACGACCAAAACCAAAGTGTACCAACCCCGTCTGATCCCTCTCTCTACGAGAATTGACTTGACGCCACCATGGTTCACTTGTCAGACTACTGGAATAACCGACCTGACCTGGCGCCTTATGTGTTAGAGTTGCCAGTTGAGTTGGTGACACTAGTCGTAACTAACGATAGCGGTGCACAGAGCAACTTAAAAACCATTGTTTTAGCTAACCACACTCGTAATTTACAAATTGAAGAACTATTAAGCGGCCAAACCGCGAGTCAAGTTTTAGCAACTTTAAACCCTAATTCGCCAGATTACAGCGGTGATATTCGGGTAGCTTACCACATTGATGATAAAAACCTTTCCCACTGGTTAGAGCGCGAAGATTTCATCGCTTGAGCTAACGGTCAACTGGTAGTAAGCGGATCCCAGGTGTTAAACGGTAACCGTCCTGTAAAAGGTTGATCAATTGCTAACAGCAGTTACCAATTGTTACCGGTTAGCGAGTCGCGTCCGTTTTGAAACAAAATTGAACTTACCTCAGCTCGCGTAGCTTGAAGATCACGCTCATCCGAGAAATACATCCCAACTGACGAGGCTGAGACTCAGCCCGACATTAGTAACTTAATGAAATGGGTTGATGTTAGCGATTACTACAAGAAGTTTGCCAAACTTAAAATTGAGGGCGACACTGCCCACTTAAGAAGCGAGGAGTTTGCTAAAATAGTCAAAATTGATTTAGAGAACGAACTCTCGCTCAAAAATGCGCGAGTTCAAACTACTCCAATCATTAGCGAAGGTCAGCCCAACTTTGATGCTGTTCAAGTTAAAACTAACGCTTTACCTGACAAAATTAACTTCCTTTACGAGTTAGCTTTTCGAATTATTCCAACTGAATCTAACCCTGGCAAGTTAGTGATTGGTACCGACGACCAACCAGAGCGACAAGACTCATTTGTGATATGGGACCACCAGAGCGCTTTAGCGAATACGCGCGTGCTTAAGTTCATTGAAGCTGACCGCAGTCAGTTAGCCACTAAGGTGCTGCTAAAAGGCAACACCCGTGACTTAGAAATTGATAGCATCGACCCAAGTGCCTTAAAAAGCGACTTGTGGGGACAGATGAACAACGAAAACGCGACTTACACCGGTTTAGAAGTTGTTTACCAACTGCTTGACGTTGAGCAGGGACAAGTTACGCGTCGTTTTGACGAGTTTTTAAAATATCTCCAAACTTTGAGGTTTGATGGTAGTTGAGGACGGGCAAAAATCCGGGTTGGTTACCGAGCACTAACAGGTTATGCAATCAGTTCAGAGAGCGCGAGCGTTGACGTTCAACCTAACGTTGAAAAAGTTCAGCGTTTCATAGACGTTAGTCCTTTAATTGCTGAGATTAGCAAAATTAAGGTAGTGACTCAAGACGAGCAAAGCGGTTGGTGATCACCGCAAAGTGGTCAGTACGATCGGAAAGTTTATAACGGCGTTGACTGGGGTGGTTACGTTGATAACCAACAACTTGGTTGAGAAATACCGGAACTAATTCTTAACACCGGCGACCAGACCCACTTACTCCACGCTAAAATTCAGTTTTCAACTTTAGAATCACCTAGCCCTGCTGATCAAGATTGGTCTGACCAACCGCCAAGCGAAATTGCTGACCATGGCAAGCGTTATGTTTGAGTCCGGTTTGTGGCTGATCAGCCTTACGAAGATGGCGAGATGCCGTTTGTGTCTGATTCTAAGCCGCACTCAATCAACGAGACTTCGCGCATTCAGTTAGTGCCCACGCGGGTAAACATCGACGGTCTAAGTTCAAAACTGAGCAGTTTTGAAGGACTGACCAACGATCCAACTATTAACGAGCAACTAGAGTCACTCACCAGAGAGCACTTAACTTTCCACTACAGTTTGACTAACTTTTTAGACTGGCAAGAGTTTTCAACTATGAAAAGTCGCCTAACGTTTATGGGCTTAGACAGCGACACTAAAATTAGCGTTTCCAAGCTCAAGGCCAGCATGAACAAACAGGAGTTTTTAACTTTCAACCAGGCGGCTAACTCTCAAGTTGCTTCGTTTAAACAGTTTGTGAGAACTTACGTGTCTGTTCGCTTTGTGCCAACGAGCGAAAAATACTCTCTTTCACCTGAGCAAGACAAAGTCAGCCGCGGAGAACCTGAGATTGATAATCTTTACACTTACCGCGACATTAGCCAGTGAACTAAGATGTTAGCTTACGGAACCGACGCTAACACTAGCATCGGACTCCAAGGTCGTACATCAGCTAGGTTAGGAATCGCGGTTTCAATTCCTGACCAACTGACTAATGGTGTTTTACAGCCGCTCGGTTTCCAACTCCAATTTAGCACCGATTCCGAGGACGGAGCTACTTTAAAAGAAGGCGCAAGTTGAACCATCGTTCGCGACCAAGAAATTAGTGCTGGGGAAAAAGAAGGCATTAACCGCGACATCGCTCACGGATTTTGAGTAACTCTTACTCCGCTTGAAGGCGGCAAATCTTTCTTGGCACTGCGAATTGTGCCAATTGCGAATGACCTTGGCAAACAAATTAGCGGTGTTGAACCGACTTGAATAATTAGTCAGTACTTTGAGGCTACCAAAGTTAAACCGCAGGATCACCACCAGCAAGACGCTCAAAACGCTTACATCATTGACACATCTCAGTTGCCAGTTGTGATTAACACCGACCACACACTTTTAAGCCAAATTGACTTTACCGGTCACACGCACGACGTTTTAATTCACGAAGACAATAACGGAATGCAAGAAGGCGGCACGCCGTTAATCGACTTGCTTGATAGTCTTAACCAAACTACTTTTGAAGGTTACGTTGAAATTCTGTACGCTATTGATCTGAAAAACGGCCAACCTATTTCAAATGTCAACCAGTTAAGCGACCAAGCGCTTTGGCTTAACAAAAGTGATTTTAGCGCTTACCTGAACGGCCAACTCATTTTATCTGGCTCCAAGGTGGTTTACCGCGCTAACCCTAACCAAGAAGTTCGCCAGTTAAGTCAAGTGGGTCGGGCCACGCCAAAGTACTTAGATCTAAACATTAACCGCATTTACATTAAATGAGGCGCAACAAACTCACGCTACATGGTTAGCGACGAAAAAGCGATCAACTTAAAAGTTGTGCCTGGCTTAGACCTAAGTTTAAGTTTCCGGAAGTGGTTTGACGGAGAAAGATTCCGCCGCGCTTTAGGCGCTATCGTCGTGGAAGGTCACACCCACAACTACCAACTACTAATTGATGGACAAACCGCCGAGTCGCCAACTTACCCAGTCAGTTCTGAAGAACTCACTCGTCACGGTCTTAAACTAGTTTACAGCCTTGACGAGCTTAATTATCAAGACGATTTACCTGACTTTAGCAAAGCCAGTTGAAGTACCCAAGTAGCCCGTCAACTTTGAGCGAAAGTCGTGCCAATTAACCGCGAAGGAGCGTCGACTGACTACGAAAACACTCGTCTTTACATTGGTTACGAAGATCAGTCGCATTCTCACCAAACTTTAAAAACTCAAGAAACCGACGCTAACCAGGCCCGCCGGTTCAAACTAATGATTGACGTAGATAAAGATGAATTGACTCAACTGAAAATTTTAGGTCACTCCTACTTAGTGAGCGATCTAGACGGCGACATTGAAAAAGGTTTGGATGAATCGCAAGTTGATAACAATGTAGCCAAATACGAGTACGTGGAAATTGTTTACCTTTACTTTGGTAGTTGGTACAACAAAGAGGCGCTGCTTGAAAAAATGGCTGAGCGTCGCAATTTACCCAAAGACGCTAATTTAACGTTGCCCGAAGACTTTAGTCACGAAAATGTTTGAGCCCGTTGAAGACTGCTTGATCCTAAGGACGCAGTCTTGCCCGACAGTCAAGATCAGCAAGTTCAGATTGACACGAGCGAGTTTAAAACTTTTGTCAACATTTGAACGATCCAAAGCGACGAAAAACCAATCGCAGAGCTGATTAACGGTAATAACGAATACGAACTTAACGGATCAATTAATAGCGCTAACATGCACTGACGCGAAACTGGCACTCTCAAGGGCGGGCAAGCGATTCCTAAGTACAACATGAAAGTGCAGTGGTCCGTAGTTGAAAACCCGAGTGAACTACTTGATAGTAGCCATTGACAAGATAGTTTGAGCAACCGCAGCGTGATCGAATCACAAGGACTGGATCCAATTCACAAATCGCTTTGAATTCGTTTTGTACCAGTTTTCCCTGAGCAGTACTACCTGGCTTCCCAGTACGAAATAGACGGTTCAAAAGTGGCGATGATTAAAATTAGCACGGAAAATATGCGTTACACCATCCAAGTTGATTCTAGCGTTTTAGAAAGCATGGTAATTAGCGGTGACACGCAAAGCGAATTTAGAGCCGAGCAAACCCCTTACCTAAACGGCTCCGAAGCTTCAATTAAATACGAAAAAATGGATGAACAGACCGGTGAATACGTTCCGATCGTTGATTTAGACCAGCGTGCTCAGTGAATTAAGGAGATGGGGCTAACTATTAAATACCAAGTTGAGGCAACTCGTCCTAATAAGGACTATCCGGCTGGCACCACTTTCACTTTTGAAACTTTAGCCGAATTTAAAGCCGCGCTTGACACTAAAAAACTTAACTTCCGGAGAAACACCTTGCGAATCGGTTGAGCCATCTTGGAAGACAAAAAAGCTGATAACGAAGTGAGCGATGACTCGTTAGTGATACCTTCGCAAGCCGCAACGCTGATTAACGTTGTTTACACCGAAGACATCACAGTTTTAAGCGATCAATCAGTTTTAGTCAGCGGTAATAACTTGAGAATCAACTTCAAACTTAACGACCCAAAACTGGATCAAAATCTCCTAACTGAACGCGGCGTAAAACTCCAGTTTACGACTGACGCGGATCTTAACGACCCTGACGCACCTAGTTCTGACGCTAACTGAGAAGACGAGTTTCCAAACAAGATTCCCGAGCACCTAGGCGTTTGAATCCGGTTTGCTCCTTTAAGCAGCGACTTTAAACTTGGTAGTGATGTTTTAGAAGGGCAACAAATTACCAAGCTGAGCGCCAGTCAACTGAAAGTAGCGATCGTTCTTGATCAGGCTTGGTTGGAGAATTTTGACTTAGTCAGCTTAGAAGGTAAAACTTACGATCCTAAGTGATTGAACCAGCCGCCAGAAGTGCCTACTTCGGACGATGGGCAAATTCACGGGCAAGTTCAGTTTGCATTAGTTAAGAAAAATGCGTCCGGTCAATTAGTTTGGTTTGACACCTTGGAAGAGATTATGCCGTTAATTGAAGGTAAAGATATTAAGGCACTTGACAAAGACCGCGATGCCTACGTGGCAATTCGCTACATCATTAAAAACGCGAGTCGCGATGAATATGAGTTTACCACTGAGGAGGGCGTTAGCATTGAAGAAAACAGACTTAATCGCTCCCTAGAAATTCAGCAATTAATTCAACCGATCATCGTTGACACGCCCGACCAGCGCTTACCAAACAAGCAAACTTGGCAAGAGTTTGCAAATGATCCGCTCTTTAGAATTGTTTACCAGGCCGGTCAAACCGAACGTTACGTCCGAATTGAAAAAATTGTTTACGACGATAACGATATTAATGAGCAAGGACGCTCTTACTACCTTCTAGACCAAAACCGTTTTGACGCTAATGACTTCCTTAACCGCACTCGTCTTAACGCTCTAGCACCGCGTCACGCCCACTTTGAATTTAGTTCTCGCGCGACCCAAACTAGTGAGTGAACTCCGTGAAGCCAAGATGATCCAGAGCAGTTAGTTAAGTCAACTAATTTTGCCGGACTCAGAATTCGAATCAGTCCAGACCAAGGTTATGAACTACCCGACGGTAGTGCGAGCGGATTAGAAGGTCAGCTGGGAGACCAGACGTGAGAACGTGAATTTTACGTGGCTCTGACAGTTGACACAACCGGCATTAAGTTTGGCGACGCTGTTTACGTTGGTTTTAACGGCGAAGGTCGTTTTAAAACCAAAGATCCAGACGGCAACTATAACCAAGGTAATTTGTCAATTGAACTACTAAGAGCTGATGGATCGGTCCTAACTGATCTAACTAGCAAACCTTATTACGTGCTGGAATACCGCGTTGTGAATGCCGACGGTCAAGATATCAGTTGAACCAGCTTTGATGTTGACAGTCAAACTACTTTGACCAAAGAAGGGTGACATAGCTACGACCAAGCACCCGAAGCTCAGGTGTTTAATTTTGGTCGCTATCCGATTTCGCTTTCCAACGGACAAATCGTTTATGCCCGTCTCAGAGCTCGGAATGGTTACGTAATTATTGACCCTCAATCCGACGACCCCGAGCGACCTGGACAGAAAGAAAATAGTCCCGTGCGCTGGTCGGCTGAGATTAAATTTGCCCCTGTTAGCGGTCTAGTCCAACCGATCGATTTACCAGATAATTACGCGTTTTACGATCCAACTCACCTAATTGACTTAGAAGGTCAAAGCATTGAAGAGGTGCCGGGCATGCCAACGCTGAAGTTTGAAGGTAGTGATGGCAAAGGTCAAGTGAGTCTAATTCCGGGCGAGCATGGTCTTAACAGTTTGTTTGATGCTTACATGATGGTGTTAGAACCTCTTGCGCCAACTGGTCAACCAGTTAACGCTTACTTAACCAACTACCAGCGTCCTATTTACGGCTACACGACGCTTGATAAAAACGGACAAAAAGAAGTGGTTTACTTAACCGAACAAGGGCAAAACACGCTTTATCCAACTTTAACAGTTGGTTGACAGCCTGGTTTTAGAGAGATTGAAGGCGTCTGAAAACTACCTTCGGCGACCAAAAATCTATCGGTTGGTTCAGCCTTGCTGTTTGAGTTAAGAGCGCGAGCTGGCTACGGTTTCCGTTACCAAGACGAGCAGTTAAACTTTCCTAACGAGCTCTTTCCTAAGGAAAAGAGTCAAGATGTTTACAACCGCGGCGGATTGTTAGCCGGTTCTGAAAGCGGCCAAAACCAAACGCCAATTCCAGTTCGCGGACTTTACGTTTACCCTGACACTTACGCGTCTAAAGAGCACTTAGTCTACTCAAATAAACCGGAGGAGAGACTAAATGGCAACGCCGTGATTACTATGTCTGGACCAAGTACGGAGAACAAGCAATGACGCTGAAACTTCCAGATTAAATACCAAAGCGGGAAACCTACCTTAGAAAACCAGTTAACGATTCCGTTGGATGTTTCAAACGGCGACGAAATCACGGTCCAAATGGTTCCGCGCAGTTCTGGTTATGTTTTCCACCCCGATTACCAAAAACTCAACCAACCAGTCACTTTTGTGGTCGCTACTTTGCAAGACCGGATTAATTCAGACGGAGTGCCGCGACCCGAATTTAGTTTTGAAGGTTATGTGGGTCATGGAACAATCGCTAACTTAACCGAACATCAAAAAGGCGATAACTGACTAGAGTACGATCGCAGCGAATCCGGTTCACTACCTAAGCCGCAAATCGGACCGAGTTTTGATCCGCGCGGCGGAGTTGAGTGACAGTTCCAAATTGTTAACACTGATCCGCGTCAGTTATCGGCTCGTCAAATCGAGCAACTACCGTGGCAAAGTCAAGTTCCCGACCAGCTTAACAACGGTATGTGAGTGCGGATTCGTCTAGGCGCTGTTTCACCGGATGACGTTGTTTTTGCCAAAGTTTATTCATGGGGTGAAACCGACCAGGAAGAAAATCAACCCGAACACCTACTTGGTTGAAACCAAGTGCGCAATCTCTTCATTGATCCTCAAAAAGTGAACATTAAAATCCAAATCCAAGGTTTTAACGACCGCTCAAACTTAGTGATTGAAACTGATAATACCTTAGACGCCCAAGGTTTAACTTTCCAAGCAAGTACCGACGGAATTAATTGACATGCCCTAGACTACTTCACCCAGCTGAAAAACGGCGACAAGATTTCGGTTCGTGCTTTGCCACGCGATCTTTACCAACTTAACCCAAGTGACAACAAGCCCGAGCAAGGTATTCACGTTAGTCCCGTGGGAGATAGTCGCTTAGCACTTTGGAAAGATGAGTGAATTAACTTTGAAGTTCAAGGCTTAAAAAACTACCTCAACGTGAACCAAGTTGATTTAACCGAAGTAAGCGTAATTAGGATGGGCAGCCACCCGTCTCACGATTCGGAAGGCAACCTAATCCCAGCTGATAAAATCTTAAACGGCTGAGCCACGCTGACAGCTTCAAGTATTTTAAACCGCGAAACTATTAAAGACGCCCAAGGTAAACTCGTGGATTCGAGCGGAGCGCCTTATTACGAAAAAGTCGGCATTCGTTACATTCTAAGAAGGTACGACCCTGACACTGGTAACTACGGCACCCCAGTTTCTTCGGCTAACCCGCCAACTAAATTAGCTAACAACGACCAAATTCGGATTGAACTTTATTCAAAAGACCCCGAGTTCAGTTTGTCCAAAGAAGTTGCTAGACAACTGACAATTAAAGACCTAGTTATTGCTCCGCCAACCGACCAGCAACCTCCGACACTAACTTTCATTGGATCAAACGGAACTGGATCGGTAGCGGTAACTCCGGAAGCAATCAAGGGTTACCACTGGGAATACGCTGTTTACCGAAAAGGACAAAATGAGCCATCGTGAGAAGATGTTGAGTGAACCTCAGTGCCGCCGACTGATTTATCAAACGATGATTACGTAGCTGTTAGACTCGCTTCTAACTTGCCTGACACAGGACTGACCAAAGACTTTTTAACCGGTTGAGTAAAGGTTTCAGGACTTGAGCAAACAATTGATTTAAGCGATTTAGAGGTCGCAGTTTTTGACCGCTTTAATCCTTATAATCCCGCCAAACCAACTGTTGCTTTGCGGCTAAGTGATTCGCGCGAAAATCAAGCCGATGTCCAAATTAACTCGCCGCTTATTTCGTCTGATCCAAGCGAAATGCTAGTTGATGTTCGCGGTCAAGCGATCGTTCACCGCGATAAACTGCAGTGGAAGTTTTATGTAAGCACTAGCCAATGACCACCAGACCTAGATCGTTTTGGCTACGCTCTGCCGCAAAAACTGCATAACGGTCAGTACTTGCACATCACCCTAGGAGCTCGCCAAGGACTCAACAACATTAGCGTTCGTGGTTTTCAAACCGTGAGCATTAAAATCGATTTCTTAGTGCCTGAATCAACTATTTCAGGCCAACTACTGACCACGATTTTGGCGGTTTCCATTCTGGGACTCTTTGCCGCGTTAGCGACGGTGATCACGCTAGTTATCCGTTACCGGAGAAGACGGCTAACCTAGTTGTGACAAATTAGTTGATCGTTTGTTTTTTGGATTAAAAATTTCACAAAACCGCTATTTGATTGGCGGTTTTTTTGCGAATATGCACCCTAAAAAAATTATCCAAATACTTTTAGTTTTTTGATTAAAAAAATTTAAAAAATAGTATAATTACCTCGTATGAAAATTGGGAGTATTTTAGTAAAAAGAACCAATAAATTTAGGCGATTATTCACTAAGTTACGCCTACCATTTTTGCTCACATCTTCAGTCGTTTCGCTAGTTGGAATAACAGTTGGTTTGACTGTGCCGAGCGCGTCTCAATCTCTTGATCAAGAGCAAAAGGCCAGCCCCAACTCAAACCATTTGCCCGAAAGACTAAGTTTGCGGACAATTGAAAGTAATTGGCCAATAGGTTCCGAGCAGTCAGTCTTAATTTGGCACGAAGACTTTAGCAGCCCTTGGGTTTTTGCTAAGACTAGCAGTGATAATCAGATTGGCGGTCATTTGACTGATCTAGATCACCAACTTAATCTTGAGAAGATTTACGACATCCGCCCCAGCGATTTAGCTCACGCAGATCAAGACCAGTATTACCTTGCAAGCGAAAGTGCTAGCGAATTAGTTTATCGCTCAGTGGACTGGTTTTACCTAAACCATTTCAAGGTGAGCGACTTTGAAATGGAAAGTCCGCTTGAGTTTGACCCAAGTAGCGAGACTGGGATTGGTCTGATTAGCGAGAAGATTGATTTGCCGGTAGGTCTGACTTTAGAAATTCTCAGCCAAAGTTGACTGAGTCAAACCGAAGAACAAGTTACTTACCGGATTGGGCGTCAAGACGAGTGATCTAAGCCACGTCAATTTACGCTAACTTACGCAAAGAGTCACGTTCAAGCGATTGAGAAATGACTTGAATCAATCAAAGGATTAATCAACAGACAACTTTCTTACCAAGACTACTCAGCGCCTAACTTTGATTTGACTGCCTGGCTTAAGTCAGTTGGAACCAGTTTGCCCGCCGAGGTAAAAATTGCCGCTACTAACTACGACTTGACTAGTCAAAGCCTAGAGGTCAGTTTAACTTTCCGCGGTCAGTCGCTCACTTACCACCTAGAAGAATGCGTTTTGCTTGAACAACCGCTCGCTTTTCCCGAGGAGTTACTTAATCTTTTAAAAATTGAAACGCAAGGTTTTGTCGGCGAGAATTTTGCGTTTAAATTTAAAGCCAATAACGGCACTTCATTGTGGAAACTTATCCAAACTTACAACCCAAGTTGGTCGGTTGAAAGGCTTTCCCAAGTCGGTTTTTACCACCGCTTAAAAGATCAAGCGGATTGACTTTCAACCCAAGACTTTCTGGCGTGAATCAACACTAATTTTGATAGATTGACTCAACTAATTAATCAGCGGATTAAAATTGAAACTCGCTTTGGCTCGCCGGTTGTTAACGGATCTTCCAAAGTAACTGAAGTGGACTGGAAAAAACATGTTAGTCCTCATCAATACTGGCATGGTTTAGCGCGCAATTGAACGCCAAGAAGCTCTTACGATTTTGAGCACAATTCAACTAACCATTTGAAGTCGCTGCTCAATCACCAAGGTCAAGAGTTGGGAATTGAGGCTGAAAAGTTTGGTCTTAAATACTTAGTTTCCTTGTCTGGTTCGCGTCGGTTGACTTTTGGTGCCGCGGGCGCTCGCGCAGATCTTTTAGTTAGCAAAAAGTGGTTAACACTGCAGGAGTTAAAGTGGGTCTTTGACGGATCTTCCCAAGCCGGCAACCTTTTTGATACGCTTAACAACCGGGCTCATTACGACTCAATTGAGTTTGCTTTAGTTCAACTTGACCAACAAGAGCCGGGCGATGAAGCGCTAAAAATTAGGATTGATAATTGGTTGCGGCAAAGTCAGCGAATTAAAAAAGCGCTTGATCAAAAACTAATCCACGAGCAACTGGCTAACTTCCGTTTCCGTGGTAACAGCAGACACATTAGCGGAGTCGATAATCCGCTCGATGACTGGGCAATTGGGAGAGTGGCCCGACTTAAATTTTTATTTGACGGCGGGAAAAGACCGTTATCAAGTCTTTTGAGCGATCATAGTTCTGCGACGTCAAAACTCCAAAACCTTGCTCGAAGTCATTGAAATATCCAATTACTTCAGGAGATTTTTGACGGCTCGTCCAACGCTCCTAATCTTTGGTCAGATAGTGAAAAGCGCTGAGTTTTTGAAAACTTGAAGATCAAGATTTCTTTAAGCAGCACTCGTTACACTTTAGTTGGTCGGTCAATTGATTATGCGCTAAAACTAAAAAACATTGGACTTGAGTTGGATCAAGTTCAATTCGCTCCCAAAGCCAACGAGTTATTCAAAAAACTTGCCCGAATTATGCGGGTTGAATTTGATCCTAGTACTCCCAACAGAACAAGGTGAAACATATCGGAAATACACGCAATCATTCAGGAAATCAAGCAAATCTTTGACGATGGCGTTTGATCACCACAAGTTATTTTTGGTTTTGATGGTGGTGAATTAAAGTACTCTGCTACCTCGGAATTAGTTCTTAAGAGAGATTTAGAATCTGTTCGTATTGCTGATGATCCAAACACACGCATTTTTTGAGTACGGATTAAATTGACCCTCCTTAATGTTGGAACTACCGCAAGAGATGTGGAAGCCGACGATGAAGATTTCACCGTGGACGGAAAAAAAAGCTTCCATAAGAAACAACGCCTTGTATGCCGCCGAAGTTATCGGTTTAAAATCCCTGCCTCATTTTCTTAGTTTTAATGCCTCAGAAAAGGATCCCGGTGTCGTAAAAGTCAATCTTGAAGGAAGTGGAGGTCTAACTAGTTACCACAGTCTGCCTCATCACTTTGCAGTTTTACCAACTTATGGCTCTCTTCCCAATGAGTTAGTTCCAGTTGAAGGCGGCGGTAAAACACGCTTGGTGTATGTAGTGCGCCAAAAAGACGGAAAATTTGAGCCACATACTCCAGCTCAGAATTAAGAAGTCATTTAGTTTCAAGAGCAGTTTCCGTATTTGATGACATAGCAATCATTGAGTTCAGAGTTTTTTTAGACCCAATGCCAGGGTTTGTTTTTAAAGAATTTGCTCCCAAAATAGATTCCTATTCATTCTCTGAAAAAATCGGTTGGTACGAAGTTTCACTTGACACATCCAAATACTATCGCTATTCGGATAATCGAGCGTCTGAGTGGTGATTGACAAAGGAAGAGCCCCAAACCATCAAACCAGACACGCCGTATGAACTAAATGTTAAAGTTTCGGGACAAGTTAATGTTGGGGGAGGAGTTAGACTGGAATTTCTGACAGACGTTGATTTTGAAACTAGATTTGGAAGATTTGGAGTTGGACTGCAGTACCAAGTTGCTGGTCGATCATGGCAACGAATAACTCCTAAGAGAGAGGGAAAAACTCACTTTGCAAATGTAACTTTTAACCCAATTGCAGACAAAGATGAAATTAACTTCCGGATTATTCCAATACGAAATGTTTGGTGAGATCTTGAACTAGCAACTTATCAAGACTACAATCTCTATTACCAAGTTTCGCGAGTCAGTCTTCACACGGCTCAAGATCCAAATGGTAGCAGTACGTTTAATCGACCACGGGTTTATACCCTAAAAAACGTTTTGCAACAACTGCAGCAGAAAGTTGAAATTCCTAGTGGCGATTTAAAGGTGAAATTTACCGGCCGCACTCATGATGCTGGTAGCAGTGGTTTTAGTTTTGTGAGCGCTACTTTTGACGGAGTAGATTGAAAACAGGCGCTTAAACAAGCTAATGGTGGTCGAGATTTGGTTGCTGATGGAGACAAAGACGGAGTATCGCTAGTAATCTCAACTGGTGCTTATCCAAAAAACTCTGACCTAAACTTAGTGAGCGAAAACCCGATTTACTTCCGAATTGAAGACTTTGTCGCTTACTACCGAGGCGAACTGGTTGCTGATAGTCTTGGACGACTAACTTATAAGTCAACTGGTAAAGTGGTTACAGGTTGGGAAGAGACCGCCCAAGACAAACTAACTTATTTGCCCGCTTCCGAAGGCATAAAAGTTAGTTCTAAGCACATAGGAACTCCTTTGTTAGCTGACATGGTCGCTCGTTTGGTTAGCAACGTTTCGTATTTGACGGTAGACTCCACTTCGTGAATTGACCGTGATAACGAGTGAATTGACGGGGTGAAGATTTACTATCCGATTGACAACTTGCAACCCCGTCTCAAACTAGTGGGTGACACCCACCACATTAAGTCGGGTTGGGAAGAAGACACTGGCGAATTACCAGATGGCATCAGAGAAAACGTTCCCGTCTTTAAGTGGTACTACGCTCCGTGAGCAGGCAAAGATGGTGGAGAACCAACTCTTGTCAATGATGCTGGTTTGAGTATTGCTGATTTTGAGCTCATTAAGCAAAGAAAAAGTCAAGGTTTAGGTTTAACCCAAACCGAGTTAATGGGTATTTTCAATGGTCAAAGCAGGGCCAATTTTTGAAATTCAAAGGAGAACAAATGGTCGTTTATGCAATCGCTCTACGCTTGACCTGTGATTAATAACGACCGCTTTTGGAGCAATGAAAGCGACTTTAAACCGCAACAATTTATCACTCCCACCAAGTTGAATTCCGAGTGAAAGAGGTACATTTTACCGATATTTTTGATTTGAGTAAATTGGCAATTTCTAATTATTCAAATTTTTTACAATACGGACAAAGTAAAACGGGTTTGGGAGCTTATAGCAAAGGAGACCCACATCTAATAGTTATGGTCTCCTTTAACAAGGGTCAAGAACCAACCAGCACGCAAATGAAAGAATTTAACTTTCAGAAAAATGTGCCTTTTTCTTTAAATTGAATTAGGATTTTTGACAGCCAAGAGATCAGTCTTATGAAACTTTTTCGACCCTTGGAATTGTCAGTCGGTTCATATGTTACGTTTGGCGGAAATTTGTGATACCCAGCGGAAAGCCGTTGAGTAGTGCCATCGCTTGAAATTAAGTTAGATACTCATGATGAATTTACGATTCTTTCGCAGTTAAACCAAGTTACGATGGACCTTGAGACAACTTATGTAAAAAAGGTTATTCCATCAGACGTGGTCTTTCAAATGGTCAAGGACTCATTCCAAGGTCTTTTGGACGTTGAAACATCTTGACACTCAGAGTTAAAGTGAGACCTTGAGAAGTTTAAGAATTTAGTTGAAAAAATTGAAAACCACAGTTTAAAGTTGGAAATCTCGACTGGGTCGACTTGGACCAGCGATTTGCCAGCCGAGACAGCCCTTTATTACAAAAACCGTTTCTTAAAATTCAGAATCAGTAAGGGTGCGAATTGATCCGACTCAATGCGATTTACTCAAAGATCGCATGATTATACCTCTCAACTTGGCACTGAAGTAATGTTAACTGATGACCAGATTGATTTGCCCAAACTAAGGAAGTGAAATCGCTAATCAATTTGGGTGAGGGAGGACTAAACCTCCAAAAAATTAAGTTTATTGGTAACACAGCTAACTTCAGAGTTGATACTTCTGGCATGACTTTTCCCGATGAAATTAAACATTTAGAGGATGTATGGCAAACTTTTTGAGTTATTGAATATAGTAAACCATACGAAATACGTGCCCGTGCCCATGGAAACTTGGAATTTCTAAAACGAGCATTTTTAACACAATCTGGCAAGGAACCCGGAGTCTTCCCTCGTTATGGTGTGTATGAAATTCCGTTTGCTAGAAGTAACAGCGCTGAATACAAACCTTCTTCAGGAGGCCCATCTTTTGTTTCTCTTCCTGGTCTCGTCCACCCTGATACATCAGAGTTTTTCGCTTACCATAACATAGACAGATTTGTCAATGCGCTTTCTGATGTGCAAGTTCACGGCGTAATTGATGTCAATGATGGCGCTGCCCTCCAAGTACCGCAATCTTTGAAAACTTCGGAACTAGACAAGGCAGGTTATAAGTTACAACTTAGCAAAAATGGCGAGACATGAGTAAATGTGTCTCTGGACTTAGAAAAAATAACGGCTAATCCAATTTATGACATTCCCGAAATACCAGCTGGTCAGGGGCAGTTAATTACTCTTTCTCAAAACCAGTCGCTCTATTTACGCCTTGTACCGTTTAAGGATGACGTCGGACGAACGGTTTCCATCTCGGACTGAAGTTCTTATCAATCAATAATTGAAAATAAAAAGTTAAAGGTGCAACCCTCTGATTATGTTAGAAATAATTTTACTGGTCCAACTGTTGTTGAGGTTGATTTAAGCAACCAAAAACAGTCAATCAACATTCCAAACGATCCAAGTCAGTGGCAAATTAGTTTTTCAGGACGCACTAACGATAACTTTGCGGTTCAATTTTCGATTGGCGGTCAAACTTGGCAAGAAGCTTTGCAAAGTCTAAACTCTGGTTTAGATCAAAATTTATCCGAAAAAGTTAAACCTGTATTTTTGATTTCGTACCTTGAAGACGCGAGCCCTAATTACTTTATTGCGCTGGATAACTTCGTGCTGTGGCTTAACGGACAACTTCAAGTCGACAGCGAAGGTTTTGTGGTCGATCCCAGCGGAAACCGCGTTAGCGGAATAGATTCATTGACTGGAAAAAATAACGCCTCTTCGCGCTGACCAAGTTTCAGCCTCCCTGCGAATGTTTCCAATTCCAAGCTGGAACTATTTAACTTGAAATATCCAAGTCAAGTGGGCCAATTTTGACGAAGGCTATTTCTTAGGTGCTGATTCACAAGTTTTAGACATTAATACCGACCAAGTAGTGGCACAAATTGTCCGCTACGTGGAACTATCCGACGATTTTAACCGCCCAGAGATAAGTGGGTATTCTGCCGAAGCATTAGTTAACAACTGGCCCAATCAGAAGCGCAGTGACATGATTGGGCAAGCTTTCAAGGCGGGCTGAATCCAATATTTTTACTCTTTTAAAATTGACGGCTCACCGATTAGTGCCGAGCAGGCAGCACGTCTAAAACTTAGTTCAGCTGACAGCGACCTTTTCTCTAGTTCAGGTCTAATAACTTTAAAGCAATTTCAAGAAGCTTTCGGAATGCTTAACGGCCAAGACTCAGCCAACTTATTCAACGAAGAAGAACTCGACTGAGTTTTCAACAAGCTTTATTTACACGTTAGACTAAGCGACGAAAACAGATTTTGGATGGAAGAAAAATTCATCGGTTCAGCTGTTTCCCAAACTTTGGAATTTGACACGATCAACTCAAGACCGCGCATTATCTTTTTGAAACCCGAAAAAATCTCCGAAAAATTCCGTTTAACTGGCCACACCGCCGATATCAAGGTAGAGTCAGATTGAAAACCAAATTCAATTGCCGGACTGTCTTACCAGCTCAGATTGGGTCTTAGTTTGCCGCGACAAGACGGAAAATCTTTTCTCACTGAAGCCCAAATGAAAGCGATGAACATTAAAAACACACCCGAGCTTCTCAACAGATTAACTAACAAGGGTTTGAGTGAACATTTTAGTTTGAAAGATGGCGAGATGCAAGCTAATCTTTGAGTTTCTCAAGATCGTAAGTGGGGATTTGATCAAGTTTACGGAGGAACAGGTGGACTAAGATGATATTTTTACATAGACCAAGCCGGGGTAATAGAGGGACTCGACGGCGGGAAAGTACTTGCGTCCTTTTTTGACTCTTACTCAAAAACCGACTACAAAATTAGCATCACTTCTCAAACACCCATACCAACCGAAACTATAGAAGCATTCACTAAATATGTTCAAGTTAACGACTTAGTGGACAAACTTAAACAAATTGAAGCCGATACGTCGGAAGCAAGTACCAACGAGCAAGTCCGCTGGCACCGCGAAGCAGACTTTATTAACCCGCTTTTTGACGATTTCCGTGCCCGCGGAGTAAGACTAGACTTTTCTGACGCCAAAGTTGGACCTAGTTACGGTTTTGACGCGCAAGGTTGAAATTACAACTACAAACTGCCGACAAAACTTGACCGCGATCCAAGCGCTCGCTTTTTATGGGCTCAAGTTGTTTGAGGAGAAAAGACTGGCAATTACATCATTTCTTGGCCCAAGGTAATTGACTTAACCGAGTCATCCAAAATCCGTCTTGTCAAAACTTTCTTGGATGTTTCAGAAGTAGATCTAAGCGCCATTATTTTCAAAGGAGATATTCGCAAACCTTCCATTGACTACAACGTTCTTAGCGATGATCTTCAGCCTTACGTTAGCATTCTTTTCCAAGGTGAAGGTATTTTTGGCAACAAATGGATGACTTACGACGAACTACTGAGTGCCTTTACAGACGAACTTTCAAAAGGTCCTAATTACTCGTTACACCGGGTATTCCGGGCCAAAGTAGCGGCTAAAGAAGGTGTCCAAGTTGTTTTCAAAGGAACCGACCAAGTTCAAAACGTTAACACCGACCAGTTTTATTCTTACCGAAACATAACCAGTTTGTTAGATGCGCTTAAAAACAGCAGCGGTTCTAACAAAGTGGATGTTTTTGGTTCGCTCGGAGTGGATAACGGAATCGCAATTAGACTGCCTACTACGCTTAAACAAGATCAATTATCGCTTTGAAAAACGACTTTGCAAGTGAGTGTGGATAACCAGCAAAATTGGATTGACATCTTCCCACAACTTGATCAAGCAATTGATCCTAACCAAGACCTAGGTATCCCAGCAATTCCGGCCGGACTAGGAGCTATTTTCACCGTCAAACAAATTGGTGGTCAAACCGCTTCGCTCGCCTTTCGCTTTGTACCTTACGCGGATGAAAATGGTCAAACTCCCGAGATAAACAGTCCAAACGATTACCAAGCAATCGTAGAGGCGACCAAAGTGCATAACTCGGATTTCTTTGATTCAAACTTCCAAAAACCAGAGGTCTACGTGATTACCCTGGATAATTTACCAACGGTCGTAGTGACCATTAGACCAACGTCAGGTCAAGTGGAGATTGCGGGTCGAACTAATGACAACTTCCAAGCTAACGTAGTTGGAAATCACAGCGATTGGCAAACTTGACTCCAAGACCTTAACCAGGGCAGCGATTACACTGCTTACGTCAAGGCGACTTTACATGTCGCGATTGCAGGTGACAGACTGGCGCTGGAAATGCAAGATTTTGTTAAGTGGATTAACGGTCAGTTAAAAGCTAATTCAAGCGGTCAAGTGGTTGATCAAGATGGCCAAGCGGTCAAACGTTGAAAAGCGACCGCGGCCGACCCAGATAGTTTTGTTTACGGCGATTTAACTGCTCAAGAAGCCACTCCTGATTGAAACAAGATGCTGGGTCCAGAAAATGTTTTCATCTTCACTTGACTAAGCACTGATTTAGTCAATTACCGTCCAAGCGAAAGTCGTGGCACAGAGATTGACATGGCTAACGTAGTTCGTTACATCGATGCTTCGGTGCTTGAGGCGCGTTTTGCTCCGACGGGCAACACCCACAAATGAAGCGGTTGATCCGAAGATTCGGCGGCAGTTTTAGACCAGATAATTTGGGGCTATCGTTTTGATAACCAACCGACTCCAATTAGCGAAGCGCAAATGAACGCCCTGGGGCTAAGTGATGCTCAGAAAGAGACCGTGCGCGGTAAAACGCAATTAACCCAAGCTGAACTACTTAAACTTTTTGACGGATCAACCCCGGCTAACATTTGAGATCAGCGCCGTTGAGAGTTCGCTGTCAACCTTTATTCAATTGCCAAAGTTAAAGACCCCGAGCATTTCTGAACTAAGAGCAGTCACCAAAAACACGATCTTTATCAAGCTAGTGCTCCTAGCAAAAATTGAAAAAGGTTTTTTGACGTGAGTCTGCTAGCGCTTGACAAAGCCTATTTAACGGGTCATTCTCACATCTTTGGCAAGTTAGAAAACATCGCTTACGCGGACGGAACTCAGCTTCCTGTCTTGGCCAAAAAAGACCTTGCCTTTAAGTTAACGCTTAATGCAGGTAGCGTAATTAGCGACCAACAGCAAAACCACATGAATTTAAGCGCTAAACCGCTTGCTTGAATGACTTTTGAACAGTTAAAAGACTTTTGGCAAAGTAACGGCGTTAGTGCCCGCGGAGGAGCCAACTTATGGTACCGGGACGCAAATAAGTGGGCGACCCAGTTTTTTGGTATCGGCGTTGATTTAACAACTAGTCCTTCTTCCTACCAGTTGTCCGAACGCCTAAGTCCTGTCACGCTTAACTTAGAAGCGATGAGCACGCTAAAAAAATACATTTGAGTCCAAGACTACCGAGAAAGTCTTGAAAAAAATGTTAAGGCGGTGGTTGAACGTTATAAATCTGACTCAGACCAAGTGCTTTGACAAGACATTGGTTTTCTAGTTGATCAACTAAAGAAAGCGGGGTTAAAAGTAGAGTTTTCAACTGCTTCATCGCCTAGTTTTGACAACGCAGACGATTGGCAGTTTTTAAACCAGTTACCAAAACAAGTTGCTTTCAATCACCAAGATCGTTACCTTTATGCCAAAGTGACGCCAGAAGATTACCCTAATGATCGTTACGTTTTATCTAACCAGGGTAAAAGTTGGGACTTAACAGCCAGCTCTAACCTTCAAAAAGTGCTCGCTCGGATTAACGTTGATAACGTTGATCTAACGCAAGTCGTTTTCACCCAAAATACGTTTGACGCCGTGATTGACGCTCGGGCGTGGAATTACCTAATTTCACCGCTCTAGAGTACTTTGTCCAAGACGAAGATGACAAATTAAATCCGCCTGTTACGAATCGGCTTTTGTCCGTTGAATGGAACAGAACTACGATCAATTTAGCCGCGTTAACGTGCGCGTGCAAATTAGTCCTAAAACGACCAACGACGATCTTTACGTAATTCGCCGCCAAGATGTAAACAATTCAATTCGGGCTCCTAACATTGAAAACTTTTTCGCTTACAGAGACATTTCTGGTCAAATTAAGTCGCTTGGGACCACCGCCGAATCGGGCATTAAACTTTACGGCGTTGTGGGTCAAAAAGATGGCGTAGCTCTCGTAGTACCTGAGCCTTTAATGACTTCTAACTTAGATAAAGTCGGCATTAAACTTCAGATTTCTATTCAAGGCTCTAGTTGGCAAAGCGTCAACCTAAGTCCGACTGGAATCCCTTCCAACAAAGACCGGGGAATTCCTAACATTGCGGCTGGAACTGGTCAACTGATTAGCGTTAACCAACCAAGCGATGGTTCACAACCAAAAATATCTTTCCGCTTTGTACCTTTCAAAGACGACCAAAACCAAAGTGTACCAACCCCGTCTGATCCTTCGCTCTACGAGAATTGACTTGACGCCACCATGGTTCACTTGTCAGACTACTGGAATAACCGACCTGACCTGGCGCCTTATGTGTTAGAGTTGCCAGTTGAGTTGGTGACACTAGTCGTAACTAACGATAGCGGTGCACAGAGCAACTTAAAAACCATTGTTTTAGCTAACCACACTCGTAATTTACAAATTGAAGAACTATTAAGCGGCCAAACCGCGAGTCAAGTTTTAGCAACTTTAAACCCTAATTCGCCAGATTACAGCGGTGATATTCGGGTAGCTTACCACATTGATGATAAAAACCTTTCCCACTGGTTAGAGCGCGAAGATTTCATCGCTTGAGCTAAAGGTCAACTGGTAGTAAGCGGATCCCAGGTGTTAAACGGTAACCGTCCTGTAAAAGGTTGATCAATTGCTAACAGCAGTTACCAATTGTTACCGGTTAGCGAGTCGCGTCCGTTTTGAAACAAAATTGAACTTACCTCAGCTCGCGTAGCTTGAAGATCACGCTCATCCGAGAAATACATCCCAACTGACGAGGCTGAGACTCAGCCCGACATTAGTAACTTAATGAAATGGGTTGATGTTAGCGATTACTACAAGAAGTTTGCCAAACTTAAAATTGAGGGCGACACTGCCCACTTAAGAAGCGAGGAGTTTGCTAAAATAGTCAAAATTGATTTAGAGAACGAACTCTCGCTCAAAAATGCGCGAGTTCAAACTACTCCAATCATTAGCGAAGGTCAGCCCAACTTTGATGCTGTTCAAGTTAAAACTAACGCTTTACCTGACAAAATTAACTTCCTTTACGAGTTAGCTTTTCGAATTATTCCAACTGAATCTAACCCTGGCAAGTTAGTGATTGGTACCGACGACCAACCAGAGCGACAAGACTCATTTGTGATATGGGACCACCAGAGCGCTTTAGCGAATACGCGCGTGCTTAAGTTCATTGAAGCTGACCGCAGTCAGTTAGCCACTAAGGTGCTGCTAAAAGGCAACACCCGCGACTTAGAAATTGATAGCATCGACCCAAGTGCCTTAAAAAGCGACTTGTGGGGACAGATGAACAACGAAAACGCGACTTACACCGGTTTAGAAGTTGTTTACCAACTGCTTGACGTTGAGCAGGGACAAGTTACGCGCGTTTTGACGAGTTTTTAAAATATCTCCAAACTTTGAGGTTTGATGGTAGTTGAGGACGGCAAAAATCCGGGTTGGTTACCGAGCACTAACAGGTTATGCAATCAGTTCAGAGAGCGCGAGCGTTGACGTTCAACCTAACGTTGAAAAAGTTCAGCGTTTCATAGACGTTAGTCCTTTAATTGCTGAGATTAGCAAAATTAAGGTAGTGACTCAAGACGAGCAAAGCGGTTGGTGATCACCGCAAAGTGGTCAGTACGATCGGAAAGTTTATAACGGCGTTGACTGGGGTGGTTACGTTGATAACCAACAACTTGGTTGAGAAATACCGGAACTAATTCTTAACACCGGCGACCAGACCCACTTACTCCACGCTAAAATTCAGTTTTCAACTTTAGAATCACCTAGCCCTGCTGATCAAGATTGGTCTGACCAACCGCCAAGCGAAATTGCTGACCATGGCAAGCGTTATGTTTGAGTCCGGTTTGTGGCTGATCAGCCTTACGAAGATGGCGAGATGCCGTTTGTATCTGATTCTAAGCCGCACTCAATCAACGAGACTTCGCGCATTCAGTTAGTGCCCACGCGGGTAAACATCGACGGTCTAAGTTCAAAACTGAGCAGTTTTGAAGGACTGACCAACGATCCAACTATTAACGAGCAACTAGAGTCACTCACCAGAGAGCACTTAACTTTCCACTACAGTTTGACTAACTTTTTAGACTGGCAAGAGTTTTCAACTATGAAAAGTCGCCTAACGTTTATGGGCTTAGACAGCGACACTAAAATTAGCGTTTCCAAGCTCAAGGCCAGCATGAACAAACAGGAGTTTTTAACTTTCAACCAGGCGGCTAACTCTCAAGTTGCTTCGTTTAAACAGTTTGTGAGAACTTACGTGTCTGTTCGCTTTGTGCCAACGAGCGAAAAATACTCTCTTTCACCTGAGCAAGACAAAGTCAGCCGCGGAGAACCTGAGATTGATAATCTTTACACTTACCGCGACATTAGCCAGTGAACTAAGATGTTAGCTTACGGAACCGACGCTAACACTAGCATCGGACTCCAAGGTCGTACATCAGCTAGGTTAGGAATCGCGGTTTCAATTCCTGACCAACTGACTAATGGTGTTTTACAGCCGCTCGGTTTCCAACTCCAATTTAGCACCGATTCCGAGGACGGAGCTACTTTAAAAGAAGGCGCAAGTTGAACCATCGTTCGCGACCAAGAAATTAGTGCTGGGGAAAAAGAAGGCATTAACCGCGACATCGCTCACGGATTTTGAGTAACTCTTACTCCGCTTGAAGGCGGCAAATCTTTCTTGGCACTGCGAATTGTGCCAATTGCGAATGACCTTGGCAAACAAATTAGCGGTGTTGAACCGACTTGAATAATTAGTCAGTACTTTGAGGCTACCAAAGTTAAACCGCAGGATCACCACCAGCAAGACGCTCAAAACGCTTACATCATTGACACATCTCAGTTGCCAGTTGTGATTAACACCGACCACACACTTTTAAGCCAAATTGACTTTACCGGTCACACGCACGACGTTTTAATTCACGAAGACAATAACGGAATGCAAGAAGGCGGCACGCCGTTAATCGACTTGCTTGATAGTCTTAACCAAACTACTTTTGAAGGTTACGTTGAAATTCTGTACGCTATTGATCTGAAAAACGGCCAACCTATTTCAAATGTCAACCAGTTAAGCGACCAAGCGCTTTGGCTTAACAAAAGTGATTTTAGCGCTTACCTGAACGGCCAACTCATTTTATCTGGCTCCAAGGTGGTTTACCGCGCTAACCCTAACCAAGAAGTTCGCCAGTTAAGTCAAGTGGGTCGGGCCACGCCAAAGTACTTAGATCTAAACATTAACCGCATTTACATTAAATGAGGCGCAACAAACTCACGCTACATGGTTAGCGACGAAAAAGCGATCAACTTAAAAGTTGTGCCTGGCTTAGACCTAAGTTTAAGTTTCCGGAAGTGGTTTGACGGAGAAAGATTCCGCCGCGCTTTAGGCGCTATCGTCGTGGAAGGTCACACCCACAACTACCAACTACTAATTGATGGACAAACCGCCGAGTCGCCAACTTACCCAGTCAGTTCTGAAGAACTCACTCGTCACGGTCTTAAACTAGTTTACAGCCTTGACGAGCTTAATTATCAAGACGATTTACCTGACTTTAGCAAAGCCAGTTGAAGTACCCAAGTAGCCCGTCAACTTTGAGCGAAAGTCGTGCCAATTAACCGCGAAGGAGCGTCGACTGACTACGAAAACACTCGTCTTTACATTGGTTACGAAGATCAGTCGCATTCTCACCAAACTTTAAAAACTCAAGAAACCGACGCTAACCAGGCCCGCCGGTTCAAACTAATGATTGACGTAGATAAAGATGAATTGACTCAACTGAAAATTTTAGGTCACTCCTACTTAGTGAGCGATCTAGACGGCGACATTGAAAAAGGTTTGGATGAATCGCAAGTTGATAACAATGTAGCCAAATACGAGTACGTGGAAATTGTTTACCTTTACTTTGGTAGTTGGTACAACAAAGAGGCGCTGCTTGAAAAAATGGCTGAGCGTCGCAATTTACCCAAAGACGCTAATTTAACGTTGCCCGAAGACTTTAGTCACGAAAATGTTTGAGCCCGTTGAAGACTGCTTGATCCTAAGGACGCAGTCTTGCCCGACAGTCAAGATCAGCAAGTTCAGATTGACACGAGCGAGTTTAAAACTTTTGTCAACATTTGAACGATCCAAAGCGACGAAAAACCAATCGCAGAGCTGATTAACGGTAATAACGAATACGAACTTAACGGATCAATTAATAGCGCTAACATGCACTGACGCGAAACTGGCACTCTCAAGGGCGGGCAAGCGATTCCTAAGTACAACATGAAAGTGCAGTGGTCCGTAGTTGAAAACCCGAGTGAACTACTTGATAGTAGCCATTGACAAGATAGTTTGAGCAACCGCAGCGTGATCGAATCACAAGGACTGGATCCAATTCACAAATCGCTTTGAATTCGTTTTGTACCAGTTTTCCCTGAGCAGTACTACCTGGCTTCCCAGTACGAAATAGACGGTTCAAAAGTGGCGATGATTAAAATTAGCACGGAAAATATGCGTTACACCATCCAAGTTGATTCTAGCGTTTTAGAAAGCATGGTAATTAGTGGTGACACGCAAAGCGAATTTAGAGCCGAGCAAACCCCTTACCTAAACGGCTCCGAAGCTTCAATTAAATACGAAAAAATGGATGAACAGACCGGTGAATACGTTCCGATCGTTGATTTAGACCAGCGTGCTCAGTGAATTAAGGAGATGGGGCTAACTATTAAATACCAAGTTGAGGCAACTCGTCCTAATAAGGACTATCCGGCTGGCACCACTTTCACTTTTGAAACTTTAGCCGAATTTAAAGCCGCGCTTGACACTAAAAAACTTAACTTCCGGAGAAACACCTTGCGAATCGGTTGAGCCATCTTGGAAGACAAAAAAGATGATAACGAAGTGAGCGATGACTCGTTAGTGATACCTTCGCAAGCCGCAACGCTGATTAACGTTGTTTACACCGAAGACATCACAGTTTTAAGCGATCAATCAGTTTTAGTCAGCGGTAATAACTTGAGAATCAACTTCAAACTTAACGACCCAAAACTGGATCAAAATCTCCTAACTGAACGCGGCGTAAAACTCCAGTTTACGACTGACGCGGATCTTAACGACCCTGACGCACCTAGTTCTGACGCTAACTGAGAAGACGAGTTTCCAAACAAGATTCCCGAGCACCTAGGCGTTTGAATCCGGTTTGCTCCTTTAAGCAGCGACTTTAAACTTGGTAGTGATGTTTTAGAAGGGCAACAAATTACCAAGCTGAGCGCCAGTCAACTGAAAGTAGCGATCGTTCTTGATCAGGCTTGGTTGGAGAATTTTGACTTAGTCAGCTTAGAAGGTAAAACTTACGATCCTAAGTGATTGAACCAGCCGCCAGAAGTGCCTACTTCGGACGATGGGCAAATTCACGGGCAAGTTCAGTTTGCATTAGTTAAGAAAAATGCGTCCGGTCAATTAGTTTGGTTTGACACCTTGGAAGAGATTATGCCGTTAATTGAAGGTAAAGATATTAAGGCACTTGACAAAGACCGCGATGCCTACGTGGCAATTCGCTACATCATTAAAAACGCGAGTCGCGATGAATATGAGTTTACCACTGAGGAGGGCGTTAGCATTGAAGAAAACAGACTTAATCGCTCCCTAGAAATTCAGCAATTAATTCAACCGATCATCGTTGACACGCCCGACCAGCGCTTACCAAACAAGCAAACTTGGCAAGAGTTTGCAAATGATCCGCTCTTTAGAATTGTTTACCAGGCCGGTCAAACCGAACGTTACGTCCGAATTGAAAAAATTGTTTACGACGATAACGATATTAATGAGCAAGGACGCTCTTACTACCTTCTAGACCAAAACCGTTTTGACGCTAATGACTTCCTTAACCGCACTCGTCTTAACGCTCTAGCACCGCGTCACGCCCACTTTGAATTTAGTTCTCGCGCGACCCAAACTAGTGAGTGAACTCCGTGAAGCCAAGATGATCCAGAGCAGTTAGTTAAGTCAACTAATTTTGCCGGACTCAGAATTCGAATCAGTCCAGACCAAGGTTATGAACTACCCGACGGTAGTGCGAGCGGATTAGAAGGTCAGCTGGGAGACCAGACGTGAGAACGTGAATTTTACGTGGCTCTGACAGTTGACACAACCGGCATTAAGTTTGGCGACGCTGTTTACGTTGGTTTTAACGGCGAAGGTCGTTTTAAAACCAAAGATCCAGACGGCAACTATAACCAAGGTAATTTGTCAATTGAACTACTAAGAGCTGATGGATCGGTCCTAACTGATCTAACTAGCAAACCTTATTACGTGCTGGAATACCGCGTTGTGAATGCCGACGGTCAAGATATCAGTTGAACCAGCTTTGATGTTGACAGTCAAACTACTTTGACCAAAGAAGGGTGACATAGCTACGACCAAGCACCCGAAGCTCAGGTGTTTAATTTTGGTCGCTATCCGATTTCGCTTTCCAACGGACAAATCGTTTACGCTCGTCTCAGAGCTCGGAATGGCTACGTGATTATTGACCCTCAATCCGACGATCCCGAGCGACCTGGACAGAAAGAAAATAGTCCCGTGCGCTGGTCGGCTGAGATTAAATTTGCCCCTGTTAGCGGTCTAGTCCAACCGATCGATTTACCAGATAATTACGCGTTTTACGATCCAACTCACCTAATTGACTTAGAAGGTCAAAGCATTGAAGAGGTGCCGGGCATGCCAACGCTGAAGTTTGAAGGTAGTGATGGCAAAGGTCAAGTGAGTCTAATTCCGGGCGAGCATGGTCTTAACAGTTTGTTTGATGCTTACATGATGGTGTTAGAACCTCTTGCGCCAACTGGTCAACCAGTTAACGCTTACTTAACCAACTACCAGCGTCCTATTTACGGCTACACGACGCTTGATAAAAACGGGCAAAAAGAAGTGGTTTACTTAACCGAGCAAGGGCAAAACACGCTTTATCCAACTTTGACAGTTGGTTGACAGCCTGGTTTTAGAGAAATTGAAGGCGTCTGAAAACTACCTTCGGCGACCAAAAATCTATCGGTTGGTTCAGCCTTGCTGTTTGAGTTAAGAGCGCGGCTGGCTACGGTTTCCGTTACCAAGACGAGCAGTTAAACTTTCCTAACGAGCTCTTTCCTAAGGAAAAGAGTCAAGATGTTTACAACCGCGGCGGATTGTTAGCCGGTTCTGAAAGCGGCCAAAACCAAACGCCAATTCCAGTTCGCGGACTTTACGTTTACCCTGACACTTACGCGTCTAAAGAGCACTTAGTCTACTCAAATAAACCGGAGGAGAGACTAAATGGCAACGCCGTGATTACTATGTCTGGACCAAGTACGGAGAACAAGCAATGACGCTGAAACTTCCAGATTAAATACCAAAGCGGGAAACCTACCTTAGAAAACCAGTTAACGATTCCGTTGGATGTTTCAAACGGCGACGAAATCACGGTCCAAATGGTTCCGCGCAGTTCTGGTTATGTTTTCCACCCCGATTACCAAAAACTCAACCAACCAGTCACTTTTGTGGTAGCTACTTTGCAAGACCGGATTAATTCAGACGGAGTGCCGCGACCCGAATTTAGTTTTAAAGGTTATGTGGGTCAGGGAACAATCGCTAACTTAACCGAACATCAAAAAGGTGATAACTGGTTAGAGTACGATCGCAGCGAATCCGGTTCACTACCTAAGCCGCAAATCGGACCGAGTTTTGATCCGCGCGGCGGAGTTGAGTGACAGTTCCAAATTGTTAACACTGATCCGCGTCAGTTATCGGCTCGTCAAATCGAGCAACTACCGTGGCAAAGCAAGTTCCCGACCAGCTTAACAACGGTATGTGAGTGCGGATTCGTCTAGGCGCTGTTTCACCGGATGACGTTGTTTTTGCCAAAGTTTATTCATGGGGTGAAACCGACCAGGAAGAAAATCAGCCCGAACACCTACTTGGTTGAAACCAAGTGCGCAATCTCTTCATTGATCCTCAAAAAGTGAACATTAAAATCCAAATCCAAGGTTTTAATGACCGCTCAAACTTAGTGATTGAAACTGATAATACCTTAGACGCCCAAGGTTTAACTTTCCAAGCAAGTACCGACGGAATTAATTGACACGCCCTAGACTACTTCACCCAACTGAAAAACGGCGATAGGATTTCGGTTCGTGCTTTGCCACGCGATCTTTACCAACTTAACCCAAGTGACAACAAGCCCGAGCAAGGTATTCACGTTAGTCCCGTGGGAGATAGTCGCTTAGCACTTTGGAAAGATGAGTGAATTAACTTTGAAGTTCAAGGCTTAAAAAACTACCTCAACGTGAACCAAGTTGATTTAACCGAAGTAAGCGTAATTAGGATGGGCAGCCACCCGTCTCACGATTCGGAAGGCAACCTAATCCCAGCTGATAAAATCTTAAACGGCTGAGCCACGCTGACAGCTTCAAGTATTTTAAACCGCGAAACTATTAAAGACGCCCAAGGTAAACTCGTGGATTCGAGCGGAGCGCCTTATTACGAAAAAGTCGGCATTCGTTACATTCTGAGAAGATACGACCCTGACACTGGTAACTACGGCACCCCAGTTTCTTCGGCTAACCCGCCAACTAAATTAGCTAACAACGACCAAATTCGGATTGAACTTTATTCAAAAGACCCCGAGTTCAGTTTGTCCAAAGAAGTTGCTAGACAACTGACAATTAAAGACCTAGTTATTGCTCCGCCAACCGACCAGCAACCTCCGACACTAACTTTCATTGGATCAAACGGAACTGGATCGGTAGCGGTAACTCCGGAAGCAATCAAGGGTTACCACTGGGAATACGCTGTTTACCGAAAAGGACAAAATGAGCCATCGTGAGAAGATGTTGAGTGAACCTCAGTACCGCCGACTGATTTATCAAACGATGATTACGTCGCTGTTAGACTCGCTTCTAACTTGCCTGACACAGGACTGACCAAAGACTTTTTAACCGGTTGAGTAAAGGTTTCAGGGCTTGAGCAAACAATTGATTTAAGTGATTTAGAGGTCGCAGTTTTTGACCGCTTTAATCCTTATAATCCGCCAAACCAACTGTTGCTTTGCGGCTAAGTGATTCACGCGAAAATCAAGCCGATGTCCAAATTAACTCGCCGCTTATTTCGTCTGATCCTAGCGAAATGCTAGTTGATGTTCGCGGTCAAGCGATCGTTCACCGCGATAAACTGCAGTGGAAGTTTTACGTAAGCACTAGCCAATGACCACCAGACCTAGATCGTTTTGGCTACGCTCTGCCGCAAAAACTGCATAACGGTCAGTACTTGCACATCACCCTAGGAGCCCGCCAAGGACTCAACAACATTAGCGTTCGTGGTTTTCAAAACCGTGAGCATTAAAATCGATTTCTTAGTGCCTGAATCAACTATTTCAGGTCAACTACTGACCACGATTTTAGCGGTTTCCATTCTGGGACTCTTTGCCGCGGTAGCGACGGTGATTACGCTGGTTATCCGTCACCGGAGAAGACGGTTAGGATAGGAAAAAAAATGGAGAACTACACGCTATTTGTTTTATAATTGTGTGGTAAACTATTATGAAAGTAAAACTAGTTAATTCATCGGAAAATCAACAGATTGTAGCTGCTTTTAACGAGCAACTGCTAGTTGGTTATCCGCTTGCCAATGTGACTGAGAAAGACCTTACCTTGAGTAAGGGTTGAAACTTAATCAGTCTTGATTACCGCCATCCGGTTGGCAACGAAAAGGTTGGTCGTTTAGAAGTTTTAGCCGAAAGCAAAACTGGCGATCGAGTTAACAACATTTTTGATTTGCCATTTGCCTACACTTGAAACCAACGTCTTGAAGAAATTCGCCGTCCTGATTCGTTTGAGATTCGCCCAGATTCGTTGATCAAGAAAAATTACCGTCATCTTCAACCGCAAGACATTGATGCTAAATATGAGGACGTGGTCGTAGACCGGGTGGTCTACTCGGCCAAACCATTTATCAATGTGCCTAAAAACTTTGACACCGAGAGCGAAAATCTCCGAGGCTACGCCATGATTGAGTACCATCTTTCGAGCGAGTCACCCGAGACTGAAAAAACTTACAAAGTCCAGTTACCGATTATCACTAGCAACTCGGTTGAAAAAAGACTTGAACCTCAAGTTGAAAAAACTCAGTACATCAAAGTTGATCGACCAGCGCAAACTAGTCAAATCACCGTTGACACAGAAGTTGCGATTGAAAAGGGACTAATAATTCCACTCAATCAAGTGAAACATTACAGCGTTGATCGTTCTTTTGTTAGGGGTGTTCCGCCTATCAAAATTAGTAGTTCAATCGTGACGGCTAAATCAGGGGCCAAACTGCGAAAAGTAATCTACATGCCGCCGGCAAGCATTGATGAAACCCGTTCTTACCTACAAGTTGAGTACTATTACGACGGTCGGATTTTTAACGAACAAGTTGAGTTTGATTTTGGTCAGACCATTCGCGAAGAAGCTGAAAATCTTGTCAGTCGAATCAAACCACGCGACTTTGTTTATTTGCCCCTTAACCGCTTAGCTCCGCCCACGTTTATTCGGGCTGAGCAGTTCAGTTACCAAGGTCCGATCCAAAATCTGCGCTTAGTTGACGTGGAATACCACTACGACCAAATTCGCGAGGACGATCGTTTTGTTGACATGACGCTAGTCGTTTCCTATCGTTCTGTCAACTTGTTAATTCCTAAACGTTTAGAGTTCAAGTACTCTAAGCGACAATATGTCAGCGGTCGTTGGCAAACAATTCGAGTTGAAAACGTTCGGTTGACATTAGCAGTCGTTTTTATGATCCAGTCGTTTTACACGATCTTTACCGCGGAGATGAAACTTTGGATCGCGAACTTAAAAAATCTACCACGATCGTGCCCGGCTACCGGTACGAGTCAATCAAGGACATTAAACTCGTTGGTTTTAAAGATGACTCGCGTTACGCGACTTTTCGAATTATTGCCGTTGAGCGCTATGGTAATAACCTAGTGGAGTGACCCTTTGAAAAATGGATCAAACTTAACGAGTCGTACAATGATTACCAACTCGGAAAAATTGGTCCAGGCGACATTCAAATCAACCAGGATTTACTGCCTCCCTTCCCGACCAGTCACCTACCAGCCGGATTGTTTGAGGTAAACCCTCGTTTCCGAGTTTTATCGGTGCGGTACTTACGTCCGCCCGCTAACGCGAAAGAGGTTGAGGTAAATGTGAAAGTTGGCACCTTGACCAAATCTGTCATCATTGGTAAACAAATCACTTTTAAA
The DNA here is from genome assembly GCF_004011945.1 of Mycoplasma sp. ATU-Cv-508. NCBI lineage: Bacteria > Bacillati > Mycoplasmatota > Mollicutes > Mycoplasmatales > Mycoplasmataceae > Mycoplasma > Mycoplasma sp. ATU-Cv-508. The sequence continues at coordinate 208,346 of NZ_RYZU01000001.1, read as the reverse complement.
CAAAGCCGTGAGGAGCACAAAAACTCGCTTCGCGACCAAAACATGTTTTCTAACGCCCGAATCTTTTCGCCCAATCTAATTAAAATTGCGGTGGATCTAAGCGGAGAACCAGTTTTAGAAGTTACTCCGAAATGGTTCGTGGCATTCCTAAGGACATTAATTACCGGGTTGATTATCAGCCCCCTCAAGTTGGTCGGAGAGACACCCGGATCATTGTTCACCTTGAAAGGGCTGGTCGTCGCGAGGCTTACGAGCAAACGATTGTTTTTGCTCAGCCGCGACCGACTAACGGCTAGGGAAAGTAGTAGTAAGGAGCAACATGGCAAACATTAACCAAAGCGTCGTTGATAACAATACTCGGATCGCAAACGTGATGAGTATTGAACCATACATGCTGCCAGTTGGATTTCGACAGAGAAGTCGTTTTAGTCAACGTCTTTACGTTTTGCTAATAGTGATCATCCACGCTTTGTGATCGGTTTTGTCGTCTACTCGGCCATTGGCAACGATGATGCTCATTACATTGCTAACCGATTTAAATTTTGAGAGGGTGAACGCCCAATGATCTTAATCAACTGATTAACGCTTATATCGCTCCTTTTTGTTTGTGGAGTAGTTCAGTTCTGGTCCCGGAGTCGACCCCATAAAATCAGTTTCTGGGAGATGATAGGTTATTTAATTGCGCCAGTTACTTTGCTGACGGGATATCCTTGATAGAAACTATGGAAGGACCCGATTACCGCTCCCTACTTTGAATAATTGTGATTTTGCAAATCGTTATGGCTGTGTCCAGTTCGTTCTACGCTCTTGTTCTTAACTTGGCTCGTTCAAGAATTTATCCCAACGCAAAATGGCGCACACTAGCTACGTTGATTGGGCCGGTGGTTGTCAGTTTAAACGCGTACTTAATTTGGCGCCTTTACGACGTTAGTCAAATTAGGCAACTTGACATAATGCTCGGAGCTTTTTTGCCTTGGGTAATTGGCGTTACCATTATGGCAATTGGCATTGCTGCCACTCTAAAGCTTAATCCCTCTAGCAAGCGAAGTATTTGAAAAAGTTTACCGCTATTTGGGCGCTCTTCCAACCGCAGTCACTTTCAGTGCTATGTTGGCAATCTCAATTAAATTTGCCTTTGGTATCAAATGACAAACTTTGCTTTGAGTAGTGGTCGGAATAGACAGCGCTTTTCTGCTGGCTTTCATGCTCTACTTATTTATTAACGCTCGGTTAAGAAATATTCCCCGAACCAACCCGATTATTAACGAGTTGGTACTGCGCTCTTATGTGATTGCAGTTGCTCTTGTAGGTTTAACCGCCGTTGAATTTTTGCCCGTTATTTATCCGCACGCCAAAGAGTACGCTACGATGTCTTACGCGATTTTGTTCGTGACTTGCTTAACGGTCGTAAGCGGTATGGCTTGGGCTCATTTCAGCAACTTAATCACTTTTTCAAAGTACTTCCGAATTCTCATCGGAGTTAGCATGGCCGCCACGGCAGCGATTGTCGGTCTAGTTTTCACAGTTGTTTTCGTGGAAAACACGATCGCAATTATGAACATCGTGGCCGATAAACTAATCGTTCTCTTTTTGCTCATCGCGCTTGCACCTGAGATGATTAGTATTACAATTGATTTAATTTACTTGGTCGGGTACGGGTTTGTTAAACACTTAACAGATCGTCGTCAAGCAACGCTCGTTAGTCCGACAACGACTACCACGGAGGTAAGGTAATGGCTTTATTTAGCAAAAAGAACAATCAAGAGGACATGTTAGCCGAAACTGGCGTGTCAAACGAACTCGATCAAAAAAACGATCCCTTTTAACCAAGACCCAGGTCGCGAAAGTTTCACCGAAATTATTCGTACTACTGACTCAATGAACTTCCTGATCGATAGTACGCAAAACGATCGTCAAAACGAAGAGTTGATGAAGTTAACTCGCGAATCAATCGCTCAAAACTACGATCTGGCGCGCCGTCGCATCAACGCAACTTACCAAGATGTAATTGACAGCGGTGCTTACGTGGGACTATCTTTCATAGCGTTCAACTCTCTTTAATCAACTTCAATCGTAATTGAGACGTGGACAAAGTGCTTGATGTGATCACTATTTTTACGGACGAAATTTTTGCGACTTTATCAACTGGAGTCGGCGTTGAGATTTCAAGCGAACTCTTCTTTGAGGTAGTTGTTTACGTTGACAAAGTTCTTTTGGCTTCGCGAATTAGTCCGAAGTTTGTTTCCGAAATACGTGCCATTTCTTGGCAAAAACTTTTTGATCGTCTAGTCAAAGACAACAAACTAAGTATCAGCGACCGTCCGATCGTGGAAAACTTTACTTTTGCTCTAGACGAAAACGTACGTCGCGGTTACTATGTTCAACTAGGTGATTTCATCTTGGCGCGCGTTAACTTTGAGAGCCGAAGCACGATTTTGCTGTATTCACACGAAAGACTAGTTCGTCTCAACCATGATTTCCAAACTTACCAAGACCAGCAAAAACAACAAATTGTGGCTGTTAGTGACGACGTGGTTAACATGCAGCAAACTTTGGCTAAGATTGCTCAAGAAGAAGCTGACGCCAAAACTCGTCGTAAACCTTCTCCTCAACCAGACGAAGGATTTCGAGCTAAAGATGACGGAAGACCGCGCAAATCTAAGCGCGATTCTCTTAAAGCGCGCCGTGAGCGCCGCAAATTAGAGCGCAAGAAAATGATTCAAGCCGAAAAAACCCTGGAAAAAACACTTGAATTTGACGCTAAACTAATGCAACACGAAAGCACATTGCCAACCACTGCTCTTGATGACGAGTTTAGTCCTCAGACCGAAGACAAAGTCGTGGTTAAAAACCCTGTTTCTACCAAAGACGATGCACCTGTGGTTACTAAACGTTGGTTTGCCAAAAAGATCCGCAAGAGTTCAGGGCAGTCTAGCAAAAAAAGCCAAAAATCTTCTCGTCACTTTGAAGAGGATCAATTGAGTTTAACCAACCCAACTCACCTAGATAACGAACTGCCAACAGTTGTTCCAAGTCAGGCAACTACGGGCTCTAGCCAAAAAACTTCTTCTAAGCGAAACAAAGGCAAAAGACCGACTTCTCAAACAAGTCGGGCAAAGGCGCTTAAAAAATCTTCAACTTCGAGCGTTAAATCGCAAAAAGCCAAAAAGTCAGTTTCTAGCGCTAAAAGCAAAACTGACGGATCACGTCGCATGAAGCGTGGTGGCGCAATCGGTAAAGGAACGGATTAGTGGCTAATTTAAGACAACTCAAAAATCGGATCAAGACTTTTGGAGAATTCACCCGCGTGATTAACATCCAAAAGATCCAGATCATTCGTGAAATTGGCGAGATCAAAGACAAGATTGACCAAATCAACTTTTCTTACACCGTTTTCAACAATTACATGATTGATTTGTACCGGAAGTACAACGTTTACGAGCCGGCTATGTTCCTAGTTGAGAAGTCGCGAGTGCCTAAGAAACGCAATCTTTACTTTGTAATGGCAAACCCAAGTTCGGATCGCCTAGGAAAGTATGCCCACCGGTTAATTAACGAATACATTTCCAAAAATCACACTGCTAACGATATTTACGTTGTCATCGGTCGGGAGTTAGCTGACTTTTTGACAAAGCGCGGAATCAATGTAGCTAAACAGATGAGTCTCCAAGACATTGATGATCCTTCAATTTACCGGCGTATTTCCTGGCAAATTTACCGCGGTTACAGCGACTTGATGTTCGTTGAGGCCCAACTAATTTACTTGAGCGCTATTGAGCAAAGAGTCGTGTCTCTAAGTATTTACCCCTTTGAGAACAAAACTAAGAAATTAACTAAACACGACTGAGAAAACTTTGGTTCAGCAATTTCAATCATTGAAGAGATTGACCTTAGTAAAGTGACTTGACGACGTGACTTAAGTTCGGTGGCTGAGAGAATTGCTAAGTTGGCGATTGAACTGAAAGTTTATGAATCAATGATTCAGTACCGCCTTTCGCTAAAAACCCGTGAACTTCAGTCGCTTGAAGACAAAGAAAACAACATTAAGAGCGAAGTTGAACGCGTCCAAGCGATGATGCAAAGAGTTCGGAAAGAAAACATTACCAACGAACTGATTACGAGTGCAGTGGCCTTCTCGGTGATCGGATTAGAAGATGATCAACCAGTCCCAAAAAGGAGGTCCGATGCTTAAACCTTTGGAATTAATTTCAATTTCGCGAGTTTTTAACGAAGTTTTCGCGGCGAAACCAACCCGCGTGCGTCTTTTTAACTTCACTCAGGGCGTTTTGCGATTTGATTTATCCGACGAGTCTAAAAAGCAAACAGTCGGATCTTACGAAACGACTTGGATTAGAGTTTGGGACGAATTTGATAAGTATTACGACTTTCTAGCTTCAAGTGTTTTCTTTGTTGCTAGTCAAAAAGGGTTATTGCTAATGTGTTCGGAAGACCTTAAGTACGTTGATATTCAGTACATTTCGCACTTAATTCGCTCTTACGCTGACCGCGATCCTCGTTTAGTTAAGTCAGCTCTAGCGAGCGACATTTTTAGCTCTTACTACTCAGCGATTCAAAAGGAAATTCAACTGGCTAACCGTCGGTTAACTGACTTGTCTAAGCAATCGGCTCTCCAAGCCGAACAACGACTTGACGTAGAAGATGCTTACGAACAAGCCGTAATTCGCTTGTTCGCCACTATTTGTTGGATGTGATGATTAGGCGCATCATCCGGGAAAACCGCACGTTGTTGCAGGAGGAGTTGGCCTAATGAAATTACGTTCTTGAATAGCGACGGTTTTTGCGAGCACTTTAACTCTTTTCAGTTCAAGCGGATTAGCTCTTGCTCATTCCAGCACCTTAGAATCTCCGTCTCATTCGGTTGGGCAAGCGATTCAACCACTTGCCGATGGAGACACTCCCCAGACTCTTTACACGATTCCTACTTTGCCTTCACCGACGGAAAACAACAACACGCGTCAAGTTCAAGCGCTGATCCGGGGTCTGGTAGCTCTAGACATTTACTCCGATGAAATTCGGGGCATCTACGATAACGCCTTAATCACGATTGTCGCGGCGATTAATGCTCCCGAGATTCCCGGCATCAGAGAGCGCGCTCAGCGCTTAGAAACGCAATTTACCAACCGCACAGAAGTTAACAAAGCTTTCAGAACTTTGAACCAGTTCAAGGTGCTTGGCCGCGATGTTGATCTTAAGATTCGTCGCCCAGAGAGCGTGGTTGACACTTTTAGCGCTAGCGCAACGGATGTCAGCGGTGCCCAAGTTACCATTCCAACCGATTTCATGTACAAAGTGGCGCAAATTAACTTAGCCCAAGTGCCAGACAACGAAGGTTACGTTTTTAGTCTCAAAGACGAAAACGATCCTGATTCCCAGTCGGGCGAGTACCAACTAATTCTTAATAACCAAAACAACGAATTAAAGGACCTAGTTAGCAGTAGCGATTCTGACTTTACCCTTCAAGAATTAGCTGATAACAACACGATTTTCATTCGCGACAGATTTGATGGACACGTTTATGACTTTGCTAGTCAGGAAACGCCAGAAGTCAAAAAACTAACCGATGTTGTTCGCCTAGCCAAAACTGCCGACAATTCAACGCTAGAGATCATGATTAAACCGTCAAGTTCAAACCAAGTAGTTCACTTTGGCGTGGAATCTGACACGAGCGATTCGGCTGTCCAAGCGCTCACTTACGGAATTCTTGACAATTCACTCAGTCCAAATCACATGAAAATGATTACCAATTTTAACGACACTTCTTACCCTTACCGCGAAGATCCGCTTGATCCTAGCGCGCCGCTTTACGATCCGGGCGACACGAGTGACAGTTTCAACATTGCGCTGAACCTTTCTAACTGACGTCAAGAGATTGATGTACCAACCATGGGGCAAAAAATTGAGGAAGCCGAACATTTGCGCTTCTTTATGGCTCCCGGCACAAAAGTGGAGCGAATCGCTCAAGTTTAATAACAAGGGCTCCGATGTTTTTGACGGTCAAAACAACATTTTGGAAATTAATTTTGACACCGAACTAAACATCGAAGTTAATCCGAGCAAGTTCGCAATTAATACCCGCGATTTTAACGAAGTGGCGCAAGGAGTCTCGCCAATTTCAATCTCAACTAATGTACACGAGTTGTCGACCGGTGGAAAAACTGTCAATTGACTACAAGTTGATTTAATCTTGCAAAAGGGTGTCATGCAAATTAACCCGACAGTTCCGCCGACTGATGAGCAGAATTACGAAAACAAAAATTGACGTGACAAGTTTTTCTTTGAACCGCCAACTGGCGTGAACCCGATTGAAGACATTACCCAAGGACAACGAATTATTATCATCGAAGCCAAGGCCGACATTGACGAACTTTACAAACACATAGTGGGTTATGTTTACGCTAACTGGTCGGGAAGCATTGACTCAGCTGACCAATATTTCATTGAACCCAACCTGGCTTGGTTCCCAAACCCGCCTTTGGCTAAAGGATATCCCGTTTTTTCCAGTCACCTACGAAAGTTACTACGAAGACGAAAATGGCGGAATAATTAACAAGAACAAAGTCTACCACCAACTTGTTGCCGAGGATCCTGAGACGGGTCGTGACTTAGTTGACGAGCAAGGAAACCCGATTTTAATTCCTAATACCGGGCAGAACATTGTTCAGCGACTAGTTGATTCAACTAACCGCTACGCGATTTGGTTGGAAAAAAAGTTCGGGATTACCGATAACCTCCGCGAACAGAACTATTACTTAATGAGCGACACCTCCACCAAGTTATCGTTCATTGAGAAAAGAATCGTCAATAACACTGGTATTCAAGGTCAAAATTTAATGCAAATTAGCGACGCAATTGTCCGTTATTGATCCGGCGCAGCTTTAACTGAGGAGATGCAAGAAATCATCACCGAGATTATCAAGGAAGTAGCCGCTAGAAATTTGCCTTGGGATTTGGATGCTGATGTCAAGAACAAAAACAAAGCGCCCGTTGATGGTTCAAACATCGACACTTCAACACCGGAGTGAAAAAAAATCGCTTCAAATTGTGATGCACATCATTTCCCAACCGCTTAGCGAAGCGTTAAACGTTTTGTTTAAACTTGAGAAAGACAACTTTGACACTTTAAAAGGCGGTGTTTTAGCTCTTTACATGGGCGAGTACTTAGAGACTGAACGCGATGATGCAATTGGGATTAACCCCGACGTTTTGGGCTTGATTGACACGAGTCAAATGTCAGAGATTTTGAGAGACATGCAGCTTTACTACGCTAAATCAGCCTACTTTACCAAAGTAAGCAACGGGAGCGAAGAACTAGGTTCAATTTTGACTTTCATTACTAATAACGGTTTGTATTCCCGCTACCTAGAGGATTCCGATCGCCAAAACTTTATCAGTTGGTTTTTAGATGGCAAAGGCGACATTCTTAAACCCGAAAGTTACCGCGATCCCCAAAATGCGCGTCTAGCTCAAAACATGATCCATTTGCTTGACAAAGTCTTGACCGAAATTATCGGCGGCAATTTCCGCGCCCTTGGACAATCATTGACGAAATCACAGCCGGAAAAATTGAAAATGCCGATTACGCGGATGAAATTCGCAAAGTGGTTCGGGAAGCGATTAGAGCGATTGTGGAAAACGATGAAGTTTTCCGTTACGAGTACTTCGGTGGTCGTACCACTTCAACTTACATAGAAATTTAGCCATCGGTCGTAACCTTGAATCAATCATCACTAAGTACTTGGAACTACACCCCGAACTAAGCAAGAAAGACCAGAATGTGTTGCGCAAAGCGCTGGGAGATGCGGCTTACGAACCAAACACAATTACGAGTGTCGGGGTTAACGCTGGTTATTACAACATTCGTTATTTCATCAGCGGACTCAGCAGTCGTGACCAAGCGCCGGTTATCGCCGAAGACTTGCTTAAAAGCGACCTTGTGCGCTACTTGTCGCTCCAAGTTCCCTACGGTAGTGAGTTTATTGAAGCGGTCTACAAATCGAGCGCTTCCGCTAAAATCACGATTATCGTGGCCGGAGCAATTTTAAGTATGATTAGCGTGGTCGGCTTGGCGCTAACTTGACGTAAATTCTCTCGTCAAATACTCACAAGTCGTTCGCTGGCAATTTCACGGACTGTCTTTGCGGTCTTCGTTGTCGCGGCTCTCACACTGGTCGTACTCGGAATTTTCGTGCCGATTGGGTAGAATGTAAGGAAGGTAATTATGGCTCTCAAAGTAACAAAAATCAAGGACTACATCGTCCAAGTAAGTGGAAAGTACAATTTCATTCTCAACGAAATTGTTCGCTTTCCCAATCAAACCCGGGGTATTGTTATGCGTGCTAACGAACAAAACGCTGACATTGCTCTTTTTGATGTTTCTATCGTGCAACCAATTGAAGTTGGCGACATTTGCAAACCGACAGGTCGTGAGTTTGAAATTGAATTTACCGAGCAAATTATGGGTAACATCATTAACATTGACGGACAAGTGATGAGCGACCATCGTCCGAAAGTACGTTCCAGCGCGAAAGTCCGTCGACCAATTTTCCGAATTGCCCGGCCAATTTACGCTCGCGACTTCGTCAACCAACCACTAATAACTGGCTTGGCGGCTGTTGATTGAGCGATTCCGATTGGACGCGGACAGAGAGAGTTAATTTTGGGTGACCGTCAAACTGGTAAAACTTCAATCGCCCTAAACGCGATGGTGGCTCAGAAAGGCTCAGACACAAAAGTTATTTACGTAGCGATTGGTCAGAAAAAAACTTCGGTCTTAGATGTTTACCGCAAATTGGAGCAAGGCGGAGTTTTGGAAAACTCAGTGATCGTTTCCGCTTCAGCCGAAACAGTCGCGACCAAAAAATGGTTAGCGCCCTTCGTGGCAGCTACGATCGCTGAGTACTTGCAGGAAACTTACGGCGACGATGTCTTGATTGTTTACGACGATCTTTCAAAGCACGCAGATGCTTACCGTGAGTTGGCGCTTCTGATTCGTTCAGCTCCAGCTCGTGAAGCTTACCCGGGTGACATTTTCTACCTTCACTCCAAATTGCTAGAGCGTGCTGGTCGCTTTAACGAGAACTTTGGAGGCGGTTCGATAACCGCGCTGCCAATTGTTCAAACTGAAGCTGGTGACATTACTTCTTACATTCCAACCAACGTGATTTCGATTACCGATGGACAAATTTTTACCTCTAAGACACTTTTCAACTCCGGTCAACGTCCGGCGATTGATGTACCTTTCTCGGTTTCCCGGGTTGGTTCCGCAGCTCAAACCAAAGCTTTGGCCAGCGTGTCGAGCGGACTCAAGTTGACTATTTCTCAGTATGAGGAAACTCGTAAATTAGCTCGTTTGACCGGGGAGCCCAAGGTCAAAACGCGACAATTTTGGAAAAAGGACGTGTTTTAACGGCGCTTTTAATTCAACCTGAGTTAGATGTACTTTTTACGAGACTGGTACGCTGCTCTTGACGCTTTACAAGCAAGGCTACCTTAACTTTTTTGAAACAACCACGAAATTGTCTTCATCAAAAAACTGCTTAACACCTACATGGAAAACGATTTTCTTGGTCGTCACATTCGTAAGATGATCTCAACTAGTGAAGTCAAACCAGCCTTTTCGGAGTTAGTCAACCGCGAAATTGTTTTGCCGATGCTCAAGTACTTCTTGATTATGCAGTACCCGCACATCCGCAAAAACGACCGTTTTGTTGAACTTTACCGGGACATTCGCGATGACGGCCGGATTTACAAAAACGTGGCGCGCAACTTAGGAGGTAAATAATGGCTAAAACTCAAGTAAAAACTCCGCGAATCAGGTCTAAAAAATCGACCCGAAAACTAATTGTCGCATTGTTGCGATTAACCAGCAAGTAATTGATGTGCGTTTTGGAACCGGGAAAATTCCTAAAATTGGCGCTCTCTTACAAGTTGACACTAGTTATGGTTCGCAAGAATTTTTTGAAGTGGCCCAACTGATTGACACCAATACGGTACGGGCTTACGCCCTAACTAAAGTCGATGGAACCGGACTTGGCAATGTGGTTACGACTGACAACTTAGGGGTGACCATTCCCGTTGGTCGAGAAATTCTGGGTCGGGTGATGGATCTGCTCGGACGTCCTTACGATGCTAGCGAACACAAAATCAAAGCTAGTGCTCGTCTGGAAATTCTTGACGTAGAACGAACTGAGAAAGAGTCTTACCAAAGCGTGCTTTCCAACGAAATACTTGAAACGGGCGTGAAGGTGATTGACTTACTTTTACCAATTCCGCGCGGTGGAAAAGTTGGATTGCTCGGAGGGGCTGGAGTCGGTAAGACTGTTGTCGTTCAAGAGTTAATCAACTCCTTCATTAAAAACCACGATGGACTGTCGGTGTTTGTTGGGATTGGTGAAAGAACGCGCGAAGGACACGAACTATGGCAAGAAGCCAAAGACCTTAAATTTCTGGAAAAACCGCTTTCATTTATGCTCAAATGAACGAGGTGCCTGGAGCTCGTTACCGGGCTGCTTTTGCCGGCGTCAAAGTAGCTGAGTACTTCCGTGACACGCTTAAAAAAGACATTTTGCTTTTCGTGGACAACATTTTCCGCTACGTTCAAGCCGGAGCCGAACTATCTTCACTCCTAGAAAGACTACCTTCCGCGGTTGGTTACCAACCGACTCTATCGTGGGAGATGGGTATTTTTCAAGAGAGAATTGGTTCAACCAAAGAAGGTTCAATTACCTCCATGCAGGCGGTTTACATCCCGGCTGACGACTTGAGTGACCCTTCAGCGGTAGCTGCGTTTGCCCACTTTGACTCCACAATTATTTTGGATCGAAACATCGCTGCTCAAGGTCGCTTTCCAGCTGTTAACCCGCTTGAATCTAACTCCAAATTTCTGGCTCGCGGATCGGTTCACCAACTCCATTACGAAGTCGCTACGCGCGTGTTAGAGTTCATTGAACAACTAAATCAGCTCCAAGACATTATTTTGATTCTTGGTTTCAACGGACTAACTGACGAAGACAAACACATAGTCGCGACTGCCCGGCGTTTGCAAAACTTTTTAACTCAACCCTTTATCGTCGCCGAACGTTTCTCAGGCATTCAGGGCGCTTCGGTTAGTTTGGAAGACACGATTGATAGTTTTGCCCGCATCATTACGGGTGAGCTCAACCACATTCCCGAGGAGCTGTTTCTTTACAAGGCCAACATCAAAGATGTTTTAGACGAATACCAAACTAAGCGCGAGGAAGGCGAAATTACTCAGACCCCTGACTTAGATCAGCCACCAGCTGTTGAAGAGCCTGAAAAGTTAACTTCCCGCGAGAAAAAACAACTGCGTGCGATTGAACGTGAAAAAGAGCGCATGATCAAAGAAGCTGGTCTAGAAGAAACAGTCGTGCTAGATGTTAATGCCGATGACGACGGAGTTAATAAATCACAAGTCTAGTTGCGGTTCTGGTGTTATAATCAAAAACTAAGAGGAGGTACCGATGGCAGTCCCAAAACGAAAAACTTCTAAATCTCGCAAAAACAAGCGACGGGCACACCACGCTATTAAGTTGCCTAACCTAGTCAACGTTAGCGGCACAAAAGTACCCCACCGCTTGGTCAAGTACCAAAAAAGAACCGACCTTCATAAAACTAACGATTAATTTTTTTGTTTACCATCCACCGGGTTCACCCGGGGATGGTTTTCTTTAGCGACTTAAAAAAACTCGTCTCTCCCAAAAAACTCGCTATAATGTGAGTGGTGATTTGTGGTAGAAAGTGGTAAATATGTTCGGTAACTTTGAACGGTCACTTGATCAAAAAAAGCGGGTAATCGTTCCGGTGAAGCTCCGTCAGGAACTCGGAATGGTTTTTTTACGCTACAATCGGACCCGACAAAGTACTCGAACTACGCGACGCCGACTCGTTCAATTTGTGGAAAAGCAAATTACTTGGCAACAACATGCTTAACTCTAAGGCGCGAATTTTCGCCCGGCTTTTGCTGGGTAACACCGCCGAGTTGAATGTTGACGGTCAAGGTCGAGTCATGTTGCCCGACCACTTGATCCAAGGAGCGCAAATCACCAGGGACGTTGTTTTCGTCGGAGTTGGTAACAAAGTTGAACTTTGGCCAGCCGAGACGTTTAAAAGTTCCAAAAAGACCACAGTGGTGGAAAATCGCTTGAGGAGTTAGCTCAAAAACTGTTGGAAGATGGCGGTCAGTTCTAATTCAGAGCATGTTCCGGTTTTGCTGGATAAAGTTCTGAGCGAACTAGCCATCAAACCAACGGGAATTTACTTAGACTTAACTCTTGGTCGGGGCTCTCATGCTCAGGCCATCTTAGCCAGACTTGATCAGGCGGGATTGTTAATCGGTTTTGACAAAGACTTGCAGGCAATTGAGTTTTGCCAGCGCAGACTAAGTCAAGAAAACCGCACTAACTTCCGACTTGTACACCGAGATTTTCGTTATCTTAACGAAGAACTTGATCGGCTTGGCGTTGGTAAGGTTGACGGTATTTTGGCTGATTTAGGCGTATCTTCCCCACAGTTTGACGAGGCCCACCGCGGATTCTCCTATTCCAAAGCCGCCCGGCTTGACATGCGAATGGACCAAAGTCAAACGCTTGATGCTCACCAAATTGTCAACCACTCGAGCGCCAATCAGTTAGCGCAATTGTTCCGGAATAACGCAGATGTAAAACTCGCTCACCGAGTTGCGAATGCGCTGGTAGCAAAGCGACCAATTGAAACTACGCTTGAGTTAGCGAGAATTGTTAGGGAGTCGCTGCCCGCTCCGTTAGTGCGCCGGAAAAATGTCGTTCGACAAGTTTTCCAAGCGCTAAGAATTGCGGTCAACGATGAACTAGGCGGGCTCAAAAGCATGTTAGAGCAAGCTACCAAACGTCTTAATCCTCAAGGCAGGTTGCTTGTGATCACGTTTCATTCTTGTGAAGATCGAATAGTTAAACGTGAATTTAGCGCTTTGACCGACCAAGAAAACAACAAATTACCGGTTGTTCAAACTACGAACTACCGCGCCAAAAGTTTCCGACCGGAACCGAGTGAAATAACCAAAAACAAACGGTCCCGTTCGGCTCGTCTCCGTGTTTTAATTAACACCAAACAACCTAAGAATAAACATGAAACGCAACATCATCACTAACTTTTTAATTCAGAAAGATGCAATCAGCATCCAAGTTTACGAGAAATTGCCAACCGCAACGGTTGAGCTCTTTAACGCTCGGTCTACTTGGGTCGATTACCACCTTTTCATTAAGGATACTTTGCGATCCGTTGAGAAATCAGTTGGTGGCAAAATCTCTCGTGTTTCAATTATTCTTGACCCGTTTGATGAAGTGGAGCAACAAATTAACTTAACTAGCCAGTCAATTAAAATTCCTAACGGACTTGTGCAACGCAAGACATTGATAACTTGCTGGCACTAGTTCGTGAGAAAAACACGACTAGTCAGCGAGCGTTGATTTTAGTTCAACCACTTCGTTTTCAGGTTCACGATGTAGTGGTCAAAAATTACAACAGTGCACCTCTCAATAAACGCGGTCAAAAACTGACTGCCATTCTGGCGCTGACAACAATTAGTCGGCAAATTGAAAGTTTTATCAACAAACTTGTTCAAGTCCACGAACTAAAAATTAACCAAATTGTTTTGACTCCCCAAGCTCGCGCTTTAGCTAGTGCGTCCGATGGAGCTCAATCGCAAGGAGTGGTCACCTTAGATTAAGTGGTAACACACCTACTTAACTTTAATTAAAAACACGCCGTAGTTTTGATGCTCCGGTTAGACCAAAGCGTTACCTAAGTTGACTGGAAACGCTCAGCCAAAAGCTTGCTTATGAAACTGAGCAAATCGAGCGACTTTTATTAGTTAACATTGATTTAGCAAGGAAAGAGTCATCTCAGTCGATTGCTCTTACCCAAGATCAACCTGGACTAACAAGCAGTTGGTTAAACCATTTTTGCCAAATCCGCCTCGCTCGAATTCTTTTAGTCGTTCGCGGCTACTTAGAAAAAAGTTAGGTTCACGTATTTGGATCTTCCGTTTGTCATCGTTGGTAAGGCAAGCATTTTAGAGGGTTTGGAGGAATTTGCTCGTCAAAGACTAGGGCAACAAAACGTGTCAGCTTACGCTCCCATGACGTTCGTGGAGCGAAACGCTCACAACCTGCCTAGTCTAGGACTAATCAAAACTAATGGAGAAGAGTGATCAAATTAGCGGTGTTCATTATGATACAATCGTGGAAACAAATCCCGACTTGCTAAGCGATTTTAAGTTAGTTAGTCAAAAAGGTAAGGGGATTTGGAATCGCATCTACCAGTGAATTGGAGGAAGAAATGGATGAAACTAAACAGCATTTAGATTCAATCGTCAAAATCAAAGTAATCGGAGTTGGAGGAGGTGGCAGCAACACGATTCATTCCATGATTCAAGAAGGAATTCAAGGGGTGGATTTTATTGTCGCTAACACCGATCAACAAGCTCTTAACTCCTCGATTGCAAACGATCGATTGACGCTTGGCAAAAGTGCCCGTGGTTTAGGCGCCGGAGCTAATCCGGAAGAAGGACACCGGGCAGCGATGGAAAGTGAGTCGGAAATTCGCGACCTACTGGAAGGCGCAGACATGGTCATTATTGCATCGGGTATGGGAGCGGCACTGGAACTGGCGCATCGCCAGTAATCGCCAAGGTCGCCAAAGGGCTCGGAGCACTCACAATCGGGATCGTAACGACACCTTTTGCTTTTGAGGGAACTAAGCGGATTGACAACGCGAAAGTAGGATTAGATAACTTACGCGCCGAAGTCGATTCGCTAATTGTCGTTTCTAACGACAAACTACTTCAACAGTTTGGCAGCATTTCGTTAAAAGATTCTTTTATGTACGCTGACAAAGTGCTTAAGCAAACTGTCCGCACGATTACCGACTTAATTGCGCTTCCGGCGCTAATTAACTTAGACTTTGCCGATGTGACGACCGTCATGCGCAACAAAGGTCCAGCCTTGATCGGAATTGGTAAAGCAAACGGTCAAGACAAAGCGATTAAAGCCGCTACTCACGCCATTTCCAGTCCGATTCTAGAAGCTTCGATTTTCGGAGCCCAAGATGCGATTATTAACATCTCCGGTGGCGACATCACTCTTGATGAAGCTAACAAAGCCGTTGAGACGATCAAAAAAGCCGCTGGTGACGAATTGAACATCATTTTCGGTGTTTCAATCGTTGAAAGTCTTGGTAACGACATCCAAGTTTCCGTGATAGCAACTGGTCTAAAACAGCAAAAACCGCTCACTCAAGAACAAATCAAGCACCAAGTGTCGCAAGTTCTGGACACAATTGACCTTGATTTTGAAGACGAGGGAACGCGTGAATTGCTGGTCAAAGACCCGTTCCCGAAAGTGCTAAAATGCACATTAGCGAAGAAACGCGTGTTAAACCGGTCAGCGCCGATGACTCACTTGAGCTAGTCGATGAAGACGAGACTGATGACTTGCCGAGTTTTTTGCGTCGGTAAAGTCCAGATGATCAAGAAGTAAGGCCAACTAGTTGGTTGCGAATTGGTCGGATTGAAAACGCAAATACTCGTTTGTTAGTGAAACTAACTGCTAACCACCCTCCCGGGTGGTTTTATTTTGCGCGGCTTTGTTTACAATTAACTATGGACTGACCCAAAGTTTTAATTGAGGAAGGTCAAAGCGATTTTAGACTCGCTTGATTGGAACGAACCAATTACTCCTCAACGCGAGCAAGTGCTCAGCTTTTTTGAGCTTGAACCCGACAAAATAAAAGTGGTTATTCTTGGCCAAGACCCTTACCCCACGCCGGAAGTAGCTAACGGATGAGCTTTTGCCGTTAATTCTTACGCGCCGATCCGGCCTCGCTCAGCAACATTTTCCAAGAGATTCGGCAAGTGCAAGGCAAAGTTTACGCTGACCGCACGCTTAGACATTGAATTAGGCAGGGTGTTTTGTTACTTAACACTTCGCTGACTACTCGCGTGCACATGCCTAACAGTCACAAACACATTTGACAAGGTTTTACCGAAAAAGTGATTCGTTGACTTGACAAAAGTCAAGCACCAATTTGGGTGCTCTGGGGTAACGAAGCAAAAAACTACCGCCGAATTATTAGCAGTCAAGCAATCGTTGACGCTCACCCGTCGCCGCTTAGTTTTAAGTACCGTCGCCAACACACTTTCCAGGAGCTCGCTCGTCTGACTGACATTACTTGATAAGGTATAATTTGAGCATGAAAAAAACCGCCAAAATTTTAGTTTTAGCCGCCACAGGTTTTGAAGACATTGAATTAATCACGAGCGTGGACGTTTTTGCCGGGCTGGTTTTCAGGTCAGCATCGTATCGCCCGAGGACAAAGAGTTAGTCAAAGGTAAGTACGTGGCTCAAGTTGTCAGTCAGAAAATGTCCAGCATTGACCAGTGAGACCAGTTTGACGCTTTGGTCATTCCGGGCGGACCAGGTCACGCGGTTTTGCTCAAAAATGCCAAAAGTGCTTAGTTTGATTAAACGTTTTAACGCCAGCAACAAACTAATTGGAGCAATTTGTGCCGCTCCCCAACTGCTTGTCAAAGCCGAAATTATTCAAGGGACGCGCCATCACTGCCTACCCAGGTTATGGACTAACTAAGTCCAACAAAAAAACCGCGCTGGAAGTAGCGGAGAACTTAATTACCGCGCGCGATTTTGAACAAAGTTTGGCTTTTGCCCGTGCGATTGTGAGGGCGCTGGGCGGTCACTTTGAAGTTTAGTTGAGACGTTTTTCGTCAAAGACAAACTCGCTGTTAAGTGTTTTGACCACGTACTGGGTTTGTTCTTTGATTTCATTGCTAATGATTTTACGAGCTAAATCGGATTCTAAGTTTTTGACGATGTAACGTTTAATTGGCCGTGCGCCAAAAAAGCGGGTCATAACCTTCGCTGGCGATTTTATCAACTACCCCCGCGTCAAACTCGAGCAAAATGTTTCTGTCGGCTAGACGTTTGGATAACTTTTCTAGTTCAACCACCGTTATTTGCCGAACCGCTTCTTCGTCTAAAGCGTTAAAGACCACGATTTCGTCCACTCGGTTAATAAACTCGGGTCTGAGAAATTTGTAGAGCAATTTAGTACTTGCTCGTTTTTTTTGCCCTCTAAAATGTCAAGCGATCCGATGTTAGTTGTCATGATTACAATTGTATTTTTAAAGTCAACCACTTTGCCTTTACCGTCAGTTAACCGTCCATCGTCTAAGACTTGCAGCAAAATGTTTAATACTTCGGGGTGAGCTTTTTCAATTTCATCAAGCAAAAATGAGCGAGTAGGGTCTGAGTCTAACTGCTTCGGTCAATTGACCACCTTGGTCAAAACCAATGTAGCCTGGAGGAGCACCGACTAGACGTGAAACGGCGTGTTTTTCCATGTACTCTGACATGTCTAACCGAATCATGCTTTTTTCGGTGTCAAAAAGTTCAAAAGCCAGTGCCCGAGCCACTTCGGTTTTACCAACGCCAGTTGGTCCCATAAAAATAAACGAACCGATTGGTTTGTTAGGGTCATTCACGTTTGCTCGCGAACGTAAGATAGCGTCGTTGACTAGTCTAAGCGCGTTAGTTTGGCCTTTGATCCGTTGGCAGGTGTTTTTCCAAAGTCAGTAGTTTTTCACGTTGACCTTGCAGCAGTTTAGTAATTGGAATGCCTGTTCACTTAGCGACTACGTTAGCAATTTCTTTCCTCGTCTACATCTTCTTTAATCATCGAGTTTTCGCGTTGCCCGGCTTGCTCCTCGGCTTTTTTGGAGTTTTTTCTCCCAGTCAGGAATTTCTTTGTAAAGCAAGATTGAAGCTTTTCAAACTCTCCTTCGGCTTGGTAGCGTTGCTGCTGAGTTTTGAGTTGCTCAACTTTTTCTTTGTATTTACGATGTCACGGAGAATTTCTTTCTCGCGATTCCAAGCGCTCCGAAGCGCCTTAACTTCTTTTTCGGTTTCCCCAATCCGGTCTTTAATTTCGCCGAGTCTTTCGCGGGACTTAGGATCTTTTCGCTGGAAAGAGCGACTTTCTCCATCTCTAGCATTGCTAAGCGCTGCTCAACTTTTTCTAGGTTCTCTGGTTTTGAGTTCATTTCGGTTTGGATCGCAGCGGCTGCTTCGTCAACTAAGTCAATCGCTTTATCTGGCAAGAAACGGTCGGAAATGTAACGACTTGAAAGTTTAACGGCTGTCACTAAGGCGTTGTCATGAATTCTCACCCGTGGTAAGACTCAAAGCGATCTTTGAGTCCTCGCAAAATGGTGACAGTTTCTTCCTCGGAAGGTTCGGCGATGTAAACTTTTTGGAGACGACGTTCTAGAGCCGGGTCTTGTTCGATGTACTTACGGTGTTCGTCTAGCGTAGTTGCGCCGATTAGACGCATTTCTCCGCGGGCTAACATCGGCTTGATAATTTGGGCGGCATCCATTCCGCCTTGGGCGTTTTTACCCGTTCGACAATCATGTGGATTTCGTCAATGAAAAGAATTAAGTTGCCTTGAGCCTCCTTAATTTCTTTCATGAGCGATTTGAGTCTTTTTTCGAACTGACCTTGGAAAGAAGCGCCAGCGATTAAAGCGGGGATGTCAATTTCAATCACTTCTTTGTCTTTCAAGTTTTCCGGCACATCGCCGCTGAGAATTTTTTGGGCTAGTCCTTCAGCGATGGCAGTTTTTCCGACTCCGGGCTCCCCGACTAAAACGGGATTATTTTTGGTTTTCCGTGACAAAATCCGGATGATACGACGAATTTCGTCGTCCCGGCCAATGACCGGATCCAATTTGCCACGAGCTGCTTCGTCGGTTAAGTTGCGTCCGAAGTCTTTGAGTGGGTTGTTAGACTCTTGGGTAGGGTTAAAACTAAATTCCATGCGATCTCCTTGCTAGTTCAATTATAGCATGTCTAGCACTCTAAGGTGTCAAGTGCTAAAATACTCGTTCAGATTCATTGGAATTATAAGTTATTCCTTAGCCGCTCAGTTAGTTTATAATGCAGGCACTGCGCTTGGAAGTTATGAAAAAGTCCCCAAATTCACTCTCAGATTGAAAAACTACGCTCTTAATGCCAAGGAGCGATTTTTCTTTGCGGGCTAACCTTACTCACGAAGAACCGCGTTGGCGCGAGTTTTGGAAAAAGGAGCAGATTTACAAGCGTGCCTTGAAGCAAAACGCTAGTCAAGGTCAGTTTGTTTTACACGATGGTCCGCCTTATGCGAACGGTTCAATTCACCTTGGTCACGCGCTCAACAAAATTCTCAAAGACATCGTTTTAAGAAACAAAACTTTAGAGGGTTATGCGACTCCTTTTGTTGCGGGTTGGGACACCCACGGTTTGCCGATTGAAAACCAAGTTTTAACTAAGACTGCTCACGATCGTCAAGCAATTGCACCAGCTAAAATCCGCCAACTCGCTCAAGCTTACGCTCAGGAGCAAATTCAAATTCAGAAAAAGCAGTTTGAAACTTTACAACTCTTGCCCGACCTAGACGATTTTTACCAGACCGATGATTCGGTTTATCAAGCCCGCCAAACTAGAAGTTTTTGCCAAGATGGTGCAAGACAAATTAGTTTTCCAAGCGCTCAAACCGATTTATTGGTCCCCTTCTTCGCAAAGCGCTTTAGCCGAGGCTGAAATTGTTTATAAGCAAGTTAGTTCACCGGAAATTTATGTGGCTCTTAGCGTTTTAAAAGGCAACCAAAAAGTTCCGTCTCAAACAAACTGTTGCTGATGAGCACCACGCCTTGAACTTTGCCAGCTAACAGCGCCTTGGCTGTCGGCGCCAAAATAATCTACTCCCTTGTCCAAGTTGACCAGCAGTCTTTTTTATTAGCCAAAGATTGTTTGGAAAAGTGGCCGAGCTAGCTGGTTGAAAAATTACCGCGTTAGTCAAACTTTAAGCGGCGAGCAATTGGTTGATCTAACTTACCAAAGACCTTTTAGCGAGCGGAGCGGACCAGTCGTTTTGAGCGATCACGTTGATGCCAAGGAAGGAACAGGTCTAGTTCACCTTGCTCCTCTTTTTGGCGTGGAGGACTACGAGCTGGGTCAAAAATACGGTCTTGAGATGATTATGCACTTAGACGACCAAGGCCTTATTAACCAAGCTAGTCCAATTGCGCAAGGTCAGTTTTACCTCAAAGCTAATCCGCTAATTTGTCAGTTTTTACGAGAGAGATCTCAGTTAGTAGCCGAGCGAGCAATTACCCACTCTTATCCCCACGACTGGCGAACGCATCAACCAGTCATTTACCGGGCAACCAAACAGTGGTTTGTCAACTTAGCACCGCTCAAAGTCCGGATCAAAAAAGCGCTAGTCGGAGTTAAGGGTTACCCTGGGTGAGCAACCGAGCGACTGTCAACTATGGCTCTGGCCCGCCAGACTTGGACGATTTCGCGTCAAAGAAGTTGAGGTGTGCCGCTAAGCATTTTTACGACCGCGAAGGTCAACCCGTTTTTGAACCGGCTATTTTTAAACACATCGTTAAATTAGTTGCCCAGCACGGCAGTCAAATTTGATGGGAATGACCAAACGAGAAACTCGTTCCAACCGCTTGGACTGAGCGGGCTAAAAGTTGAAAAAAAGAAACTGACATTATGGACGTTTGGTTTGACTCGGGGACTTCGTTTCGCCTACCATCTTTAAATGGCAGGCCAGCTGATCTTTGCTTGGAAGGCGCCGACCAGTTTCGCGGTTGGTTTAATTCCTCGCTCGTTAACAGCGTTGCTTTTGCTAATCAAACTCCTTTTAAAAAGATTATTTCGCACGGCTTTGTTCTCGACCAGCGCGGCGTTAAAATGGCTAAGTCGCTGGGCAACGTGATTGATCCAGCCAAGATCGTCGCTCGTTACGGAGCCGAAATTCTAAGACTTTGGGTGGCACTGAGCGAATACGGCGCGGACGTGAGCGTCTCTGAACCAATTCTAGAGCAAGTCGCAACTTTTTACCGGGGACTGAGAAGCAAATTAAATTTATGCTCGGCGTTTTGTTTGACTTTGTTTGAAAGCCCGCGACCAAACCGAATTACAGCGAACTAGACCGGTTAGTTTTAGTAAAGTTGGCTGACCTTAAAAAATCGGTCCAGCGCGAATACCAAGCTAGTCGCTTTAACCAAGTTGTTAATTTAGTCAACCTCTTTGTGCTAGAACTTTCCTCGTACTACTTGGAAGTTTCGAAGGACGCTCTTTACGCCAATGCGGCCAACGACCCCGAGCGTAGAGCGATCCAGAGCGTTATTTACCAGGTGCTAATTTTTGTTTTGCAAGCACTCGCTCCGGTTTTACCAACTACTTGCGAGCAAGCTTATCAGGTCTATCGCTTTGACCAGCAGAAAACGTCGATCTTCCTCACCAAAATTGATTACCAAAGCAAAGTTTTACCAGCTGACCTTAAACGTTTTAAGCAGTTTTTTGAACTGAAAGATTTAGTGTTTAAAATGGTTGAAGAAGCTAAGCAGGCGGGTCAAATCGGTCGCAGTTACGCCGCCCGGGTAACCTTGGAGAGAAAGTGACCCGAGTTAGAAAATTGGGATTTAGCCAAACTTTTAATGGTCGGACAAGTAGTCTGGGGCAAAAATAACCAAGTTGACACTTTTGAATCGGTCAAGTGCGTTCGTTGCTGGAACCATTATTTACCCGATCAGGTTAACGAGGAAAGTCTTTGCCAGCGCTGCCAAGAAGTTTTAGTTTTACAAGGTGCCAGCAGAGTATAATTTGTACATGGCATTTTTCCCTAACATCACAACTTCAAACCCCAAACGTCGTCGTCGACTAATAAACCTACTTATCATTTTGGTAGTCAGCGGCGCTTTGATCGCCCTTGACCAATGGTTAAAATGATTTGTTTTTAAGAACCCTATTTTTAACGGAGAAGAACGTTCGTTAGGTTGAATTGGTTTTCGACGAGTTAAGCATCCCAACTCAAGTTTGTTTAACTGACTCCAAATCCAAGTTCCGCCAGCGGCTTTTGCGGGAGTCGGAACAGTTCTTGCCTTGCTGGTGTTTTTAATTGCCGTTTTAAATCGCCGCAAAATTGTGGCTTTTTGTTTAGCGATCACCTTAGCGGGACTTTTAGGTAACACGCTAGACTGGTACATATTTGGATATGTGCGAGACGTGATTTACACCCCTTGGGCTGACCGGGGAACTTTTAACATTGCCGACGTTTTAATTGTGGGCGGCGCTGTCAGCACAGTCGCAGTAACGATAACGTGCGAAATTATCGCTTCGGTTCGTAACCGCGCGGTCGTCTAACTGTTAGTGCCAAGAGGTGGTTTGTGAAACGTAAAACTGACCGAGACGTTGATACGATTATTGAGGCCGAAGAGAAACGTCAAAACGTTGAAATTGAACTAATTGCTTCGGAAAATTACGTTTCCAAGGCAGTGCTCAATGCCGTAGGCAGCGTTTTTACTAATAAGTACGCGGAAGGCTACCCAGGTCGGCGTTATTACGGCGGAACAACCCAAGCCGACAAGATCGAACTTTTAGCGATTGAGAGACTGCGCAAACTTTTTGGTGTTGATTACGCTAACGTCCAACCCCACTCGGGTACTCAAGCCAACAACGCGGCTTACCTTGCGTTAATTAAACCAGGCCAAAAAATTCTCGGTTTAGCGCTTGACGCGGGCGGTCACCTTTCGCACGGCTACCGCGCCAACTTTTCTGGTCTTTACTACCAAGCCGTTAGCTACGACGTGAATGACCAGGGTTTGCTTGATTACGATCAAATCGCCCAAATTGCTCACCGTGAAAAACCGGCTTTGATTGTGGCTGGCTACTCGGCCTATCCGCGTCAAATTGACTGAGCTCGTTTTCGTCAAATTGCTGACCAGGTTGCGCTTACCTCGTGGCTGATATCGCCCACATTGCCGGCCTAGTTGCCACCGGAGCCCATCCTAGTCCCGTTGGTCATGCCCACGTAATTACTTCCACGACCCACAAAACTTTGCGCGGTGCTCGCGGCGGAGTAATCATGACTAACGATTCCGAATTAGCCCGTAAAATTGACCGGGCAGTCTTCCCGTTTTTGCAGGGCGGTCCTCTGATGCACGCTGTAGCCGGTAAAGCAGTCACTTTTGGCGAAGCGCTTTTGCCCGGCTACCGAACTTACATTCAAAGAGTTGTCGAAAACGCCCAAGTGTTAGCTCAGACTTTAACTAAGTTGGGAGCAAAAGTGGTCACGGGCGGAACTGACACTCACTTACTGACAGTTGACGTTAAAAAGTCTTACGGACTAACTGGTCAAAAAGCGGCTGTTCTTCTAGAGGAGCACGGCATCATCGCTAACAAAACATGGTGCCAAACGACAGCGAGTCACCAACGGTTACTTCCGGAGTTCGTCTGGGCACGCCGGCGATGACAACGCGCGGGTTTGGCGCGGCTGAGTTTGAAAAACTGGCTCACCTAATTGACCAAGTTTGACGTGGTCACTCATCGGGCGTGAGTCAAAAGGTTGATGATTTGGCCAGACGCTTCCCGGTTCCAGACACGTTTTTTTAACTCATTATCAACTTCCAATTCAGGATTGAAAAGGACGATTTTTAAAGTTAGAAAAGTCGCTTCAATAGGTTAAATTTCCAACTGGCGTGATTATTTCGCTTGATGTATAATGTATCTCGTATGACTAGTACATACGATAACAAAAATCCATCATCAGGATTCCGAGCAAAAATCTCGTCCTTTTTTGATTGACAGTTCATCAAAAAATCGATTAGATTAATGCTGCCTGTGGTTATCCAATCAATTTTTATTGCGGGAATCAACATGGTTGACACGATGTTTATTTCCAACTTGATTGGTGAAGACGCCACGGCGGGAGTCGGCTCTTCCAACGCCGTCTTTCAACTTATCCTGTTCACGGTCATTTCGGCCTGTGTGGCGGGAGGTATTTTTACCGGTCAGTATTTCGGTGCTAAAAATACTCCCAAAGTCCGTGAAACGGTAAGCTGGAAAATTGTGATTGGAACTTCAATCGCCCTTGTTCTAACCGGGGTGCTAACGGCAGCAGCCTTAGCTCCTCAAAACGACCAAGGGCTTTTTTACTTTTTCCTCTCAAACAACGGAGGGCCAAACAGCGCGGCGATTAAACACGCTAAAGAGTATTGAGCGCTTGTTTCATGGTCATTTGTGTTGCTGGGTCTAGTTTTACCGATCCAGTTTACTTTCGTTGAATGAGGTAAGCCGCTTATCCCGATGATTGTCTCAGGAACTGCCTTTATCATTAACAGTACGCTCAATCCACTGTTTATGACGGGCTACAACGGGTTGATCAAAAATTGGAGGTTTGACAACTACATTTCCGGTGACGCGGTTCGCCGGTACATTGAAGGTGCTTTAGAAAATTGGGAACAAATTAACCGCGACATTCAAAACGGTATTAATGTTCCCGCTGATATTGCTGGTTTAACTCCTGAACAAATTAAGGAAGAATCAGCCAACATTTGGTCTATCGTAGATGGCCGGGGAACCGACACTAGCTGGAACACAGTTTGAGAACAACTCAGCGAAAACCAGCGCGTTGTCGTAGTGGACTTGGCGCTTTGAAACGTACCTGGCGCGATTTTACGTAACGAAGACATCGTTAAATACGGTCTAAGCGCTGCGAGGTCAATAACATTGAACAGCTGCGCGATAACATTGTGAGCGTAACCAGCGGCGGAGAGGGACTAAACATCCTAATGCCTAAAGCTGGCCAAGCCGCAACACAATTGGAAGGCATGGACTACGGCTTAATTGAGTACGACGGCCACAACCCAGTCTTCCGGGTAACTCAGTGGGGTATGGGTGTTAAAGGAGCCGCTTGGGAACAATTACCTCAAGGGTCTTTGAAGCCGCAACCTACGTTGGTCTTTGTTTTGCGATGCCAAGCGTTCGTCACGCTTTCAGTCCGTTCTCACGTGACCAAGTTCTTTCCAAAGATCTATTCGTGAAAGTGCTTGGAAACTTTGGCAAAATTGCCTTCTCGGACGTATTGTTTTCACTGTCTCTAGCGCTTGTTCAAATCGTGATGATTAAACTGGGAGGTCCAACTTCCGGAGACTTAGGTATGAAAGCGATCGTGATTACGATGACGATTGTCAACCTATTCTTCGCGATTTTCCAAGGTTACCGGACTCTGATTCCTTACTATGTCGGAACACGTCTTGGAGCTGGTGACCCCGAAGGCGCTAAACTTGCCTTCAAACGCTTCTGCGGAATGGTGCTAATGATATCTTTCATTTTAGCGCTCATGCTTCTTATGATTGGTATTTTCGGAATGGGACCAATTTTCCGTCTCCCAGCCGGCAGCATGCTACTCTTCTACACCCAGTGGCACACCGTCTGACACGCGTTTGGATTCTTCTTCTATCGTTCACGATGGTCTTCCTATCGGTTCTACGGGTAGGCGGAAGAGCGATGCTTTCTTCGGTTCTAGACGTTATATCGGCTTATGTGTTTATCGTCGGATGATTCTTGATTTCGCTTGGAATTAGTTCGGCTACCTTGCCGATTGATCCGGAAACCGGAGTCAAAGCGATTAACTGAACTGGAGTAACCGTTGCGCTAGTTGGAAACGGCTTCGGTGAGTTAATGAAGTGCATCGTGCTTGGAATCGCTGTTTACCGCGTTGACTGAGCTCGAACACTAGTTTAGACTACCGCTACTAATAAAAGTTCTGCTCCTGAGCGAGCGGAACTTTTTATTTTGTATAATGGAAAAGTTGTTTTGACAGAAAGGTTAAATCGCAATGAATATATATTTTGAATTGTTTGGAATCATCGGAGGAATTTTGGTGACGATTTCTTTCTTACCTAACGCCATCCGCACGATTCAAACCAAACAAACTGCCAACTTATCGCTTTCGCAGTACTTGATTTTCCACTTAGGAGCTCTCTTTTTCATGATTTACGGTATCGTCCTTCTAATTGCTAACGGTCCCGGTGCCTACGGAGCTTACGGATTAATCGTTTCTAACGCGATCGCTTTGTTGATGAATTCCATCGTAATTTTCTACATTTTCCGTAATCGTCGCATTTAGTTGGTCGGCAACTTTTGGAAATCTTTTTTCCAGTGGCTTTTGTTTATAATTTCATCGGTAAAGAGTTGACTAACCGTTGGCGGTTGTCCACTGGTTTTTTGGGGGCTCACAGGCCCAACACAAAACTTCTTTACCTATCCGCCGCAAACACTTAAGTTAGGCGGGTAGATCCATTGCAAAGGAAGCAAAAGTGAAAAAAGGTTTTATTGTTAAAGGTCACATCGTTTACACTTCAAAACCGAGTCAGTTTGAACTAATCGAAAATGGCCACATTGTCGTAGAAGACGATGTCATCAAAGCAGTTGGCAAGGACATCCCTTCCCAGTATCATTCTTACCCCGTGAGCGACTACAAAGACAAGTTAATTATTCCTGGTCTAGTTGACACTCACATCCACGCTCCGCAGTTTACTAACCGCGGACTAGGTCTTGACAAAGAACTTTTGCTTGGCTGGAAACTTACACTTTCCCCGAGGAAGCTAAGTTCAAAGATTTGAACTACGCTCGCAAAGTTTACAACGACTTTATTACGACCCTTTGAAAAAAACGGCGTAACTTCCAGCGTTGTGTTTAACACCATCCACAAGGATGCGACTAAACTGCTGTTAGACATGTTTAAAAATCTGGTCTTTCATCCTTGGTCGGAAAAGTTAACATGGACATTAACTCGCCTGATAACTTGGTTGAAAAAACTGAGGATTCTTTGCGTGACACCGAGGAAATTATTAAGGAATACCACGGTAAACACCCGTTAGTTAATCCAATCATTACTCCGCGTTTTGTGCCGACTTGCTCAGCCAAACTAATGCAAGGACTCGGAGATTTAGCTAAAAAATACCAAGTTCCAGTTCAATCTCACCTTTCCGAAAACAAAGGTGAAGTGGCTTGGGTCAAAGAACTTTTCCCCGATTCACCCGATTACGTATCGGTTTACGAGCGTTTTGGACTACTTGAAACTCCAACAGTGATGGCACACTGCGTTCAATCTAAGCAACCCGAAATTGAGAAACTGAAAAAATACGGCGTAATTGTTTCCCACTGTCCTTACTCAAACTTTAACCTTTTCAGCGGAATCGCTCCAATTCGGCGTTTCTTTGAAAACGGCGTTAAAGTTGGCCTAGGTAGTGACGTTTCCGGTGGACACGACAACTCGCTACTCCACAACATGGTCGCAGCGATCCACGGATCAAAGCTGCTCCAAGCTCACCTAGTTGAGAAAGAAAAAGCACTTACCACTCCGGAAGCGTTTTACTTAGCAACTAAAGGTGCGGTGAAATGTTTGGTAAAGTTGGTAGTTTGAACCCGGTTACCGCTTTGACGCTCTAGTAATTGACGACCGCTCACTTGGTCAAAACAAACCACTTGACTTATTGAACGAATTCAACGTTTTGTTTACATTGGCGACGACCGGAACATCGAAAAAGTTTACGTTGGCGGAAAATTAGTTCCCCAACCCAATTTGTTAGAAAAACCGGTTTACTAACCGGTTATGCCCTGGGCACCGCACTATTTATGTAGTAAAATAGTTAGTGAGTACGCGACTAATCACTAGTCAAGCTACTCGTCGTTAGGTGCGAATTGCATAACAAAAAGAAACTCAGTTGGATCGGACAAACGCTAGTGGTTAGTTGAATTTTGACAACACTAGCTTTAAGTCTTAGCAGCATTTGGATTACAGTCTAATTGTCGGGTGAATTTTTGGTTCGCTAATTAGCGGTGCCAACGCTTGGATGAACAGCGCTTACTCCCGCTGGTTGCTTGAAAATAGTTCCAAAGGTTTCGCGCTTGGTTTGCTTAGATCGTGAACCTTGCTTCTGGTGATGGCGTTAGTTTTGATTGTTGCCATCGCCGTTAATAAATTTTCCAACGGACTCGCGTGGTCAGAAAGTAGTTGACTTAGCTTTACAAAACCGGTTAATGTTTTTGCTGGGGTTGGAGGTTATGTTCTCACTAACTACACGTGGGTCGGTTTTCTTTGCCGAAAATCTCAGCCGGAGAAAATAACTAGTGCAACAACTTAAAGAAGCCTTTTTATCGGTTAAACTACAGCCCCACATTTTCTCAATGATTTGGTGGTGTTGATTTTAATCGTTTTGTCAATCGTTGTTTATCTCAAAGTTAGTAAACAACCCGTTAACCGTGCGCCCGTTGGCGTAGCCCAAGTTGCCGAGCACTATGTTATGGCGTGGACAACCTTTACCGTGATGTAGCTGGAAATAAACTTGAGCGTCCAGCGCCCTACATTTTCACTTTGCTCACCTTTTTAGTTTTTGGCAACTTGATTTCGCTAGTCGGAGTGCCGGCTGTCTCAACTTCTTACAGCGTGACTTTGACTTTGGCGTTAGTTTCTTGGATGGGCGTTTACGTAGTCGGAATCGTTTACAAACGTTGACGGTTCTGACTTCGTTTTTTATCCAACCCGCTTGAGTTAATCGGACAGTTTGCTCCGCTAATTTCGCTCTCTTTTCGTCTGTTTGGTAACATCATCGGCGGATCAATCATTCTTTATCTGCTCTACTACATGACGGGGTGAATTTGGCAAATGATTCCCGTGGTTGGCGAGATCAATTTACTTGGAGCTTAATTGCGCCCGTTTTTCACGCCTACTTTGACATTTTCAGTGGAATTGTCCAAGCTTATGTTTTCACACTTTTAACGATGCTATACTGGTCATTAGAAACCGAATAAACTAATTCACTTAAAGGAAAGGAATTCACTATGGAAAAAGGACTAATTGCGATCGGAGCCGCTCTCGCGCTTTTGCCGGGAATCGGGGTCGGAATTTCGCAAGGCTACGCCGCTGGTAAGCTTGCGAAGCAGTCGGACGTAATCCTGAGGCACAGAGTAAAATTCGTACCACCATGATCGTTGGAATTGCGCTGACTGAAACAGCCGTGATTTACGGTCTTTTGATCGCGTTTTTACTTCTGTTTGCTTTCGGAGGTTAGGAAATTATGTGGCAGGCTGTAAACATTGACATCGCCGATAAACTGTTCCCCACTTGACCAACAGTGGTCGCAACTTTACTGGCGCTGTTAATTTTGCTTTTAGTTTTGACCAAACTGCTTTACAACCCTGTTTCGCCAAATGTACAGCAAACGTCGTCGCTACATTCAAGACAACATTGACGAGTCTGAAAAGCAACTGGAAAAGTCCCGTCAAAGCCAAGTTTTGGCCAACGAAGAACTTCTCCACGCTCGCAACGTGGCCCACGCTATTATTAGCGATGCTAAAAAAGAAGCGCAAAGGTTAAAACTTGCGACAATTGAAGAAGCGAAAGACCAGGCCGACTCTCTGCTGGAAAAGGCTAAAGTATCGATTGAAAAGGCTCGCGAAGAGTTTTACAGCGACGCCCAAAAAGCGGTTGTTGATTTAGCAATTGACGCTGCTAAAAAGGTGATCGGCAAGGAAATGGATTCTCCGACTAACCGTAAACTAGTGGAAGAATTCATTGGTAAAAAATAATGGATAGCACCCAAAGTATTGGTTATGCCTTGGCGCTTTCCAACTCGCTCAAAAAGCGCGCAAAACTGCTCTTTTAAAAAAGCAGGCCGCGGAGTTAGCGGAGGTATTTCGCACTTACCCAACTCTAGCGTCGGCGCTTGATTCTTACCAATTGAGCACGCGGCAAAAAACCCAGTTCATTGAAAAGGCTTTAACACGCAAATTTGACCGCTGACTAATCAACTTAATGCTCATTTTAGCCGAGCGGAAAAACGCCTACTTAGCGAGCAAAATTTTGTCTCACTTTGGCGAACTGGCTAGCCAAGCGCTCGGAGTGCAAAGCGGCGTGCTTTACTCGAGTGAAAATTAACTCCGCAGCAAATCACGCGAATTAGCCCAAAATTAGCCGCCAAATGAAAAAACCGTTGAACTAGTTAACAAAATTGACCAGGAGTTAATTGGCGGAGTTAAAGTCGTGATTGAAGACCAGGCGATTGACGATTCGATCAATGCCCGTTTAGAAGCGCTCCGTGAGCGTTTAACTTTGAAAGGAATTCTCCAAGATGGCAACTAGAGCATCGGACTTAGCGGCAATTCTTAGGCCGCAGATTGAAAAATTTACCCACCAAATTACACCTCAGGAAAAGCGGGTACTACTTAAAATCGGCGACGGATTGCAACGTCTCTGGTCTTGACAAAGTGATGCTCGGTGAACTGTTAAGTTTTGGCAAAAAATCTTTACGGATGGCTCTTAGTCTGGAAGAAGACGCGGTTGGTTTGTGTTGATGGACCAGCCCGTCACGTGAAAGAAGGCGACGTCGTTAAACGGACTAAACAAGTGATTTCGGGTCGGAGTGGGCGATGCTCTGCTCGGTCGGGTAGTTAACGCGCTAGGTGAGCCGATGACGAGCAAAAAGCTCTCAAAGGATTGGCCCGCCGGGAAATTTCCAAATCGCCCCCGAGTAATGACGCGCGAAGAAGTCAACCAACCGATTGAAACGGGCATTTTAGCAATCGATTCCATGATTCCGATTGGCAAAGGTCAACGCGAATTTAATTATTGGCGACCGTCAAAATGGTAAACCGCGGTGGCGATTGACACGATTATTAACCAGCGCGGCAAAGATGTTTACTGCGTTTATGTGGCGATTGGACAAAAAAGTTCCACGGTTGCTCAAATCGTGGGTAAGTTAAAACGTTACAAAGCGCTGGAGTACACGACTGTGGTTGACGCTAGTGCCAGCGAACAAGCTCCGCTGCAGTACATTGCTCCCTACACGGGGAGTTACGATTGCCGAAGCTTGGCGCGAAAAAGGCAAGGATGTTTTGATAGTTTACGATGATTTATCTTAAACACGCGTTGCTTACCGAACTTTGTCGCTTTTGTTGCGTCGCCCCTCCTGGTCGAGAAGCTTACCTGGCGACGATTTTTTACCTTCACTCCCAACTTTAGAACGAGCTGCTAAAATCAATCCGCAGCACGGCGCGTTCGATCACAGCTTTACCAATCATTGAACGCAAGCCGGCGACATTTCCGCTTACATTCCGACCAACGTCATTTCGATTACCGATGGACAAATTTTTATGCTGACAAGTCTTTTCAACCTCGGTCAACGCCCAGCTGTTGACGTAGGTTACTCGGTTTCGCGCGTTGGTTCAGCAGCTCAAATCAGGCGATTAAGCAAGTAACTGGTTCGCTTAAACTCGAGTTGGCTCAGTTATAACGAAATGGTTGATTTTGCCAGTTTGGCTCTGACCTTGACCAAAGTACTAAGCGGGTTTTGAGTCAGGGAAAAAAGTGCTCGAGCTTATGAAAACAACACCAGTACGCGCCGATTGACAAATTGACCAGGCGATTTTTGCTTTTAGCGGTCAAAGAAAAGTTAACCAATCCTTTGCCAGTTGAGCAAGTGAGTCAGTTTAAAGAGGAACTCTTACGTTACTTTGGCCGCGAATCAGTGGCTAAAAAACTGCGTTACCAACTAAGCCAGGCCAAAGCTTTTAAGCCCCGAGCTTTATGAGCAGGTTGCGCTGGGAAGTTTACCGCTTTGTCAAAACTTTCCTAAAAAACTATTTAAAAACTATGTCGCGGACGATTCACGATCCGCTGCCAAAAATAGAGGAGCCAACTTCGAAGACTAATGCCGTCACTCCAAGAAATAAAAAGTCGCATAAATAGTGTTGTTGCGATCAAAAAATTACTCGCGCTATGCAACTAGTCGCGACTTCTAAACTGCAAAAGTTACGTCGTCACTTTAGTGCTTCGGACCAGTTCTTGCCAGTTTGGAAGCAATTTTTTGACCGACTTTGCGCCACTTTGGCGGAGCCAAAAACGCTTTTTGGCGATAACCAGACGCGCCAGTTCTTTGGCTGGTGATTACTTCTGACTTAGGATTGAGCGGATCTTACAATGTCAACGTTTTAAAACTAGCTCAATCTCAGATCGGTCCCCAAGACCGCCTAATCGTGGTCGGAACTAAAGGAGTGCGTCACTTTGAGACAATTGGTCGCAGCGTTGACCTAGCGTTTAGCAACTTAGGCGAAAACATTTACTTACCGTTTAATAACCAAATCGTGGACCGAATCGGCGACTTTTGCTTGAGCAAAGCGTGAAGACTTAAGAATCGTCAGCACCAAGTACATCAACTCAATTTCGTTTGAGCCTTTAGTGTGGTCGCTGGCCGAGGCAACTAGGCGGGCTGAAACGAGTTTGCACGAGGAGCTAACTGAGTTTGAACCCAAAGACGTTAGCATCGTTCACCAAATGATGCCCTTTTTCATCGCGGTCTTGTTTTTGATAAAACTGGTGGAGTCCAAAGTATTCTGAGATGGCTTCTCGTCGGATTGCGATTGGAAAACGCAACTGATAACGCCGCCGAATTGATCGACACACTAACAGTTCGTTACAACCAAGCGCGCCAAGCGGCGATTACCCAAGAAATTAGCGAAATTGTGGCTGGCAGCCAAAACTAGCCCGAAAGGAAACATGCCAAAAAACTACGAACGATTACCCAAGTTTTGGGACCAATCATTGATGTCAGGTTTGCCGACCATAAATCCCGGCTTTTACTGAGCGCGCTGGAACTTGACACCAAAGGTGAGAAACAAGTTTTCGAAGCGCCCAACACATTGGTAACGACACAGCACGTTGCATCGCAATGGACTCAACGGTTTGGATAGTCCGCGGTCAAAAAGTTTTTGACACGGCGGACCAATTTCGGTGCCCGTTTGACCAAGCGTTTTGGTCGAATGTTTAACGTGCTCGGCGATCCGATTGACGAGAAGCCTTTTACCAAAAAAGCGCCCCGTGACTTTATTCACCGCAGCGCGCCAACTTACGCTCAACAAAGCACCGAGGCGCAAATTTTGGAAACGGGCATTAAAGTGATTGACTTATTGATGCCTTACGCTCGGGTGGAAAAATTGGTCTTTTTGGCGGAGCTGGCGTGGGTAAAACCGTGCTGGTTCAAGAGTTAATCAATAACATCGCTACTCAACACGGCGGACTTTCAGTTTTTGCTGGCGTAGGCGAAAGAACGCGGGAAGGTAATGACCTTTACCACGAAATGGCTCAGGCGGGCGTTTTGGATAAGACTGCGCTTGTCTTTGGTCAAATGAACGAACCACCCGGAGCTCGTATGCGGGTTGGTTTATCAGCTTTGACCATGGCGAATATTTCCGCGATAAACAAGGGCAAGACGTTTTGCTCTTTATCGACAACATTTTCCGCTTTACCCAAGCTGGTTCGGAAGTTCGGCTTTGCTTGGTCGCATGCCTTCGGCCGTGGGCTACCAACCGACTTTGGCCTCCGAAATGGGTCAACTCCAAGAGAGAATTACTACCACTCAAAAGGGTTCGATTACTTCGGTGCAAGCCGTTTATGTGCCAGCTGACGACTTAACTGACCCAGCTCCGCGACAACTTTTACTCACTTTGGACGCCAAAAACAGTTTTAGACCGGAACATTGCCGCGCTCGGGATTTACCCGGCCGTTGATCCGCTGGCTTCGGCTTCGCGGTTGCTTGACCCGGAAGTGGTCGGTGAAAAGCACTACCAAGTGGCCCAAGAAGTTAAAAACATTTTGCAGCGTTTCAAAGAACTGCAAGACATCATCGCGATCTTGGGAATGGATGAACTTTCAGAAGAAGACAAGAAAGTTGTTCAACGTGCTCGCCGAGTTCGGAACTTTTTGTCCCAACCGTTTTTCGTAGCCCAGAAATTTCGGGTATAGAAGGTAAGTTGTCAAAGTGGAACAAACGATCCGCGGTTTAGCGAAATTCTAGCCGGTCAACACGACAACTTACCCGAGAGCAGCTTTCTTTACGTTGGTACGATTGACGAAGCACTCGCTAAGGCAAAAAAAGAAAAGGAAGCTAACGCTTAGCGATGAAACAAATTCATCTGACAATCTTAACTCCTTACGGCGTTTTTTTTTTGACGACCCAGTTCCGATTTGTGACGCTCAAAACAACCCGGGGTTATATCGGTATCCAAGCGGGCCACACCCCGCTCGTAGCGGCCTTAGACATTGCTCAAGCTAGTATCGGAGAGGAAAAAAGTCGCTCCCACAAAGTCTTGGCACTGGTGGCGGTTTAATGCAAGTTGACGCCCAAGGCGTTAAAGTCGTTACTCCGGCTGCGAGTTTAAAGACGCGATTGACTTAAAAAGAGCCGAGTCAGCCCGAATTGACGCCGAGAGAAAAGGCTTCGCGAGGAGAGACTTTCAACTAGTCAGCAAATTCGTTATACATTTTAAGTTAGAGCGAGCATTAAACCGCATTAAAGTCGCTCGGGGAGATTAATGCCCTGGTTTGTCCAACTAACGATTTATTTGATCTCCTTGCTCGTTTCCTTCTTTGTTTTAGCTCAAGTTGAGTGGGCTAAAATCATCCGAGTTTCCCGCCGCGAACTAGCTTGACTAGTCTACGTTGTCTTTTCAATCGCCTTAGCCGGTTTAATCGGTTACCAAATTAAGACTTTGGTGGAAATTTTTTGCTTCCTTTTGGAAGTAGAGTTATTCAGCACTAAGAATAGTTAAAACCGTGCCGCTCCGCCGTGAGCAAGCGGTTTTTTAGTAGAATGTTGAATTATGGTGCAAAAATGACCGACTAAATTAACGCTCAAACTGTGGAAGAGGCACTGCAAACTTTTCGCCACACCATTTTGAAGGTGGAAGTGCCAATTGAAGTTAAGTTTGAGTTTGGAGTCGTGAGAAATTCTTGGTCAGGACAATGAGTACAATTTTCAAGGCAGCGCGTCAGTGACGAATTGACAGCGAGTACGGCGGCGGACCTGTCAGCGTTAGTACAACTTTTAACGTCGTGGATGGCGAGTTGGAAATTGATGTTGAGACGGTCGACTACGACCATGTTTTTGACTGGGAAGACATCGAGTTTGAAACAACGAGCGTTCGTTTTTTTATAACGACGATGACACCAACGAGCAATACCCCAACGATTGATGACGAAGATTACTCGCAAGAAGTTAGCGAGCAAGTTAACGAGGAAGTAAACGATCAACTTGAAGTTCAGCGCGCGGAGAAGAGGCGATTTTTAGGCAGTTTTTTTCCGAGCGATGCTCGTCAGTGGAAACGTTATTTCCTAGTTTTCTACCCGGTAATTCTCGGGGCGATGCTTTTTGCTTTGAACGGTTTTATTGACAACTTCATGGTCGGAAAGTTAAACGCAGTAGCAGCCATCTCGGCCGCTAACCAGTGGACTAACATAGTTAACGGAATTGTAATCGGCGTGGCCGCTGCGGGCGGAGTTGTCTCGGCTCAACTCTTTTACTCGCGTCGTTACCAAGCTTTTAAGCAAATGGCGCGTTTTTCGCTACGTGCTAACGACTGGCATGACTTTGGTAATTGCGATTTTAGCCTGAATCATTCCCACGAGCTTAACTCGCTTTTCTTGAAGCGCCCCGAGCATTTGGCCAGCGAAGAAGTTCAGTACGCGAAAAACTTAGCGATGGCTCGCGAGTACATTCAAATCACCGCTTTGCAGTGAATTCTTTTCTCGATCTCGGGCAACTTAGGTATTCAGCTCCGCGAGGTAGGCAAAGGACACGTGACAGTTTACTGAGGCGTGGGAACGCTTTCAATGAACATCACTCTCAACGCGATTTTAATTTACGGTTTTGACGTGGGCGTCAAAGGAGCGGCTTGAGCTTCGGTCGCGGCCCGGATGGTTGCGATTATCGTCGGTTTTACTTTCGTAGTCAAAACTAACTCCCAACTCCGGTTTGCCCCTTGGACTGTTTTTAGTTTTGACTGGCACACGACCAAATTGTTTTTTGCTCGCTTCGCTCTTTTCTTTGCTTACACCACGATGGTGGCCCTTGTTACGTTTCGCAGTATATTTTTACGACATGGGTTATCCCCAGGGATCGCTCGGGCAAGGGATTGGCGCCACGGCTGTGCTCGGACTGAGCAACGCGATTATGAATGTGTTTACGACAGCTTTTGCTGGCGTAGGCGTGATGGCGGCTAACTTGTCGGGTCAGAGCTTGGTAATGGTCGGATTGAATCGGCCAAAATTCACTCTAACCAGCTTAAAGGTTTTAACACTAGCATGTCGGTTGCTTTGTCAGTTTTAGTTGTGATTGTCGCTTCTTTTGCGCCGCTGATGACTTTTTTAGTCGACACACGTGACCCAAACGTTGACACAGGCGCCCAACTGATCGAAGTGCGTAACACTCTTTATGTCATCGCGCTTTTTTACCCGGTTTGAATTTGGTTTACACGACTTACCGAAACGGCGTGTCGGGCGGACGAACTTTCGTTTTTTCCTTGACCGACTGGCTATTTAACTTAGCGCAAATTGGTTGAGCTTGGATTGTAATGGGCCGCTTAAAGACGCTTGGCCCGCTTTAGGGTCGTTTTTGACTTGCTTACATCGTGTTTTTTACATCCGATATTTTCAAACTAATTGCCCAAGAAATTAACTACTACACGATTGATTGAGCCCAGGTGATTGACGCTGCTCACGTTGAGGCTGATAACGCGCTCCAAAGCGGTCACGACGTGATTGATAGCGAACCGCTTGATGTTTAAAAACTCGTTTATAATCTTTACACTTATGTACGACCACCAGCAGATGAGAAAAAGTGGCAAAAGTACTGGTCTGATCACGATGTTTTTGCAACGCCCGAATTAACTAATAAGCGTCGCAAATATTACGTTTTAGACATGTTTCCTTACCCTTCGGGCAAGGGTTTACACGTTGGTCACTTAGAAGGCTACACCGCCAGCGACATCGTGGCTCGCTTTAAACGTCTCAAAGGATTCGATGTTTTACACCCGATTGGTTGGGACGCTTTTGGTCTGCCAGCCGAGCAGTTCGCCATTCAAACGGGACAATTACCGCAACGCTTTACGCCTCAAAACATTGCCAACTTTCGTCGTCAACTGCAAATGCTCGGTTTTTCTTACGATTACGCCAAAGAAGTCGACACTACCGATCCGAATTTTTACGCTCAAACGCAGGCGATTTCAGCGCTCTTTATCGGCGGATTAGCCGAAATGCGCGACGTAGAGGTCAATTGGAGCCCCGATTTAGGCACTGTTTTAGCTAACGAAGAGGTTTTGCAAACGACTGATGGAAAACTGGTTTCTGAGCGCGGAAATTTTCCGGTCGTGAAAAACCAATGCGCCAGTGAGTGTTAAAAATCACCGCTTACGCCGACAAACTTTTTCAAGAATTGGATCAAGTTGACTGACCAGTTCGTTAATCAACTTACAACGCAACTGAATTAAAAACCCCGACGGATCGCTCCATTTACGCGACTGAGTTTTTCGCGCCAACGCTATTGGGGTGAGCCGTTTCCGATTTTTGCACGGTCCTCAGGGAGAAATTAAACTTGACCCCAATTTGCCCGTCACTTTACCAGTTCTTGACCAAATTAAATCCGGAGGTCAAGGCGAGTCTCCCTAGCTAACGCCGATCCGAGTTGGCTGTGAGTTGACCTAGAAGGAAAAAAGTGACGCCGAGAAACTAACACGATGCCCCAGTGAGCTGGCTCTTCATGTACTACCTAGCTTACATTTTGAAAAAGCGGACCGGCGGATATTTAGCGCTTGATTCGCCTGAGGCCCAAAAAGCACTCAAACACTGGTTGCCGGTTGACCTTTACATCGGCGGGCAAGAACACGCCGTTTTGCACCTTCTTTACGCTCGTTTTTGACACAAAGTACTTTATGACCTTAAACTAGTCCCGACTAAGGAGCCCTTTCTTAAAGTGGTTAACCAGGGGATGATTGGGTCCCGACGGACTGAAGATGTCTAAGTCACGTGGCAACGTGGTTAGTCCCGACCAAATCGTTTTAACTTACGGAGCCGACGCACTAAGACTTACGAAATGTTTAGTGGTCCTCTTGAGGAAACTAAAACTTGGTCCACGCGCTCGCTCAAGCGATGCGTAAGTGACTTGACCGAGTTTGAAACGCAGTTCGCAAAACCGCCCTAGGCAGTTCCCAAATTACTAGCCAATACCATCTCATGCTCAAACAAGTGGGTCAACTGGTCGAGCAACTTAAATTCAACGTAGCAGTTTCCAAACTTATGGTTTTTGTCACGCCTTGATCGCTAATCTCAAAGCAAGTCTAGAAGAGCTGAAAGATTTGCGTCGTTTTGTCGCTCTTTGCACCTCATTTGGCCGAGGAAATTTTGGCTTATTTAAAAGAAAAAACCGCTCCATGAACAAACTTGACCTAGTTTTGACCAGCGCAAAATCGTGACTGAACCGACTACTTAGCCGTCCAAGTTAATGGCAAATTACGAGCTACTTTGGAATAGATGATCCTCAGACCAGCGCTAAAATAGTTCGTCAAAAGGCTGAGTCTTTGCCGCTGTCAGTCGCTATTTAAAAGACGTCCAAGTTCTCAAGGTGGTCTACGTAGCGGGCAAAATTATTAATTTTGTGCTTAGGTCCGCTCCAAAGACAGTTAATTAGCGAGTGTTATAATCAAAAATGTACCTAATTTTTTCCGATGCCGACCACACTATTTATGACAAAGGTCCGGCCAGTTTAAGTCGCGAGAACCAAAGCAAAATCACCAAGCTCAATCCACGGCGCCGAAGTTTGTGGTTGTGACTGGTAATGGTTACTTCAAGATGATTAAAGGACTAGCGCTTGAACTTAGTCTGCGCTACGTAATTAGTTCGACTGGAGCTTACATTTACGACCGTCAGCTAGAGAAACCGCTTTTGCTAAGACGTTAGAACCGCAAGTCGTCAAAAGTGTTTACGAGCATCTTTCTGACCAAGAATTTACTTTTGCGCCTGAACTGAGCACGATTTTTTCATGAGTTCTGAGCTGGCAGAAAGACTTGATGCTCAGCACGAAATACGTCTCCAAATGATCGGTGATTTAAAAGTTTCGCCTTTTGATCCAACTCGTCCCGGACTTTTAAACTTACTGCTGATCAGTCGCGCTGATAAATTAGTCAAAGCCCAAGAGGTAGTTAGTGAGCTCAAGTTAAACTGAATTCTAGTTGACGACCACACTGTCGCGATTTTGCCACCCCAAATTTCCAAAGGTTTTGCCGTCAAGTGATTAGCTAAACACCTCGGAGTTAGTTTGGAAAAAGTCATGACGATTGGCGATTCGGCTAACGACATTTCAATGCTGGAACTACCAGTCTACTCTTACGCGGTAGCTAACGCGGATCAGAAGACTAAAAAAGCCGCTCGTTTTCACGCTGCTGCGGTTGACCAGAACGGTTTAGCCGCGCAATTGACGACTTTTTTGACCGGCAAAAAGTTAATTTATTGCCGCCCGAAAGTTAAATATGACTCGACTTAAACCGACCGATACGTTGCTAAATATTTGCTCAACACTCAAGCGATTGCCGGCGGTTTTTTACCCAAAAGCTCAACTACTTTGCAATTTTTTCAGTGGGACGATAACGTTGTCTTAGCAGGCATGAGTCAAGTGTTAGAGTTTTTTGAAAAAAACACCGCTACACACCGCTACCAAATTCGCTACTTACCCGACGGCAAACTGCTCAAAGCGCGCCAAGTGGTTTTAGAGCTTGTGGGACTTACCACGAGTTGGGTATTATGAGGGCGTTATTGACGGGATTTTATCGCGCTGCTCTTCTCTGCGACTAACGCGCGCCGCTGCGTCAAGGCAGCCCAAGGTAAAGAGTTAATTTTCATGGTGACCGAGCCGATCTTTACCTAAACCAACTTTATGATGCGCAGCATCTATTTGGGCGGCATTAGAAAGCAAGTCACCGAGCACAGCGCTAGGTCATGGTGCTCAAGTTGTCGGCACAGTCCCCCATGCTTTAATTCAAATGTTTGGCGGTGATTCAATCAAGGCTTGGAAGCATTTAAACTCGTTTTTCCTGACCAGCCTTTGGTAGCCTTGGTTGACTTTCATAACGACGTCATTAACGAGTCGCTCAAAGTTTGGCAGCGTTTTGGCAAAAGAGCTTTTTGGGGTTCGCGTTGACGGCGCGCAATTTAGTGGACGCGCTTTTTAAAGACACTGCCCAGCGCGGTGTCACGCCGCTTTTGATTAAAGACTTGCGCCGCGAGTTAGACCGCGTTGGTGCTCAAAAGTAAAAATCATCGTTTCATCTGGTTTTTCGGCTGAGCGCATTGCTGAGTTTGAAAAACAAAAAACCCGGTTGATGTTTACGGGAGTTGGCGCAGCTTTGATGAAAGTAGAAGTTCTTTTTTCGGCTGATGCGGTTAAGCACAATAGTAAACTGATCGCTAAAGTTGGACGCGGCTACCAAAAAAGTCCCCGGTCTGAAAAAGTTGGCTAGTTTTAATTAACGCGCGACTTGCCAACTAGTTAGGTGTTTTCTCTCTTGAACGACTTTGAACTAGTTGGACAATTTTTGAATTTCCGCGTTTATTGCGTCACCAATTCGACTCCAAATGCGGTGAATTTTTCATCCGCAAGAGTCTAGTAAGCTTGCCTGTGAATATCTCTTTCGCGGCCGTTTGAGAACTGTGGTAAAACTTCCCATCGCACTCAATTCCCAGTATATATTTGGTCTGGTCATGATTTTTAATCGCTAAATCAATTCGGTACCCGCAATCCCGACTGAGTTTCAACTTTAAAATCTAGAGCACCAAGTTCGTCATAAACTTGCTCCTTCAAAATCGCTTCGAAAGTTGGTGCTTGATCTTCTTTTGGAACGTCGTTTAAGGAATGCAGAATCGCTTGGCTTGCTCATGGTTGCCAGCTGAAATCGCTTCGGCGTATTCTAAGTAATTTTTAAGAAGTTTAGGGCCCCGGTTTTTTAAATCTTCAACTCGTAGTTCCGACGACTAAGGGAGGTCACGATGTAAATTTTTACTTTAGCTCGGGTGATCGCCACGTTCAATCTGTTTTCTCCGCCCTCTTGGTTTAGTCAACCAAAATTACGAATTACGCGACCGCTTTCGTTTTTAGCGTAAGCAAAGGAAAAAATGATCGTATCTCTTTCGTCGCCTGACATTTTCGATATTTTAATGAAGATGCCGATGTCTTCCCCTTCAGCGCTTTGCGCTCTAACCTTTTTTGTAGCGCGTAGCAAACTTAGGATTTTTACCGCATTCTTCATCGATGAGTCAAGAATTAAATCCCGTTGGGCGCTGTTAAACGTAATGACACAATTGTTTCTTGGTTTTGCCGAGTTTTCTAAAAATTGCTTGAGCAGTCTCAAGACTTGGACTGCTCCCGGTGGTTTGTGCGTTTAAATCAAATTCCGTTTGAAACCTTAATTACTTCAATTGGAGGGGTAAGTGTTTTTAAAATTAGGAGAAACACGAAGACGTCCACGGTAAAAAGCGTAGTTAGAAAAAAGCGATTAATTCTTCGTACTTGGAACGATAATGGTAGTCCAACATAGTTTGGTGGTACTTAGCGCGAGCAAGGTCGAGCAAACTCTCTTCTTCAAGCGCTGCCCCTTGTCCGAATTGATCTTCGTCATCAGTTTCTTCATCGTAATCAATTCTGCCATACCTAAACTGGAAGACGGGTTGCTTGTTGTCGCCGGCAATAACTACTTTTTGACCTCGTAAGATGGTTGGGATCGCTTTTTCAACGTAAATTTGCGATCCTTCGTCAAAAACGACTAAGTCAACACATGCTTTTTTCCAAAGGTAAAATTTCAGACACAACTTCTGGCGTCATTAGTCAAAACTTTAACTCCTCTAAAAAGTTCCAAATGAAACTTGTTAATGAATTTATGCAAACTCGGTTTTCTTTTGCCGTTGACGTTTCTGGCCAATTCCCCGAATCGTTTAGAACTAGAGATAAATTCTTGGCAGGCAGTTTGTAGATGCGATTTTAATTTTTGTTTGGTAAGTTTTCTTTTTTTACCGATGTTTCGGAAATCATTGCCACGATTTCTTTAAATTGAGCTACGTTGGCCTAGTAGTTGCCGGTTTTCTTTTTCAAAATCCTCAATTTTATTAATTGCCAAAACTCAAAGACGCTTTTAGCTAAAATGGGTTAATTCTGCGTCAGAATTTTCAGAGAGTTTTGCAGACTGTTTGGCAAAAAACTTTTTGTTCTTTGTCCAGTGCAGC
Organism: Mycoplasma sp. ATU-Cv-508; assembly: GCF_004011945.1. Taxonomy (NCBI): domain Bacteria; kingdom Bacillati; phylum Mycoplasmatota; class Mollicutes; order Mycoplasmatales; family Mycoplasmataceae; genus Mycoplasma; species Mycoplasma sp. ATU-Cv-508. The sequence goes on along the minus strand of NZ_RYZU01000001.1, from coordinate 166,320 downwards.
GTCTACTTCTTTGACTTTCAAAAAGTCAAAGTAATTTTTTACTCCATCTAATTTCTCTGGGTTTTTAAAAAATAATTTTTTGGGTTGGTAACTTAGGAAAAATTTGGCCAGCAGTTTTTTAAGCGCGGACTTTCTCTTCCTTCTTTTTAAATATCCGTTTAATTCATGCTGACTGCAAGTAACTGCGCTGGTCAAGGCAAGTTTTTCGCTTTTTCGGTTAATTGATTGAACTGGTACTTAGATAAATTTGGTAACACGGTTTTTAGTCAAGGACTAGTTGCGTTTAATTTGGAAAATAATTGGAAATTTTGAGCAATTGACCGTTAACACATTTTTGTAAATCTTTTAGCAACTAAATAACTTCAGTTAAAGCATTGTTCCGGAATAGTTTCGAACATAAGGGCGTGGTTATGTGTTTCATCTTTAAACTGGTTGCTAACGTTTTCTCGGTAAATTTGATACATCGGCGCATCTTCATTGGGCTAGCAAACAATTTTTCAGCAATTTGGTCTAGTTTGGCGCTTTCTTCTTCGATTGAGCCGGCTAAATCCATTAGTTGCTGGTCAAAGTAGTCTGGGATTGATCGACTTGAAATTAGTTGGTCCATTTGCCGGTAAAAGCCATCTTTATCTTTGGGGTCGCTAAGAAAAAGAGCGTACTTTGATAGTTCTCCGAGTCTAGAATAGATCACTTCTAGAGCTGCTTTTTCTGGGAGACCATCAAAACATTTTTATCTTTGCTCACAAAATCAGCAATCAAAACTGGTGATCATCTGTGATTTGCCTGTTCCGGGCGTCCCTGGACTACTAACTTATCTTTTTGGGAGATTTGTAAGATCGCGTTCTCCTGGGAACTATTGAGATCATTAATGTAATAAAATTCCGACTCTTTAAAAACGTTTTTTTCTCATCGTCTTTTTCTTCGCGCGCAGAAACCTCGTCGCCGTATAAATCAATTTGCTCGTCGTAGCCAGATAAAAGTTCGTTAATCAATGAGGTTAACTCACCTTGGTCAACAATTTTCTTAAAATCCTTTTGAATAGCAGTTGAGTACAAAAGAAAATTTTCCGAGTACGATGTTGTTTTGCAAATAAACTCACCATTTAGAAAGCGCGGGAAAGTGTCACTTTTATACTCAACAAATTTTGAGTTTTTTAAGTTATGACCGCCAGCTTTAGCCGGTCAAGTTGGCTGGCCTGGGAAAAGGTTCTGTATCCGAAATGCCATGACTACTCGCGACTAGATCTCCAGCGTAAACGGCAGTAAGTCATCTTTAAATTTAGTTGGGCCTACTTCTTTGTTTTCCGCGTTAGATGCTTCTTGAAGTAAGTCGGTGTTTTTGTCAACATCAGTCTCCGGGGAGTAGTTGTGGGGCTTTTGGACTTTAAAGTCAAGTTCTTTTTTGGTCAGTAATTTTAGTTGGTTCTCGTTAGTCTCTTCTGTCCATTCATCTTGACTAATTGCGATACCGTTTTGAGCGTAAAACTTGAGCACTTCATTTTTAAAAGTCGCGGGATTAATTTCCTCAATTGTCGGATCGGGCATTTCCCGATTTATTCTGCTGTATTTGCTCTCCAACAAGATTAGGTTGTTGTTGTAGAGAATTTCTCTAGTGGTGCTAACTTTAATAGCGAATGAGTAAGTTGTTTAACAATTTCAACCGGAAACAGAACGAGCGGAGCTCGCACACTAAAATTGTCGCCTGCGATTTTACCAATTACAAACGGATAAGCAACGTAAAGTTCGTACTGACCACTTTCACGGAAATCTTTGGCAACTTCACGTAGTAACGATACAAGTCGCTTATACTTTTGCTCCTCGGTTCGAATTAGTTTGCCAGGGTTGAAATTGCAAATTTCAAACTGTTGACTTTTTTTTCTGGGAAATTAAAAAAATCAATCAACTCCGTGTTTTTAGTTTCATCATCGCTGTGCAAGTCCATTCCAAATTTAGCGAGTAATTTGCCAGTGTAAAGAAGGCGTTTCGTTTGTTGATAATTAACCAATCGATCTTGCAATTATCCAGCGTTTTTTTTGTTTTTTCATTGATCGGTGCAAGATCCACTTTGGCGTTGTGATAAAGTTTCAAAACTTCCATAAATCGATCACCGTATTTATCTACAACGATGAACCAAGTCCCTCAACACCAAGCATGTCTTCTTTGCGATGGGGTGCCAAATTTGCCAATTCTTCTAGCGCTTTATCGCTGCAAACAACCGCGGCTCGACCATAAGCGCTGGATTGAATTTAATTTTTTTTCGCGAACTCCCAGAGGTATTCGTAAAGTTTATTTTTATCCACAGTGTGCTTCCCTTGTTTTTCAATTAATTCAAATGTTGTTCGTAGAAAATATACAAACTTAGTGATTAAGATTTAGTTGACAATTGACCTAAGTACACGGCAACATTTCAAAAATCATGTCCCTTTTACACATTAGCACAAACTATTGACTTAGGTGATTTTTTTTCATTTGGCTAACGATTCGAAAGCAAAATCCTTTTTACCCCGATCAAACCGTTAGTTATTCTTAAAAGTTCCAACTTTTAGCCAACTTACCCAACTTTGGTTGGGAGGAAAATTGAAATTAGCAAACTTTAAACCTTTATCAAGTTGTGAACTAGACCAAGTTTCAGGCGGTTGAGGATGGGTAGCCGTCGCTTGCCGTTAATTTTTGGTTCGATTCACCAAGTGATCGCCGCTATTCACGCTTCAAATTCAAGCGTTGGCAGTTTTAAAGACGGAAAACAAGAAATTAAGTGGGATAACCGCGAAACGTCTAAATCCGCGAGTCAGACTTACCGAGTGGTTTACTATGCCTATTAAGCATTTACCTCACCAACTTCGTCCGCGCGAAAAGTGTTTGCGCTTAGGAGCTGAAAATTTAAGCGACATAGAACTATTGGCGATTTTTTTACGTTCAGGCCACCACCAACAAGATGTGATTGATCTAGCTAAGAAAATTTGGCAAAGATTTGGAACCTACACCACTTGGCGTCTTTAGGAATAACCGATTGACACCAAATTCACGGAATTGGATTAGTTAAGGCGATTGAACTCAAGGCGCTTTTTGAACTAAGTCGGCGGATTGGTAAAACGACTGATGGGCAGCGAATCGAGAACGATTATCAAGCAGCAAACTTTGCCCGCTGAAAAATCGCAACAAAAAACCAGGAAAGTTCCTGGTTGTTTTGCTAGACCAGAAAAACGTCGTTCTTTACTGGGAGACGATCTACAAAGGAACCAACTCTTTTGTTTCAATTGAACCGGCCAAAATTATTGGCACGTTCTCTCTTTTCAAGCGCGCCGTTTTTACTGCTTCCATAACCATCCGTCAGGAAAAAACTAATCCTTCTCCAGCCGACCGAATGATTACTTCTAAAATTGTTCAGTGCGCCAAAATATTTGGCATTCAACTACTCGGTCACATTGTTGTTTGTGCCGACGGATCTTATGAAAAAATCTGTAACGGTAGTTACGAGCGTTAGCCACGATCATGATAGATCCGACTAAAATAAAGATTGCGTTTAATGATCCGAGAATTCCGCTGACTAGACCAGTTGAGGTGTTGACGATGTTAACTATCGCTGAAATCAAACTAAGGGCCGAAAGCACAATCCAGACGATCGCCCAAATTTAAGCGTGTTAGGATTCTTAACAATCATCAGCGGTAACACGTAAAGTAGCAAAAACAGAATGTTAGCTGCATAACACCCCAGAAAAAGCCCATCGCGTTTTGACCTACTTCACTGTTGTTAGACGCCATCACAATACCAGTTATGATGGCTGCTATCGTTATTAAAACACCAATCCAGACCAAAAGTCTTCCTATAAAAAAGTTGGGCTGACCTGTGTTAGTCTCATAAGTTTCTCTCATTCTTCTTATCTCTCCGTTTCATCTTTTTGATAGATTTTTGGCAAATCTAACGCTAAAATTATAATCGTTTTAAGGGTGAACTTTTACCTGGCTAGTCAAAAAAAAGTGGCTCCGGACACTTAATTAAACCGATTTTTTAACGGGGTAATTTAAATTGCTCCACCTTATTGAGAGACTGACAACCTCCTTGTATAATGAGAGTGTAAATAGATATATTACGAAAAATTGAAAAGTTGAGTGGATTGGCCAGTTTGTTAAACCGAGAGTTTGTGTAGAGCTGTTTTCTGACAAACACTTTTGGCGAACAAAATTGGATTAAACGATCCTTGAATTAAGGAGAAAACATGCTTCTAAAAATGTCGTTACTACTAAACAGCGCGATCGCGGCTGCGTCACCGACGACGCTTGCGAGCACCGCAACCCAAGAGGCCAACAAACAAAATGAAATTGGGTGGAGAAAATGTTTTAAAAAGCGAACCACAAAATGCGTGGATTTAAACGGATGAGTTAAGTTTTTGAGAGGATAACATCCAACCAACGTGGTTTGATCTTTTGGGCATCTACGCAAAGTTCACTATAACTAGCGCGGGAATTAAAAGGATGTATGAAACGCTCAAAAAGGAACCGGAACTGCTTTGATGTTAACTTTAGCAGCTAGAATGTGAATTTCCTTCCCGATGGCTGGTTACTTATTATAAAACGCTCCCCTTTGAAAAGATTTAGACCAAGGGCGAGGAATTAGTTTGAATTTGTATTTAGCATTAAAAACTAACTATTGAGTTTTATAAAGTTTAACCAACTACATCAGCGCTTCACATTTAGGGCGAAGCGCTTTTTTTAGGCGGCTATAAGGTTAAAATTGCGAAAAATTCTTGGATCGATTTTTGCGCTTGATTGGCTTTGACAATAATCAAATTGAAACCAACCAAAATTAAGACCGCATTAGCTAGGCCAAGTACGGTTGAGAGAGGACCGAACATCCTTAAGTTAAGAGGCAAAAAAACTAAACCAAGAACTGCCAAAACTAGTCACACGATTGCCCAAACTCTCATAACATTAGTTCTTTTGACAAGAAAGAGAGGTAAGGCGTAAAGAAGGTTGCCAAGGGCTGAGTAAATGCTCGTTGCGATCACAAAAACTATCGCGGTTTGCTTGCCCCATGTTATAATTCAGAAACAAAACTGGTTGGTGAAATGAGGGCCAGTAGAGTTGTGAAAAGCGACACCACAACCGCTACCCAAATAAGTATTTTGCCGGGCAAAAAATTGGGTGCTTGAACAGCGTTTGGCTGGGGTTGACTAATTTCTGCATGCTGCGCGTCAGTCTCGTAAGTCGGTTTTATTTAGATTTCTCCGTTTCAATTTTTCAAATGATTTTAAGCAAAGTTAGACTTTGACATTATAGACCAACTTGGTTTAGCAAGTTTGGGGTGTTTTTCCAAAAGATTAAACTAACAGTCAATCTTCAAATTTGTCGCACCTAGCGCGCCCAGATTTATAAAGTATAATTCGCTTATGGCTAACCCGCTCGTAGAACGTTGGCAAAATGCCTTGGTCCAAGACCCCTTGTACAAACGTGATTTAAACCATTTAATTCGGAAAGATTTGAGCGTTCGTTTTCAAGAACCACTCGTTTTTGGCACCGCTGGCATGCGCGGACTAATGGGTTTTGGCCCGACCGAATTAACGAATTAACTATCGCAGCGGCCAGTCAAGCTTACGCCCAGTACTTACGCACTTTGCAGCTAAAGTGCTCAAACAAGGCGTGATCATCGGACACGATAACCGCGCTAATTCGGACTTTTTTGCTAAAGTGACTTACGACGTTTTAAGGGCTCACCAAATTAAAGCATTTTTGTTTGAAGCAAACGAACTCCAACCTTCGCCATTAGTTTCTTACACGGTCCGTAAATTATCTTTGGCTGGCGGGATTGTGATTACGGCAGTCACAATCCTAAGCAGTACAACGGGTTTAAAGTTTACGACCATCTGGGTGGTCAACTTACGGGCGAGGCTGCTAAAAAAGTTCAAGCCAACATGGTTCAAGTTGATCCGCTTCAAGTGAAGCGAAAAGTTGGTGGCTATGCCTACGTTAGTCAAGACATCGTGGAAAGTTACATCCAAGCACTTTTACAACTGCGGCAAAGACCCGATGATTCGAAAGTTTTAAAAGTCATCTTTTCACCGCTTCACGGAACGGGCGGAAAAAATTGGCGATGAGTTGCTCAAACGGATGAACATTGAAACATCTCAACGTTAGTCAGCAAATGGTGCCAGACCCAGATTTTCGCACTCTTAAGTCGCCTAATCCCGAGGACGGTCACGCTTTCGCGCGCTCGGTTTCGCTGGCCCGCACTCAGAAAGCGACTTTAGTTGTGACTGATCCTGACGCTGACCGATTAGGCGTAGTCGTCAAATATAAACACCGTTTTAAAATATTTGAACGGAAACCAAGTCGCCGCTCTTTACTTAGATTACTTAATTAACCAACTTAAGCAGAGCGGTCAATTGCCCAAACGCGGTTACATCATTAAGACGACTGTTTCGGGTGAGTTATCGGCCCAAATTGCCCGCCGCGCGGACTAAAAGTTTACCAGACTCACGTTGGTTTTAAAAACATCGCCGAAAAAATTGAGGCGCTAGACAAGACTAACCAGCAGTTTGTTTTTGCTTACGAAGAGTCGTACGGCTTTTTGCTCAATCCAAACATTAGCCGCGACAAAGACGCGCTCCAAGCTTTAGTTGGAGTGGTTGAGATGGCTAATTATTACAAAACGCAGGGCACTAACCTTTACGATCGCTTGCTTGAACTTTTTAAAATGCACGGCATTCACCGTTCGATTGTCATGTCAAAAGTACTGACACCAAGTGCCCAAGCCAAACTGTTTACTAGGCTCAAAAAAGTTCGCAAAATTGCCGGTCAAAAAGTGGTTGAAAGCGTTGATTATAACGTTGTCGGCATCCACTACCTAACCAAAACATGCTCAAAATTACTTTGTCTAACGGGACTTGGTTTGCCATCCGACCTTCGGGCACCGAGCCGAAAGTGAAGATTTACATTCAAACAATTGGTACAACCGAGCAAGAATTAGTTGACATTGTCACAACCGAAAAAACGATTAGCAACTTGATTGAAGATAACATCGAGTCGCCCATCCAACTAAAATTAAAATTAGTTCGATAATTCGCTACGGACTTTTTACTGCCATTATCGCCGCGCTTTTAGTGGTTGTCTTTCTTTACGTTTATAAGGGCGCTCGGAACCGGACCGTTTTTGACGTGGCTCACTTAGTTTTTAGTTCACAAATGCGAATTGTTTGGTTTAGTTTGGTCGTTTGAATGACTTTCACCCTCGTGTTAGAAGCTTGGGTTCGGAAAAGGATGCTGACTCTTCAAAACGAAAAAGTCAAGTTTCACCACTTAATCATCGCTTCTTTCATGGGTCTAATGATTACTTTTGTAACGCCATTTTCGATCGGCGTGTGATGCGATCGGCTACTGGTACTTACGCCGCAAAGGAGTGCGGCGTGGTCCGCTTTTATCTTCCATTATTTCTTCGCTTGTCATTTACCAAGCGGGGATTGTTTTGCAAACAGCGGTTCTGCTGCCGATCGGTTACCCAATTTACCGCGACTTTCTTTCGACTAATCAAACTGGTTCCCGAGCGACTTTAATTTGGTTTTTGGTCGGTCTTTCGTGAAACTTATTCGCTACGATTATGATTTTCTTACTCAGTCTCCACGTGCGTTTTCAACACTGAATAGTTGAGAAAACGATTTCATTTTTAGAGTGGCTGCCCTTTGTAAAAATTTACGACCCCGGTATTTGAGCCGCCCGGGTTCAATTTGAATTTGCCGAAATGCGCCAAGGCATGCGGTCGCTGTGAGCTAAATGGTGAATCGTTTTTGAAATCATTTTTTACACGTTTTTACCGGTCTTTTTCCAACCTCACGCTTTAGTGCTTTCTCTGGGCGGATTTGTTCGCACGGACTTATCGCGCGGGACTTACTGATCCCAAATCGTTACTTTTGACATTATTAAAACGGCCAACTCGCTCTCGATTACTCCGGGCGGAAGCGGAACTGGTGAATGGTTAAACATTACCGTTAACAAATACCTTTACCAAGATTCGGAATTTTTACACGAAAACAACTTAACACCCGAATCGCTCGCTTCGGGAATCGATCTAAACTGGAAACTTCTTTGAGTTTGACCTTCCCTAATTATGTCGGCGCTCTTGGTCTTTAACATTAGTGTTGGTGAGCGTCGCGTTAGACGTTACTCACTGATTAACAAAAACTTGCGTTTGGCTGGCAAAAAACGCGGACGTTCCACGCGCGTTTATTACTACACTGCGTTGCCGTGGATTTTAATTTTGACGATTTGAATTTTGCTGATTTTTTTCTACCCGAACTAAACTAAGTCGCCCGCTCTTTTTGACTAGGTGTCAATCGCTATCTAAGACAAATTTTTGAGCGTGGGTTTTGCTGAGGCAAAACTGGGTAATGTTATCTAACTTTTGGGAACTAACTTTAATCGGCGAAGCATTTTGGTAAATTAGTTTCCAAACCAGCGCGGCTTGAAAAGTTTGCCGCTCTAAAAATGCGATCCGGAAACCAGTTTTTTGCCAGTGTTTGAATAGTCGTGCCACTTTACGGTTTTTCTTAACTAGGATCTGGTTACTCAAACAAAACCAGCGATAGTAAGCTTGCTTTTGTTTGGTTGGTAATTCGGCTAGTTTAACTCGAATTCGGTTGCGAGCAAAACGGGGATCATCGTTAGTTAAATCGCTTGCAAATTCAAGACCGCGTTTAGTTAGGTAAACTCGAATTTGGTCTTTTCAGTAGCGGTGTAGAAAAGGTCTTTTGACACGCATGCCTTGGATTTGGTGGTCTTTTCGCATTCCGAAGTAATCGGGCTGGCGCTTAGTTTTCTGGTGTCAAAGAGCCGTTTCTAAAAAGTCATCTTTGTGGTGAGCCGTTAAAAGCATTTTGGCTTGGTAACGCTGGTAAATTTTTTGGAAAAAGTCGTAACGAATTTGCCGAGCTTTGGCTTGAAGATTGCCCGTGCCATTAATTTTTTTTGCTCGCAAAACATGGCACTCAATTTGGTAGCGCCGGCAGTAAGATTCGACCAAAGACTGGTCGGCATCGCTAGTTTTTCTCAGTTGGTAGTTGACGTGAGCCACGACCACTTTTTGGCGTCGGTACTTATGAAGCAAGAAAATTGAGTCGGGTCCGCCACTAATTGCCAAAACTTTCATGCCTTGAATTATAGCCTGGTTAGTTAAAGCGGTTCATGGTGCTTTCTAGCCCCTCTTCAACTAGCGACTCCACCATTTGGAGCAAACGTTTTTTTGACTGTTTAAAACTGCGATTTGACTAGTGCTAAAAGAACTTAGGACGTAAGTTTCTAAGTTGCCTTGCACCGGTCCGATCCGATTCTAAGTCGCATGAAATTATCTTGACCAAGTTGCTCGATGACGCTTTTAATTCCGTTATGCCCGCCGCTTGAGCCGCCTTGCCGCAGTTTCATTACGCCCGTGGGTAAAGCCGCTTCGTCGTAAATAATTAAAATTTGGGTCGTTTCAATTTGAAAGTAGCGCGCGAGTTGGCTGACAAAGTGACCCGACAAATTCATGTACGTGCTTGGTCGCGCCAAAATTACTTGCCCCGACTTACCAAAACTGCCTTGGAACTTGCTCTGGTTGAGCTCTATGTTCCAGAGTTTACTCAAGGCGTCAATCGCTTTAAAACCAATGTTGTGGCGGGTATTCGCGTACTTTGCACCCGGGTTACCAAGACCGACAATCAAAATCATCTATGAATTATAACCACTATTGAGGCAGTGGTTCAAGTTGCTGGTGGCTCAAAATGTGGCTCTTTTGCCGATCGCAAGCTAGGGCAATCATCGCTGCGTTGTCGGTGCAAAGTTCAAGTTTCGGGATTAAAACTCGCTCGTGAAGTTGACTAAATTCGTGGCGGAGTCTAGAGTTAGCGGCCACCCCTCCGCTGAGGATGATGCTGCCGTACTCTTGAGAGTGGAGGTGTCTCTTAAAAGTTTCAATCACGTAGTTGCAAACGTGATATTGGAAACTTTTGGCCACAAGCAGTTTTTTTTCAGTTGAAATTGGTCGGTTTTCTCGGAGATACTGCAAGACTTTCGTTTTGATGCCAGAGAAAGAAAAATCACCCTCTTCCAAGAGATCCAAACTAAAATCAATTAAATTTTCGTTAGCGTAATCACGGCTAATTTTGTCAATCGCCGGACCACCGGGAAAACCAATTTCAAGCGCTCTTGCCACTTTGTCAAACGCTTCACCCAGTGCGTCGTCGCGCGTCTCGGCCAAAAGTTGGAAAGTTAAGTAATTATCAACTCTTCAAATTTGGGTGTGACCGCCCGAAACAACTAGCGCTAAAGCCGGGAAAGTAATTTTGCCGCTAAACTCAACGCTCAAAATGTGGCCGTGCAAATGATTAATGCCAAAAATGGGTTTTTGGTAAACAAAGCTGAGTGCTTGGGCCGTTAGTCTTCCGATGTGGAGCGAACCGATTAAACCAGGTTTTTCGGTGTAAGCGATCGCATCAACTTTTGAAAGGTCAAACCGGTTAATTAAACGGGGTAGCAGTTCGGCTAAGTTTTGACTGTGTAAACGCGCGGCGAACTCGGGCACTGTCCCGCCAAAGTGGCGGTGAAATTCGGCCTGACTTTTTTGCTCCAAAGCCAAAATTTGACCGTCTTGGTAGTAAGCGATCGATGTGTCGTCGTGCGATGTTTCAAAAGCTAGAATTTTCATACGGCAGCCTCCGGTTCTTTCAGGTAAATCGGCTCTAGTTTGGCTAGGTTATCGGCTTTTTTAAAGTGGTCAAGTACTTTGGTTGGGTGTTTAAAAAAAGCCCGGTAGTAGTCAAAAGGCTCGCTCGGGCAAAGTCGGACTAGTTGGCAATTTAGTCGACCGTTTTCAATTTGACCAAGGTAACTTTGGGTTTTGGAAGCTTTTAAGTAGTAGGTGCCGTCAACTTGGTTAGTGATAAAAGAGAAAGTGCTAGCGACTCAAAGCTCGGCCTGAGTGGTCAAAGCGATGCTGCGTGCTAAAACCAGGCTAGCGCGACTGCCCATGAAAGAACCCGGTCCCAGCGTAACGTAGTAGCGACTGATTTGGTCAGCCCGGAGAGAGTTTTCACTCATCAAATCTTGAAAGACTTGGGCAAATTTTCACTTTTTTCCCGGCAGTCTAAAAGGTGACGCGTCCAGACGATGTGATCGTCTTTAACCAGCGCCACAAAAAGGTCGGGCAAAGTTGTTTCAAAGATAACTTTGTACATAGCAGAAGTATTTTAACTCTAAAAACGTGCTCTTAAAAAGTTAATCTTGCTGCCAAGTTTAGACCACTTAACTTCGTATTCGCTCGGAAAGTTTTTTTGCTCGCCCAACTCGGCGTGCCAATCGTAACTAACTTGCTCAAGTTTGAGACCAAAATCTTGGATCAACGCCAGCGACTGGTCAAAAAAGACACGGTTATCAGTTTTAAGTTGTAAGATGCCGCCCGGTCTAAGCATCGCTTGGTAAATTTTTAAAAATTTTGGATCAGTTAAACGTCTTTTGGCGTGCCGCTTTTTAGGTCAAGGATCGGGAAATGTTAACCATATTTGAGCTAACTTACCTTGGAAAAGACGGGGTAAATGCTCCGCGTCACCCACCATGATTTTTAAGTTTGGAACAAAATGGTGAATTTTATTGAGAATAAAACTAACCGCCGCGAGATTTTTTTCTAAACCCACAAAAGGCTGCTTATGTTTGTAATTTGCTCAGGCGACTAACATCGCTCCCTTGCCCGTTCCGATTTCCAAGATCGTGTCTTTTTCAAGTTGGTAAGGACAAGTTTTAATTAGGTAAGGCGAGCGAATAAAACGGTCGATGAGAGATTGCTTCTTACGGAGGTGCACGCTAGAATGATAGGGAAAAAGTCTATAATTCTGGCAGAAAGTTAACGATCGTGAACTGAAAAATTCCCCGTCCCAGAGGTTATTGATCCTCCATTCGAAGCACTCGCAACTTAGTTGGTTGAGGCGTTGGAGTGCTCTTTTTAACTGCGATTGGTTCGCTGGGTCTGAGCATTTACGCTTTTACCCGCGGTTTTGGCGAGTTAAAACGCTCAGTCACACCGGCTCAGTGAATGGAAATTTCTTACTGTGGCGTACCGATTCGCGAGCGGAATTTGAAACATTTTGGCACCGAGACAGAGCCGCTTTGGTTTTTGGGCGACCGCGGTTTAGAACTTCTCAAACAAAGAATTGACCGCGACTTAGGTGTGGGACCGGAAATTTACTCGCTCAAAGAAATCATTTTGACCGAGGAGGGTTCTGACGCGCTAATTTCCGATTCGGTTAACGGCACTTACTACCCGGGTACTTCGCAAATCATCATTAACACCAGTCCGCTAGTCAACATTTTTTCTAACCGGGGTCAAGCGCCCGACCACTCTTTCTTAGAGACTAAGGTGGAACTGCTATTTCAAACGCTTTACCACGAGTACCGTCACCACGAAGCTAACGCCTGACTAATGAACTTAGAAATTGATGATTTAACCTGGGTCAGCAAAGAGATTTATTCTCAACCCAACGTTGTTCAACCTTGAAACCAGTACTTCCTAGGCAAGTTCAAAGAACTGCTTCGCTACGATGTGCCTACACCGCTTTACGGCGAGCCTTACATTTACGACAATTTCATTTCCAACCAACCGCTTCTTGACACGATTAAACTAAAACAGAACAACCGCGCCAAAACGGTTCGAGTCAAATCAATCGGAACCGTTTACGATTCCAAAACGCTTTTTGAAATTGCTAACAGTTCTGAGCGCGACTTTAGCAAAATTTGGGAAGGTTTTGAAAGAAACGAAGGTTACGCGTTTTCACCAGCTTACCCAGATTGGGAATGGGCGCCCATCAACCCTGAAAACGCGAGCGAACGAATTTCGTACCTTTTCTCAATTCACGAACTTTTTGCCCGTAAGTACATGCAACTTACCATGCCATTTCGCGAACGTGATTTAGTGCTGCGTTCAGGCACTTGGCAATCGCCTTACGACGACAGGCACCAAAACTTAACGCTTTACCTTCGCGACACGCTAATGTACAGCGAAGGTTTTCAGCAAAACGATGTTTACTTAAACGACCGTCCTTTTGCTGACCAAAGTACATCAAGCGGTTTAATTAATTTGTGGCGCGAGCACAATGGGCACTTTAACTCGGCCGATTTAGCTTTGATTTGACACGAAAACACAGCCCGTAATTTGAGCAACGTTAAAGGCGGTATTGTCAGAGTACCGATGAAATCAGACGAAGAAGTAGACCGGATTAAATTCGCAGGTTGGTTAGATCCGACCCAAACCGATTACAACTACGTCGGGTATTTGAAGGAAGATGGCAGTTTTCGGGCGATCCCGATTATTAAACATCCACGTCCTTACGATTACCATGCGCTGACTCACTTAGCTTCTGATGTGCGCTCGATTTACTCCTCGGTTGATAGCCACACGTTTTACGTGACTAACGGGGAAAGAGACGGTTGACTCCACGGACCTGAGTTAGTTGGCAAAATTCTTTACTTTGCCAAGGATGAGTTTGGTCAGGATCTGAAAGCTTTAGAATCGTTACGGCGTTCGCAAACTGGACCTGTTTGAACCAAAAAGTTTTCTAATCCTCAGCGGGCTAAAAAAGTCGGACGTACTTACCAAGCCGTTTTAAGCGCTGACCAAAAAAGCGTGCAAATCAGTTTGCTTAACAATGCTTAAGTCGTTTAGTTGAAAGGACAATTAGTGGATGTTTCTTTGCCGGTCATGAACTCGATTATTAACGTTCAAGCCTACAAACACGACGGTACGCTTTACCGCCAGTGGAACGGCGTGAAAGTTGTTGAAGTTTCACAGTACTCAATCGCTCTATTAATGTACAAAACTAAGGTCCAGGAAAGAAAAGGTTCACGCTGGGTGATGCGCGAACCGCTCGTTTGATTTTTTCCCTTGGACGGCTTTTTTAACACGATGTGTTTAATTCGTCACACCGGCATTTACTACTACGTTAATTTGTCTTCACCGCCTTTTTTGAAGACAACACAATTAAGTTTATCGATTACGATTTGGACATTAAACTTTACCCCGGCGAGAAAACGCGCGTTGTTGATTATCCCGAATTTAACCGCCACGTGAGCAAGTACGGTTACCCGCGCCGACTAGTTAAAAAAGTCCACTCCACTGTTAAACACGTTTTAGACTTAATTCACTACCGCGAAGACATTTTTGACCGGCAAATTTTTGATGACTTTGTTAACTACCTAGTTTCCCAGCGTTACTTACCCCAAAAGTATTGGCGTTAAGATTTGATTTTGGCCAACTCTGAAGTTAGTGCCTCAACTTGAGCAAGTTCGATTTCTTGCGTTTTACGAATTGCTTCCTCAACTTTTTGCTCAATTTTGGCGCTGTCAATGATTGACAAAGATTGGATGGCGTTATCCGCTCCGAGCGTAATAATTTGACGCCCTTAGTCGCGCGTCCGCTGACACTCACTTGTTCAAGTGCTGTGCGAATGGTAATCCCTTTTTTAGTCGTAACCAAAAGGTCTTCGTAACCTTTGACGATCCGAACAAACCGCAGTTGACCGGCTTTTTTCGTGTTCAGACTAATTACCCCTTTGGCGCCGCGGTTAGTTTGACGGTACTGGTCAATCGGAGTCAGTTTACCAAAACCTTGTTCCCCAATCGCGAGCAGTTTGTCTTCCGCGTGACGCGAATAAGAAAGTCCCACTAACTTTTCACCGGCTGATAAGTTGAGTTTAATTCCTCGCACTCCGGCCGCACTTCGACCCATTGGACGAATTTGTTCGACTCCAAACCGAGCTACCCGACCGCCCGAAGAGCCTAAAACGATTTGGTCGCCTTCTTTGACAATTAAAGCTCTGACCAATACGTCATCTTCGCGTAGTCCGAGCGCCCTTTTACCGTTGCGGTTAATTCGCGCGTATTCGCTTAGCAAAGTTCTTTTAACTACTCCTTGCTCGGTGGCAGTTAAAAGGTAATGCTCAGGTTTATACTCGCTTAGACTGAGCAGCGAAACTACTTTTTCGTTTTTATCTAGGTCAGGAATTACGTTGACAAACGGCGTTCCCTTGGCTTGCTTAGAAGACTCTGGTATTTGGTGAGCGCGGATGCGGTAAACTTTGCCGACCGAAGTAAAAATTAGTAAGTCGGTGTGAGTTGAAGTAGTTAAAATCGAATCAACTTGGTCGTCTTCGTAAGTGCTCATTGAACGAGCTCCAACACCGCCTCGGCGCTGAATTTGAAACTGCTCAAGTGGCACTCTTTTCACATAACCTTTGGCGCTCATCGTGATGGCGATATCTTTTTGGGGAATTAAATCTTCGTCGTCAATCGCGATTAAACCTTCCACGATTTCGCTCCGACGCACATCGCTGTACTTAGTTTGAATTTCGCGTAGTTCGCTAATGATAGTTTGAATTAGCAAGTTCTTATCGGCTAAAATGGCTTTCAGTTCGGTGATTTGTTTTTCTAAGTCAGCCAGTTCCTCGCGCATTTTCTCCGTCGCCAAACTAGTTAGCCGACCAAGTCGCATGTCAATAATCGCTTTAGTTTGTTCGGGCGACAAATTAAAACGAGTTTGTAAAGCGTTTTGAGCCGCTTGGTCGTGTTGGGCTTTCTTAATAATTTGGATCACGGCATCAATGTTTTCCACTGCCACTTTAAGACCTTGCAAAACGTGGGCACGCGTCTGGGCTTTGTTTAAATCGTAAGTTGTGCGACGAGTTAACACTTCCACTTGGTGTGCTAAGTAAACGCTGAGCATTTCTTTGAGTCCCAAAGTTTTGGGTTGACCCCCGACTAAAGCAAGCATGTTAATGCTGAAGTTAGTTTGTAAGTTGGTCATTTTAAAAAGGTGGTTGCGAACTACTTCGGGCACAACATCACGTCTTAGTTCGATCACAATTCTCATCCCGTGTCGGGAAGTTTCGTCGCGTAAATCAGTGATGCCATCCAGCGCTTTATTTTTAACCAACTCAGCGATTTTTTCCACTAAGTGAGCTTTGTTAACTAGGTAAGGAATTTCGGTGACGATAATTCGGTGCTTACCGTTTTTAAGCGTTTCAATTTCGGTTTTTGAACGAATGCAAACCGATCCGCGACCGCTTTGGTAAGCGTGGCGAAGTCCGCTGACACCGGTAATTAATCCGCCCGTGGGAAAGTCGGGAGCAGGTAAGACTTGCATCAGTTGTTCGGTAGTTACGGCCGGGTTTTGGGCGAGCATAATTAGCGCTTCAATCGTTTCACTTAAGTTGTGCGGCGGAATGTTAGTTGCCATTCCGACGGCAATTCCAGTCGCGCCGTTAGCAAGTAGGTTGGGGAAACGAGCTGGTAAAACCGCGGGTTCTTTTTCCGACGAGTCGTAGTTGTCCACGAAGTTGACCGTCTCTTTTCTAATTCCGTCCAGCATCAGAGCCGCGTGTTTAGACATGCGAGCCTCGGTGTAACGCATCGCTGCGGCCGGGTCTCCGTCGATTGAACCAAAGTTTCCGTGTCCGTCGACTAGTTGGTAACGCATCGAAAAGTCTTGGGCCATTCGAACCATTGCCTCGTAAACTGGACTATCGCCGTGCGGGTGGTATTTCCCGAGCACGTCTCCGACGATCCGAGCCGATTTTTTGTAAGCCACATTTGGCAAAAGACCCAGTTCGTGAAGACCGTAAAGAATCCGGCGGTGAACTGGTTTAAGACCATCGCGCGCGTCGGGCAAAGCCCGCGCTACGATGACTGACATAGCGTATTCTAAGAAAGATTGGCGCATTTCCTTGGAAATTCCGACCGGCGAAAGGCCGTCAATGTCGTCGCTAATGATTTGCGAACTAATTTCGGGTTCGCTTTTGGGCGAGGCTAATTCGTTTTGCTCAGTTGGATCGGAACTATCAAGGTCAGCTTTTGGTTCTTCGCCAAAAATTGTGGCGATTTTTTCGTCTTCGCCCTGGTATTTTTTATCGTCGTCGTCAAAATTATTAAACATAGTTACTCCGTTAGACCTCCACCCGGGCGTAGCGGGCGTTTTCCTGAATGAATTCGCGGCGTTTTTTCCACGTCGTCACCCATTAGAATTGAAAAAGTTAAGTCGGCCGCAGCTGCGTCTTCGATTTGAACTTGCTGCATTTTACGGCGTTCAGGATCCATGGTTGTTTCCCAAAGCTGACCAGGATTCATCTCTCCTAGCCCTTTGTAACGTTGGAGCGAAATTTTTGAGTTAGCGTCTAGTTCCTCAACAAGTTGCTCTTTTTCTTTTTCGCTGTAGGCGTAAAAAGTTTGTCGACTAGTGGTGATTTTGTAGAGCGGCGGTTGGGCGATGTAAACAAAACCGTACTCAATTAAAGGCCGCATGTGGCGGTACAAGAAAGTTAAGAGCAAAGTGCGAATGTGAGCCCCATCCACGTCAGCGTCAGTCATAATAATCACTTTGTAGTAGCGCAGTTTTTGAAGATTGAACTCACTGGCCACGCCGGTACCTAAAGCGGTAATTAAAGAACCAATTTCATTGTTTTTGAAAACTTTGTCAATGTGAGCTTTTTGAGCATTAATCACTTTTCCTCGCAGCGGCAAGATGGCTTGGATTTCCCGGTTTCGACCCATCTTAGCGCTGCCGCCGGCCGAGTTACCCTCAACAATAAAGAGTTCCGAATCAGCGGCACTTTTAGTTGAGCAGTCGGCTAATTTGCCGGGCAAAGAACCGATTTCAAACGCGTCCTTGCGGAAAGTTGCCTCGCGAGCAGCTTGGGCGTTAAACCGAGCGCGTTGGGTCAGCATCACTTTGTCAATAATTTGACGCGCTTCAAAGGGATTTTCGAGTAAAAATCTTTCTAAGCTGTGGGACAAAATTTTGTTAGTAGCTGTGCGAGCATCGCGATTAGCCAGTTTACCTTTGGTTTGCCCCTCAAACATTGGGTTCGGGTGGCGAATTGAGATAATCGCCGTTAAACCTTCTTTGACATCTTCGCGCGTTAACTTTTCCTTCTCGTTTTTGAAAATCTTGTTTTCTTCGGCGTAGTTATTAAAAATGCGGACTAAAGCGTCCATAAAGCCAGTTACGTGGGCTCCGCCCTCGTTAGTGGCGATGTTGTTGGCGTAAGAAACGATGTTGCTTTGGAAAGCTTGGTCGTATTGCATCGCAACTTCGACTTGCACGGTACCTTTTTTCGCCGTTAAACTCGCCTTGGGCGTAAATGATTTGCTCGTGGAGAGCAGTTTTACCAACGTTGAGATCGTTCACATACTGCTTAATTCCGCCTTCAAAGCAAAACTTGCGCTCAATGATTTGCTCACTCCGAGCGTCGGTGACAGTTAAGGCTAAGTTGCGGTTTAGGTAAGCGGTTTGACGAACTCGGTCAACAATGCCGGCAAAATCCCACTCGTTTTTTTCCATGATCGTAAAATCAGGCACGAAGCGGATTTTTGTGCCCGTCTTTTCGCTTGTCCCAACTACCTCAAGCGGTCCAGTTGGTTGGCCGCCGTTTTCAAACTTTAAGGCGTGAATTTTCCCATCGCGTTCAACTCAGACTTCAAAAACGCTCGCTAGAGCGTTAACAACCGAAGCACCGACTCCGTGGAGTCCGCCCGAAACTTTGTAAGTTTCAGAATCAAACTTACCACCGGCGTGGAGACGAGTTAAAACAGTTTCAAGCGTGGAAAGACCAGTCGACGGGTGAATGTCAACCGGAATTCCGCGTCCGTTGTCGCTAATTGTAACTCCGCCCTCAGCATCCAAAATGATGTCAATTTTAGTCGCAAAATTGGCCATTGCCTCGTCAACCGAGTTATCCAAAATTTCCCACACTAGGTGGTGTAAACCGCGCGTGCCAGTTCCGCCGATGTACATCCCTGGCCGGGTACGAACGGGCTCTAAACCTTCTAAAACTGCGATACTAGTCGAATCGTATTTTTGCACCAAAACCCCTTGCTAACTAGATTTACTTACCAAAGTAAATTACTAAGAAATTATACCATAAATTGGCGTCTTATTGGTCATTAACCGCTTACGAAATGGAGTTTAAAGTCGGTTTTGTCAATCTGACCAATTGAACTATAATAGCAATTATACAATGGATATTCTTATCATCGGCGCCGGACTTTCGGGAGCCGTCATCGCCTACCAAGCGGCTCAAGCTGGCCGGGAAGTTTTAGTGATTGAACAGCGTCCCCATGTGGCGGGTCACATTTACGACAAAAACGTGTCAGGCGTGATGACCCACGTTTACGGTCCCACATTTTTCACACTAATGACGAGACTGTTTACCGTTTCATGAGTCAGTTTTGGGAGTTAAACGGTTACCACAACCGGGTACTTGGCAAAGTTGACAACCACCTAATTCCGATCCTTTTAATTTCACCGGCGTAGACCAGTTTTTTCCCGACCAGGCTGAGCAAATTAAAACGGCTTTAAAAACAACTTACGGAATTGACCAGCGCGTTACGATCGGCGAACTCCGTAAAAACCCGGATCCACTAGTTCAAAAGGTAGCCGATTTTGTGTACCGGAAAATTTTCGCTAACTACACCCGTAAAATGTGGGGTAAAGACCCGAGCGAACTTGATCCGAGCGTTTTAGCTCGCGTGCCAGTTATGATCGGTTACCAGGACCGTTACTTCTTTGACAAATATGAGGGCTTGCCAATTGAGGGCTATACCAAGAGCGTGGAAAAAATGCTGGCTCACAAAAACATTAAAGTTGTTTTGAAAACCGATGCGAGCGATTTAGTCAGTTTTCGGGACGGCAAAATTTATTACCGCGCTAAAGAAATTAAAATTCCGGTTGTTTACACGGGTCCGATTGACCAGCTTTTTAGTTACCGCTACGGACTTTTAGAGTACCGCTCGCTTGACATTAAAGTTCAAACTTTGAACATTGACCAGTTTCAACCCGTCGGGGTAGTCAATTACCCGGCCGACCCAACGATGACTCGGATTAGCGAATACAAACACATGACAGGTCAAAAAGCGACTGGCAAAACGGTGATTACCCGCGAGTACCCAGGTGCTTACGAGCCTGATTCACCTCGTTTTGGCACGCGCTACTACCCGATGATGACTGACCAAGCTAAAACCGCTTACCAAAAATACCAGAGCTTAGCCAGTCGCTACCCTAACCTTCACCTCGTCGGTCGTTTGGCGACTTTTAAGTACATAAACATGGACCAGGCGGTTAAAATCGCGCTGGAAAAAAGCAACTGTCTTGCTGGGAGAAAAACCAGACTAGCCGTGAAAAGACCGCTTTATTCGCTCGTTATTCCTTGTTATAACGGTCAAGATTTTTTGCCGCTTGCACTGCACTCGGTCGTTAACCACCAAATGATTAAGCGTAACTTAACTCGTCTTTACGAGGTAATTGTGATTGACGATGGTTCAAGCGACGACTCGCTTCGAGTCGCGCGCGAACTGGCGCGCGGTTATAACGCCTTAGTTCGACCGGACTTTATTCGGGTGATTGCTCAACCTAACGGCCAATACGGCAGCGTGATCAACCACGCCCTTAAGTTGGCTCGGGGAATTTACTTTAAGATTTTGGACGTTGATGACACTTTTAGCACCGACGATTTCATCAAACTGCTTTACATTAGCGCCGGACTTTCTTCGCAAGTGGACGTGATTGTAACTGACCACACGTTTGAAAAAATTGGCGTTAACAAGACTTACCGCAAATCTTTCCGCAACTACATCGAACCGTTTCGAATCATTGACACACGTCAAATCGCTTTACCCAGCGATTTAATCACGATGCACTCGCTTGTTTACCGGCTAGATTTTTTGCGCAAAATTAAGTACCGTCAACTGGAAGGTATTTATTACACCGACAGTCAGTTCGCCTTGATTCCGCTTTTACAAGTTAAGTCTTTTTACTATGTGCCCCTACCGCTTTATCGCTACTACGTTGGTCGGGATGAACAATCGATCAACATCAAAGTGATGGTTAAAAACGCCTTGCATCAACTAGAAGTTTTAACCACGATTTGACAGCAAGTCAACTTAGACAAAATTTACTCGCGTAAAATGCTTTTCTACGCGATCATCGCGCTCAGGCGCTTAGCCCAGTGGCGAATTTTAATTATTGTTAAAGACCCGAGCATCTCAGCTAAACACCGGGCGATTATGAACACGCTCAAAATGCTTTTGGGTCTCCAACCTAAGTACGGACGGCTAATTTTAGGCGGCGCCTTTTTTGGTCTAGTCCGCTTCACGCGCGGTTACATGATTGCGACCATCATCCGGATTGGAGCCATTATTTACTCGCGTTTTAAAACTAACATCATGGCCGAGTGGGGTTAAGCGGTTTAAAAAGACTAAAATTAGAGAGTGAAATTCGTTGACGAGTGCCAAATTGAAGTCCGAGCCGGTAAAGGCGGTGACGGCATCATTTCTTTTCGCCGGGAGAAAAAAGTACCCCGGGGTGGTCCTGACGGCGGAGATGGCGGCCGCGGTGGCAACGTTTTTTTAAAGGGCGACAGCGGTTTAAACACGCTAATTCACCTTCACCAACTCAAAATTATTCAAGCCGAGGACGGCGCAAACGGTCAGTCGAAAAACAAAACTGGTGCTGGCGGTCAAGACCTATACGTCAAGGTCCCGCTTGGCACGCTTGTTTACGAGCGGGGCAAACTAGTTCACGATATCGTTAAGTCGGAAAATTACTTAGTGGCTCAAGGCGGAACGGGCGGTCACGGCAACGCCCGGTTTAAGTCGGCTCGCAATCCCGCTCCGCGACTTTGCGAAAACGGCCGACCAGGTCAAAAACGCCGGCTTGATTTAAGTTTAAAAGTTTTAGCCGACGTAGGTTTAGTTGGTCTTCCTTCGGTCGGCAAATCATCTTTGCTCGGTCGTCTTTCCCAGGCTAAGGCTAAAGTCGCTGACTACCCCTTTACAACTTTGGTACCCCAACTTGGATTAGTTAAAGTCGGTGATTTTTCGTTTGTGTTAGCCGATTTGCCCGGTTTAATCGCCGGAGCTAGTGAGGGCAAAGGACTTGGTCACGCCTTTTTAAAACACGTGCAAAGAACCCGCGTAGTCTTACACGTGCTTGATTTAGGTAAGGATGAGGGCGACTGGTGAAAAGACTACCAGACCATCCGCCACGAACTAGTTAGTTTTGACAAACGATTGGCTAATTTACCAGAGTTAGTTGCGGCTAACAAAAGCGACTGCCCGGGTTTTGAAAAGCGCTACCAAAGCTTAGTCCAAAAACTGGGACCCGAGCGAGTTTTAGCGCTCTCGGCTAAAACCGGCGCTGGTTTGCAAACGCTCAAACAGCGTTTAGTTAATCTTTTAGAAAAAGTCGGGCCAGCTCAGGTCAGCGCGGAAGAGACAGACTTAGTGATTGAACTGACTGACCAAACTGCTCCGACCCAAGTTCGAAGAATTGGTCCGGGCAGTTTTTCGGTTACGGGCAGCGAAGTTGAAAAAATTTGCCAAAGAATTCCGCTCAATTCGCTTGACAACATTCGGCGTTTTAACCGTAAAATGCGTCAGCTCGGCGTTTGGGACCAGCTGGCTAAACTGGGAGCTAAGGCAGGTGATAACGTCAAAATCTTTGACCATCAACTCACTTGGGAAACTGATCCTGATTTATAATTAGGAGCAACTAAAAATGAAAAGTTACCACGCTTACTTAGTTAGTTGATTGCGCAAAAAACTGGCGTCTGCTCGAGCCAAAGGATTTATTTTTGGTCTTTCGGGCGGTGTTGATTCGGCGCTAGTCGCTAGTCTCTTAAAAGAGGCGGCCGGCGAGCGAGTTTTAGCAGTTTTAATGCCAATTGAAAGAGACAATGAAATTGCTAACGCTCAGTTAGTTGTTAACCAGCTCGGCATACCTTCTAAGCTAGTTGACTTAAGCGATGTTTACCGGCTTTTGACAACTAAACTTGAACTTAGCAATCATTTAGCCCGAATTAACTTAATGCCGCGGTTAAGAATGCTAACTCTTTACGCCCTTGGTCAAGAGCGGCAGTTTTTAGTGGTCGGAACGACAAACCGTGCCGAGTGAAACTTAGGTTATTTCACTAAGCACGGCGACAGCGGCGCCGACCTTTTTCCGCTTCTGCACCTAAGTAAGACGCAAGTTTGACAACTTGCTCGTGAGTTAAAAGTGCCCGAAAAGATTATTCAGCAAACGCCTAGCGCCAACCTTTATCCGGGTCAAAGCGACGAAAAAGAACTCGGCCTTTCTTACTTAGAAATTGATGCCTTCCTAGCCGGCGAGTCGGTGTCGGTTGCCAGTCGGCAAAAAATTCAAGATCTTGTCCAAACTAGCGCCCACAAGCGTGAACCTATTTCAAGCCCATTAAGTCCTGAAGAATTTGCAAACTCGGCAAAAGGCGTTTAAAAGTTAACCGGTCGCTCGGTCGAATGTCGTAAAACTTAATCGAACCCACGACCATGAAGTAGATAAAATAACCAGCCCGGTAGTAATTGGAAACATAACCACTACCAAGCGCGACAAAAGTTGCTAAAACGTTGCCGTAACGGTCGCAAACAACTACGTCATAAGGTTGCTGAAAAAACAAAGTGTTGAAAGCCTTTTTTTTGCGTAAAAGTCACATGCGACCGTACTGCGGAGTTTTGAATTTGCGCAGCCACTGGTAAGTTTGCCGGTGTAAAGTGTGCGAAACGACTAGCATATCTTCCATCGGACTTTGATTTAAAAAAGGTTGATACTCTTGCCGCGCGGCTTTTTTTAACCGCGGAAAAGCGAGGATTTTGATGACCTTGAGCCACTTCATAATATAATCCATTATAACTAATGGCCGGACACAGTAAATGAGCGAATATCAAACATCGCAAAGGCGCCCAAGACGTTAAGCGGGCTCAGACATTTGCGAAAATATCCAAGGAAATCATGGTTGCCGTCAACTTGGGCGGGCCTGATCCTCAAGCTAACCCGACACTCAGAAACGCGATTAGCAAAGCTCGTGCCGCTTCAATGCCTAAAAAAAACATTGAAAACGCGATTCAAAAAGCGAGCGGCAGCGGAGCGGGTAAAAACTACAAAGAATTTGTTTACGGAGCGAACGTGAACGGAGTCGCCTTTTTGATTATCTGTTTAGCTGATAACGCCAACCGCGTCAGCTCCTCGATTCAGTCTTACTTTAACAAAGCTAACGGCAGCGTGGTCAGCTCTTCAGCAGTCAGCTACATTTTTGAGCGGAAAGGACTTTTGGAGTTTGCCCGCAGCGCCAACCAAAGCGACGACCAATGGATGTTAAACAGTCTAGAAAGCGGCGCGCAAGATTTTGAAGTAGGTCCCGAGAGCTACTTTGTTGAAACGTCTCCCCAAGATTTTCAAGCGGTTAAAACTGCTTTAGAAAAACGGGGCATTAACGAATGAATGAGCGCTGAGGTGACTTTTTGCCGAATTTAGAAGTTAAACTACCACCCGAAAAAGCGCGAAAAATTTTAAGTTTAGTCGAAAAAATTGAAGCCGATGAAGACGTCCAAGCCGTTTACCACAACTTAGACCCGGCTTCGCTGGAAGAATAGACAATTTGCTAAATTAATTTTTAGGCGCTGGATCAGATGTTTTTGTCTGGGCTGACTGAGCAGGCGGTTTTTGAATTTTCTGTTGGACAAAAAGGTCAAGGCGAGAAATTTTACGACTGCCGTTGTTGGGATGCAAAACGCCTTTGCTAACGGCTTTGTTAATCACTTTGTGAGCTTTGGATACTAGCGGCTGGCTTTGAGCAGGGTCAGTTAAAACAGCCTGACGAGCTTTTTTAAGCGCCGTCTTAACTTGGGATTTAACCGCACGGTTACGAACGTTTTGACGTTTGATTTTGGCGATGTTTTTAATTTTGGCTTTAATGCTGGCCATAGGCTCCTCCGCGAAAGTTAGATAAATTATACGCAAATTTTTCTTTTACGTGGCGATTTTTGTCCTTATAATCTTGGTAATGTTTTTAACTAGTCCTAGTTTTACCCAAGCCTCCGTTTGAACGCAGGCTAGTCTTGGTTATTACATCGGAATTGCTGGCGGTTTAACTCTAATGATCGCGGCGGCAATTTGGCTAGTTTATTACTTAACCAAAAGTTATGTTTACCGCAAACTGGTTCGCCGGGTTGGTTTAGTGGCCCAAAAAGCGATCGCCGATGACATTAAACTTTGGGCTCGCCACACCTCAAACAAGTACATTGAGTCGGCGCTAGTTAAAAATGAGCAAGACGAGTGGATTCAAATTGATGGAATTTTGTTGACTAGCCAGGCTTTAGTGGTCGTTAAAGTCAAATCTTTAAGAGGGATGATCCGGGGTGAGGCTGACCAGCCTACGTGAAAGCGAAACTACCAGGGCAAAACCGAACTGGTGACTAACGCAGTTTTAGAAAACGATCTTCACATCAAACTCTTACAACCGTTTTTGCCAACCAAACTAGCGACGCTCTCTTTGGTTATTTATTCCAACAAAACCGCCTTGGTAGAAATTGCGAATTTACCAAGTCACGTGATTGTTACGCGCCACGTTGATCTTTTTGCTGTCCTTGACCAAATTAGCGCTAAACTACCTGTCAGTTTATCTAACAAAGTTAAAAAGCAAACAGCCAGAGTTTTAAAAAATAACCTTAGTTTCCGTGCCCGCGACAAAATCGTCTACGAGCGCTTAGCTCAGGCGAGCAAGGATTAAAGGTGAAAATAATCTTAGCTGGCAGTCCGTCTTTTGTGGTGGATACTTTTGCTCTCATCGCCCAGCATTTTGAAGTTGTGGCAGTTGTTTCAAAGCCTGACGCGAGAGTTGGTCGGGGTCAAATTCTCACGCCCACACCAGTTAGCATGTGAGCTAGTCAGCAAAATTTGCCGCTTTTAAAACCAACCCGAGCGAGCCAACTTGAAAAGATGCTCAAAAGTTTTGATTTTGATTTGCTCCTAACTTTTGCCTACGGATTTTGACTACCTGATTCAGTGCTTAAAATGGGTCGCCTAAAACCGCTTAACATCCATGCGTCGCTTTTACCGCTTTACCGCGGGCCGAGCCCAGTTCACTATGCCTTGGCCGACGGAGCAGATCAAACCGGAATTACGTTAGTTGAGATGGTTCGACAAATTGACTCGGGTCCGATTTATTTCCAAGCCAAAACTAAGCTTAGTCAGCAAGATAACTTAGCGAGCGCTTTGTCTAAACTAGTTAGTTTAACTAATGCTAAGATTGTCGGCTGGCTTGAAAAAGTCGCCACTGGCCAAGTTAAATCCCGACCCCAAGACCACGCCATCGCCAGCCAAACCCGCAAAATTGACCAGCATTTCCGGGTGCTGAGCCCGAGTTAACTATTAAGCAAAGTCTTAACCGGATTCGCGCGCTTAGTCCCAGCCCAGGGGCTCTTTTTAAGATAGGCGAAACAGTGATGAAAATTTTTCGCGCTTGCCCTTCAAAGATTAAAGACGCGCCGGTTATCAATTGTGAAGACGGCGTACTTTTTGCTTGCGATTGGCAAGTGCCCAGTCGGAAAAGGCAAACCCGCCAATGCTAAAAATCTTGCTCGCGACAACTAACGCTCACAAAGTTGAGGAGTTCACGGCGCTTTGAAAAAGTTATGACCCTGATCAATTAGCGGGCCAACTTTTGATTCTTAAAAGTTTGCCTGAAGCACCCGAAGAGGGCGCAAGTTTTGCCGCCAACGCCGCTTTCAAAGCGCGCTTTTACTACGAGCTTTACCGCCAACCAGTTTTAGCTGATGACTCGGGTTTAGAGGTTCAGGCGCTAGGTAACTTTCCGGGACTTTACTCGCGTCGCTGACTCAAAGACGCTCCGTTTCGAGTTAAGTCGTTCGCTCTTTTGGCTCAGCTCGGTTCGCAAGATAACTCGTGCCGTTATCGCTCGGCGATTGCTTACTGCGACCAAAACGGACTGCGAGTTTTCGAAGGGGAAGTAAGCGGGAAACTGGTAGTGCCAGTCGGTCCCGATGGCTTTGGTTTTGACCCGGCTTTTTACTTGCAAAGCGAGCAAAAGGTGTTTGCCGAGTTAGATTTAGCTAGCAAAAATAAAATTAGTCACCGGGGTCGGGCTTTTGCACGTTTTTGGAATTTTTGACAGCAATTGATTGAACAAGTTGCCAAGGATGCACCTTAATTAAAGTGCGGCGGAAAAAACGTTTTTTGGCCGGCATGATTTGGTTGAGAATGTCGTTGATGGCGTTAGATTGGGTTAGAAAGGGGTTGTGCTTAGTTCGGGCAACACCACCACTTTTTGACCTAATTCCTGCTCAACGAAGTTGACAAAGCGACTTGTTTCAACGATTCGGTCTTGGTCACCGATAATGAAAAGCGGTGTTTTCCGGAGACTTTGCCGGTACTGGTCTTTGAGAATTTCGCTCATGTACTCCGTATTAAGTAGGTAGTTTTTAATGATTGGTACGAAGCGACCTTGTTGGTCGCAAATCTCTTTGACCACCGCGTTTTTATCAACTAGTGACTTGTAAATTTTAGCGCCAGCTTTGACCAACATGTTTTTGAGGCTTTTGTGAATTCCTTGACCGAAAAATAAGTCGTAAAGAGCGGTTCAGTTGCGGGCGTAAATCATGTGAGGGTTAATGGCGGCCACGTAAACCACTCGTTTAACTTTGCTTAGTTTGCTTAGGGCGGCCACAATTCCGCCGCCGAGCGAATGACCAACTAAAACAATTTTGCGGCTTTTGACATTATTTTTAATGAATATTTCAAGCAACTTCACGTAAAAGTCAATGCCCAGTTCGGCTTCGTCGTGATCTAAGTAGCGACTGCCAGGTAAGTTCACCGAAATGATGTTGTAGTTAGTTTTTAAACCAAAGACTGGTTTAGCAAAATCGCTTGATGAATTAAATCGTGGACAAAAATCGCCGTCCAACGCATGTTTTTATCTTGCAAGTGGTAGGAAATAAACGACTGGTTAATTTTGATTTTAACTAGCGCATCTTCGGTTGTTTCAATTTTTTCGCTCATATTTTCCCCTAGGTTCCATAACCGCTAATCGTCACGTTTAGCGTACCGACTACGTTAGCATAAGTAATTAAAAAGCGGCCTTCAATTTGACCGTTTTGGTCGTCAACCCTGCTGACCAAAAGGCGAGCCTCCCAGTTTTTTAGACCGTTTAACTCCAGTTTAACGCCCAACTTTTCGGGCTCGTAAAACTGACCCACTTCAACTATTTGGGAAGGTAAAAGGTGGTTTCAATCGCTCTTGAGTTCATGACCAGCTTTTTCGAGCGCCTGGTTTAGGTCGTTTCAGTTTTGGGAGTAAAATCCGCCCACGTAAATAAGACGCCGACTAATGTTTTCGTTTTTTTGAACCACTGTTTCCAACGTAATCTCACCGTTTATATCGTCAATTCGAACTACCCGAAAGCGAAAAACCACGCCCGTGATGGAAGGAGTGCGTTGCTCAACGCCAAGCTCTGATAAGTCGCCGATGATTTGGTTTTGGCGCGCCACTTGACTCGGATACTGACTCATTCAACTAGTTCTTAAGTTGCCAATAATGTCA
The DNA here is from genome assembly GCF_004011945.1 of Mycoplasma sp. ATU-Cv-508. Taxonomy (NCBI): domain Bacteria; kingdom Bacillati; phylum Mycoplasmatota; class Mollicutes; order Mycoplasmatales; family Mycoplasmataceae; genus Mycoplasma; species Mycoplasma sp. ATU-Cv-508. The sequence continues at coordinate 137,914 of NZ_RYZU01000001.1, read as the reverse complement.
AGTAGAGCGTCAAGTTGCCGGTCTTTTTGCTCGTGGATTGTCTGGGGTTTTTGCCAGCAACTAAGTCCGGTTAAAGGAGCAGATAAGACTAACAGACTGAGTGCGCCACGAGTTTTGAAAGTTAGTCACAGTTTCTTGGTTAATTGAGACTTTGCCATTAGCTAGGTGGCTCCGTTTGTTCAAAAGGATTTTTTCTCGAATTACGCCGGGCAATTTTCCACTTGTGGCGAGCGATCCTTTTTTTAATTTCCACTTCCCGTTCAAACTGGATAATCTCGTGGGTCAGTTGGTTGAGTTGGTCGCGAATTTTGTCGTCTTTCATCACTTTGCGAGCCGCTTTAGTTTTAATTCGAGCAAGTACTTGTTTACGGTGCAGCAGCGCGTCGTTGTCATGACTAGCCAGATACTTGTGGTTAAAACGAACCAAAATGTAGTTGTGGACAATGACCATGACTCCGATCAAAAAGTAAATGGTTAAAAGCGCTCCGATCATCTTGCCAAGACTGAGGTAAAACTCGCCTTTGAAGTCGGTAATTGCGTAGGGGTCTTTTCAAACTAGCGCCACTAAGATGTAGTAAAAGGCGTAGATGATTGGTCAAGTCATCGCTTTAAAAACAAATCTCTCGCGCAACAACGACGCGCTTTTGTCTTGGATTAAGAAAATCACCGAGTAAAAAGTGACAAAAAACGGCAAAAAGGCGTGGACCACCAAAGTAACTAAAAAACTTCAGACCGGAATTCGCGCGCCCGAAACTTCAATTCGGACGCCGCTCAAGTAAGAAAACCAGTAAATCAGCGCGATGGTAATTTCGTAAATCGTGACGATGCTCAAAGTGCGCTGGGAACCAATTCAACGCAACCACTCGGGCAAATCGCGGTTAACGCCGAAAAACCGGAAAAAGAGGTAAAAAATCATCAAAAGAGTGGTTAGCCAAGTGAACTGGGTCATCATTCACAAAAAAGTTTGGTCTTCGGTCAAAAAGTTGGCGCCAGTAAGGGTCTTCTAGGTTGGGACCGCCCGCCGCAGTTTGTTCGCCGCTAATGATAGTTTTTCATCAATCGGGGTAAAACTGCCCGTCTTTGAGACCAAAATCAAGTAGGACGGCGATCGTAAAACGGGCCAAAAAAGTTACGATTGCTAAGAACAAGAAGCATCCGAGAAAGACTTTGTTAGCTCGCATTTGCCGCGCGCGTGCGAGTTCTCCGCGCATGAATTCCAGTCTGTGCATCTTCTCCCTCATTTTAGCAAAAATATTTCTGACCCGTTTTTGTCAAGCACTTTTACTTGACATTAAAATTTCAATCATGGTAAGATTAGTGCGAAGGAGTGGAAAGTATGGTTAAACTAAGACTGAAACGAATCGGCAAAAAATTCAGCGCTTTTTACCGAATCGTAGCGGCTGACAGTCGTGCCCCGCGCGACGGTCGTTTCATTGAAGAAATCGGCTACTACAACCCGCACAGCAAAGAACTTTTTATTGACGTGGAACTGCAAAAAAAGTGACTTAGCTACGGTGCTCAACCCTCGCCCACTGTTAAAACACTTTTTAAACAGTACGATCAAACTAAAGCCGAAAAAGCAGTTTCCAAAAAAGAAACCGCTAAAAAAAACTGCTTCTAAAGCCAAAGTCGCCCTTTCGTAGTTATGCGTCTGAACATCGTCACGCTTTTCCCGCGTTTTTTTGAAGTCTTTGCGGACGAGTCGATCGTTAAACGCGCGATTGAAAAAAAGTTGGTAACGGTTAACGTGGTTAATTTGCGTGATTTTTCGCTCGACAAACACCGCCGCGTGGACGACCAGGTTTACGGCGGAGGTCAGGGAATGCTGCTCCAAGTCGAACCGATTGACCGGGCTTTGAGCGCTCTGGTGGCAAAAAAATCTTGCTCACTCCGCAAGGACAAGTTTTTAACCAGAAGTTAGCGCGTCAACTGGCTGGTGAAAAAGAGCTCACGCTCGTCGCGGGACATTACGAAGGTTTTGACGAACGGGTACGCTCGCTAGTTGACTGGGAGATTTCAATCGGCGACTTTGTTTTGACTGGCGGCGAAATACCTGCTTTAGCCCTGGCTGACGCGGTAATTCGTTTAGTGCCGGGCGTGATTAAAGCTAGTTCCCAAGACGACGACTCTTTTAGCAACGATTTGCTTGAGTATCCCCAGTACACTCGACCTCGCTCGTACAAAGGGATGGAAGTTCCGCCCGTTTTACTGAGCGGCGACCACCAAAAATTAACCAGTGACGCCAAGAGCAAGCACTGGCCAAAACTCGGTCTAAACGACCAGACTTATTAAGGAGAAAAAAACATGCGTCATAAACTATTAACCCACGTTGATGAACAATCGCGCCGCGACGACTTAGGCGATTTCCGCCCAGGCGAGAATGTCAAAGTTTACGTTCGAATTCGCGAGGGCAGCAAAGAGAGAATCCAAGTTTTTGAAGGACTAGTCATCGCGATTAAAAACAGCGGGGCTTCCAAGTCTTTCACGGTTCGCAAAATTTCTTACGGCATTGGAGTTGAGCGAACTTTCCCGCTCAATTCACCGATCATTTCCCACGTGGATGTGGTTCGTCGCAACAAGGTTCGCCGAGCGAAACTATACTACATGCGCGAGCGAAGCGGTAAAGCGGCTCGTCTGAAACAAATCGTGGCTAAAAAAGCCGCTCCTAGTGCTCCTAATCAGTCGGCTAAGAGTCGTTAAGTTTGCATTTAACCAGTGTTGTATAATTTTACTTAGTTAAGCATTAATGCGACTGGAGCTTTAAAATGCAAAAAACACTGGTAATCAACTCCGGAAGTTCCTCGGTTAAAGCGAAAGTCTTTGACCAAAACCTAGAACTTCTGGCCCAAGTTTTGCTTGAGAAAATCGGCGAAAAAACGGCAACATCAAATTTACTCGGCCCGGCAAGTCTTTCAAAAAGTCTTGCCTTTGAAAGACCATGAAACGGCTTTTAACACCTTAATTAAACTTTTAAAAAGCGAGGGAGTCGTGAACGACTTATCCAGCGAAATCGCACTGGTCGGTCACCGGGTAGTCATGGGCGGCAGTTTTTACCAGCGAGCCACTTTGGCAACGCCGAAGTGTTAGAAGAACTTGCGGCTCTTAGCCACCTAGCTCCACTTCACAACCCGCCTAACTTACTGGGCGTCAAATTAATGCTCAAACTCGTCTTAGCTCCGAACGTTTAGTTTTTGATACCGCCTTTCACCAAAGTTTGGATGAGAGGCGTTTTTTGTATCCAATTCCCCGTTACCTTTTTGAAAAACACCTGGTGCGCAAGTACGGAATGCACGGAATTATTACCAGTACAACTTGCACCGCTTTTGTCAGGAGAGCAAAATTGACCGTCCGAGTTTGATTATTTTTCACCCTTGGCAACGGCTCTTCGGTTTGTGCGATTAAAGACGGTAAGTCAGTTAACACATCGATGGGACTCACTCCGTTAGCCGGGCTGATGATGGGAACTCGCTCGGGCGACATCGATCCGGCCGTGGCGATTTTTCTCCAGCGGCAACTAAAACCTAGACTACCAAGCAGTCGATGATTTGCTCAACCGTCAATCTGGTCTTTTGGCGATGAGCGGATTTACCAATGACATGCGCGAGATTGAGAAGGCCATCGCTGAGGGTCAGCCCAAGGCCGAGCTCGCGTTTGAAATGTACGTCGACCGCTTAGTCAGTTACTACAGCGCTTATCTGAACGAACTTGGCAACCAAATTGACGGAATTATTTTACCGGCGGTATCGGGAAAAACAGCTTAAAAGTTTTGCGTCGTTTCGTGGAAAAAGTTAGCGTCTCTAAACTAGTTTTAGAAACGCAAATCGATTTATTTGGGCCTAAGTGGGTCAAGGTATCAACCCGCGCTTCCCAGTTTGCCATTTACGCTTCGGAAACCGACGAGGAGATTGAAATCGCCCGCCAAGGCCTTGAACTGATTGGACTCAGACAACCACTGATCGGGAGACAAGACTATGAATAAACACCCTCTAATTAGCGCGCTGATTAAAACGATAACCGATTACCCTGAGCAAATTCGGATCGGTTATCCCGATGGCGCTGACCCACGCATTTTAAAAGCCGTCCAAAAACTAGCGGAACTGTCCAATGTCAAAACCGTGGTGATTAGTCCGGAGATGATTAATACTTATCCGCGTCAAAAAATAATTGACCTTCTGACTGAACTTCGCGGCCAAAAAAACGACTCCGAGACAATCGCACGTTGGGCTAGCGATCCAACTACTTCGCGATGTGTTTAGTCAAACTCGGCGAGTTAGACTGCGTGGTCGGCGGAGCAACGGTTCCGACGGCCGAAGTGCTTCGCCCGGCGTTTACAAGTCATTGGTACGCGCCGCAAGCTTGTCACTTCGTTTTCTGGATGAGCAAAGACCAAACTAACCTTTTTCTGGGCGACGCGCCATCGTGCCCGAACCTAGTTCAGACGAGTTAGTTGAAATTAGTCAGTCGGTGGCAGCGGGCGTGAAAAGTCTTTTTGGCATCGACCCCTACTTAGCTTTGCTTTCATTTTCAACTAACGGTAGCGGAGGAAATAAGTTGCCCAGCGTTTTAAAAGTTCGCCAGGCGAGTGAAACTTTGCCCAGCAAGGTTACCGCGTCTTGGGAGAAACTCAGTTTGACGCGGCTTATGACGCCCAAACCCGGCTTTACAAATGGAACCGTCCGCTCGCTCACGCGCCCAATATTTACATCTTCCCTAACCTAGACGCGGCTAACATCGGTTACAAAATTATGAAACTAACGGGCGGGTACCAGGCGACTGGTCCGATTATCGTGGGTCTTAACGCTCCGGTTAATGATTTAAGCGAGGTTGTGATTGGCAAGAGGTTTACCACCTATCTTTAATTAGTCTTGTCATGAGCGTTAACCAAAAAAATCGGCTTAACCAAAGAGTTAGCAGTCGGTCAGTTCAGATCCGACGGAAAAGAGTCAGCGTGGCTAAAGTAGTCAAAATGCCCAAGATGGGGAACACGGTTAAATCGGTCATTTTGTCCGAGTGACATATTGCCGAAGGACAGCCGGTTAAAATCGGCGCACCATTTTTCAGTTACGAAACCGACAAAACCCAAGTTGAACACAAAGCGCAGGAAGAGGGTATAGTTTTAAAAATTCTCGTTGAACCTAACCAGGAAATCGCCGTCTTTTCGCCCGTCGCTATCGTTGGCCAACTTGACGAAGATATTAGTTCTCTTCTGGAAGAGTTTGGTCCAGCTTCCAAAAGTCAGCACCAAGTCGATCAGTCTGCGCCAACCGCGCCCGAAAAGCCGCGATTAACTTCCGCGACTAAGACTAGTGCCCAGCCTCAACCAAATGTTCAGTTCGAGCAGAAGTTGCCCGAACAGGCTTTGGAATCGTCGCAATTAAGTTTTTCTCCGCGCGCAATCCGAACTTTGCGCCGTTCAGGTTGACGACCGGATTTAATGGGCCCAGCCAAGCCCGGTCAAAACCGCTTAGTTAGCCAAGACGTTTTAAGTTCAATGAATTTAGCCAAAAACTAAGGGAGCACCCAGTTCACCAAGCGCTAACTTAATTGACCAGTTAGTCTCTGATGCTGCCCAAGCAAACGGCGATGCGCCTTTTGATTATCAGCCGATGCGCCGTGCCATCGCCCGAGCGATGCTCCAATCTCAAAGCCAGTCAGCCGCGGCCACTTTGGTGATTAGCGTTGACGCGACTAATTTGACCAAAGTTCACAAAGAGTTTAAAAATGCGAGCCAAAAAGGTGGTCCACGCATTTCAATTAACGATTTAATCATTTTGGCTACTTCACGCGTTTTACCTAAGTACAGTCAAACGATTAACGCTCACGTTTTTGACGACCGAGCGATTGCTCACCGCCATGCCACATCGCGATCGCGTTGATACGCCGGTGGTTTAATCGTGCCGGTGTTAAAAAACGCCAACTCCAAGTCACTTAGAGAAATTAGTGAGCAGGCGCGGCAAATGATTAAACTGGTGCGCGAAGGTCAGTACCGCGCCGTTGATCTCAAGTCGGAACGTTCACAATTTCTAATGTCGGCGCCCTGGGGATTGAGTCTTTCACTCCGATTCTTAACGACGGTCAAGCGGCAATTTTAGGTGTGGGCGCTTTGTCGCTGCGCGCTCGTCAAAACAGCGCGGGACTAGTTGAGTTTCACCAAGCCTTAACTTTGTCGCTGACGATTGACCACCGTTTAGTCGACGGAGCGATGGCGGTCGCTTTTTAGTCGATCTTAAAAACCGTTTTAGAAAGAATTGACGAGTTAGTCGCAAAGGAGAATTATGGCTAGTAAGTACCAAGTGGTGATTTTGGGAGCCGGACCAGGCGGATACCTACTTGCCGAGCGAATCGGCAAGCGTTTTAAAACGCCATCATTGAAAAAAGATGCTTTCGGAGGAACTTGCCTTAATGTTGGTTGCATTCCTTCCAAGGCTCTGCTTTACCGCGCAAAGTTTACCGAGCCGTTTCCCACGCGGCCGACTACGGAGTTAAGTTGGTTCTTTTTCGTACGACCACCAGCAAGCCGTTCGTCGCAAGGACGAAAAAGTTGGTCTATTAGTCCAAGGCGTTGAAGCGAAAGTTAAGGCTAACAAAGTCGATATTTCCGCGGCTTTGGTCAAGTTAGCGGCCAAAGTTCGGAGGGGTTTTTAATCAAAGTTAACGGTCAAGATTTAGTGGCCGAAAAGTTAGTAATCGCAACCGGTTCCGTGCCAAACATTCCGCGATTGAGGGATTGGACGAGCTAATCAAAAACCGCGACAAAATTTTGACTAACGTGGAAGTTTTGGCTTTGGAAAAACTACCCAAGCAACTCGTAATTATCGGCGGCGGAGTGATCGGCCTTGAAATGGCAGCTTACTTTCAAAACTTAGGTCCCGAAATTCACGTGTCGAGTTTTTTAGACCAAGTGGGTGGAAACCTTGACCAGGAAATTAGTCAGCAAATTTTTGAACTACTACCAAGAGCGCGGAGTTAAATTTTACTTAGGCCACAAGCAGTTAAAGTTGATCAGCACCATTTGAGCGTGAAAAACCGCGCGACTGGACAAGTTTTTTCAAATTCCTTACGAGAAAATTTTGCTGCCACTGGGCGGACACCTAATTCGGCTAACATGGGGTTTGAAAAAATCGGTCTTTACTTAGAAAAAGACGCGGTAGTTACCAACGAAAAATGCCAGACTAACTTAGCTAACGTTTACGCAATTGGCGATGTCAACGGCGTTTCCATGTTAGCCCACACTGCTTACCGCGAAGCCGAAGTTGTCATGCACCAACTGCTTGGTCAAACTTGGGACACGGTTGCTATAACGCGATTCCGAACGTAATTTACACCGATCCGGAAATTGCCACGTTGGTCCAAGCGAAGAAGAGCTCCAAAAAACGGAGTAGATTACCAAGTTTACAAAATGCCGATGCTTTACTCAGGCCGCTTTGTAACCGAGGTAGACGATTACGCCGGACTTGTCAAATGCTGGTTGACCCTAAAACGCGCCGAATTTTAGCGGTTCACATGGTCGGACAGTACGCACCGAGATTATCGCGATTGCTGGTCTGATGGTAACTAAAATGATGAGTGTTGACTTAGTGCGCGACTTAGTAATTCCCATCCGACCGTGGCCGAACTGCTCAAGGAAACTAATTATGCAGGAGGTGCCCCATGCCTAAAGTTCAACCGATTAACCCTTCCATTTTAAGCCAGGGACACTACCCCGATCCGCGCAATATTCCTAGTTATACTTACCAAAAAACTTTAGTTGATGAGATGCGCGCGGGTCAATTGAGCGCCGAGGACGTGCGGGAAATTTACTTCCAAATGGTTTTAGCGCGTAAGTTTGACGAAATGCTTTTGGAAACAAAGCGACGAACTTTTACCGTCAAGTTGAGTACCAGTACGACGGTCCGCTCCACGTTTCAATTGGTCAAGAAGCCGTGGCGGTTGGACAAGCTTACGATCTAGATCAAAACGACTTTATTTTCGGTACCCATCGCAACCACGCGAAGTGATTGCGAAGGGACTGACCGCGATTAAAAAGTTAAGCGATGAGGAACTTGAAAAAATTATGGCCGAGCACCAAGGCGGTCAAGTGGACGAGATGCTGCGCGAGCATCGTCAGTTTGAATCAACCAAGGAGCGCGCTCGGGTGTTTTTTCTCTACGGGGTACTGGCCGAGATTTTTACCAAAGCAACGGGATTAAACATGGGTATGGGCGGTTCAATGCACATGTTTTTCACTCCCTTGGGCATTTATCCGAACAACGCCGTGGTTGGCGCATCACCATCGATCGCAATCGGAGCGGCTCTTTACAAACTAATTAACCAGCGTCCGGGCGTTGTGATTGCTAACATTGGCGACGGAGCGATTACTTGCGGACCAGTTTGGGAAGCGATTAATTTCGTAGCGATGGACCAGTACCGGGAACTTTGGGATGCTCCTTACGACCGTCGTCCACCTTTTATGCTTAACGTGATTAATAACCAGTACGCGATGGGTGGTCAACCAGTTGGGGAAACGATGGGCAGCAAGGGAGTGGCTCGCGTAGGCATGGGCGTTAATCCCGAACAAATGTGAGCCGAGAGAGTTAACGGGCAAAACGTCTTGGCAGTCATGGATGCTCAGCGTCGGCAAAGCCAGCGTGCTAAAGATGGTCTTGGGCCAACTTTAACCGAGTTTATGACTTACCGCTACGAAGGCCACTCTTCGGCTGATGCGGCCGAGCCTTACCGCGCAGCCGAGGAAGTCAAAGCTTGGCGCGAACACGACCCGATTTTACTGTTTGAAAAAGAGATTTTAGCGGCTCAGGCACTCGATCAAGCCGCGCTTGACCAGGCGGTCCAAACGGCCGAAGAACTCGTTTTTGAAGTTTATAAGTTAAACGTTGACTCTATAAGTCTCCCTTTGTCAACTGGGAAAAAGACCACGCGTGCTGGATGAAATTATGCTTGACCCGCACGAGACGCTTGACCTACCCACTTACAAGCAAGTTGAACTAAGTCAACCGCTTGAAGAAAACCCTCGTTACATTCAGTTAACTAAAAAAGCACGTTACGCTTTTGACCAAAACGGCCAAGAAGTTTCGGCTTTGCGCCAGTACCAAATTCGCGACGCCATTTTTGAAGCAGTTGCTCAGGAAGCAACCGAGCAGTCAAGTTTAATTGTTTACGGCCAAGAACACCGTGACTGAGGCGGAGCTTACGCGGTTTGACGCGGTTTAACCGAGCTACTTCCTTACCACCGTTTTTTTAACACGATGATTGGCGAAGCGGCGATCGTTGGCTCGGCGGTTGGCTACGCTCTTTGCGGCGGTCGTGCGGTAGTTGAAATTATGTACTTTGACTTTCTGTTCCGGGCTGGTGATGAAATCGCTAACCAGATGGCCAAGTGGCGAGCTATGTCGGGCGGCACGCTGAATGTTCCACTCGTTTTAAGAGTTTTAATCGGCGCGACTTACGGAGCTCAGCACTCGCAAGACTATACGTCAGTCATCGCCCACATTCCTGGTTTAAAACTAGTTCAACCAGCCACGCCCTACGATGCCAAAGGTTTAATGACTAGCGCTTTGAGAGAGTCTAACCCAGTGGTTTTTGTTGAAACTCAAAACCTTTACGGAATGGGTGAAAAGTTTGTTAAGACTGGCGTGCCAAGTCAGGCTTACGCCATCAAAATTGGCGCGGGAGTGATTCGCCGTGTTGGTCAAGACATTACAATCGTTACTTTGGGCAGCGCTCTGTACCCGGCTTTAGAAGCGGCTGAAGAACTCGCCAAGCGGTGAAAAATTAGCGCCGAGGTAATCGATGCTCGTTCGGCGGTGCCGTTTGACTATGACATCGTTTTAAAATCGCTCAAAAAGACTGGCCAAATCGTTTTGGTCAACAACGGGGCTGAGCGGAATAATTTCATGCGTCACGTGGCCTCAACGCTCAGCGAGTTGGCTTTTGATGAATTAGATGCACCGCCGGTTGTGCTCGGAGCTCGGAATTGAATTATGCCGGGCGCAGGTTTAGACCGCTGAATTTATCCCCAATCCGAAAACATCTTGGCTGCCATCCACGCTAAGATTACGCCTCTGGCCGATTTTAGACCCGAGCGCCACGAAACTAGCGTCGAACTTTACCGCCGCAATAAGCAGGGAGTCTAATGCAATTTTTTAAAACTACCATCGCACGATGTTTACCAAAACTTAGCAACGGAAGAGTATTTTTTAGTTCACAAACCGACTGCGCTTTTCATGCTGTGAATTAACGAGAATTGCATCGTGCTAGGAAAAAACCAAAATTCTTACAAAGAAGTTAACCAGGACTACGTTGACAAACACAAAATTAAAGTCGTGCGGCGGATGACAGGCGGCGGAGCAGTTTTCCACGACCTTGGCAACTTAAACTTCACTTTCATTGAGCGAGAAAAAGACGGTCACTTTCTCAACTTTAAAAAGTTTTTAAAACCGGTGGTTCGAACTTTGGAGCGCCTAGGCATCAAAGCGCAAATTTCTGGTCGCAACGACATCTTGATTGACGGGCGCAAGTTTTCTGGCAGCGCCCAGTCTTTGGTCAAGGGTTGAATCATTCACCACGGAACGATCATGTTTTCGGTTTCAACTTCGCACGTGAGCAAAGCGCTTAACGTCAACCGCTCAAAATCAAGGCCAAAGGTTTAGACTCAGTCAAAAGTCGGATCACTAACATTAAGGACCACTTAAGGGCTCCGCTGTCAATTAACCAGTTTTGCGAAATGCTGCTCGCCGAAGTTTTGCGCGACTTTCCGGCGATGACGCCTTATGAACTGACTGAGGAAGACAAGCACCAAATTGAACTTTTGCGCACTAACAAGTACGCGACTTGAGCTCACAACTACGGTCAAAATCCTCAGTACGAACTGAATAACACGCTTTACGTGCCGGGTGTCGGTTTAGTGGAAGTTTATCTCAACGTGGAAAACGGGTTAATTAGCGACCTTAAGTTTTACGGTGATTTTTTTCGGCAAAAAAGACATTGCTTACGTGGAAAATCACCTCCGAAAAATTCGTTACTCACGCGAAGACATTTTGCGTAGGCTGAGCGAGATTAACGATTTCAACGATTATTTTAACAATTTGGAGCCCGCCGTTTTAGCCGATTTAGTGGTTGGTCTGGTGCCCAGGAAGGAGTTAAAAAAATATGAAAATAGTTTTAATGGGTTGCAACCACGCTGGAACGTGGGCAGCTAAAACGCTTTTACGCAAAAAAAAGCCTGAAGATGAGGTGCTAATCTTTGACCGTAACGACAACATTTTCGTTTTTAGGTTGCGGAATCGCCCTGTGAGTTTCGGGCCTAGTTGAAAACCCGAAGACGCTTTTTTATTCGTCGCTTGAAGAGCTTGAAAAAATGGGCGCCAAAGTTTTCATGCGCCACGAGATTAGTGCGATCAACGCCGCTCAAAAAGTGGTCGAAGTAACCAATTTAAAGACGGGAGAAAAGTTTTCCCAGCCTTACGATAAGCTAATTATCGGATCGGGTTCATGACCAGTTCAACCGCCTTGGCCAGGAATTGACTTAGAGGGGGTTTTGGTTTCCAAACTTTACCAGCATGCCCAGTCAATTATTGCTAAGGTTGAGGATCCAAACGTGCGTTCAGTCGCCGTGATCGGAGCTGGATACATCGGAGTTGAGTTAGCCGAAGCGTTTGATAAGCACGGTAAAAAAGTTTACCTAATCGAGATGCAAGATGCCATCGCGCCTCACAATTTTGACCGCGAGATTAGCGCTAAATTAGTCCAAGGCGTTGAGCAAAACACTAGCATTAACTTGCGACTAGGCGAAAAGGTGACTCGTTTTATCGGCGATGAGCAAGGCCACATTCGTGCGGTGGAGACCGACCAGGACACATATCAAGTTGACATGGCGATTGTTAGCGTTGGTTTCCGCGCTCGAATTGAACCAGCTCGCGGGCAAATCGAAACCGATCCCCAGCGCGGCATTATTGTCAACGAGTACTTCCAAACTTCCAACCCAGATATTTACGCGATTGGTGATTGCGTCGCCCAAAAGTACAACCCTGACGCTTGTTTTAAACCGGTCATGTTGGCTACCAACGCGGTCCGCTCAGGCATCGTGGCGGCCATTAACGTCATGGAGCCAGGCAAACTAGCTTTTAGCGGCGTCCAAGGCACTAATGCGATCCATGTTTTTGGTTGAACTTTAGCGAGCACCGGTTTAACCGAGCTCCAAAGTCAAGAGGTTGGTTGCTCGCATCGCAACGTCGGATCCATTTTTGTCGAGGACTACGATAAGCCAGTTTTTATGCCTCAACGTCATAAAGTCTTTTTCAAAGTTGTTTTTGACCGTGATACCCGTGAGATTATTGGCGCTCAAATCGCTTCCCAAGCCGACCACGCCAGCGTGATGTACATGCTTTCGCTCGCGATTGAGAAAAAAGTCAAAATTGATGAGCTGGGTCTAATTGACACTTACTTTTTACCCCATCTCAACCAACCAGTCAACTTCATTACCCGAGCTAGTTTGCAGTATTTGAACGTGGTTGATTAGTGTTACGCGTTGTGCTTACTGGTTTGCCTGGCGTTGGAAAAACGACTTTGCTTGAAAAGCTCGGCGAGTTAGGTTTTAAAGTCAAGAGTTGTGACCAAATTGTTAACCGCCTTTACCAGCCTGGTCAGGCGGGTTATTTTCGAATCAAAAATGTTCTTGGTGCTCGCTTTGTCAGTTCGGAGGGCGTTTTACGAAAAAACTCTCAGCGAACAACTTGCCCAAGGACAATTGGAGTTAGAGCAAATTGACCAATTAATCCATCCTTTGATTGCCCAGCAACTTAGTCAAAGCGACTTTGATTTTTGCGAATGCCCGGTACTGGGGTCGCCGTATTTAGAGCTCAAAAACGTTAAGGTGGTAAAATTAGTTTGCGATCCGGTAGTAAGACGGGAACGTCTCAGCGACAAAAAAGGGTGAAGTGCAGAGCAAATAACCCAACGTTCAAACTACTACCAAGAGAGGGTTAAGCCGGATTTGACCATTGATACAACCCCGGGAGTTAGTTTGGCACTGGCAAATGAGGTACTTAACTTACTTAAACAAGATGTTTATCGGTAAGTAATAAAAATTTGTGTTATAATGAGTTTGTTAAAATAGTCAAACCTTGCACATTCTGAATTTGTCAAGGAAGAGGAGAGTTAAATGACTAAACTAAAAAGCAAAAAAAGCCAATTGTTGCTGGCAACTCTGGGAGCGGCGGTGCCTCTTGGTATCGGAGCTTCCCTAGTAGCCTGCGGGGCTCAGTCCGACGAAACTGCTAATCCGGACGACCAAGTCAAGAAAGAATTGGAGCAGAAGGAAAAAGAGCAGGAGCAAAAGGACAAAGTTTTAAAAGAAAAGTTTGAGCCTTTCAAGCGTAATGAAGAGTTTCGCTACCGCTATTCTCGTCAATCATTAGGAAACTTTGTCATGTCTTACGACTGATCGAAGTTAATGACTGGTCACGGACCGGTAGAAAGTCCGATTGACAAAATTTACCAGCAAGCTATCAATGATAGTTCAGATAGTTTGCGTTCAACTTTAACTCAGCGTGTGATTGATAATCAAATTGCTGACCTTGAGTACGTTCCTTACGCTGACATCGGAATTGTGCGCGACACTGTTGAGTACATTCTTAAGGAAAAAGCTGTGCCTGGTGCTTACCGCGCCGAAATTAAAGGGTGACTTGACTCAAAAGGTTACCAAAACGCTAACTACAACGACTTAGCTCAGTTTAAAAAAGACGGTATCGCCAACAAGTTTAACGTTGGTTTCATGCAAAACGCCATGGATTCAATGGAACTTAAACCGGCTTGAAACGCGGTTAAACCCCGATGACGTTAACCAGTCTGGCAAGTGGTTTGAAGAACAACGTTGAAACCAGTGAGTTAAAGACGGTGTCAACCCCGAAGATTTAACGATTACCTTTGGTCCGTTTTCAAACGCTTTTTGACACACGGCTTACCTGAACAACTACACCGAATACCAATTGGCTGAGCAGTTCAAGCAAATTTCTAAAAAGTGGGGAACCAAATCGTTTGACTTTTACTTCGCTGCTCCTTACAACACCAAAGGTAGCACGGAGTTTGGATCATCAACTCGTTTGTTAGCCGGAGCGCTAAAAATTCTAATTGAACAAGATCCTTCCTACAAAGTGCGTCTATCGCTAGTGACTGGTCGAGACGGACTAAATATCGGAGTTGAGAAAGGTACTTTCAACCCGGCTGACGGTCCAAGTCGCATCGGTGATGACATTTACCCGCTTTACGAGTTCACCCGTTTCCTAGGGATTAACTTCAGTCTTAACATAGTGACTGGTTATATTCAACCAACCGAAGCGGCTGGTAATGACGGAAAACTGAGCGACGAAGATTGGGAAATCAAAGCTTTAGAAAACAAGATGATTCCTAACAGTTTTCACGCTTGGAAAGAACTTCTAAAAGGGTTTGCACCCGAGCTTGTGGAAAAAGGCGAAATTAACGACCGACTGATTAATAACCGTATGTCAGTTACCCGTGAATTGGAGTTCGCAGCGAAAAAGCTGCTTACAACTTTGGGGCCGAGGACGCTTTCAAACTGCGTCAGTTAGCCCAAAAGCGAGGACTGCAACAAATTTCTAACTTCTACATTTCCCGCGACAATCCATCGCAGTTTATTCAAGGTGGAGACAGCGCACACAACATGAGTGACAACAATCCGCTAAACGTCAACATTCGTAACAGTCGACTTTACCCAGCTGGAACTTTCTCCAAAATTTTCAGCGGAAAAATCGCTAGCGAAAAAGAAATTCCTGCGGAAGAAAAACTTAGTGGTTCAAAAGACACCAGTGTTTTAAAAAGTTTGCCTGGATTTTTTGATTACAACTGAATCCAAAACGACAAGGACTTAGAAGCAATTCTGGTTGAAATTCGTAAAGAATCAGTTGACTGAGACGGCGGTCACGATGGTGGTCAAATTGATAATGTAACCAACAACAAACTGGAAAAACTAGGTAAACACCTAACTTGGCACTCAGCCAACCCACTAAGAGATGGTAAAAGTGTCACTGAAAAAGACCACCGTGCGGCTCAAACTAAAACCGTTTACTCACCTTACGTTGACATGGGGCTTTGGCCACTAGTTGATTACAAAAACGAAATAAGCAAGAAAGTTAAGAACTTAAAACACTTAACGCTAGCCTTTGTTCAACAAGACAACGTCCACGATAGCGAAGTTGACTTAAGTTTTGCTGGTTTCTATTCACCAATCAAAGGTAAAAACGTAACTAGCGATGACTTCATCGATTCGCACTTAGTACCGAAAATTCTTGAACCGCTAAACAAGCTGGTATTTTCCAAAACTTAACTGTTTCATACGGTGGATTCAACACTGGTGACAACGAGAAAAACCCTTGACACACGGCGCTAAGACAAGCAAACAACGACGTGAACAACGCGGCATTTATTCTCCAAAATAAAATTAGAGAGTTCAACCTCAACTTAGCCAAACTAGTCGGATTAGGCGAAAAAGATATGAGTTACAAAGTTGACTTTGACATTGAAGGAGCTGCTCGAACGCGAATTGACGAGTTAAAAGTTTTATTCCTAGCAATGGCGCGTCTAAAACGTGAAAATCCGAAGTGAGAATTTTCATTGACTTTGCCAGTCTTACCAAGCGGTCTAGTTCAGTCCGAAATTACGATGCTAGACATTTTAACGACCCACTACAGAATGATGGGTAACAAGCCTAAGGACATGCCAGTGATTAACATCATGGCGATGGACTACGGGATTGGAATGTATAACCAAGCGCTTAAAGATGGCAAAACTAACTTCCAATTAGCTAAAGAAGCGACTGAAAATACTCACGATCAAGTTCTCAAAGCAATTAACGCTGCTTGATCACAAGAGAAAAAACTGGAATCAGTTTGAGATAAAGTGGGAGTAACTCCGATGATCGGTGTTAACGACCATAAAAACGGAGTCTTCACGCTGGAAGACGCCAAAGAGCTTTACAACTGAGCAATGGGCGAAAAAAATCTTGCTTACGTGGGAATCTGATCGCTTAACTCTGACTCACCAGCTCCTTATTTAAAAGAAAACTCAAGCGAGTTACACAAACCGGCTGCTAAAACAATTAACAGCAACGGACTAAACTACTTACGCAAGTACGACTTCTCTAACGTTTTCCTAGGTGACTGAGATGAGCTAATTAAAAACCCAGCTCGCAACCCTTACAAACTAACTAGCGAAGAGATTGCGTGAAACTTACTTCGTCCTTGGTTGAACAAGAAAGATAAGTAAGTCTAAAGAGTAAAAACGACATTAATTCAAAAACTAGCCCAAGGCTAGTTTTTTTATTAACGCTATAATTCCAAAGTTAGCAATTGAATAGCTAACAAAGGACATGCATGTTTCAAAAAAAAGTTTTCTCTACTCTCACTTCATTTTGCGGGGTGAGCGCACTTGCGCTCGGTCAATTAGCTTGCGGAGGTAATCCAAACTTATTGTCTGGCAAAGGATCAAACTCAGTTACCGCCATTACAAGTCTGATTAACGAAAAAACTCAGCACACGCTTAACTACGAGAACTTAGGTTCCACGCTTGGCGCACGGGAAATGGCTAAAGCTCAAATTAGTTATGATTTTGCCATGACTTCTTCGCGCAAAACGCCTGGTTCGATTGGTAAAGTGGAAGGCATCAATTACTCTGATCCAACCACCGGTTTTGCTCAGGAAGTTACCAATTGGTTAAACAACCAAATTCGCACCTTAACTTTTGCTTGGGATGCGATTGGAATTGGTCTTAATTTGCCTGATCCGATTTTGAACTCCCTTCGACTGAACGACCAAGATCGTTCTAACGACATTATTCCGCGGATCAAATTTGACGCTCTAGTGGCGATTTATTGTCTCAGTCAAGACGACCAGCGTTACCCGACTTGGCAAGAGTTTTTAACTAACCCAGAAGTTACTGGTTTAGATTCTTCGTTATTCAAACCTGAGGAGTCCAAGCCGCGGGCGCTAGCGATTGAAGGCGGTAAAGATACGTCGGGTAAGGCCGAAGCTTTCACCGACAAAATCGTGGCGAGCGAAAGTTTTGCGGCGCTAGGAGTTGATAAAAAATTAGTGCAAACTCACAGCGATTCGATTATTGCTCCGGAACTTAAAGTTGAAGACAAAGAAAATACCATGTACGGTAAAAACGCTAACACCGCCAGTTCGGTGATGTATTACTCGCTCGGATACATCATTAAAAACGACCGTCAGTCCAAAGTTGTTTTAGCCGAAATTGACGGCTGAGGTGCCCCGACGGTTGCTAACGCTCAAAACGGAAGTTACGATTGAATTCGTCCGTTTAACATTCTTTACCCGGTCAGCAAAACAAAAGTAATTGAAATGGTTAAAACGCTTCTCAGCCCGGAGTTTCAAAGCGAAATTGCCCGGTTAGGTTTTGTCGCTCTAAGCAGTGAGCAGATTAGTTTGCAATCCGGTCAGCCCAGCTCTTTAACTTTACCCGACTTGGCTGCTGAAGGCTTGCCCTCTGCCAACCAAATCGACGGTCTAGACTTTGGTTTAAAGGTCAAATAAATTTAGCCGCTAATTTTTTCAGCCCGTCCTCTGGACGGGCTTTTCCGTTAAAATGTGGGTGTGAAACAAGCTCCTCGCTCGTTTAGCCAAACCGTTGGTCGCAAAACGTTCCAAGACTTGCTCACCAAGGTCACCATTTTTATTTTTTCGACCTTGGCAATCGTGGCTCTAATTTTGATGTTTAGCTTTTTGATCAAAGAAGCTTACCCGGCCTACCAGCGCTACGGTTTTTGGCACATGTACTTTAGCAACTATTTCAGTGAACCAGGCGGCTGGGGTATTTGGTCGCCGCTTCTAGTTACTCTTTTCACATCTTTCTTAGCGACTTTAATCGCGACACCGATTGCGCTTCGAGCGGCTTACTTCATATTTTTTCGCATTCGCAAAGGTAAACAAGTTTTGCGAACCACGATTAACATTTTGGCCGGCGTGCCTTCGGTGGTTTTTGGAATTTTCGCGATTAAGTCGCTAAAAGTAGTCACTAATTTGGTGCTTGGCGCTGACCACGGCAACACGATTTTGAACGGAACGCTGATGTTAGTGATTATCATTTTGCCAACTTTGATCGCGCTGATTTTGAACCAGCTCTACCTTGTTCCACGCGAATTAGTTAACTCGTCTTTGGCGCTGGGTAACACATTAGTGTACGTTTCTTACACGAGCGTCAAAAAAGCGATTCGCAGCGGCGTTCACGTTGCGGTGATTGTGGCGCTTGGTCGCGCGATTGGCGAAACGATGGCTTTGTCAATCATTTTAATTTCTAACAGTGCTCATCCCTTAGCTGAGGGGTTATGAAACTTTTTGCAGAGCGACTTTGGAACTTTGGGAGTGTTAATTGCGAAAAACATGTTCACCGACCACGGCCGTGACACGAGTCCGCTTTTTGCGGCTGGTTTGGCGCTTTTTGTTATCATCATGGTTTTGGTCGTCTTTGTGACTAAAATCTCCCAAAAACGCCGTTTGACTAACCGTTCTCCGCTTGGTCAAAAACCTTGGAAGCGGATCGACGCTTACCAAAACGCGGGACTTTACTGGTCGCTCGTGGTTTGGTACTACTTGACTTTGCCTTTCAAACTCGTTAGTTTTGCCGCGCTTTGAACTGTTGGTAAACTGCGGCTCTTTTTCCGGTGAACGGTTTACTTTTTGTCTTATCCCATTTGACGCGCCTTTGGTCTTAAGCGCGCCCACAACGAACCTTACTCCAAGTACTTTGCCCGCTTTGCCCGCAGTTCAACTAGTCACGCCCGGGATTATTGGCGACTAAGTTGGGAGATGGTGGCTATTTTCCTAGTGATGGCTAGCGTTGGTTGGATTGTTTTAGACATTTGCATCGTTGGCATGTCCCAGTACCAAATTGCCGACTGGCGTTTTTCCAACCTTCAACCAGTCATTGGCGGTTTTAAAAGAGTGCCGTCAACTTTGCTCCATCCGCTCGTTTGAACGCTAGTGTTAATCGGCTTCACGATTGTGATTGCTTTTCCTTTCGCGCTTTGCGCGGCTCTGTTTTTATCCGAGTATGTGCGGGACAAAAAACTGGGTAAACTAATCAAGTTTTTCTTAGATTCGCTGGGCGGAACACCTTCAATTTTGTTCGGGCTTTTTGGCGCGGTGTTTTTCATTAAAACGCTCGGACTTTTCCAAACGGTTCCTTTCTCTCTTTTGGCGGGAACGCTGACGATGGTGTTAGTCATTTTGCCAACTTTCACTCGCTCGATTGAACAAGTTCTCATTAAGATTCCCGACTCTTACCGCCAAGGTTCTTACGCGCTCGGTGCTTCCCGCACGCGCACGATTTTCAAAGTCGTCATTCCCCAAGCCACGATTGGAATTGTTTCCGGTACAATCCTATCAATGGGAAGAATTATGGGTGAAACAGCGCCGATATTTTTAACTCTTGGACTTGCGACATCGATTGTTGACATCGGTATTTTGTCGCCTGGTCACACACTTACAACGAACATTTTGGACGTTTTTGCTAACAACCGAGAAGCGCTTGATTTCCAATCTCAAATCGCCTTATCTTACAAAATTGGCTCGGTTGCACTGCTCGCCACGACACTAATTATCTTTTTGGCTCAAGGCGTGCCTTGGATTGGTCAGCGGTTTAGAATGTTAATCACGCGCTGAAAAAACCGCCGTCAGGCCGCGCGGATGGCTCAATATGTCTGATAAAACCACTAGTTCTAACCCGATTTTCCGAGTGAGCGACCTCAATCTCTGGTACGACTCGGGTCGTAAACACGCTTTGGTAGATGTTTCGATTGATTTACCGCCGCGGAAAGTCACGGCTCTAATTGGCCCTTCGGGGTGCGGTAAATCAACTTTCATTCGCTGCCTTAACAAAATGAACGATTTAATTGTCGGGGTCAAGCTTGGCGGTTCGATTAAGTTTGATGGCAAGTACGAAATAGTGGCCAACCAGCAAAAAAGAGCCTGGTCAAACTGGTTTGGACTGACCAAAGGTCGCGAGTCTGGCAGCGAAGTAGACACTGATTTAGAAAGACAAATTCGTGCGCTTTCTGATCAAGTCAATTTGGCACCCAAGGGACCCGATAGGGATGAGCTTGTTTCGCGTCGCAAAGAGCTTTGACAAACTTGACAAACCAAAGTCCAGAAAAGCGAAAAAGATCGCAAAAATAAAATAGTCCAACTCAAAACCAAAATCGCCCAACTTAAAAAAGAAGCGAAAAATTCTCGCGCTGACAGCGAACTAGCAACTGACTACCAGGGAAAAATCGCTAGCTACCAAAAGCAAATTTACCACCTTAAAAAATCGCACGTGATAGTCCGCTTGAGTTAAGAACTAGAGTGGGGATGGTTTTCCAAAAGCCTAACCCGTTTCCGATGTCAATTTACGATAACGTCGCCTATGGTCCTCGCTCAAGCGGTGTTAAATCGCCGCGCGAACTAAACAACATAGTTGAAAAAGCGCTTCGCGATGCAGCGCTGTGGGAAGAAGTAAAAGATAACTTGTTTGACGACGCGCTGGGACTTTCGGGCGGCCAACAACAACGTCTGTGCATTGCCCGCGCGATCGCTATGGAACCGGAAGTTTTACTGATGGATGAGCCCACTTCGGCGCTGGACCCGATTGCGACTAACAAAATTGAGCGTCTAATGAGCCAACTGAAGAAAAAATACACCATTATTGTCGTGACCCACTCCATGCAGCAAGCGGCTCGAATTAGTGATTTCACGGCTTTTTTTTACCTCGGCAAACTCGTTGAATTTGATAAAACGCGCCTGATTTTTACTAAACCGAAGCAGCGTCTTACCAAAGATTACATCCGTGGTAAAATGGGGTAAAAATGGCGACATCAATTATTCGCATAGAAACGCGTAAAATCCAGGAAAAACTAATCAAAATGTTTGTTCTGGTGCTCAACCAGCACAGTCAAATGGCCCGGGCGTTGGAAAATGATGACAAAGACGCCGCGCAAAAAATTATTAATGATGACCGGCAAGTTAACGCCCTTTTTGACGAAATTCACGGCGATTTAGAGTTTTTAATTACTAAGACGCCGCTTGACAAAGACTTAAGACGTACAATGGCTTACATTATGATCGCCCAGGACATTGAAAGAATTGGCGATTACGTTAAGAGTATCGGGCGCTTTATTATTAAGGCCAAACCGCTTAAACAAAATTTACTAGCCACGATTAGCAAAGTTCACCAACCTTTTTTGCGCATGATTAAAAAACTGAGCGAAGTAATTAGCCGGGAAAGTTTTGATTTGGCCGTTGAACTAGTCAAGCGCGACTTAGCGATTGAAAAACTGGCTAACGATATGCGCATGTCGCTAATTAGTTCCATTACCAGTTACCGGAAGCAGGAACAGGTGATGGCAGTCATTTTTGCGACTAATGTGATCGGAGCGATCGAGCGGGCCACCAACTACGTGGTGCACATTTGCGAGCTAATCGCTTACGTTCACACGGGTAAAAACGTTGATTTAACATAAACTTTTTGCTTATATTTTGGTATAATTGTTCTAAGAACAAGTGCTAATCCTAGGGATAGGTTCTAGTTGGAAGACTAGGCAGTGGTGGTTGGATTGCACGACAATTTGCTACAATTAGGTGTGCAAGAAAGATAATTTGAGAGGAATTACACATGGCAAAAACCGCATTTGATCGAAAAAAAGAACACGTTAACATCGGTACCATTGGTCACGTTGACCACGGGAAAACGACTTTAACAGCCGCGATCGCAACGGTTCTTTCCAAAAAGGGCTTGTCAGAAGCGAAAGATTACGCATCAATTGACAACGCTCCTGAGGAAAAAGAGCGGGGAATTACGATTAACACCGCTCACATTGAGTACGAAACGGAAAAGCGTCACTACGCCCACATTGATTGCCCGGGCCACGCTGACTACGTTAAAAATATGATTACTGGAGCGGCCCAAATGGACGGCGCAATTTTAGTTGTGTCGGCTACTGACGGACCGATGCCCCAAACTCGTGAGCACATTTTGCTTGCTAAGCAAGTTGGTGTTCCGTTGATTATTCCGTTTCTTAACAAAGTAGATATGTTAGAAGGCGATGAAGAAATGGTTGACTTAGTTGAAATGGACGTTCGTGAACTACTAACTAAGTACGGATTTGACGGCGACAAAGTGCCCGTGATTCGTGGTTCAGCGCTTAAAGCGCTTGAAGGTGATCCAAAGTTTGAAGCAAAAATTTACGAACTGATGGACGCTGTGGACAACTACATCCCGACTCCAAAACACGAACTTGACAAACCATTCTTGATGGCTGTTGAGGACGTATTCTCAATCACTGGACGGGGAACCGTGGCGACTGGACGGGTAGAACGTGGTCGCGTTAAGTCTGGCGAAGAAGTTGAAATCGTGGGACTACGTGACACTAAAAAGACAGTTGTGACCGGAATTGAAATGTTCCGTAAAACACTTGATGAAGCTTTAGCTGGCGACAACGCCGGATTGCTACTGCGTGGAATTGACAAAGATCAAATTGAGCGTGGACAAGTGCTTGCTAAGCCAGGTTCAATTGTTCCGCGGTCAACTTTTAAAGCGCAAGTTTACGCTTTGAAAAAAGAGGAAGGCGGACGTCACACACCGTTTTTCAAAAACTACAAGCCGCAGTTTTACTTCCGTACCACCGACGTAACGGGCGGAATTGAACTACCCCAAGGTACTGAGATGGTGATGCCAGGGGACAACGTAGAACTAACTGTTAATCTGATTTCGCCAGTTGCGATTGAAGAAGGAACTAAGTTCTCAATCCGTGAAGGCGGACGTACCGTCGGAGCGGGATCAATTACTTCAATTATTTCCTAAGATTTGTCTTTCTAATTTTCAATTCACTCTAACCCTTGCGGTTAGAGTTTTTTAACTTAAATGTTCTAAAATCAGTTTGATGACTACTTCGCACAAACTATGAACTTGACTAAAACAAAACCTACGCACTTCGACTTACGAGTTGGCGTTGGCAGCGGTTTTCGTGGCGCTTTGAGTTTTTAGTTACAAATTCATTTCAGTTAATTTACGCTTCATGCGTTTTGGAATTGTATACGCTTGGGTGATTACGATTGGCCTGATTTTTAGACCGCTTCTAGCAGTCAAAATTGCTTTAATTGCCGACCACCTTTGTCTTTTAGTCGGTGGTGGTTTAGGTCGCTGAATGCTTGAGTACGCTCTAATTTATCCGACCATGGTTTTACTAGTTGGTTTTCTAAAAAGATGCCTCAACACCCAACACCAGCGCTGGTGACTGGCCGGAGTAGTTTTTAGCGTTATGAGCACGTTAATTTTAGTTTTAATTACGATGGCTCTCTACCGAGGTTTTGTTAGCCAAAGCAAAAATGGCGATCAAGCTTTTTTGTTCAATTCTCTGGGCGTCTATGTTTTGATGTGAAGCGTTTGCGCTTTTTTAGCTTTTGCTTTCGGTTTGATGCTACTTAAGTACTTAAAAAGTCGCCATCAGCGACTTCAAGAAGCGATTTCGGTCGTCGTGGTTGTGACTTTGGTCGTGGTAATTTACGTTTGACTCTGAGGGCCAATCGCACAAATTCGTTACTTAGTTCAGCGCGTTGGTTATAGTCCGCACGAACTATTTGCTAAGTACGACTTTTACTTAGTGCCACGAATTCTTAAAACGCCCATTATTGTTCCGCTTTACAGTCTAATTGTTTACGCTCTCCAAGAGTTTTTCCCCATGTTAACCGCGCCTACCGTTGGTAGGTTTTGGTCAAACGTTAATTCCAATTGCCCAATACCCGTGTGAGCAGCCACGATAGCGGGTACGGGTGTTTCGATCGGTTTGATAACTCCGATTGCTTCTAAAGCTTGGCGGGCAATTTTAATTGTGTCTTGGTCGAAAGTGTGGACAATTTCCCAGTAGTAATCGTGGACTTGGGCTTGACCAATCGCGTGGATAATTTTCTCAACGCTTGAGAAAACGTTTTTAGCTAAACTGCGTTTCACGCCGTTAACTTTGATACCTTCGTCGCGTAAAACTAACCGCGGGATTAGGCCGGTTTTTTGAAGAATAAACTTCTTAGTCCCTTTTAGGCGGCCGCCTCGGATAAAGCCTTCTAGGTTTTTGGGAGCAAAGTAGCAGTGACTGGCGTGACTGATTGATTCAATTAGAGTTAACGTTTTTTTAATGTCGCGGTTTTTCTCGTAATCGTCAATTGCTCTGCTGGCCGTGTCAACTAGCGCCGTACCGACTAGACGAACGTTAGCAATGTGCACGTTAGGAAATTTCTGGGAGACTTGAACTGCGCTTTGGTAAGTCGAAGACACTCCGCTGTTAATTGGAATGTAAATTACATGGGCAAATTTTTTAGATAACTCCGCAAAAGTTTCTTCCAACAAACCTTGGGGCACTTGCGACGTGTGAATTTTTTTGGCGTTTTTAATTTTTTCTACCACTTGTTTAAGAGTGATATCCCGCCCATCTTGGTAAGTATGCTCGTCAATGCTAATCAGTTGGGGCACGAAAGTAAAACCAAGACTAGTCAGTTTTTTTTCTGAGTAGCCGGTAAACGAGTCGAGAACGATTTGGAGCGGTTTTTTAGTCTGTGCCATGCTAATAAAAATTATATAGGAACTGACTTACCAACCTGGTAAAGAAAGTTTAGCACTCGTAGTATTAATGTGCTAAAATAGGCTTGACATGGCAAAACAATCCAAACCAGATTACTACCAAAGTCTTGGCGTTGACCGCAATGCTTCCGAACACGAAATTAAACGCGCTTTTCGTAAACTGGCTATGCGCTACCACCCCGACCGCAACAAAGAACCGGATGCCGAAGCTAAGTTCAAGGAAATTAATGAAGCTTATGAAGTGCTTTCCGATCCGCAAAAACGTTCTCGCTATGACCAGTACGGTCACGCGGCATTTGACCAAAGCGCTGGCTTTGGTGGTTTTGAGTTTGAAGGTTTTGGTAGTTTTGACGGCATGGACATTAACGACATCTTCAGTTCCTTTTTCGGCGGCGGTTTTGGTCAAAGTAGTCGGCGTCCGCGCCGCGGAGCTAACATCCAAGGTCAAATTACAATCCAGTTTTTTAGACGCGATCTTCGGTAAAAAGATGGTCCAAAAACTGGATAAATGAGTTAATGACCGACTTGAAAGAGTTGAAACCACGATTGAAATTCCGGCGGGCATTTCTGACGGGCAAGCGATTATTTTTAAAGGTTATGGTCAGCGCGGACACAACGGTGGTCCAAGCGGAGACCTTTATTTAGTAGTCAGAATCGCTAAGCACAAATACTACGAGCGTGATAATTACAACATTCACCTTGAAATACCCGTTTCAGCTTTTGACATTTTGCAAGAAAAAACTTTGGAAGTGCCAACACCTTATGGCAAAGAGAAAATTAAATTGCGTTCAGACTACGACTCTAAAACCACGATTAAACTAGCCAAAAAGGCGTTCCTTCAATGCGGCACCACTTTGTCGGTGATTTAATTGTTCATCTGAAAATTTACCTACCTTCTTTACCGCGCCGTCAGAGCGAACAAATTCGCGACCTCACTTCCGAATTAACCGACCGCACTTACGACAAGTTTTTGCGGGAGTTTAGTTAGTGTTTCGTTTTTTCGTACAAAAACGCGTCGGCAACCACTTTGACTTAGATCCTCAAACACTCGCTCACATTAAAGTGGTCAGAATCGGCAGCCGACCTTTTATTTGCGTGTGACAAGGACAGTTTTTTGAAACAAAGTTAGATGGTAGGCGCGCCTTAATCATTCGGGAAATTGCTCTTAACCACGAGTTTGCCCGACCAGTTAAACTCGCTGCCGCAGTTTAAAACCGAAAAACTTTGCTTGGTTAGTTCAAAAAGCAGCCGAGTTAGGTGTTAGTCAGCTTTGACCACTTACAAGCGATTATGTTCAACACCGACCAGAACGTCATGAGCGACTAGTTAAAATTGCTAACGGCGCTAGTCAGCAAGCTTTTCGCAACTACCCGCTCCAAGTTCACAGTCCGACTAGTTTCAAAGAGGCACTGCAAATTAGTGCTGCTCACAAGTACATTTTGGATGAAAAACTTCCCCAACCAATCAAAACAAGTTTTGAACAAGACTCTCTTTTTTTAGTCGGTCCCGAGGGTGGTTGAAGCGAAAAAGAACTTGAGTTAGCCAAGGCAAGCGGCTTTGAACGTGTTTACCTTGGTCCGCGGATTATGCGCGCGGAAACGGCTAGTTTGTTTGTTTTAGCAAGGGTCAAAATTTAGTTTATAATGGTTTGGCAATGCATTAAGACCGTAGCGGTCGCACGACTTAATTAAGCTACCGAGTGCGTGAAACGCTTTTTGGTATCAACTCGTTGTTTTGCCTCTTGCTAAAGAAGGAGATTTTGACGTGACCAACAAAGAAGTTAAACAGAGCGTTGTCGAAGAAATTGCGGCTCGCCTGGGTAAAGTAACTAGTTTAGTGGTCGCTCAGTACCACGGCTTGACCGTGCGCGAACTTCAAAGCCTTCGCGAAAAACTTAGCGAAGCCCAAATTAGTGCCAAGGTTTACAAAAATCGTCTCTTCAAGCTGGCTCTTGAGGGCAGTCCTTACAAGGATCTAGCGCGGTTTTTACAAGGTCCTAACTTGTTCGTCTTTACTGAGCAAGATCAAAATGCACCGGCCAAAATTCTCGCCAACTTCGCTAAGGACCACCCAGCCCTAGCGCTTGTGGCGGGTACTTACGAGGGCGAGGTGCTTGACCAGCACGGAATTAACCAAATCGCCGAACTGCCTTCTTACGAGGAAGGATTGACGATGCTGGCCATGTCGCTGATGGGACCAATTCGTTACTTAGCGATTGCACTTAACCAGTACGCTGAGCAAAAAACCGATACGGGAGAGGAGAAAAAAGATGAGCAAACTAACTAAGGAAACATTTATTGAAAGTCTGCAGTCAATGACCATTAAAGAAGTGATGGAACTTGTCGAGGCTATGAAAGAAACTTTTGGTGTTGACCCAACGGCAGTTGTCAGCGCCGCGGCGGCTAGTCAAGCGCCAGCTGAAGAAGTTAAGAGCGAAGTAACCGTGACTCTTAAAGCAGTTGGACCAAACAAAATCGCCGTCATTAAAGTTGTCAAAGAAATCACTGGTTTAGGTTTGATGGACGCTAAAAATTTAGTTGACGCAGCGCCAAAACCAATCAAGGAAAACATCAAGCCTGAGGAAGCCGAAGAACTTAAGAAAAAGTTAACTGAAGCTGGTGCCGAAGTAACGGTAGACTAATCTTACTAATTTAGCCAAAACCGCTCTGTTTGAGCGGTTTTTTTGTTTTTAAGATTTCAGTTAAGTCCAGTCGGATTTTGGTTCAAATAACTAAGTTATTTAATTGATGGTTTACGGGTGAAAAAAACTTATAATGCTACATGCGTAAAAAATCATCATACGTCCAAAGGGGGTTGAGAAATATCCGATGAACACAACGCGTTCGCATCAACAGACCAAACCGATCATTGAGTTAGTTAATCTTGTTCAACAATTTGACGACAAAATTGTTTTACAAGATTTTAATTTGACAATTAATCGGGCGAGTTTGTCACTTTGCTCGGTCCATCAGGATCGGGAAAAACAACCGCACTTCGCTTGATTGGCGGCTTTGAATGACCAACGCGCGGTGAAATCCGCTACAACGGTCGCGACATGAAAGACTTACCGGCGTACAAACGCCCGACAAAAACAATTTTTCAAGATTACGCTCTTTTTCCGCATTTAAACGTGGAAAACAACATTAAGTATGGCTTAAAGATTTACCGAGTACCACGGGAAAATGTGCCAGCTAAGTACCATCAACAGTTAGTCGCTTTGCAAAATAAGTGGCGTAAAACGGTTGAAGATAAATTGGCTAAATTAGACCGCGAGCAAGACGAGTACGAAACTATGATGGCGACTCACAAACCAAACTCGCACAAACATCGAAAAGCCCAAAAGTGACTCGACAACTCTGACTTTCATTACTCTTACTGGGAAAACTACGTCCAGCTTAAAACCAACCAGTACGCTAAACGCTACTTGACGCGTAAAATGACGCGCCAAGAAATTAACCAAGAAGTTGCTCAAGTGATTGACATGATTGGTTTAACTGGCAACGAAAAAAAGACGATCGATCAACTTTCGGGCGGCATGAAACAGCGCGTTTCACTAGCGCGTGCGCTGGTGGTTAAACCCGAAGTTTTGCTGCTTGACGAACCTCTTTCCGCGCTTGACATGCGTGTTCGCGAGAAGATGCAACTTGAGTTAAAAGACATCCAACGTAAACTGGGAATGACGTTTATTTTTGTGACTCACGACCAAGAGGAAGCTTTATCTTTGTCTGATAAAGTGGCTGTTATTAACCAGGGCCGGGTAGTTCAGTTCGGAACGGCTCAAGATATTTACGATGAGCCGATTAACGCTTGGGTAGCCAGTTTTGTCGGATACTCCAATTTATTCGTTGGTAAAGTTTTAGGCGAGGGAAAGTGCGCATGCTTGGCAAAAGTTTTCGCGCTCTAACAACCGGTTTTAAAACTAACGAAACGGTTGATATTGTCATTCGTCCGGAAGACATTGAAATTGGCCCGCGCGTCAAAGGACACCTACAAGGTGAAATTAAGCGGGTTAACTACCAGGGGACAATGTGGGAATACATAGTCAAAATTAATCCCAAAGGACCTGATTTACTAATTCAGTCAACACACAAATTTGCCGTCGGAACTAAGGTTGGAATTAACTGGGAGTGGGAGGAAGTCCACCTCATGAAAAGGGAGGTTAAAAAGCGTGTTTAACAAACGTTTAACTTTACTTTTACCTTACTTTTCGATCGCTATTTTGTTTATTTTAATGCCGATGGTTTTCTTGGTCATTAAGGCTTTTGCTCCGGTCAGCGAAGAGTTTGACAACTGGCAGTTGGTGAAAATGCCGACCACTTGGGTCGTCATGGGTCGCTCAATTTTAGTTGGTCTAGCTAGCGCTACCTTTTGCTTATTAATCGGTTTTGCTTACGCCTACTTTAGCGCTCGCAGCACTAGCAAAATGTTTCGAATCTTTGCTCTCAGTTTTCTAGTTTCGCCGCTGTTTGTTTTTACGATTGTCAAAGTTTTAGCACTCAAAGGTCTTTTGTTAGCCATTTTTGACGAATCAAGTCTTAACAACTTGGGCGTGTTAATTTTAGGTCTGACCTACCTGAACTTACCTTTCATGATTATTCCTCTTTACTCGGTTTTGCTATCAATGCCCCGCTCTTTAATTGAGGCTTCCGAGGATTTGGGTGTTAACCGTTTTTTAACGATTTGACGAGTGGTGATACCTTACACCTTGCGCGCTTTAGCGGCTGGATTTGCCCTAGTTTTTATGTTGGCGGCAACTTCCATCATCGTTTCGGAAAAACTAATTCCGATGCGTGAATCTTACAAACTGATCGGCAATTTCATGGATAACGCGCGGATCCGAACCAAGGCGCCTGATGGCGCGCTTGGCTCAACGATTGCGCTAATCACAATCGTGGTCATGATGAGTATTTACGGACTTATTTACCTTGGTCCGACTTTTTGACGAAAACTTCGGGGAGGTATCAATGTCTAAACTGGGAACGTTTGCCAAACGTTTTTACGTGGTTTTAATTTTGATTCTAGTTTACGTTCCGCTCGTCATGGCTGCGATTTTCTCGTTTAACGTGCCACCGCACCGCGGAGACTTAACTTTTAACTGAAACGGTTTTTCGCTGCGCGGATTTGACGAACTTTTCACCCAAGAAATAGGCCTAGCGTTTTTAAACTCTTTGCTTATTGGTCTAACTAGCGCGGGCGGAGTGGTTGTGCTCAGTCTTCTAACAACTTACGCGCTTTGACGCCAGCGCAACAAAATTTTCAAACTAGCTGTGGACGGAACGGCTAACATTCCGCTCATTAACCCGACATTGTGAGCGCGATTGCTCTAGCGGTTACGTTCTCGTTCTTGTTTGGAACGCTGGGGATTAGTGAGGGCGGGATGCTGCGGGCAATCGTTTCGCACATTGTAGTTATTTTGCCCTACGGACTAATCGTGATGTATCCGCGTTCAGTCAAATTTGATAAATCGCTTTTGGAAGCTTCTTACGACTTAGGTTATGGACCGATTCGAACTTGGTTTAAAACTTATTTTCGTCACATGTTGCCCATTATTGTCGCGACTTTTGTGATTAGTTTAACGCTTTCTTTTGACGACTTTATTTTGGTACGCATGGTGGCTAAGGTAGAAACGATTGGAACGCGCCTTTACAGCAGTAACATCAAAAATTGAACTTTAATGCTTGGAACCATTTTGCTCGTTTTAACTGTCAGCGGTTCGGCGGGCTTTGCGCTTTGAAAGGGAAGAGTTAAGAAACATGAAAAAATTCGTTAAATCAGTTTGACTAAAAAAAATTGCCATTTTACCTTTACTCAGCCCCTTAACACTAACGGCGCTCAGTTGCGGTCAAAGTCATCCGCTCGTTTGAAATTACCAGCAGTTTATTGATCCGGACTTAGAAAGTGAACTGAGCAAAAAATACGGTTATGCTAACTTTGGTGATCTTGATGAATTAGAAGCGGCTTTGCAAGAAAAACGGGTTTTAGTCGGGATGAGTTCTGACTACCAAATTAAGCAGTTTGCCCGGAAAAACATGGTGCAAAAAATTGACTTTAAAAGACTTTGGGGTTGGGAGTACGAAAGTAAGCAAGATTTAAGGCAAAAACTAGAAGAGATTTACACCCCGCTTGTTTTCCGCGCTTTTGACCAAGTTTACAGTCCGCTGGGCGATTTAACTGGCGATGGTCAAGAAGATTACTTGTGGGAGTACAGCGTCCCTTATTTTGTGCAGGAAAAAGTGGTCGTTTTTGATTCGCGTCAAGGCAACTGAAGCGAGCAAGAACGCGAGATGCTTGACGACCCCGAGCAACAAGCCACGCTTTTTCCTAACCGATCGTACCGGGGCATTTTAAAAACACTTGCTGATCGGGGTTACCAAAAAATCGTTGTTAACGATTACGTGCGCGACAATTTGATGATTGGATCGGAAGTTAGCCCAGGCGGGTTTAATTCTTTGCCGACTTTTGACACGTACGAAAGTCACATCCAAGGTTTTAAAGACACGATTGAAAGAAGTGATGGTTTTGGCCAAAAACTCAATTCTAACAACGTTAAGTTTGACACCGACGGAACCCAAGTTTTAATGGATCTAATTGATCCGCGTAAAGATTGGGATGTGGCGCTTCTTTACAACGGTGACGCACTTGATGCTTACTGGGCTGATGATAATTTTCCGCTGATGCAAGACGATAACTTTGTTCGAATCGTTAAACCCGAGAATCCGATTTTTCTCATTGACGGCTTAATTTTGCCGACCTATTTGACCGGAGAGTATCTCGAACAAGCTTACGAGGTTGCCCGGGGATACTTCTTTGGAAATGGCGAGCTCAGCGTTTTAGAAGATGTGGATTTAGAGGAAATACCGCGCGAATACCCGATCTTACTCAACTTTGATTACGTTAATTACTCGTTGCCGTTTCAAGTTTACCAAGACTACATTTTAGAAGAAGGTTATTTTGAAGATGAAGACGGCGAGGAAGACGTGGTTGCAAGAGACATATACGAACTAGACTATGATCCCGACTATGACCTAGCTCGTCACTTCACCCAACCGATTGCCGACACTTTGTTTACCATGGTTCAGCAAATGTATGAGCTAAGCAAAATTTAAACTTTTAAAGACTACTTGTTAAGTAATCATCGAGAATAATTTGGGCCGCAATTTGGTCTTTGAGCATTTTTTGTTTTTGTTGTGAAAGACCCGCTTGCTGCATGATTTGCGCCGCTTTTTTGGTCGTGCGGTGTTCGTCCATCAAAACAAATTTAACTTTTTTAAATCGCTTTTTTAAGAGAGGCAAAATTTGGTCAATTCGGCGGGCATTAGTCGGTTTGTCACCCGAGGGGAAACGCGGGT
Source organism: Mycoplasma sp. ATU-Cv-508 (assembly GCF_004011945.1). NCBI lineage: Bacteria > Bacillati > Mycoplasmatota > Mollicutes > Mycoplasmatales > Mycoplasmataceae > Mycoplasma > Mycoplasma sp. ATU-Cv-508. The sequence goes on along the minus strand of NZ_RYZU01000001.1, from coordinate 105,932 downwards.
ATCCAATCACAAAAGTGTCAAATTGGTACTCGGAAGTAACTTGCTCAATTTGGTTGACTAGATTAAGCCAGTCTTTTTCGGGGTAAATTAAGTTGGCTACCCCTTGGGCGGTCAAGTTAAAAATGTCACTCACAGCTACTCCGCAAGTTTTGCTGCCAATGTCGAGTCCGACTTTCCGCATATCGTCTGAATTATATCTAACGCGGGTGCGCTCAGTTAGGACCTTAATAAAAGAAAAACCCCGACTCACTTGGTCGGGGTTTTTCTGGTCTTTTTTAATCGTCCTTTAGACTCTCTAGAACCCGCAAAAAATCTTTTTCTTTAACGGGGTCAGTTATTCTGTCAACCGCAGCACGGATTTGTTCTGTGTCGCGCGGCGGTTGTTCTTTTGACCAATTGTATTTTACTTTCATGTTTTCTCCCTCACAACCAACCTTTTTGTTTTTAGGTCTTCTATGCAATTATATAGCTTGGCACTCTGAAATTAAGAGCAATGACTATGTTTCTGTATATTCAGGTCTTAATTTTTCCAATTACTATTTTTCAATTTTTGTCTGCGTTTTCTTTAGATTCAAGTTCCTGAATAAAACCCTTCAGGTCGTTTTCATAAGTGCGCTCGTAAATGTATTTTTCATCGCTGGTTCATTTGAGATAATAACCTAAATTCCAAAGGACGGTACTCAAAAAAACAATGCTGACTCTTTTGTTGCCGTTGTGAAAAAAATGACCCATCAAGATTCTCACAAATAGGTCTGTGACAAAATCAAAGATATCTCAATTTTCTTGATTATAGTGCCATTTCATAATGATGCTATGGATAGCACCCGCCACAGAACCGCTATTTTTTTCTACACCCGTCATTTTATCGTTATCTTCTTGGTTAAGGTATCTAACTTTTTTTGAACTTTCAACAGCATGTTTCACAAAAGAATCAACCAGAAATCAATTAAATTCTATGACAGCAGTCTCAAACCGAACATTTTCAGGGTTGCTGTTAAAATTAGAGTAGAACTTAGTCGAATCTTGACCAAATTCAATCTTGCTATTTTTCTTCTCTCGAATGTAACGCTGAATTTGCTCCTCTTTGTTCCATTCCGTGACGTAAATTCTGAGTATTCGCATAAGTACCACGTCTACATTTTACTTTTTCGTACCGTTATAAATTCCCAAGTTTGTCCAAAAACAAAGTTGAAAATTTAGTAAAACTAAGCGATTTTTAAAGATTAGTTAGTTGAATTTTTGGTCCGTCAAAAATGGCCCAAGCTACCGATAAAGTTTAAAAAATTTTCTTAGTATTTGGCCGATATTTTAATTTAACATTTGTGATATACTAATAAGGCTTTATTTAAACGCTTATGTTCCACCTTGCGCCGAGGAGAGAGTGAAGTCTATGCCCGTAAAAACCGCCGTTAGTCGTTCTTATCAACTGAGAAAATTTGGTCCTATCACTGAGCGACGTGATTATTCACGCAACAACTACCACTATCCAGTCGAGGATTTAGTTCGGATTCAGAAAGATTCATTCCACTGGTTCTTAACTAAAGGCCTAGAAGAAACATTTCGAAACATTTACCCTATTGACTCTACCAACGGGAAATTAACAATTGAATACGTTGACGGTTCGCTCCGTCTTGATAAGTACAAGGATGAATTCCAAGCGATTAAAATGGCTCGCCAAAAGGGAACTACGCTCAACGTCAAAGTTTATGCGACCTTGCGTCGTAAAGACAACGAAACGGGCGAAGTTAAAACCCAAGAAGTTTTGTTCGGAGAAGTGCCGATGATGACTCAAGGCGGCAACTTCGTCGTTAACGGCTCAATCAAAGTGGTCGTTTCACAACTAATTCGTTCGCCGGGAGCTTACTTTGAAATGGATGCTCGTAAGGGCTCTGACAAAGACCTTTTTAACAAGTTGGAGATTATTCCTAAACTCGGGATGTGGATCCGAGTTTTTCACAAAGTGACTAAAAGTAAGTCCGATATCAAAGTATCAATTGACAAAAACAACGTTTCGCTTTCAACTTTCTTACGTGCCTTTGGAATGACTAAAACCGCGATTGCCGAACTTTACGGAACTAGTCCGGAACTGGTTAAAATGTTTGACAAGTACGACAAAAAAGACCGTCGCAAAGATAAGAAAGAAAATTGAAAAGAATTTTTTGACCAGTTACCGTCGCTTTTTGGTTCCACACCCGTTTTAGCCGAAACGCTCCGCAAAGATAAAAAGGAGACCGAAATTGACGCTCTTGATTATGTGCACGGAATTTTGAAAAAGGGCGACCGGATCACCAATGAATCCCGTCGCAACTTGTTTGTAAACTTTCTCTTTAACAAACGTCGTTACGACTTGCTCAAAACCGGGCGCTATTTAATTAACAAGAAACTCAACTTGGTTGACCGCCTGGAAGGAACCATTTTAGCCCAGGATTTAGCCACAGTCTCAGGTAAAGTGCTTTATAAAACCGGTACTCCGATTGACTTTAAACTGGCCAAAGAAATTCAAAGTCAGTTTGACGAAGGCGTTTTGCCAACGGTTGATATTCCGGAAATTTCAACCGATGTTTACGGCAAGCAAGTTGACTTTTACCCTAATTTGCTTAAGCGGAACCAAATTATCGTGGTGCAAGTTTACCCGAATGAATCTTGGATGGAGCAAAATAAAAATCCGCTTAAAATTATCGCGAACGACCCTAATTCGCAAGAAGAACACCTGCTTATTTCTGACATTGTCGCGGCAATCGGTTACTACTTTAACTTACTTGAAGGCGTTGGAACCGAGGATGACCCCGACTCACTTGTCAATAAACGGGTGGTCACGATTGGTGAACTTCTTCAGAACCAATTTCAAATCGCTTTGACAAAGTTAGAGAGAAGTGCAAAAGAAAGAATGTCGGCGAACGAGCCTGATAAGATCACAGCCAAAAACATCACCAATAACAAAATTGTTTACAACCAATTTAAAACTTTCTTTAACTCATCGCAGCTTTCCCAATTCATGGACCAAGTTAATCCGCTGGCCGAAATCGCTAACAAACGTCGGATTACTTCGCTCGGCCCAGGTGGACTAAACCGTGAAACGGCGATTATTGAAGTGCGCGACGTTCACGCGACACACTACGGACGAATTTGTCCGATTGAATCTCCCGAAGGACCTAACATCGGTCTAATTCTTAACTTTGCCACTTACCCTCGCATTAACCAGTACGGTTTCATTGAAACGCCTTACTTCCCGGTGGAAAACGGCAAGATTATCCGCGATGCAATTTACTTATCGGCTAGCGACGAAAAAGGTAAAACTTTCGCTCAATCTTCGGTCGCGGTTGACGAAGATGATCAGATTGTGGAAGCTAACATCGTGGTGCGAAAAGACGGCGATTACATCATTGTTCCGCGTAAGGAAGTTAATTACGTGGACGTTTCTTCGCGTCAAATGACATCAATTTCTTCGTCTTGCATTCCTTTTCTAGAAAACGATGACGCCAACCGGGCTTTGATGGGAGCTAACATGCAACGTCAAGCAGTTCCGCTTTTAGAGTCAGAGGCACCGCTAATCGCGACGGGAGCCGAAGCCGACATTGCGCGCTATTCGGCTTACAACAAAATTGCTGAGGAAGACGGGCAAGTTAACTACGTGGATTCGCAAGTCATTAAAATCAAAGGCAAAAAGAACGTGCGAACTTACTACTTAAGAACGTTTGAACGTTCTAACCAAGGAACATTAATTTCACAACGACCAATTGTGCAAGAAGGTCAAAAAATTAGTAAAGGTCAAGTTTTGACCGATGCTTCTTCGTTTGACCAAGGCGAATTAGCGCTGGGAAAAAACGTGGTGGTTGCTTTCACAACTTGGAACGGCTACAACTATGAGGACGCGATTATTATCTCCGAACGACTTGTCCGCGATGACGTTTACACATCGATTCACATTGAAGAGCAAACCATTCAGTTTCGAAAAGCAAAGTCAGGCGATGATGAGCTCAGCCGCGACTTACCTAATGTTTCCAACTTTGCTAAACGAAATTTGGATGACTCGGGCATTATCAGAGTTGGTTCAGAAGTTCAAGCCGGCGATGTTTTGGTCGGACGAATTTCGCCTAAAAGCGAAGATAACCCGACCCCGGAAGAAAAACTAATCGCTGCGATTTTTTCTCAGCGTGCCAAAAACATTAAAGATACATCTTTAAAGGTAAAGCACGGTCACGGCGGAACTGTCATTGATGTGCAAGTTCTTTCGCGTGAAAACGGCGATAAACTGCAAGACGGCATTTCAATGATCGTCAAAGTCTTTATCGCGCAAAAACGCAAAATTAAAGTGGGCGATAAGATGGCTGGTCGGCACGGTAATAAAGGGGTTATCTCACGGATTTTACCAGTTGAGGACATGCCTTACTTAAGCGACGGAACACCGGTTGACATTATGCTTAACCCGCAAGGGGTTCCTTCCCGGATGAACATTGGTCAAGTTTTAGAACTCCACCTTGGCATGGCGGCTAAGGCGCTGGGAGTTAAGTTTGTTTCGCCTGTTTTTGACGGAATTAAGTACCGCGATGTACACGAGGCTCTGGCAGAAGCTAATTTGCCTCTTGACGGTAAATTTGATCTTTACGATCCGATTTTAGGCGCTAAATTTGCCCAGAAAGTTTCTGTTGGTGTCATGTACATGCTTAAGTTAGCCCACATGGTTGATGATAAGATGCACGCTCGTTCGGTCGGACCTTACTCATTAATCACTCAGCAACCACTTGGTGGAAAGTCTCAAAATGGTGGACAGCGCTTTGGTGAAATGGAAGCTTGGGCGGTTGAGTCTTACGGAGCTTCAAACGTTTTACAAGAATTACTAACTTACAAATCGGACAACATTGATGGTCGTAATAAGATTTATAACGCGTTAACTAACGGTATGCCTTTACCTAATCCGGGCACCCCTGAATCATTCTCGGTGCTCGCTTATGAGCTCCGCGGGCTGTGTCTCAAATTAGGCGTCGAAGTTAAGAAGGAAGAGTAGCGATGAGAAACGAAACAATTATTCAAACTAGACAATACCAAAAAGTTCATGAAAACGACATTTTGAGCATTTCTTTATCGCTGGCCAAACCCGAGGATGTGAAACACTGATCTTACGGGAAGTGACCAAACCAGAAAACGATCAACTATAAATCTTTCAAACCGGAGAAAAACGGTCTTTTTGACGAGGTCATTTTCGGGCCGATTACCGATTACAAATGTCCGATTTGTGGAACGAAATACAAACGTTCTAACGAAGGTCAAATTTGCGAAAAGACCGATGAATGTCGAATTTACCAACCGCAAATTTTACCTAAATCAGCCCGTCGCAGTCGCATGGGTCACATTGAACTCGCTTCGCCAGTTGTTCACTTGTGGTTTTTTACAATTCACCACTCAATCATTGCCAAAGTTTTAGGACTTAAAACGGAAGATTCCGAAAAGTACCACTCACGTCGTCAAATTGAGAACATCATTTACTTCCGCTCCCACATCGTGCTTGAGTCTGACGGAATTAAAGCTTTGCCCAAAAATAAAATCATTGAAATTAACCAAGCGGCAGTCATTTACCGCAATGCTTTGCTCGAGTTGCGTGAACGTTACGAAGTCGGCAGCGATGCTTACCAAGAGATTAGTGATTCCATTGAGGATCTTGAACAAACCGCTAGTTCTAAACTTGGTCAAGATTACGGAGTTGACTTTTACGAACTCAACGAAATTATTCACGAGTATTCCAAGGCTAAAATTAGTACCGGTGCCAAAGCGATTGAGTACCTGCTAAAAAACTTTGACCTTAAAAACTCAATTCGTCGAGTCAAGTCCCAAATTACCCGGATTTCCCGCGAAATCAAGGAAAACGAAAGTTGGTACTCAGGACTCGTTCAGCAACGATCAAAACTTTACAAACGTCTAGATGTTTTGAACAAGTTTTATAAATCGGGTCAAGATTTGACATCAATGATCATTTACAACTTACCGATTATTCCCGCCGACTTACGACCTTTAATTCAAATTGATGGAGGCCGTCACTCTACTTCAGACATTAACGATTTGTACCGCCGAATTATCATTCGAAACAACCGACTTAAAAAGTGACAGGAAAATGACGCGCCGATTTTAATTATTCAAAACGAACTGCGCATGTTGCAGGAAGCGATTGACGCTCTAATTGATAACAGTCGGAAAAAACCTTCACCGGTTATGTCAAAAGACAACCGTCCGCTCAAATCGCTTTCTGATTCATTGTCGGGTAAAAAAGGTCGCTTTCGTCAAAACCTACTTGGTAAACGGGTGGACTACTCTGGTCGTTCGGTAATTGTGGTCGGTCCCGAACTAAAAATGCACCAAGTTGGTATTCCTCGTCAAATGGCAGCCAAACTTTTTGAACCTTGAATTATCCAGCGGCTAGTTAACCACTCGCTAGCGAGTTCAATTAAGGGCGCAAAAAAACTAGTTGAAGAGCAAGACAACCGCATTTGACCTTTTGTTGAGCAGGCTATTAAAGGCAAAGTTGTTTTACTTAACAGGGCGCCAACGCTTCACCGTTTATCAATCCAAGCTTTTGAACCGGTTTTAGTTCGGGGTAAAGCGATTATGCTGCACCCGCTCGTAACCACTGCTTTTAACGCCGACTTTGACGGTGACCAGATGGCGGTTCACGTTACAATTGCACCCGAAGCGGTTCGCGAAGCGCGCGAACTGATGCTGGCTAACAAAAACATTCTTGGCCCTAAAGATGGTGAGCCAATTATTAATCCGTCCCAGGACATGGTGCTCGGCCTTTACTACTTGACTCAGGAAAAAGCCGGAGCACGCGGAGAAGGAAACTTTTACCGATCTTACGACGAGATGATTAAAGCTTACGACCAAGGCCACGTGGATTTATCTGCTCGAGTGGCTCTGCCGCTTGTCGAAGTACAAAAGCAGTCGCTTTTTAACCACTACGACGAAAAGTCTTACTTGGTGGCTTCGGTTGGTAAATTCATTTTTAACCAAGCGTTCCCGGCTAGTTTTGATTTTATTTTTGATAACAGCATTTTTGACATTTATCAGCGCACTAACCCTTACGTGGTACGTTATGGCACCGACTTACGTAAGTACATTCAAGAGCTGCCAACGCAAGTACCGCTCGCTAAAAAGGATATTGCCAAAATTGTTCGCTACGTTTTTGACAAGTACGTTTCAGCGATTAGTAAGGAAGACTTATCTCAGGTGATTAAGCAAGTTAACGTGGGTAACTACTACGACACCGTGATGCTTTTTGCCGAGTTAAAAGATTATAGTGGTCGCCAACTTAACCACGTTCACGCTCAAACTTTGTCTTTGATTTTGCGCCAACGTTTTGAAGAAGTTAACCGCCGCATTACTTTGCAAAACCAGGGAGTCGAACGAATTTTTGAACTAGATGAAAAAGTTGAACTGCTGGAAAAAGTTTGGTTTGATTACACTAACGGGGTTGCTAAAATTCTTGACAACTTGAAAGAGTTAGGTTTTAAATACTCAACTGTTTCAGGCGTGACGATGGCCGCTTCAGACATTATGCAGTCACCAATTAAGGACGTAAAAATTAAAGAGGGCGACCAGTACGTGAACTCGCTTTGAAAAATGTACAACCAGGGCGTGATTACTAACGACGAGCGTTATAAGTTGGCGATTGAAAAATGGTCGCAAATTAAAGACGACATTCAAAAAGATTTGACTAACATCATGGATCAACACCCAACCAACCCAATTTTTATGATTATGAAATCGGGAGCGCGTGGAAACATGTCCAACTTTGTCCAGTTTGCTGGTCTAAGGGGACTAATGTCCAACAGTAAAAAGATGCGCCGGGGATACGTTAAAAACCAAGTCGTTGTTCGCTCAACGATCGAAGTTCCGGTTAAGTCTTCTTTCCTAGAGGGTCTAACAGCTTACGAGTTTTACTCTTCTACCCACGGTGCCCGTAAAGGACTAACTGATACGGCTCTTAATACTTCAAACTCTGGTTACCTCACCCGGCGTCTAGTTGATGTAGCCCAAAACATCGTTGTTCGCGAAGTTGATTGCGGCTCTGACATTGGCGCGGTTGTAAAAGACCTAGTTGAAACGCAAACCCAATCGGTAATAGTTTCTTTAGCTGAACGTGTGGTTGGCCGCTTCACTAATAAGCCGATTCACGATGCTAAGGCAATTTAATCATTGATGCTCAGCAGTTAATTGACGCTAAAATTGCCGAAGAAATTGTCAAGGCTAAACACAAAGAAGTCGAGATTCGTTCCATATTTGGTTGCCAAACTCGCAACGGAGTTTGCCAAAAATGCTACGGAAAAGATTTAGCAACTGACCGGGTGGTTGAGATTGGTGAACCAGTTGGAGTCGTAGCAGCTCAGTCAATCGGAGAACCTGGAACCCAACTTACGATGCAAACTTTCCACACCGGTGGTGTGGCTGGCGTGCAAGACATTACGGGCGGGTTCTCGCGCTTGATGCAGCTAATTGACACAACCAAAGACGTGTGGGAAGATAAGGCGATTATTTCTAAGACCCACGGCGTCGTGACTAGCATTCATAACCACGACAAAGACTCGGGCGTTTCGGTCATTGAAGTTCAAACAACCGAACTTGAAACTCCCCAAACTTACCAATACCAGTTTGTTAGCGCTAACCGTCGACTTCGCGTTAAACGTAAACAAGTTGTGCGTCCAGGTCAAAAACTAGTTGAAGGTCCGATCATTTTGACCGAACTATTGGAAATTGCCGGTACTAAAGCGGTTCAAAACTACATTCTCAAAGAAATTCAAAAACTTTACCGCATGCAAGGTATTGCGATTGCCGATAAATACATTGAAATCATTGTTCGTCAGTTTTTGATGAAGATTTTAATTAGTGAACAAGGTGATTCAGACTTTTTTGTCGGTTCACTAGTTGATAGTCACGCCTACCGCAAGTTAACGCTCAGTTAATTAGTCAAGGCAAAAAACCTGCTTTTGGAGAGGTAGTTATTAACGGAGCTAAAAAAATCCCGCTTCTCTCTGAATCGTTCTTAGCGGCGGCTTCTTACCAGGAAACGCCATCGGTTTTAGTCCACGCCGCGATTGCTAATAAAGTTGACTACTTAGAGGGTCTAAAGGAAAACGTAATTGTTGGGCATAAAATTCCAGCTGGTACTGGTTCGCACAACTTTGCACCGCGAGGTAAGTACGATTTACGCGATCCGCGCGACTATTTTCAAATTTAACCCTTTGTTGAGGCCAAATTAGCGTTTTTTTAAGCGAAAAATAGGTTTTGAAACTTATTTTTCTTGTATAATCTCACTTGAACTGATTGGAATTATTAGTTAGTTCCGCGTGAGCGGAAACCAAGGTTAGTCTTCTTTAGTTTTTAGAAGTCCAAGCGGTTCGCAAATACTTTTTTAGTTCTTTGAAAACTGGATATAAACACCATGATCGTCAATTTTTAACGAGAGTTTGATCCTGGCTCAGGATGAACGCTGGCTGTGTGCCTAATGCATGCATGTCGTGCGAAGTACTTGTACTTAGCGGCAAATGGGTGAGTAACACGTACCTAACCTACCTTTAGGATTGGGATAACTGGAGGAAACTCCGGCTAATACCGGATATGTTATTGTCTCGCATGAGACTTTAATCAAAGGAGCGTTTGCTCCGCCTAGAGATGGGGTGCGCTACATTAGGTAGTTGGTAGGGTAAAAGCCTACCAAGCCGATGATGTATAGCGGGGTTGAGAAGCTGATCCGCCACACTAGGATTGAGATACGGCCTAGACTTCTACGGAAGGCAGCAGCAGGGAATTTTCCACAATGAGCGAAAGCTTGATGGAGCGACACAGCGTGCAGGATGAAGGTCTTAGGATTGTAAACTGCTGTTGTGAGGGAAGAACAGCCGGAAGAGGAAATGCTTCCGGTTTGACGGTACCTCACCAGAAAGCACCGGCAAACTATGTGCCAGCAGTCGCGGTAATACATAGGGTGCAAGCGTTATCCGGATTTATTGGGCGTAAAGCGTTCGTAGGTGGTATGTTAAGTCTAGAGTTAAAGCCTAAAGCTCAACTTTAGTCCGCTTTGGATACTAGCATACTAGAGTCATGAAGAGGTTAGTGGAACTCCATGTGAAGCGGTGGAATGCGTAGATATATGGAAGAACACCAATGGCGAAGGCAACTAACTGGTCATGTACAGACACTGAGGGACGAAAGCGTGGGGAGCAAATAGGATTAGATACCCTAGTAGTCCACGCCGTAAACGATGCTCGTTAGTTGGTGGCAGAGTCACTAGCGCAGTTAACACGTTAAACGAGCCGCCTGAGTAGTATGCTCGCAAGAGTGAAACTTAAAGGAATTGACGGGGACCCGCACAAGCGGTGGAGCATGTGGTTTAATTCGAAGCTACGCGAAGAACCTTACCCACTCTTGACATCCTTGGCAATGCTATAGAGATATAGCGGAGGTTAACCAAGTGACAGGTGGTGCATGGCTGTCGTCAGCTCGTGTCGTGAGATGTTAGGTTAAGTCCTGTAACGAGCGCAACCCTCATCCTTAGTTACTAACATTTAGTTGAGCACTCTAGGGAGACCGCCGGGGTAACCCGGAGGAAGGCGAGGACGACGTCAGGTCATCATGCCTCTTACGAGTGGGGCGACACACGTGCTACAATGGCAAGTACAAAGAGAAGCAATACGGTGACGTGGAGCAAAACTGGAAAACTTGTCTCAGTTCGGATTGAAGTCTGCAACTCGACTTCATGAAGTCGGAATCGCTAGTAATCGTAGGTCAGACATACTACGGTGAATACGTTCTCGGGTCTTGTACACACCGCCCGTCACACCATGGGAGTTGGTAATACCCAAAGTCGGTAGATTAACTTCGGAGATCGCCGCCTAAGGTAGGACTGATGACTGGGTGAAGTCGTAACAAGGTATCCCTACGAGAACGTGGGGATGGATCACCTCCTTTCTACGGAGTACAAATCGATCTTGATCGTCAAGATCACACACATTCACAAATCTTTAGTTAGCAATTGATCTCACAAACAAATCTAACTAGAGTGTCATGGAAACGTTTATATTCAGTTTTGAAAGTTCTTTTAAAGGCGCCTCCTGCAAGGGAGGCATTTTTTATTGGAGTTTTTTCGAGCTAAAAGTCGTTGAACTTCCGGGTTTAATTCTGGCTAAAATTAGGGGCAGTATTTAACTCGCGACCATAAAACTTGATCCGGCGGCAATTTTCTAAAAAATAATGCTAATTTTCTCAATTTACCCGGATTTAATCATGTATAATGGAAAACGAGATTACTAATCTTAGTTCTGGTTTAGCGTCAATCATCTTGAAGAAAACCGCTAAACAGCGAACTTTTCTCATTTAAAAATTAGTTATCTCAAATTAGTTAAAGTTCTTTGAAAACTGAATAGCAAAGTAAATCTTTAGACAACACAAAAACTAAAGTTTTTCGTCTAAGATAAACATAAAATCATCTCGCCGAGAGTCAAGCGCAAGCTTGATTCGCGGCAATACTAAACAATAGGCTTTAAATTAAACAAGGGCTTTTGGTGGATGCCTTGGGTCTAATAGGCGATGAAGGACGTGATAACCTGCGATAAGTCTCGTAGAGCCGGACATAGGCTATGAAACGGGAATTTCCGAATGGGGCAACCCACTCAGATTAATCTCTGAGGATTGTTCACTGAATCCATAGGTGAACAAAGCGATACCTAGCGAATTGAAACATCTTAGTAGCTAGAGGAGAAGAAAACAAAAGTGATTCCGTAAGTAGTGGCGAGCGAAAGCGGAATAGTCCAAACCGTCATTTTGGCGGGGTTGTAGGGCGACTAGCACGGAGTCAAAAAGTTGATGGATAGGAGAAGGAGTTGGAAAGCTCTGCCAGAGAGGGTGAAAGCCCCGTAACCGAAATTCATCAACCTCCTAGTCGTACCCTGAGTAGGGCGGGGCACGTGGAACCTTGTCTGAACCAGCCGGGACCACCCGGTAAGACTAAATACTCATTAGACACCGATAGCGAACTAGTACCGTGAGGGAAAGGTGAAAAGAACCCCGGAGGGGGAGTGAAATAGATTCTGAAACCAAAAAGCCTACAAGTAGTCAGAGCACGTTAATGTGTGATGGCGTACATCTTGCAGGATGGACCGGCGAGTTATGTTAGCATGCGAGGTTAAGTGGTAAAAAGCGGAGCCGTAGAGAAATCGAGTCTGAATAGGGCGATTAGTATGTTGGCATAGACCCGAAACGAGGTGATCTAACCATGGGCAGGTTGAAGCATGGGTAACTCCATGTGGAGGACCGAACCAGAGTACGCTGAAAAGTGCTTGGATGACCTGTGGTTAGTGGTGAAATTCCAATCGAACCTCGATATAGCTGGTTCTCCCCGAAATAGCTTGAGGGCTAGCGTGTGGTGTTAAGTTACGGAGGTAGAGCACTGAATGTGGGATGGCCTCACCTAGAGGTACTGACCATAATCAAACTCCGAATGCCGTAGCGGATTGCCATGCAGTCGGACTATGGAAGATAAGTCCCGTAGTCGCGAGGGAAACAACCCAGATCGTCAGCTAAGGTCCCCAAATTGTGCTAAGTGAAAAAGGTGGTGAAGTTTCTCAAACAACTAGGATGTTGGCTTAGAAGCAGCCATCATTTAAAGAGTGCGTAATTGCTCACTAGTCAAGAAATTTTGTGCCCAAAATGTAACGGGACTAAGCACAATACCGAAGCTACGGGTACCTACGGGTACGTTAGGGGAGCGTTCTAACCGCGCTGAAGTCAGACCGTGAGGACTGATGGAGCAGTTAGAAGTGAGAATGCCGGTATGAGTAACGATTCAAGGTGAGAATCCTTGACGCCTATTGGGGAAGGTTTCCTGGGGCAGGTTCGTCCACCCAGGGTTAGTCGGGACCTAAGGCGAGGCCGAAAGGCGTAGTCGATGGACAACAAGTTGATATTCTTGTACCTCCGCGTGAGTGATGGAGTGACGAAGCAGGATAACTTTACTAGTTAACGGATTCTAGGGCAAGTAATTAGTGGGTCGTGTAGGCAAATCCGCACGGCATAACCGTGAGTTACGATGCATAGGGAAAGTCTAGGCAAGTACCGAATTAAGCGATTCCAAACTTCCAAGAAAAACTTCTAACTTAATCGCGTGTGAGCCCGTACCGAGAACGGACACACGTCCCCAAGATGAGTATTCTAAGGCGAGCGAGATAACCATTGTTAAGGAACTCTGCAAAATTACCCCGTAAGTTCGCAAGAAGGGGCGCTCACTTCGGTGAGCCACAGGAAATGTGAGGGGCGACTGTTTACCAAAAACACAGCTCTCTGCTAAGTCGTAAGACGATGTATAGGGGGTGACGCCTGCCCAGTGCCCGAAGGTTAAGTTGATTTGTTAGTCAAAAATTAAAATACGACGAAGCATTGATATGAAGCCCGGGTGAACGGCAGCTGTAACTATAACGGTTCTAAGGTAGCGAAATTCCTTGTCACTTAATTGGTGACCTGCACGAAAGGCGTAACGATCTCTCAACTGTCTCAACAATGGACTCGGTGAAATTATGGTAACGGTGAGAACGCCGTTTTCCCGCAGCAAGACGAAAAGACCCCGTGAAGCTTTACTACAACTTCGTATTGGATTCTGGTTAAACATGTGTAGGATAGGTGGGAGACTTTGAAGCGTTGACGCTAGTTAACGTGGAGTCATCCTTGAAATACCACCCTTGTTTAATTGGGATTCTAACCCACTTTTGTTATCCAAAAGGGAGACAGTGCGTGGTGGGTAGTTTGACTGGGGCGGTCGCCTCCTAAAAGGTAACGGAGGCGTTCAAAGGTACCCTCAGTATGGTCGGAAACCATATGTAGAGCGTAAAGGTAAAAGGGTGCTTGACTGCGAGACACACATGTCGAGCAGGTGCGAAAGCAGGACTTAGTGATCCGGCGATTCCGTGTGGAAGGGTCGTCGCTCAACGGATAAAAGTTACTCCGGGGATAACAGGCTAATCTCCCCCAAGAGATCACATCGACGGGGAGGTTTGGCACCTCGATGTCGGCTCATCGCATCCTGGAGCTGGAGTCGGTTCCAAGGGTTTGGCTGTTCGCCAATTAAAGCGGTACGCGAGCTGGGTTCAGAACGTCGTGAGACAGTTCGGTCCCTATCTGCTGTGGGCGTTGGAGTGTTGAGAAAAGCTGTTCCTAGTACGAGAGGACCGGAACGGACGTACCACTAGTGTTCCAGTTGTCCCGCCAGGGGCATAGCTGGGTAGCTAAGTACGGAAAGGATAACCGCTGAAGGCATCTAAGCGGGAAGCCTCTTTCAAGATGAGCACTCCTTGAAATTCCTTGTGGACTACGAGGTTGATAGGCTGGGTGTTTAAGTATGGTGACATATTGAGCTGACCAGTACTAATAATTGAATAATTTAACGCTAAGTTTAGAAAAAGATTGATTTTGAAGCTATTCAGTTTTGAAGGTTCTTCGCGCTGCCGAGAGGGCAGTTTTTTATTGGGACTTCTCCGGTGTTAGGTGATTTATTTATTGGATATTAGTTGTTTTATGCTATAATAATTAGAATAACGAGGGGGAAAACATGAAAAAGTTTACTAAAACATTGCTAGTTATCGCTACTTCAACCGCCGTTTTCCCGATTGTAGCTGGACTGGTTTATTACGATCAGTTTTACCAAAAGACAGTTGACCCAGTTTCTCCCGGAATTTCCAAAATAGCTAACCAAGAAGACAAAGAGAAAAAAGTTTAGTTTTCTGAGACTGACTTAAAAATTTAAGTTTTCAGTTTAATTGACAATTTAAAAATATCCAACGTTCAAACTACAATTTTTGTAAAAATGTTGCGTGAATAAGTTAAACTGTTGGAGTGAAAAAACTTTCTTGGGGTGTGATTTTAACTTTGGGCGGTTTTTGACTACCAACCCAAGTCGTGAGTTGTGCGCCGCACGTTGATTTAAGTTTGACTGCCAAAGTTCGCACTCAAGTCGACGGAATTCACCCGCTCAGCCAAACTAGTCTGGAAGAAGATTTAAAGACAGCGATTGAAAAAAGCTCTGCTTTATCGGATCCGGTTAAAAAAAGCGCCCTTGAAAAATTAACCAACTGACTTAACCAAAACCACCATTTCCACGTGGGTCAAACGGTTGTTCTTTTTGAAGTTCAAGGCGATCAAGGGCAAGTCACCTTAGAAATTGTCACCCAGCGCGCTTAGAGCGTTAAAATCTTAGTTAATGAACAAGTTATTTTTTGACATCCGTAATTTTGCCGACCGGCGTTTTTTAATCGTCACGCAAAACGGTCAACTTTGTCTGTTGGATGTAATCGCTCCAGGTCAAGATCCAATTGAAAATTTAAGACTTAAAAAACTTCTCAGTCGCCTCAAAAAGCCGGTCCGACTAGTCCGCTGCTGCCAGCAGACTAAGTACTTTGGTGATTGACTGGATGAGTACTTCCAAGGCCGAAAAACGAAAATGGACGCGCAAAAAGTCGCTTGGCAAAATGTTTCTCCCTTCGCCCGACGTGTTTACGCCCAGTTAGTTAAAACTCACCGCGGCGAGTTACTTACTTACCAAGCTTTAGCCGCTAAAGTTGGCCAGCCGCGAGCGGCCCGAGCAGTCGGAAACGCTTTATCCA
Organism: Mycoplasma sp. ATU-Cv-508; assembly: GCF_004011945.1. NCBI lineage: Bacteria > Bacillati > Mycoplasmatota > Mollicutes > Mycoplasmatales > Mycoplasmataceae > Mycoplasma > Mycoplasma sp. ATU-Cv-508. The sequence continues at coordinate 90,300 of NZ_RYZU01000001.1, read as the reverse complement.
ACAACCCGTTTTTACTGCTTGTGCCTTGCCACCGGGTTACCCACGCCAACTTGACCCAAGTTGGATCTTACCGCGGCGGGATCAAAATGAAGCATTTTTTGTGGCAACTTGAACGCGGCTTTGCCGCTTCCAGAGCGGTATAATTTTTCTGTTATGGCAAAAGTAGTTATTGCCCTCTCGGGCGGAGTAGACTCAGCCGTGGCCGCGTGACTATTGCTTAGGCAAGGTCATGAGGTCAGGGCCGTTTTTATGCGCAACTGGGATGATTTAGCTAACCAAGTCCAAGTTAGTGCTCTAAAAGTTCCTAGTCAAAATTGTCCCCAGGAAAACGATTACCAAGACGCGCTGAAAGTCGCCCAAAAACTGGGCATCGAATTAACGCGAGTTGATTTTGTTGATAAGTATTGAAACGAAGTTTTTCAAAATTTGATCCAAGGGTACCGGCAAGGTTACACCCCTAACCCAGATGTTTGGTGCAACCGCTTAATTAAATTCGGTGCACTTTGGCAGTGAATTCGCCAAAACTGACCCGATCAGCAGTTTCTGGCCACGGGGCATTACGCCCGTAACCAGGCTGGTCAACTGCACCAGCCACTCGATCAAACTAAAGACCAGACTTATTTTCTCGCTCAAACCAAGGCCGAGCAGCTTTCTCATGTACTTTTCCCGCTGGCTGATTACACTAAGGAAAAGGTACGTGAAATTGCTCGCCAAGTTGGTTTAGAAGTCGCGAGCAAAAAAGATTCGACGGGAATTTGTTTTGTCGGTAACCGAAAGTTCACGCTTTTTCTTGAGAATTATTTACCCAAAAAGTCCGGAGATATCGTAGATTTAACCACTCTTAAAAAAATTGGTCAACACCAAGGCGTCGCGTTTTACACCATCGGTCAACGCGAGGGCCTAAATTTGGGTGGTCAGTCTGAGCGCTACTACGTAGTTGGTAAAAACGTGACCCGAAACATTCTTTACGTCGCGCCGCTTAGCGACTCTCAGTTTTTACTTTCCCAAGCCGTCACGCTCAAAAAAGTTAACTGACTAGTTGATGATTACCGTCCTCAGGAAGCCCAGGCTAAATTTCGCTATCGCAGTTCAAGCGTTGATGTTTCGCTGACTTGGGAAAAAGACCGCTTGCGCGTTGATTACCCAACCGGACACTGGGCTGTGACGCCTGGTCAGCAATGCGTTTTATACGCCGATTCGCTTTGCTTAGGGGCTGGCGAAATTGACCAAGTTTTTGATCAGAAAGGTCTTAAAAACTACTTGCTCTAAGTTGTTAAGTTGCCTAAGGACTTATTAATTAGCGTTTTTTAGGCAGCCAAGTTTAGAATGCAGTGGTACATTTATAAAGTATGCAAAAACTCTCAGCTAACCGAATCCGCCAAATGTGAACCGATTTTTTCGCTGCTCACGAACACTTAGTTTTGCCCTCTAGTTCCCTAATCCCTCACCGCGACCACTCTTTGCTGCTAATTAATTCGGGCGTGGCTACGCTTAAACCTTATTTTACTGGCCAAGTCAATCCGCCATCACCTAACCTTGTTAAAGTTCAAAAATGCATTCGAACTAACGACATTGAAAACGTGGGCAAAACGGCTCGCCACCACACCTTTTTTGAAATGCTCGGCAATTTTTCAATCGGCGGCTACTTTAAAAAAGAAGCGCTCGTTTTGGCTTACCAGTTTATTTTCAAACAGTTAAAACTACCTAAACAGCGGATTTACATTACTTACCATAGCGAAGACTTAACCACTTACCGAATTTGACGCGAACTAGGCATTTCGGCTGACCACTTGGTGGCTGGCAGTCGCGCGACTAACTTTTGGGATTTGGGTCAAGGTCCCTGCGGCCCTGACACGGAAATTTTTTACGACCGCGGAGCTATGTTTGATCCCCAAAAACAGGGCACCAAACTTTTGAGCGAAGACATTGAAAACGATCGTTACTTAGAAATATGAAACATCGTTTTTTCCGAGTTTGAAAACGATGGTCAAGGTAACTACCAAGAACTGAGTCAAAAGATGATCGACACCGGCGCGGGCTTAGAACGTCTAGCGGCTATTTTTCAGGGAGCACCGACTGATTTTGAAACCGACCTATTTTTGCCAATCATTGCCGCCGTTGAAAAACTTAGCCCCCATCCTTACGAGCCAAGGTCCAAAGTCGCTGCCAAACGCAAAATTACCCAAGCTTACCGGATTATTGCCGACCACATTCGTGCGATCGTGATGGCAATTGAAGACGGGGTGATTCCGAGTCGCACAGCGCGCGGTTATGTGATTAGACGCTTAATTCGTCGCGCTTACCACGCCGGCTCCAAACTGGCGATTAAGTCCGAGCATTTTTTGAACAAATTAGTTGGGCTCGTGGCTAAAACGTTGCCGGTCTACCTGGTGAGCGTGGCCAAAGTGGCTGAGATCATTGCTAGGGAAGAGAGGCTTTTTTGCCCGCACGATGGCCGACGGGCAAACGCTTTTGTTAAACCACCTGGCCCGTCAAAACAGAGTCGATTCCCAGCTCGCTTTCAAACTCTTTGAAACTTACGGTTATCCGCTTGAGTTGACCGAGGAGATTGCCCATGAACACGGCGCTCAAGTTGACCTTGGTCAAGTTGAGCAATTAGCCCAGGCCCATCAGCAAAAATCGCGTGGCAAAGCAAGAATGGGTTTTAACCCGGCTCGTTACCAAGCCAGTTTACCAACTCAAAAAATTTCACGTTTTGTGGGTTACGATCATTTAGAGGCCGATTCACAAGTGGTTTTTCAAACTCAGGCCGACGACAAATGGTTGGTAGCCACGCTTGAGACGCCTTTTTACGCGACGAGCGGAGGACAAGAGCACGACCAGGGAACGCTGGGAGGAGTTTTGGTAGAGAGCGTTTTTAAAGACAAGCACAAAAACCACATTCACGTTTTAAACCAGCCAATTAAAGCCGAAAAAGTTCGTTTGCAAGTAGATCCGGTTATTCGTCAAAAAGCGGCTCAAAACCACTCAGCTACCCACTTGCTTGGCAAGGCTTTGGTAGAAATTTTGGGCGCTAGCGTCCAACTTGGGTCTGAAAATAATTTTCAGCGTCTCAGACTAGACTTTCCCCATCCAAACCGCCCAACGCCCGAGCAAATTAAGGCCGTTGAACAGTTAGTTAACGATTACATTGAACAAGATTGACCGCGGCGTTACTTAGAAACCACTAAGGAAGAGGCGCTAGCTATGGGCGCTTGGCGCTTGACCATGAAGAGTACGATTCAATCGTAAGAGTGGTTGATTTTGGCATTTCCAAAGAACTTTGTGGCGGCACCACGTTAGCAGCACGGCAAAAATAGAGCGGTTTAAAATTATTCGCCTCGAGTCCAAAGGCTCGGGAGTTTACCGGATCGAAGCGATTACTTCTCACCAAAGCATTGAAAATTACCAGCGGGAAGAGCGAGCTAAAATGCATAGCCAAGCCGAGCAACTGCTCGCAAAAATAAAAACGCTTGAGCCAACTTACCAACCCAATTTTTCGTTGGAAAAAGACATAACCATAACTTCCGAGTTAATTCAAAAAACTAACTAATGATTACAAACGATTAATTAAAAAAACTCGTCGCAGCCAGGCCAAGGTTAACGTAGTTTGGAAAACTACCACTTACCAAGGTATGATAGCTTTTATCAAGTTAGATTTTGATCACCAGTTTGATTTAAGATCGCTTGCAATCCGTCTGCGCAGCGAGCACCCCGAAGCTTTAATCATAGTTGGCAGTGCGGTTGGAAGCAACACTAAAGTCGCGCTTGCTTCGCAAACTTTTGACTGCCAGCGAGTTTTCTCGGAGTTAATTACCAAGTACGGCGGTCGTGGCGGAGGTCAAAAAACTTTGGCGATGGGCATCATTAACACTTCCCGCTTAACTTAGTTAAGTCCCGTTGATTTTTTAGTTGAGAAGTTAAAACCAATTTTGTTTTAGTCTTACGAATAATTACATTTATTGTAAAATTAACGCAAATACCGAAGTTTTACCACCAGAGGTTTTTGATGCAAATGTGGAAGAAAATCGCGGCAGTTTTTAGGCCCAAAGTTGTTTTGCCGAGCGGGTTAGTTTTCTTGCCCGCTTTGGCAACGGCTTGCTCAGTTGCAGAAAAAAGTTCGTCTAACCAAGATTCAAAATTAGTCAATTTGATCGTCTCAGTTCCTAGCGCCGACGGTTTACACGCTGAGCATCAACTGGTAGTTAAATTAGTTTTCAAAGCCATTCAAAGCAGTCAGTTAACTTCTTGAGCTAAAAAATTAGCCTGGGAAAGTTTTCGGCAAGTTTTTCAAAATACTTACCGACCGCCGGCTCATTTTCACGTCGGTGACAGTTATTTTTTACCAGGTCTTTCCAGCCATCCTGACGGTTCTCAGGTCTTTGACCTGAAAATAACCACCCAAATCAAAAAAAATTCAACGGCTGATTTTTCATAAAGTTATCGCTACCAACGCAAACCGGAAGCCAAATTGACGTTAAATAGTTAAAAATGGAGTATTTTGATCTCAATAGACTGGTCATGGTAGCAGTAATTGTGGTAAAATCACCCTGGCAGGAGATGAAAATGAGAAAATTGCCCTGAATTATCACAAATTTATCCTTAGTTAGTTTGCCGATTGCTTCCACGGTGGCTTGCGGAGCCTCTGGTGTTGTGGGCAATCGAGATGATGGAGAAGCAGCCGAAAGAATTTTTATTAAGACGTCGCTGAGCGATGTTAGCACGCTATCATTTCGAGAAGGCGAGCGTTACAGCGCTTCTCAACTGGGAATTGACAAATTTTTTAATGACGATTTAGCGCTTTCATTATCCGAAAGGTTTGGTAGCGAAAAAATTCTCGGCGCAGATTTTGGTTTTGTCATCACATTTTGCGATGACGTTTCGGGCAGAGTTGTCGCTAGAATTGAAGCCGTCCAAGGTTCAAGCGTGGTTAAAAAGTTTCTCAACTTTGTCCAAATATCAGGTTTTAAAACGGAAGATCCTGAGCAAATTTTGAAAAAAGTCGTTCAACATCTTCCGAGCGATGCACTGTTATGAACTAGTCTTGATCAAGTTAAGGCCAGCATCTTCACTAGGACGAAGTTTTGGTCCGTTAGCGATTTAGGGATTGACCACTATTTTCAATTTCGTAACGTTTTCCACCGCGTTTTTATCTTAGATTACGATGACGGAGTTGGTGAATTAGAGATTGTACTAGAACTTAAAATCGCTGGCGTTGAAAAAACTTTCTCCTTCAAAGTTGCTGGCTATTCCACCGTTAAAATAGACAAGGTTTTAGAAGCAGCCCCGCGTTTTAGTTAGATTGCTCGCTCTGCCAAAAGGACTATTAAGTAGAGCGGTAAAACTACGGGCGCTATCTAGGTTGCAGGACCTAACTGATTGATTAGCTAAAAACTCTCAGGGCCTAAAAATTCTGCCCACTTAAACATCATTAAAAATAGCGCTAGACCTTGACCAGCAACTTTCTGAAGTGATGTTTTGTTTAATTAAACGGGCTCACGACGAGCTTGTAGGGCAGAGGGCAAATTACCTTGCAATGCTATAATCACGGTGCAAAAAAGGAGTTGAAATGAAGAAAGTATTTTTACTTGCTACTACCTTAGGATTTATTTCTTTGCCGACGGCTACGATTGTCGCTTGCGGAAGTTCTCAATTCGAGGTAAAGCAAAAACTTGAAAAAAACCGCTAGTCGCGAGCACGAGCAGTCTCAAGCAATCCGCGCTTACCCGATCCAGTCAAACGAAGTTGACGCTTTGAGTCTTGGAGTTGACCGAAGTTATGATGCAGTCCAACCGGAAACGGAGACAGCTGTCAAACGAAGTCCGTTTATTAAAGAAAACCCTCGAGTGCTAGCTGTTATGAATTACTTAGATAGCGAATTAGCTAAAGGCACTCGATTAAAACACTTGCTTGCTTCCCACGTTGGAAGAAAGTTTGACTTAGCGCCTAAAAAGAGTTTAAAACTACTGGGCCTAAATGACATTCCTAACCATCTGCTGGAGCACATTGATTTCAAATACTCTTTAAAAGAAATTGACGATGCTGACGGAACAATCAGACTTGGAATTAATATCATTGACCGTGCCGCTCACATCGGATACAGTCTTAATCGAAGTGCCAGCGGTTACTTAAAACCGAATCAAATTCAGGAAAAAGACCGCCAAAACATCCAGGCAGAGTTAGCAAACTCGTTAGCTTCTCTGAAAAAAAATCGTCACGAAACACGGTTTGAAAACAAACTGCCGAGTCAAATTGGATCTATAAGAGATGGAGTCAGTTTTTCAAGAATCGGTTTACAGCCTTTCCCAGATTTAATTTCGTCTGACATTTTAACAAGGTTAACAATTGTTAAAACCGATGACCAAAACGGGGAGTTAGAGTTAGAAATTGAACTTTACAAAAACGGTCAATCGCTGACTGGAAAAATTGTGGTTGCAGGATACAACGTTAACGTTGGAGACAAGAGCAGAGCTCAAGCCGTTTTAGAGCACATAGAGAACGAGTTTGATAAAGGCACTCGATTCACGCATCTACTTCCTTCCCACGTTGCTAAAAGTTTTAACTTAGCTTCAAACAAAAGTTTAGGACTACTAGGTATTAATGACATTCCTAAGCAACTAATAGACGAGCTTGATGTCAAATACGAAGTAAGAAATGCTGACGATAACCACGGAATTGTAACGTTCAGACTTAAGATCACCGATCAGGCTAATAACGCGAGTCACAGTGCACTTCTATACATCCGAGGATACGCAAAACTTAGTGAAATTGAGGAAAAAGACCGCCAGCACGCTCGGGCAGAGTTAGAAAAAGCACTCGCCTCTCTGGAAGGAAGACGTCACGATAGTTGACTGCAAGAAAAATTGCCGAGCGAGATCGGGTCCAAAGGAGACTCATTTGATTTTGCAAAAATCGGTTTAGAAAACCCCTCCGATTTAGTTTCGTCAAACATTGTAACCACGCTTACGATCGCTAAAACTGACAACCTCAAAGGGGAATTAGAACTAGAGGTTCAGCTTTATAAAAACGGTCAATCGCTGAACGGAAAAAATTGTGGTTGGAGGATATAACGCTGAGGTTGGCGATAGAGACCAAACTCAAGCTGTCGTAGATTACGTGGAAAACGAACTTGAAAAGCGCACCTGATTAAAACATCTGCTTGCTTCCCACGTTGCCAAGAGGTTCAACTCAGCGGCAAATAAGAGTTTCAAACTGCTGGGCATAAATGACGTTCCTAAGAATTTGACCAACGGACTTGATGTCACATTCAGATTGGGAAATGTTTTTGAGAACTACCAATGGATTACATTACACGGTAAGATCACAGATTACTCCAAAAATCGTCGATTTACCTTTACTGTGTACATACGAGGATTTTTACAGCCTAACCACGTTCATGAAAAAGACCGCCAACAAATCAGAGCGGAGTTAGAACATTTGCTCATTTCCCTGGAAGGAAAACGCTACGACACTTGACTGGCAGATAAATTGCCGAGTCAAATTGGATCCGAGGGAGAGTCGGCTGACTACGACAAAATCGGTTTGAAAGATTTCCCAGAACTAATCCCAACCGACGTTGGAGCCAAATTCAAAATCGTTAAAGCTCACGATCAAAGAGGGGAATTAGAACTAGAGGTTGAACTCTTTAAAAACGGGCAATCACTGACCGGGCAAATTGTGGTTGGAGGTTATAACATTAAGGTTGGCAATAGAAGCAAAGTCCAAGCTATCTTAGATCACATAGAAAACGAACTTCGAAAAGGCACTCGACTAAAACACCTACTTCCTTCCCAAGTTGCAAAAGACTTTGAAAAGGCCCCTCACAAGAGTTTAAAACTGCTGGGACTAAATGACATTCCTAAGGATCTATTGGACGGCTTTGGCATCAGTTTAAAATTGTGGAAAGTTGACGATAATGTCGGAGGAATTTGAATAGATATTGTGGTTGTGGACCACAGCAATAAAACTCACAGTCGCGGATTGTTAAACCCATTTACGGTTATTTAACTGCTTAAACTTTAATTAGATTCAAAAACAGTTCGCGTTTAGTTAACGAGCAAACAGTTATTAAAAAACTCTCCAGTTGCAGTTTTTAGAACCATAAAAAATCACTTCGCAGTAATCAAAACCGGGTAAACCAAGCATAGGTTTATCCGGTTATTTTTAAAACCACTTTTTAACAACAACTAACTTTGTTAAGTCTGAGCCCGCTCACCGAAAAAGTTAACATCAAACCAAAGGAAAATTATTGGTAGATACGAGTTTTTACCAGTTTTAATAGACTAATTTAACGCAATTTGGAAACGTTTTACCCAGGTGAAAAAATTAGCGTAAATGTTATAATTGTCTAGAAAAGGAATTGAAATGAAAAAATTAGTTTTGTTTACCACCTCTCTGGGGTTAATTTCTTTACCCATCGCATCTCTAATAGCTTGCGGAAGTTTTGGAGATTTTGATGACGAAAAAAACCTTGAAAAAGACGATCAGGACAAAAAAGACATTGTCAACCCAAAAGATTCTTACACGACCGCTTTGAAAGATTCCGATACTTTGGGTTATGAAATAGGCGAAAGATATGACGCTGCCCAGCTAGGCCTTGGCAGTTATTTTGACAAAAATTTCCAGTTTGAAGTCAAAGACTACAATGATTTAACGGGTACTCTCATCGTTAATGTGGAGCATACCCAGGATTTTCCAGCCAAATTACTCCGTGAAAATGTCGAAATTAAAGGTTTTAAAAGTTATAACGCCCGGGAATTTTTGGACAAGATTGTCCAAGGGCTACCGTCGGATAAAATGCTAGTTAGCGACTTAATTGACAAACCTAAACCAAGCGAATTAGAAAACCTAGGACTTTTAAACGTGGATTCTCTAGGAATCGGAGAGTACTTTAAGTTTCGTAAAGCTGAGCACTTTATAAGCCCCGTCAAGAGCGATGACGTAGTGGGCGAGTTGGTGATTGATTTAAAAATTGCTATCGCTAACCAAGATAGAACCGTTGAAAATTTGATAGTGACCGATTTGGCTATGGAAGACTCGGTTTTGAAAAGTCGTCTAGGAAGAATCCGCCAAATAATGGAAAAATTGGGTGAGAAATACACAACTACTAACAGCAGTCAATTGCCTTCCCAAATTGCCCAAAGGGTGGAAGATGCTGGTTTTTGGGATCAACTCGGCATCGGCGCTTTTCCTGATTTTGACGAGCAGAAGATTAAGGTTGGTTTTAAAGTCAACAAAAGAAATACCAGTGATGCCAAAGGTCAGTTAGAATTGGTTATTACACTCAAGGCTGAACACGAAAATAATTCTGTCGAACGGAGCAAAACAATTCTAATCAGCGGATTTTTAAGTTTAGACGAAGTCCAACAAGACGAGGACAAACTTAAAGTTCAAACGATCAAAAATTACTTAGAAAACGATTTTGATAAAAATACCACGCTCGAAAAATCACTTCCTTCGGACGTTAAAAAGAAATTTATCAACGCGAAAAATCCAAGTATCACTCTGCTTGGTTTAACCGATCTTTCCGAGGAAATTTTGGATGGAGTCGAGGTTAGTTTTACGTTAGGGACCGCTGATGATCAGGCCGGAACACTCATTTTAGTTGCCACGATCAAAGCTGGAAACGCTCCTGCCGTGGAGACGCACTTACTAATCAAAGGTTTTCTAACGCTGGAACAAGTTAAAGACCAAGAGCGTCAGCAAATCGAGCAAGAACTCCGGAATTTGCTAAATTACTTGGAAAAAAGTAAACATGAAACAAGGTTTGGTCATAAGTTACCAAGCGACGTTGGGACTAGAAAACAAGCGGTTGACTTTGAAAAGATTGGTTTAAACGAATTACCGCGTCAAATTAAGTCAGACATTTTGGTTAATTTAACTATCGTTAAAGTGGACGACGAATACGGCGAATTGGAAGTTGAAGTTGAACTTTCCAAAAATGGTCAAAAATTAGTTGGCAGAATCGTCGTTAGAGGTTACAAGAAAAAAATTGAGTTTGAAAAAGAACGCGAATATCAAATTAACGCTGAACTTAACGCTTTAATTAATTGAATTAGCAGTAACCGCCACCAAACATTGACTAAAAAAGATTTGCGGCCAAGCAAAGTCGGGTCCGTGGGTGAGACGACTAATCTAACTAAACTTGGTTTAAACGAACTTAGTTCCCAAGAAAAAAAAGGTGCCTCAGTTGGTTTTAAAATCGTAGAAGTTGATGATTTTGATGGAGAGATTAGGGTTGAGTTAACGGTTTCCAAACAGGGAGTAAGGCAGCGGAGAAATTACTCCATCATTGGGTACAAAACCCACCGTGATGAGATTAAAGACTTATTCATTTGGATCAAAGGCCATTACCACCGGACAAGTCTTGAAAATGACTTACCAACTTCTGTAATTAAGGGGAGAAAAAGAATCCAGTTTGAAGATCTCGGGTTTGGTAAGTTGCCAGAAGAACGTTTTGGGGAATACGAACTAACTGTTGAGGTAATTGCAGTTAACCAGACCAAAGGTTCGGTTGATTTGCTTGTATCTATTCGCAAGGCCAAACTAGTTGAAAAGTTTGAACACACGGTGTTTGGTTTCAAAACCAGTTCGGAAGTTCTCAATGACCTTCAAGCTAGACTTAAATGGTTTGAGAAAAATCTGGCTGACACAATTCATAAAGACAAATTGCCGAGCGAGATCGGATACTTAAACCAGCAACTTACACCGGAGATGCTGGGGATAAAATCGTTTGAAAACACCGAATTTTGCCAAGACGGGTGCCCCGAAACCGAGTTTACCTTGCTAGCAACTGACGACGTAAACGGCAAGTTGAAAGTTTTATTGAAACTTAAGCGCGAAGGGGTTGAACTGAGCGAAGAAGTTGAAATTAAAGGCTTCAAAACGGTTAACGATGAACTAGACGCGATCATAAACTCAATTAAAAACCAAGTTTGGACCACTAATTTCCGTGACAAGTTCCCAAGCGAGATTGGCCGGGAAGACGAGAGCATAAGTTTCCAAGAACTTGGTATTGACGCTTTACCTTTTGAGCAAACAGACGATGTTGAAATAACTTTAACCATTTTAAGAGTTAACGATAATCAAGGGATTACCAAGGTCAAAGTTGTTATCGCCAAGTTAGGTCAAACTAAAATCACCGATTTTGATGTTAGCGGATTTAAAACAACTACCGATTACAACAGAGAGTTAAAAGACCAGGCTGATCGTTTGGTTAAATGGATTGAAACAAACTGACAAAAGACCTCTAAAAGCGATAAATTACCGAGCCAGATTGGTCAAATAAACCAAGAAGTTAACTTTAGTGTCTTAGGACTACCCCAAATTCCGGACAAAATTAGGGACGGTTTTAATGTGGGTATAAGGATTGGCAAAATCCATAACAAACTCGGAGAAATTGAAATCAAAATTAGTCTTGTCAAATCTAGTTTCAAGTTGGAAACAAAGTGACGCGTTAAAGGTTTTAAAACGAATGTTTCAGTTGCTGGAGAATTAAACAACCTGCTAGCTTGAATTGAAAAAAATCACCTCTCAACGAGTTTAACTAACACCATGCCGAGTGATTTTAAGCTTGCGACACACACAACTCTTAAAGATTTAGGTCTTAGTCCGCTGCCAAAGCATTTAAGTCAAGAAGTCAATTTGCGGATAACCGTGGAAAAGACAAACGATGTGACCGGAGAAGTAAGCGTCAAATTTGTGTTGAGCAAAAATGGCGTTGAGGTGTCCAAAAGTTTGGTGATCGGCGGATTTAAAAAAGTATCTCAACAATTGAGTGAACTACTGGAGTTAATTAAGCAACGTCTGAAAAAAGTTAGATTAAACTTACTGCCTAGTCAAATGGGTCAAAAAGGCGCATCGCTAAGCTTCCTTAAGTTTGGCTTGCCAGAGTTAGATTCCAGCGAGAGAAAAGGAATTAAAATCAAAATGCTGGTGGAAAAAACCGATGACAACGCCGGTGAACTAGTGGTTAGCCTAGAACTTATCAAGCTGGGCGAAAAGAAAACCAGCACTTTAGTGCTTGACGGTTTTCTCAAGAAGTCAACTTTGGACCGCGAAGCAGTTAATAGGTTAGTTGAGCAGATTAAAAAACAAAACGGTTTTGATTCTTCTGCCAAAGAGATCATTATCAAAGTTGACCGCAATTCCGAAGTTTACGACCGTGATGTTTCAAAAATTACCATTGATGAAATCAAGAAAAATCCGCTTGCTTGGAAAATCCTCCTGCCTATAATCTCAAATGATTTTGAAGTAGAGTGATCTCTAGAACTTCTAACCAAAGAGGCTAACAAAAAGGTAATCGTGACTTTGGAAGTGTCGCGAGGTGAAATCACGCAGAGAGTTATTTTCAGGATTGAAGGTTTTAAACCGTACATTGAAAAGTTGATTGAAACTAAGTTGCAAGAGTTGCCATTCCGCTTGACAACTAAATTAAGCGAAAAATCCGTTCGTGATTTTAAGGTCAACCAACAATACACTTTTGCTCAATTGGGAGTTAACTTCCCTGATGTGTTAGACGAGATACTTAAATTCAAATTAGTCGTTCTCAAGTTAGACGACCAAAAAGGCACACTTGAAATAAAAGCGACACTTTGAACCGATTCCACCGATTTTAAAAAGAGCAAGACAATTTTCATTGAGGGTTACTGGAACGAAGCTAAGCGCGAAAAAACTCGGATAAAAGTGGCAAACTTCTACAATGTTTTCAAAGATTTTTACCGAGATAAAAAGATTGGTGACCTTTCGGAGCAACAAGTTAACGAACTGCTTGTTTACGATAAAGTCAATCACGGTAGTCTGTTCATCGGTGACAACCCACGTTGGTCCCAAGGTAAGGAGTTTTCATTAGACGAATTAAAACTTGTTAAGAAACACCAATTGCTTGCGGAACAAATCCGTCGAATGGATCCCAACTATAAGTTTTCGTTTGAAATTGTCGAGCGCCCTGAAAGCGCCAATTTTCAAGGCAGCATCAGGGTGCGGGCAGTCGTGCGGTACGTTGACTTAGAAATTTTTTCAAGAGCAATTGTGATCGGCGGATTACGAAGTTTTGAAGATTATTTCCATGCTCAAGTTAACAATTGAAAGGGAAAAATTCCCGCTAAAATCGCAACCGAATCGCAAGGTCTAATTGCGTCGCTAGTTGAATACGCGGATATACAATATAAGATTTTTGGACTCAAGGGCGATAACATTAGAGCCAAGTCATTCATGGAAATTACCGGTCTAGACAAAAAATTACCAGTTTTTACGTTTGATGGCAAATATACCCTGGAAGTGAAGGCAGTTTTCTACACGGACTCAATTGTTACAAAACAATACTTTAATGTACAGCCGTCCGAGGGTGAGTTTGTGTTTGTGATCGGTCTTAAGGGACAGAATTACGATTATTTCAACCAAAGAGTTTACGATAACAAACTGCATCAAAATAAGAGAAGTTTTGTCAAAACGCTGACCGGCTTTGACTCGATTGATAGCGTGAATAAGGCATATGAGTCATGGGTCAGAAAGTATAACCGCGACAATCCATTTGATGTATCAACAAACGATATTGATAATACCCACTTTATGGGTGTTTTAAAAGGAATTTACGGCGGAAGTGCACTTCCTGAGTTTGCGTACAATTTTGCTTCATCGTCAATTTACGAGGATAAGGCAAAAATGCTGAAGTATTTGCTTGATAAGGCAGAAAAACAACATAACGATCACAGAAAAAAAATGGTTAAGGTTGACTATTATGATGCTGCCAGCGTCAAGAAGTGATTGGCCGCTATTGACAAGCAACTTAACCGTGATTCTAAAATTTATAGCAAAATACCAATCGCCTGAGACAAAGCTTTTGATGCTAGTTTGCGACCATTAGTTGATCAAGTTATCCCTTATTTTAAGTTTAGACAAGTGATTGATGATGGAGAAGGAAAAACTATCATGGTTTTTGAGACGGGTGTAAATTATCGAACAATTTCGCCCAAAAAAGGTGACTTGCCTTCCACATGAGACCAGAATCCTTTACCTTTCAACTCTTGAAATCAAACTAGTTTTAACAGTCTGCTTACCAAAGTCAAATCCCATTACTTCCACTTGCGTGTGCCAAGCAACTTGAGAGAGTTTATGCAAAACGTAGTTAAGTTAGATGCTGTCAAAAGCAAATTGTTTAACCAAAAATTGGAAAACGATTTAGGTGTAAAAGTATTGAAACACAACACCACTGAAAAGAATTACAGAATTGAAGTTAAATTGCCGGTTTTTGGAGCCACTTACGAAGACGGGAAAATCAGAAATTTTGACAACGAACCAAAATGGGAAAGAGACTTGAGAGCGAAGAAACTGCTTTGAGATGAGCAAGCTCTTCGCCAACTAGGTCACCTAGTTTGACCTAGCTTCCAGCACGGCGAAGGAGCTCCAGGCTTTTTAGTTTCTCACGCCTTAGAAAATCTTCTAGTTTCCAAGCGTTATTCTCATTATCCAACCAAATACAAAGAACACGAAATCAACTTCACGAAATACCTTGGTGAACTTGGCATCACAATTGTGTTTGAAAAAACCGCCTACCATTGATTTACTCACGAACTTGACTACAACCATCACGACTACAATGCGGTTATTAAGGTGCGCCCTTGACTACTTTATAACGCCCACTCTTGACTCGCTTACCGGCACATACCAGATACTTACATCAACTCCGCCAACCGACCAATTCTTGTTAAAAGCGATGTAACTTGGGAACTTCTCTACAAACTAGTTAGAAATTAAACGCCAAGACTTGTTGACTCGCCCAACTTTAAAGTTGGGCGAGTTTTTTTGGAAAAATTTAAAATTGACGAGTTTTGGCAACATGGGAAAGTTATTAGGGCTCGAAAACTAAACTTTTAAAAAATTTTGTGAAGCAAGCGCCAACAACTAGGTGAGCGTTATTTTACCTTAACGCTTTGCTAAACCCGTTTAGAGCAGGAGTAGAATTAAACTAGTGTACATCTGAAAGGAAGAAAATGAAAAAATTTGCTTTAACTAGTGCCTACCTTGGCCTAGGTCTTTTGCCCGTAGCTTCTCTAGCGAGTTGCATATTTGAATCTGAACCAGTTAAGGAGCGCAAAAACAAAACACATAAATCTGCTGCGCGCCAACAATCCTACTCGACTATTTTTACTAACAAGCCAGTTCTGAATTTTAAAGAAGGGCGTTTTTATTCACCCGCGCAAGTCGGTCTTGAAACCATTTTACTAAGGAGCACCAGTTTGAAGTTGTAACTGCCGATGATTTGGCTGGTCAACTACAAACAAATCTTCGTGTCAAAAAGTCTGATGGTAGTAGTCAAATTTTAGAAAAGGAACTGATAATTTCGGGGTTTAAAAAAGTTAAACCGACTGAGTTTTTTGCCAAATTACGCAGCGCAGTGGCTTCAGAAAAAGAGATAGAAACCTCTTTAAAAACTAAGTTAGAAACGAATTTCTTTGAAAATGTTAATTCTCTAACAGCGAAAGATTTGGGCATCGATCACCACTTTGATTTTCGTCAAGCCCAGCACAAAGCGGAGGTGCTCAGTTATGACCAAGCTGCGGGGAAATTGGCAGTTGTTCTCACCGTTTCTCTGGGCGGAGAGACGACTTATTTACAGTTTGATGTAGTTGGTTTTAAGTCTGATGTTGACCCTGAAGTTAGTGCGCGTCTAAACCAAGTTCTTAAGGCGCTTAGCCAATTTGAAGATTCAGAAACTACCCGGTCTAATAAGCTGCCTTCCGTGCTCATGCAAAGAATCGGGGATGTTGACTTTTATGATCACTTGGGTGTTGGACCCTTGCCTAAGTTTGACCAGTTATCCGAAGATACGAAAATCACCTTTGAAAAAGGTCTTAATACTAGTGATTTAACCGGCCAAATTGAGTTAAAAATTACGATGCTTTTCAAACACAAAAACTTTGAGTACGCAAGAAGTAAAACGGTTATGATTAGCGGGTTTTTAACTTCAGATCGACATGAAAACCACGAACATCAAAACCATCAGCATCAAACTCACGCTCAAAAAATTAAAGACCACCTTGTCAAAAAAACCGTCTGAAAAACCAAGTACGACAAACTTCCGGCTTCAGCCGCTAAAAAGGCTTTTGTGGCGAGTGGAGGAGGGCTAACTAACTTAGGGTTGCCGGCTTTGCCGAGTTGATTATTTGATCAGGCGCAAATTAGTTTCACCGCTCAAGCTGCTGATGACCTAAGAGGTACACTAACACTTTTAGTTGAGATTAAAGTCGGTAAAGTGAGGTTAGAGACAAGCGTTTTGGTTGAGGGGTTTTACTTTGATGGCCCAAATCGCTTGGTAAAGGATTCAAAAATCCCTCGTGATCTCAAGGAATTTTTAGATCAAATTAGTAACGCAAAGACAAGTCTCAAGGATACGTTGCCCTCTCGTCTTAGAGGACTAAAGGGCAAGTTGACTTTTGCAAAGCTTGGATTCCAACCCTTGAGCAGCAAACGCAGACAAGACGCTAATTTTGAATTGTCAATTGTCGAGACCGATGACGATCTAGGACTAGTAAAACTTCTTGTTAGCACTTGACAAAGCGGCGAAAGAGAATCACTTGTCATCAATTTGCGAGGGTTTGAAACCAATTCATCGTACTTAGTAAAAATTGTCACCAAATTATCCCATCAATTACCGCGGACCATTTTTACCGAAAAAATTGCCTTCGGAAATCGTAAATGTCAACGAGCAGACTACTTTTGAAGATTTGGGAATCACTCTACCTGGGTGGGACGAAAGTCAAGCACCTAGGTTAAATTTAACGGTTAATCAAGCAAACGATGTGGCAGGAAGTGTCACGGTCAACCTAGAAATCGCCCGTGGGAAGGCCAGTGCTAGAGGTCCATTAACAATTCTTGGTTTTAGAAGCATTGATCCAGCAATTGCTAGCACCCTAGAAGATGTTTACAAATTAATCACTGAGCGCTTAGACAGGGTCAGAAGAGATTTAATGCCAACTAGTCTTATTACTTCATACGAAACGGTGTCTTTGGCGTGACTGGGTTTGTCCGACCTATCTAAGGAACAACTCAAAGGAACTAAGTACGACTTGCATGCGACAGAACTTGACGACGAAAAAGGTTTAATCAAGTGGCACATAGAGATTGAGAAGGATGGCTTTTACTTACGAAGAGATTACCTAATGAGCGGATTCGTGACCGCGCAGCAGTTTGACGAGGAAAAAGTAACCGAAGTTGTGCAAAAAATTCGTGAAAGAAACGGCGGGGACTTAACCACCGACAATTTCACGCTTAAAATTCGACCCTTTACTCATTACCACGGTTGGGACACTTCAAAAATTACCGCTGAAGACATCGCTCGCGACTACAGAGGTTTTGGCATCGAAATTCCCTCTAATCTTTACGGCGTAGATTTGCATTGGTCAGTAGTTAGTTCGCTAACTACTCGCAATACGTTGGTGTTCCAATTGTTAGTTAGTTTCCGCAAAGCAAGACATACGTTAACTTTCCACATCCATGGTTTTGAAAAATTAACCATTGAAACCGTTAACGATATTGTGGCAAAATTGCCGAGCCAAATGATTACATTTTTGGCGAAAAAAAGAGTTACTGACTATGTAGTCGGTCAAAGATACAGAAACTATCAATTGGGAATTGATGCCTTTGATGACCGAAGAATTGATTACTCTGACATTAGCTTGACAGTCTTAGAAACAGACGACCGCAAGGGCAAAGTCATCGTCTTGTTTAAGATTGTCAGCGGAAACTACAGCAAAGAAAAGAAGATTACAATTGAAAACTATTGAGATGACATTAGACGTCGAGTTGCTAGAGACAAAATTTCGGGTCAAATTGACGAGATTTTCCAAGAGTTTTACCATGATAAAGAGATAAGTGGTCTTTCTGCTCAGCAAACAAGCGGATTACTAAGCTACGATAAAACGAATCGATCAAATTGGTGAATTAACGGTGACCATCCAAAGTACGCTGTGGGGCAAAAATTTCCTGGCAGGAATTAGAACTGGCGACTAAGATGCCGGCTCTAAAACAAGCTTTAGAAAAAAATTGATCCTGATTGTCAGATCTTTTTTGAATTGGTGGAAATCCCCAGCGGAATTGATTTTCACGGCAGCATCAGAGTTAGACCCGTCATCCACCTGGTAGACCAGGAAGTTAGGGAACAGCACTCAATTATTATTAGCGGTTTCCAAAATTTTGAAGGTTACTTCCAGACTCAAGTTCTCAATTGAAAACAGCAAATCCCGGCTAAAATCGCAACCGATTCGCAAGGCCTAATCGGTTCACTAGTTAAGTATGTGGACATAGAAGATAGGATCTGGAGTCTCAAAGCTGATAGCATGAAAGTCAAGTCGTTCATGGAAATTACCGGCCTAGGCAAAAAATTACCAATTTTTACGTTTGATGGCAAATATACCCTGGAGGTGAAAGCAGTTATTTACGCCGATTTTCTTATTAGAGAAGATTTCATGTACCTACCTACATACCCAACCGAGGGTGAATTTGTGTTTGTGATCGGTCTTAAGGGACGAGAGTACGACGATTTTAACCAGAAAGTTTACGCTAACAAACTGAATCAGGAGAAGAGAAGTTTTAGCAAAACGTTGACCGGTTTTGAGTCAAAAGATAACATCGCTGGGGCTTTTAAAGAATGAATCAATTGGCCAAGACATTTTGGGTCAGATTGGGTACAAGACATTGACAAAACCCACTTTCGAGGAATTTTGCAACAAATTTACGGTTCAGAGACTTTGCCTGAGTTTCCAGCTGATTTATCAAATAATCCTATCCACGGCGTCAAGAGAAGACGTTTAGCAAAATTGTTGTCCCAGGCCACCAAAGAGCACCAAGAGCTTGATCAAATGGTGGCAATTGATTACGAAAAACCTTCCGATGTAGAAAAATGACTCAAGGCAATTAGCAGACAAAAACACTACGTTAGTTGAAAGAAAATACCCGCAGCCTGAAGATATACTTTTGAGGAAAGGGTCGCAACCTAAGGGTGCTTCTTGACCAAGCCGAACCTTACTTTAAATTCATCAAAATTGAAAAAGGTGATTTTAGTGATTACATGATTTTTAAAGTCGCAATTCGTTTCCGAACAATTTCACCCATAAAAGGCGATTTACCGGATCGCTGAATCGATAATCCGCCGACCTACGCCGGTACGCTCATACAAGATAGTCTGCTTCAACCGATCAACGGCATTTTTAAATTTCAATCACAAAGTAACATGAGAAATTTCATGTGGGATGTGGTGAGCAAAAGAGCAATTTAGAAGCCAAACTTTTCACTCCAAAGACCAAAAGTGATTTAGGAGTCAAAATTTTTGAAAGTTGAGGTGATCGCCGTCACAAAATTGAAGTTAAATTGCCAACTTTCGGGACAGTTGACACAATACCGGTTGATCTACAACCAACTTCAGTGGTTAATTCAAGAGCTAAAGAGTGGCTATTCGATCGTCAAGCTAACCTTTCCCGCGGCTTGTTCCTTTGGCCATATTTTAAAGGCAAAAATAACCCGGGTCAGTTGGCTGGTTACCGCATAGAAGATATTTTTGTTGCCAAACGTTACTCTCGCTTACCGGATAGATTTACAAATTACCCAATTGAGTTTAAAAAATACCTGGATGAACTTGGTGTAACGATTATGTTTGAGAAAATCTACACGAGCGGGTTTGATACCTCAGTAAGTTATAGATCCGAAAAATATAACGCCATCAGTCATTTCCGACCTTGACTTATTTACAATGCCCATCTATGGAAAAGTTGGGAAAAGAAACCTGTTACCTACGTCAACTCAGCTCAAAATCCAATTTTTATCAGAAGTGAAACCATTTGAGAATTTCACTACAAATTGCTAGCCCCTCCTAAGTAGGTTAAGTGCGTTATCAAGCGATGAGCGTTTGATCTAAAAAATCTTATTAACCTACCGCGATAGACTAGTTTTCTTGGAAGAGTGACTACCACTTACTTGAAACACGACCTTCGGCATTGGTTGAATCTTGGTGGCAAAACTTTGCAGTTGATTAAATCATCTTGGTTAATTAGATAAATCTTAGTTTACATCTGAAAGGAACAATGTGAGAAAGTTTACCTTACTCAGCACATTTTTAGGCCTAGGCGTTTTGTCGGCCACCTCTTTAGTTAGTTGCACCCTTGGGTTTGGATCGTCAGAACAAAACCGCCACCAAACTCCGCATAAGTCATCCGGAGTTAAAAAATCTTATTTGACAGTTTTAAATGACACAGCGGTTTTGGATTTTAAAAAGGGTCACTTGTATTCGCCTGCTCAAATGGGTCTTGCGCAAAATTTTAGTGAGCAGCACCAGTTTGAAGTTAAAGTTACCAATGATTTAACTGGTCAATTGCAAGCGGATCTTCGTTTGAAAAAAGTTGATGGAAGTAGTCAAATTTTAAAAACGGGGTTAACAATTTCCGGGTTTCAAAAAATCCGGCCGTCTGATTTTTTTGCAAGATTACGCGGCTGTTTACCTCCGCAGATGGAACTGACAACTTCTTTAGAACAAAAATTAGACGCCAGTTTTTTGACCGACATTAAATCTCTTGCCGCCAAAGACTTAGGAATTGACGACTATTTTGACTTTCGTCAAGCCGAGCACAAAATTAAAATCCTCCGTTACGAAGAATCTGCGGGCCAGTTAGAGATTATCTTAAGTGTTACCTTGGGCGGAGAGCAGCTAGATTTACCGCTTAAAGTAGTGGGTCTTAAGTCAAACGTTGACCCGAAGGTGGTCAAGCGCTTAGATGCAATTATGAAGGTACTGGAGAAATTTAAAGATGCAGAAACTACTCATTCTAACAAGTTGCCTTCGACGCTCATGCAAAGGATCGGGGATCACGACTTTTACGACCAACTAGGAGTTGGTAAATTTCCTGAGATTGACAAGTTGCCTGAGGGAATCCAAATTGCTTTTGAAAAGGGAGTTAACACGAGCGATTTAACCGGCCAAATTGAGTTAAAAACCAAAATGTTTTTTGAGTTTGATAACCAGGTGTTTCAAAAAAGCAAAACTGTTATGATCCGCGGGTTTTTAAATTCTGAAAAAGTCAAAGACCGCACAGATCAAACCCGCGCTCAAAAAATTAAAAACTACCTGCGAGAAAGTTTTGTTTGGAAAACAAAGCACGACAAACTGCCTGCTTCGGCTGCTAAAAAAGCGTTTGTAGCAAGTCAAGGTCGCTTAACTAATTTAGGACTACCTGCTTTACCGAGTTGACTGTTTGCAAATGCGCAGATCCACTTTACCGCAAAAGTCGCTGACGATCAGAAGGGTACACTAACTCTGCTAGCAGAGATCAAAGTTGGAAAGACAAAGTTAGAAACAAACGTTTTGGTTGAGGGTTTTTACCGTGATAGTGGCGACAATTTAAACAAAAATTTAGAAATTACTCCCGAGTTTAACAAACTTGTCAAACAAATTGATGGTTTGCGAACAAGTTTGAACGACCGATTGCCTTCAAGTTTGACAGAGCTAGATGGCAAATTAACTTTGGAAAAACTCGGTTTACAACCTTTGCCCGTTCAACCTAGAAAAAACATTAAGTTTGAATTTTCAATTGTTGAGACCGATGACGATTTAGGCACCATTAAGTTGCTCGTAAAAGATTTGACAGCCCACGGGAATGAAGATACACTGATCACTATCAAGGGCTACCAAACTAACTCGATGTACCTAGAAAAAATTTTCGCTACAAAGTTTGCTAACTTAGCACCAACTAGTTTTAGCGACAAGTTGCCCTCCGAACTTAAAAACGTTGGCAACAAAGTTACTTTCCAAGAGCTTGGATTAGCATCTAGCATTTGAACTGGACTTACTACGATTTAACGGTTAAAGAGTTTAATGACCTTCTAGGAACCATAAAAGTTGACCTAAAAATTGAGAGAGGCAAAACAAAACTAACCCGGGAGTTAACCGTTTTTGGTTTTAAAAGTGTTGATCCAGAGAATGGAAGGATTTTAGAAGAAGTTTACGAGGTAGTGGTCAATCGTTTATCTCAAGCAAATATAGCCCATGTGTTACCAAGTGATTTGTCTAGAGTAGGATCGTTAATTTTATTTGACACTTTTAATCTCAAAAAACCAACTGACGAAGAACTTCATCACGCTGAGCTTGATATGTACAAGGTTGACTATAACGATAAAGAGGGATGGATAAAAATTAACATCCACATTCAAATAAAAAGCTTACACTTGAGACGTAATTATGTCATGGGCGGTTTCATGACAAGACAAGAGCACGACCAAAACAAGGTCGCCAAAACTCTTAAATTTATCCGTGAAAAAACGGCATGGGTGACAACAGCGATAGTCACACGTTTAAGATCGAACCAGGTTCATACTACCATGGGCGTGATCCTTGAAAAATAACCGCCGAAGACATTGAACACAGATCTTCCGAGTTTGGAGTTACTTTGCCCCCGCGTCTTTACGGCGTAAAGTTGCAATGAGTGCTGATTAAAGAGTTAACCGACCGTGAATCAATAGTGTTTAGTTTGCTAGTTAGTTATGGTCAAGTAAGTCACACATTTGTCTTCAAGTTTAATGGTTTTGAGAGTCTTGACCAAAAAGATGTTGCGGATATAGTCGCAAAATTGCCCAGCAAAATGACAACCGCTTTCACCAAAAAGTTAGTCACTGATTTTGAAGTAGGCACAAAATACAGTTATGACCAACTTGGAATTGATCGTATTGACGATGCAAGATTAAATAACGCGGCCGTTAGTTGGAACGTTTTGGAAGTTGATGACACTAGCGGCGTAGTAACTGTCATGCTTGCCGTCAAAAGTGGTTCTCACAGTCAAGAAAAGAAAATCACGATTGAAAACTATTGAAACGACTCTAAGCGCGCCGCTGCTAAAGAAAAAATGTTGACTACGATTAACCTAATTTTTCAAGACTTTTACTACGATGTAAGGCTCAGCAGTCTTTCTGAAGATCAAATAAGCGAATTACTAAGTTACGACAAAACCGGTAAATCAAATTGGTGAATCAGTGGTGAGTACTCCGTCCGCCCTCTAGCTGAAGAGCTTTCTTTACACAAATTAGAATTAGTCAACAAGACGTCATTTTTGGAACAGATTTTAACCAAACTAGATCCTGATTGTCAACTCTTTTTTGAATTGGTAGAAATTCCCAATGGAACCAATTTTCACGGCAGCATCCTAGTCGCTCCCTTATCCGCTTGGTAGATCAGCAGGTCATTGCAGATCGTACAATTGTTATCAGCGGCTTCCCAAGTTTTGAAGATTACTTCTTTGAACATGTTATCAAGTGAAGAAAACAAATTCCAGCCCAAATAGCGACTGATTCGCAAGGTCTAATCGGTTCGCTAATTAAGTACACGGGGATAGACTCGGTTCTCCGGGACCTTACCTTTGATAGCACGAAAGCCAAGTCGTTTATGGAAATTACCGGTCTAGCCAAAAAATTCCCAACTTTTACGTTTGATGACGAATATACTCTGGAGATCAAAGCGACTCTTTACACCAATGCTCACGTGGAAGAAAGTTGATTTTTCTTAGATTCATACCCAACCGAGGGTGAATTTGTGTTTGTGATCGGTCTCAAGGGAAGAGAGTACGACGATTTCAACCAAAAGTCTACGCAAATGATTTTTACCGATACAAGAGAAGTTTTGTCAGAACGTTGACCGGATTTGATTCAAAGGAGAGCATCGCTGGAGCTTTTGAACAATGAATTAATTCACAGGAATACTTTACGTCTGACTTGCAAGTAGACGTTGACAAGAGCCACTTTCGAGGAATTTTGCAACAGATTTACGGATCCGACTCCTTACCTGAGTTTCCATCTGATTTAACAAACAATCCGATTCACAAAGCCAAGAAGAAAAAATTAGAAAAGTTATTGTCCAGGCTGAGAAGTTCCCGGAATTTGACAGAAGATTTGACTTGAAGGTGCCAATTAATTACGAAAAACCTTCTGACGTGCAAAAAATGACTCAAGGCAATTGACAGTCAAAGATACTACGTTAGTTGAAAAAAATTCCCGCGCTTTGAAAAGATACTTTTGAGAACGTCGGTCCTAATTTAAGAACGCTCTTTGACCAGGCTGAGCCTTATTTCAAATTCATTAGAATTGATAGTTCAAAAAATGGCTACCCTTACTACATGATTTTTGAAGCCGCAGTTATTTACCGGACAATTTCACCCGTAAAAGGTGATTCACCGGCTCGCTGAACTGATAATCCTTTGACTAATGCCAGTGCGCTCGTGAACGAGAGTTTAAGACTTCAACCGATCAACGGCATTTTTAAATTTCGTGTTCAAGATGACATGCATGGTTTCATGATAGATGTTGTGAATCAAAGGAAAAACTTAGAAACTAAACTTTTTACGCCAAAGATGCAAAGCGATTTAGGGACCAAAATTCTTAGAAGTTTCGATGGACATTACGTAATGGAAGTTAAGTTACCAGTTTTTGGCTCTTCCGATCCAGTGCATGACACATCCACGCCCTTAGATGCTAACCTTAAAGCTAAAGAGCAATTATTTGATAACCAGGCTAACCGTTCTGTGGTTTTCTCTTGCCGTATTTTACAGGCTTTTCTGCAGGCTTTTACAATCCGGGTGGGTTGAATGGCTACCGCATAGAAGACATTTTTGTTTCCCAACGCTACACCCGCATTCCGGGTAAATTTAAACAGCACACGATTGAATTTAAAAAGTACTTAGATGAACTTGGGATAACGATCGTGTTTGAGAAAATCTACGAAACCACGTTTAACCATAAGATAGGTTACAACGACAAAAAATATAACGCTGCCATTTATTTCCGACCTTGGCTTGTTTACAACACTTACCTTTGGACGAATTTACAACCCGAAACTCTCTTGTATGTCAATTCAACTCAAAAACCAAATTTAATCAGAAGTAGATACATTTGAGTGCTGTACTACAAACTGACTCCACCTATTTAGTCATTATTTGAAAAAATCCGCTAGAAAATGCGAAAACTTTGCAATTTATGGACGAAATTGTGTAGCAATGGCACTCCTAAAAATCTGGAATTGAAGCTAAATAGCAATTCCTCAAGTTGCGTGTGAAACTGCCCGGAACTTTTCCAACTAATTTCCCCAACGGTCAGTTGGGGATTTTTATTTGAAACTGATGGAGTTAAATCGTCAGTTTATCATTCGTGAGGAGACTTTGAAAAGAAGTTATCAATCAAATGCTTTCAGTTAGGTTGATGAGTTTCCAACGGTAAATTTAACGATTTCAAAATGGTATAATGGTTCAGAAAAGGAATTGAAAATGAAAAAAATATTTTTGCTTGCTACAAACTTAGGTTTAGTTACTTTACCCGTCGCCTCTTTGATGGCCTGTGGAAGCGCCTGAGAAAAAGAGGATGAGAAAAATCCAGATAAGGACGATAAGAAAAAAATCGTTAATCCGAAAGACTCTTACACAACAGCGCTGGGAAACATTAACACCCTAAACTTTGAAATTGGAAAACGTTACCAAGCTAGTGCATTAGGAATTGATGAAATTTTTAGCGATGAATTTGAGTTTGAAGTCAACGATTACGATGATCTAAAGGGAACACTAGTAGTTAGCGTAGAGCACGTTAAAAGTTCAACTGTGCTCCGTAACGACGTTCAAGTGCGCGGTTTTAAGTCGCTGAGTGCTGATGAGTTTTTAGAAACAGTGGTTAAAGACTTGCCCGATCGCAGTACATTAACTAGTGATTTATTAAAAAAACCAAAACCAAGCGACCTAGAGTTTTTAAAAACTTTAAGCGTTGAAACCTTGGGAATTGACAAGCACTTTAAATTTCGTAAGGCTCGACACCTGATTGATATCGTTTCTCATAACGATGCAGTCGGAGAAGTAGTCATTAACTTGGAAATTAGTATCGCGGGCCACACGTTAGAAAGACAGTTTACCGTCACCAACTTGGCATTAGAGGATCCAGTTTTAAAAGAGCGACTTGATCAAATTAACAAAGCACTGAAAAAGTTAAGAGACACTAATACCTCTTACGATGACGTATTGCCTTCAAGGGTAATGCAAAGAATCAACGACGCCGATTTTTGAGATCAACTCGGAATTGGACCTTTCCCCGAATTAAGCGAGGACATTAAAGTTGGTTTCAAACGCGGAGACAAGACTAGCGACGATGAAGGTCAAATTGAACTAATTATAGAGTTTAAAACTTCTAGCGACGGCAATTCTTTAATTAGAACTAAGAGAATCTTGATCAGCGGTTTTTTAACGACCGAAGGTACTAAGTACGATTTATCGCATGCTAAAGCCCAAGCAGTCAAAAACTACCTAGAAAACGAATGGAGAAAAATAACTAGGTTAAAACAAACCTTGCCTTCAGAAGTTAAGAAGAAGTTTTATTCAGGCCAACACCAAAACTTGTCTACGCTTGGTTTGGATGCTCTGCCTGAAAAGTACCAAAACGGCGTTAAAATGACGATAGATTTAGGGTTGCTGACGACCAGAGAGGAACGCTGGCATTGCTAATCACCATTAGTGTTGGTAAAGCTCAGTTGGAAGCAAACTTACTCATTCAAGGTTACGCGACAAACAAACAAATTAGCGACGAATTACGTCGTCAAACAAACCAAGAGTTGCAAGACCTGCTTAATTACATTAGACGAAATCGCGATCGAACCGTTTTTGATCAAAAGTTGCCATCGCAAGTTGGCGAGCCTCAAGAGACAACTAATTTTGAAAAACTTGGTTTGCAGGAGATTGATGAAGAGACCCAAACGGGTATAGCGATTCAACTGAGAATCAATTGAGTTAGCGATCAAAACGGAGAAATTGGGTTAGAGGTTAGTTTGAGTAAAAATAACCAATCACTTAACGACAGGCTCGTGGTGAGAGGGTACAAGAAAATCGCCCAAGTTATTAAGGAGCAACAAGAAAAGATCGCCGAAGAACTTAAGTCTTTGGTGGAATGAATCTCTCAAAATCTTGTTTCCACTTCTAACAATAGTGAGCGACCAAGTCAAATAGGTTCAGAAAACGCGCCGGTCACTTTGAATAGACTAGGTGTACAAAGTATTCCCGAAGAGAAAAGAAACGGAGCTTCAATCAGTTTTGAAATTGTCAACACCGACGATTTTGAAGGTAATCTTGAAGTAAAAGTTACCGCTTCCAAAGAAGATCAATCACGCTCCAAGAATTTTGTGATCACCGGTTACAAAACTCACGATCAAGAAATGGGCGAACTTCTTGAATGGATTGTGATTAACCGCGGACGCACGAGTTTAAGAGATAAACTTCCGAGTGAAATCGCTGCCGGGAAAACTTTGGTTAGTTTTAAAGAGTTAGGTTTACACGATTTACCGAAAAACTTGTTTGGTGAGTACGAAATTGAGATGGTTATCGACCAGGCAAACGACAATGACGGAACACTTGAGATTTCTTTAACAATTAGAAAAGATACTAAACAAGCCACCCACAAACGGGAAATCAAATGGAAAATTAAGGGATATAAAACTAACGATGAAGTTCTTAACATTCTCACCGCAAAAATAAAGTGAATTGAAGATAATCGTGGTTTGAGTGCCCACAGAGATAAAATGCCGAGTTCCATCGGAAGACCAGGGCAAAAAATTGATTTTAAAGCTCTAGGGATTGGTGATTTCAAAGAAATAAGCGACCAAGGCATTAATTTTGAAATTGTTTTTGTTAGTGCAGACGATGCCAAAGGTGAGGTGAAGATTAAAGTAACGCTTTCGCACCGGGGTGTCTCTCATGAAAGCGAAATTGCCATCAGAGGTTACCGGAAAATCTTAGATCAACTCGCACAAGTGATTGACTTAATTCAAAGCAGAGGATCGTTAACAAGAAAGAGTGGCAAGTTACCTAGTCAAATTGGTCAGGAAGACCAGATAGTTAGCTTTGATGACTTAGGGCTTGATGACTTAACAAAGCAGCAAAAACAAGGTGCCGAAATTATTTTGACTATTTTAGGTCTTAGTGATCGAAGGGGAACCGTCAAAGTCAAAGTTGAAGTTAGAAAAGAGTCTGAGTCAATAAGTTCGGAAATTACCGTGTCTGGGTTCAAGACGACCGAAGACCAAATTAAAGAGGTCAAAAAACAAGTTCAAGAACTGAGTGAATGAATTGATAATAATTGATCAAACACCTCTCTGAGCGACAAATTACCAACTAAGGTGGGTGTTCTTTACCAAGAAGTAGACGCTAAGCATCTTGGTCTTAAGCAACTACCGCAGACGTTTGGAGAAATTTTTGAACTCGCAATAAGAATTGAACGATTTGACGATCAACAAGGGGAGATTAGCGTTAAAATCACCATCACTAACTCCAACATTCAAACGGAAAAAATGCTTGTGATTAAAGGTTATAAAAGAGTTGGTGTCGTGGAAAGTCAACTAAACTTGGTTTTTGACTGAATTGGCAAAAATTGAACTCAAACCAGCAAGAGCGACATTATACCTTCCGAAATAGCTGCGCTAAAACAAGAGATTGATTACCAAAAATTGGGATTGATAAATTTACCAGATAGCTTTGTTAAAAACACGGAAATGAAATGCATTGTAGAAAAAATTGATGACCTGACGGGACAAGTAGTAATTAGAGTTGAGTTGACTAGAGAAGGGGTCAAAGCGAGTCGAAGTTTTACGATTGCAGGATTTAAAAAAGTTAGCGATCAATTGAATGAGTTGTTGGCTTTGATTAAGCAACGTTTACAAACGCTTAAAGTCAACGACAAGGTTGCCGATCACTTTGGCAAAGAAGGCAGTTTCTTGACGCTTTCTTCGTTAGATTTACTAGATCTAAATTTACGCAAAGCAATAGTTAAAATTTTGGTTGAAGCAGTTGACATTGAAAACGGTAAATTGACAATCACCTTAGAATTAAGCAAACAGGGAGTAGTCAAAAAGGAAACACTAACGCTGAAAGGATTTCTAAAAAAGAGTGATTTAGATATCCAAACAATCGCGGAAATGGTCAAGCAAATTCTTGAACTTAACAAGGCAGACGACGTTCGCAACATAAAAATTAAAATTGATCCCAAGTCGCGTTACTTTGACATTGATTTTGAAAAAATTACGGCTGAACTGATCGAAGATGACGCTTTGGGTTGAAAAATTGTTATGCCGCCAAAACATACCAAGCGATATCAAACTTAACTGGGAATTGGAATCTTTAGATAAAAAACTTAAACGCGTTGTTGTTAGATTGACTTTATCACGCGGCGGGGCTATTCAAACTCTAACGTTTACTTTGGAAGGTTTTAAGACGGAAATTGATCACTTGATTGACGTAAAATCAAATCAATTACCAGAACGACTTTCTTCTGATCTAGCGAGAACACTAGTCTCTAAGTTCAAACTTTTCCGTTCTTATCAGTTTGAAGAACTTGGGTAGATATTTCTAATTTTGAGGTTGAACCTTTGATATTTAAAGCAACCGTCCTAGGAAAAAGCGATGCCCTGGGAACTCTCACAGTTCGAGCAGATGTTTTAAGTCCAAGGTCTGACTATCTAAGGAGCAAAGAAGTAATTGTAGAAGGATTTTGGAACAATGCTAAACGAAAAAAGCTCACCAAGATTTACCCATTGTAATTGACAAGGTTTTTGATGGTTTCCATCACAACGACAAAATTGCCGGTTTATCTTACTAGAAGTTCAAGATCTTCGTGTGTACGATCAAACTACGCTGAACGATTTATTTATTGGCGACAACGAAAATTATTCTCTGGGCACTGAACTTACTCTTGAGAAACTGCATTTAAGCACGAAAACCGCATCGCTCAAAGATCAAATTAAGCAACTTGATCGCGATTACAGCGTTACATTTGAAATTGTTGAACGACCAGAAAGTGTTGATTTTCACGGAAGCATTCGAATTCGACCTATTCTCCATTTTATTGACCAAAAAATCCCTGGTCCACAAACGATTTTGATCGGAGGATTTAAATCTTTTGAAACATTTTTCCAAGAACATGTTCTTGAGTGAAGTAAGAAAATTGGCGACGATCTAAAAACAAATTCTCGCGGACTTAAAATGTCTCTGCTTAAAACCGTCAGAGAATCTAACAATAAGCTTGAATCGTTCATGAGACTTTCTGGTCTTGCAGATGTATTCCAGGATCAAACCATTAACGATAAATACCAACTTTCAGTTTTGGATATTGATTTTATGGGAGGCTACAGTACCTACTTAAGAGATAAGTTAGATGACGACAACGAACATCGCCATGAATTTCAGTTTGTGGTAGGTTTAAAAGGTAAGCGCTATGAAAAATTCAACCGCACGGTGGAAAAACGTATATACCGGGGAACGAATATTTGCTGGGAAGGGTTTTTGCAAAAACTGTTGTCGGCTTTAACACAAAGGATCAGGTTCTTCGGGAAGTTGTTCGTTTGCTTCAAGGTTTAAATCATCAACTCACTTGAAAACATCGGGGAAATCTTTCTCTTGACACTTCTCACCTACGCGGCGCGTTAGCGAACATGTATGGGCACGAGTCTTTGCCAGAGTTTGATTTCAACTGAGCTCACAATAAACCCAAAAACCATCATTTTTTGAATAAGTTTGGTGATAAAAAAATCAATCAGCAAAGCGGAGAAGTTGAAAGTTACTCAATTTCTTTTGACTACGAAAGCAGAGTTGATGTAGCCAGGTGGTTAGAATTAATTAACCAGGGTGGTAATTTTTACCGTGGAACAAGGTTCCGTTTGACCAAAATCAATTGTGAAATTTTAATCCCCCAGCTCGCGAACTACTGGGTAACGCGCTTTTGTACTTTCAGTTCACCACAATTGAGAGAACTGGCGACCCGAGTTCAGAAGATAGCAAAACAGTGATGAGGTTCAAAGTCGGTGTCCAAATGGTGCCTAACTCACCTGGTGGTGACATTCCACTAGTATCTCCTTATATTGATAACCAACAACTTTACCCGTCGACCGAAAAATACCTTCATGTTCTGCCAACAGAAGTCAAGATTGAGTTACCTAATAACTTCGGTCAACTACTTAAAAAGTATGTTGATGACGGAGATCATCTTCTAAATGGCCTAATAAGTAAGATGAGCAAGACCTTACCTCGTCAAGATTTCGACGGGAAAAGAGTGGAGGTTAAATTGTTGTCAAGTGGCGAAACCAACAAATTAGAAGTTTTTGATAATTATCATTATTCAGACCAACTTCGTTCACAATGGGCCCATCAATGGGGGCAAACCGCTTTAAAAACCTCGGCTTTTACTTACGATTCAGACAAACCTAATCAGCGAGAAACAAAGCACGGAAACACCTTATCAGGTATTTTGGGATTCAAAACCAATCAGACATGGAATTTGGAATTTATAAAAAATCTAAAAGCGATGGGCGTTATGGTGTTTTTTGAATTTGTCGAACGCAGTTATTGAACCGACTTTCCGGACGAAGGTGGTCACAATGCTAGTGTCAAGTATCGTCCGATTTTAATCTATAACAAAGCTTTGATTCCCGGTCCTGGTGCGTTTTGATCTAGATTTGATTACGTACCTATTCGAAATAAAATGGCCAAGCCGCTGATTGTAACTGGGAAAATTTGGGAAGTGTTTTACAAAATTGGTCATAAGTAATCTCAGAATCAAAAATTAATTCTTACAGTTGAACACTTAGAAATTTAATCGCTTTTCCGCCGCTCAAAGCAGTCTTTTAACAGTGTTACCACCTGCTTTAGCAAAAGTCAATTTAAGTTAAAACACCAAAGTGGATAACCACGAAACAAATTTAATCCCATAAGTCTCCAAACACTTTAAGTTTATTTTGGTTTTAAAAACCGGTCTGGAACCGGTTTTTTGTTTTGAAAATACCAGCGTAAAATTCAGATCTAAGCACTTCAATGTTAGGCGTGAACTTGTAGGCAAGGAAGATAATTGGTCTTTAGTAAACTTACGATCGTGAAACTAATCGTTTGATGACATAGGCGCCTTGGATCAGACTATAAGGCAAGTGGGACAATTAACCCGTGTTAAACTCTGATTAGTAAAAGCGCAAGCAGGCAGCAATTATGGTCTGCTTTTTAGTCTGAAAACTGAGCATAATTTGCCGCCAATTCTCATAGAATTTTGTAGATGACAGCCAGCAAAAGCATCAATCGCACGCTGGAAATAATTGAGAAACCAGCAACTCAAACTAAACTATGAATTGATCGAATCACGGGTCTTATTTTCAACTAGTTAGATGACTAATTTATACGCGATTATTGGTATAATGTCTTTATGAAAAAATCTGGAAGAAAATTAGTTTTGTTGACCGCTTCAAGTGGCCTATTTTCTTTGCCTGTGGCCGGTATCATTGCTTGCAGCAATGTTTGGGGAGATGACCAAGGCAAGAAACTAGAGAAAGACGATCAAGATAAAAAAATCGGCGTTATTAAAAATTTTTACTACACATCGTTGAAAGAGTTTGACACTTTAAATTTTAACGTTGGCGAAACTTATTCTCCCAGTCAAATTGGTGTCCAAGATATTTTTAATGACCAGTACCTGTTCAAAGTTGACGATTATGATGATTTACAAGGCGCTCTGACTGTCAGCGTAGAGCATGTTAATGATCAAGCCGTTGAACAGCTCAAGAGCGGAGTTGAGATTCGCGGTTTCAAAAACTTGAATGCACAAGAGTTTTTTTCAAAAAATTACCAAAGACTTACCCGACAATAAAACCTTAGTTAGCAACTTACTTGACAAACCTAAACCAAGCGATTTAGAAGGTCAAAGACTTTTAAACGTTGATGATCTAGGCATTGCGCATTATTTTAAGTTTCGCAAAGCCGAACACTTTGTTAGTGTAGTTGATCACGATGATTTGCTTGGTGAAGTTACCATTGAACTCAAAATTGCCATTGCTGGTCAAGATGAAACTATCACTTTGACGGTAAGCGATCTTGCGATGGAAGACGAGGTGTTAGAAGCTCGCTTAGAAAAAATTCGTCAAATAATTGAAAAATTGAGTGAGAACTACACAACTAATAACAGCAGTCAATTGCCTTCCCAAATTGTCCAGAGAACGGGAGATGCTGATTTTTGGAATCAACTCGGCATTGGAGCCTTTCCTAATTTTGACGAGCAAACAATTAACGTCAGTTTTAAAAAGGGAGAAAATACCAGCGACGCCAAAGGTCAGTTAGAGTTGGTTATCACACTTACAGCTAGCAACCAGGGAAAATCCGTCGTACGAAGCAAAACAATTTTGATTAGCGGTTTTTTTGACTAGCGACGAAGCTAAAGAGGACAAAGACCACATTAAAGTTCAAGTAATCAAAAATTGATTTGAGCAAACGTTCAGCAAGCACACTGCCCTAAAAAATTCTCTGCCCTCGGAAATTAAACGGGAATTTTTGTCTCTTGAAAACTCCCAGCAAAATTTAACGGTACTAGGCTTACAGGAACTCCCCTCTGCGCTAACAGAAAATCTCAAACTGGATTTAACACTCGGGACAGCCGATGATGATTTAGGCACTTTGGAATTATTCGTGAGCATCCAGGTAAACCACGTTAGTCAAGAGTTGCGTTTAGTTATCAAAGGCTACGCGACAAACAAACAAATTAGCGACGAATTACGTCGTCAAACAAACCAAGAGTTGCAAGACCTTCTAAACTACATCAAGCAAAATCGCAAATTAACTACCTTGGGGGAAAAACTGCCGAGTCAAATTGCCAGCGAACAAGAGAAAGTTAGCTTTGCCAAGTTAGGTATGGAAGATTTAGATTCAAACGAGTTACTGGGCGCGCAAGTGCAAATCTTGGTGACCCATATTGACGATCAAAACGGAAAAATTGGGTTAGAAGTCAGTTTAAGCAAAAACGGCGTGTCAATCCAGGGGCAAGTCGTTGTGCAAGGGTACAAGAAAAACTCTGAGGTCATTAAGGAAAAGCAAGAGAAAATCGCCCAAGAACTTGAGTTCCTTGCGGAGTGAATTTCTGAAAATCTTAATTTAACTTCTAACAAGACCAAGCGACCGAGTCAAGTCGGAAAAAATCAAGCGATTGTTTCGCTAAAAGAACTTGGTCTGGGAAACATACCAGATCAAGAAATGGCTGGGGCCTTGGCCGAGTTTAAAATTGTCAAAACTGATGATTTTGAAGGAACCATTGAAGTTAAAGTAACGGTTTCTAAATCAGGTCAAACCGCGACAAAAACTTATTCAATTTCTGGTTATAAAAACACCGTGACACCATGATTGAACTACTCGCTTGGATTAAACAAAAACGAAATAAAACTAGTTTGGTTGAACTGCCCAGCAAAGTCATTGACGGAAAAAACTAGCGTTAGTTTTGAAGATCTAGGTCTTGAAAAACTTCCGCCGGAACTTTTCAAAGATTACGATGTCAAAATTGAAATCACGAGTTTTAGTGACGAAAATGGTTCGATTGAAGTCAAACTAACGATTAAAAAAGGTCAAATCACAGAGAACATACAGTACGATGTTTTTGGTTACAAAACTACTAACAAAGTACTTAACGAACTTGTTGAAATAATGAACCGGGTTAAGCGTCAAATCGAGTGAACTACCCACCGAGATAAGTTGCCAAGTCTGATTGGTTTTAAAGAAAATCAATCAGTTTCGCTTGAAACGCTCGGCTTAAACAAATTAACTGAACTTGATCGGAAAAACGTCGCTTGAAAACTGATTTTTATAAGTTTAGATGATGTCAAAGGCGAAGTGAGAGTTTTTGTTGAGCTATCTTATCTAGGCGTTGAACACAAAGAACAAATCACGATTAAAGGATTTAGAACCACAAAAGATGAACTCAACAGTTTGTTGGAGCAAATTCGAAGCAGAGACTTAACAACTTCCCATCAAAGCAAACTACCGAGTCAAGTCGGAAACGTAGATCAAGAGGTTTCGTTTGAAGACCTTGGACTGGGAAAATTAGCCAACTTTGGCAAAGCTGAAAACATTCAAGTCAAGTTATCCATTTTGATTGTTAGTGATAAATTGGGAACAGTTAAGGTCCAAGTGATACTTACAAAAAACTCAGTCAGCGTTGATGGTATTCTAGAGATAAAAGGTTTCAAAAAAGAAGCCGACCACATTCGAGAAATCACTGACTGAAAAGAAAAGTTGAACAACTGATTTGAAAACAATTGGTCCAAAACCTCTTTGAAAGACAAGTTGCCAAGTCAAGTTGCCCAGGAAAGACAAACCAAAGATTTCAATGATTTAGGACTGCGTCAAATTCCCGAAGAGTATCGCAAGATCTTCAAGTTAAATATCAATATTCATAGGGTGGATAACTTGCTGGGGCAAATAACGGTTAACATTCAACTTCTTAATCCCTACCAAGAATTTAGTGTTGAGTTGGTAATCAAAGGCTTCAAGAAAGAAAGCCAAGTCAAACAGGAGTTAGAGGCCTACTTTGACCGAATTAAAAACCGAAGTAAAACTAACCTGGAACAAACTTTGCCAAGCGACTTAGGAATCTTAGGGCAAACCAGTTTCAAAGAGTTAGGACTCACCGACTTAACAGACGAATTTGCTCGCGAGGGAATATCTGTAAAACTACTTTTTGAGCGCGCTGATGATGTTGAAGGTCAAGTCAAAGTCAAAGTGTCTTTAAGTAAAGATGGGGTTGAAATTGACAAAACTCTTACGATTAGCGGATTCAAAAAAGTCTCTCAAGAGTTGGATGAAGTATTTAACTACATTAAAGAACGTCTGTCAAAAGTCAACTTTTCAAACACTCTACCTAGTCAGTTAGGGAAACCTGGCCACGTAATCAGCCTTTCTAAATTAGGGTTGGAGGATTTTGATTTTGCTAAATGAGCATCAATTGTGGTGAAAATCACTATATACATAACTAATGACGCGACTGGTGAATTATTGATTGATTTAAGAATTAGTAAAAACCAACAAACAAAGAATGCTAAGTTGACTCTTGAAGGGTTTTTAACTAGGTTTAAGGTTGACCAAAAAGAGATTGACGATATGGTCAGGCAAATTCAAGGTCTATACGAAGTTGATAATAATAGCAAGCGCATAGATGTTAAAGTCAACAAAGATTCACGTTTTTACGAAATGGCAATTTCTGAAGTTGACGTTAACATGATTAAAGATAATTTGCGAACTTTCGGGATCATGCTGCCGCCTAACTTGAAAAATTTAACTTTTGAATGAGTCATTAAAGATAAGTTAGAAAAATCCAACACGGTGGTTTTGGTACTAAAAATCTCCCGCGGAAAAGCCCAGGCGGAGTTAATTTTTAACATCACAGGTTTTAAACCTTACTCAGATAAGTTAGTAGACGCCGCTTTGAAAAAATTTCCCGACAAGCTTAGAAGCAAGTGATCAGAAAAGCTTGTTAGCCAATTCACTGAGAAGAAAGTTTACAAATTTGCGGATCTGGGCGTTGAAATCTCCGATTTTGAAAATGATGCGTTAGAGTTTTCGGCAGAAATCATAAAGCATGATACTCACTTGGGAGAAGTTGTTGCGACTCTGGTCATTTCAAGTTCAGTTACCGGTTACAAAAACAAAAAAGCTATCACGATTGTTGGCTACTGAAACGATGAAAAACGCAAAACTGCTGAAGATAGATTAACTAATGAGCTGGCCCAAGTGTTCGAGAAAGCTTACTTTGATGGTAAGCTAGCCGACCTTACTAGTTATGAGTCAGAAAATGTTACTACGTGAGCCTCCACTGATTTGACCGATCAGTGGATTGACGACGACGACAAATATAAAATCGGATCAAATATCACTTGAGAGCAGCTAAGTTTGTTATCCACAACTGACAATCTCAAAAAAACGATTCATAAGTTTGGCCAAACCGCGCGTCTCACATTTGAGTTGGTTGACAGATTACTTGGCACAGATTTTAATGGATTAATCTCTTTCAAACCCACCTTAAGTTACATTGATGTCCAAGTGAGTAGCGAACACCCTGTTTTGATTAAGGGGTTTCAAAGTTTTGAAAAATATCTTCACTCTCACGTTCGCAAACTAAAAAATAACTTGGGCGACGAAATAAGACAAAGTTACTCCGGCTTGCTGGTGTCGCTATTTAAAGAGTACCTGCCTAGCGGAGAACAATTTAGCAACTACCCGCTTCCAAACTCTCAAAATTTGATCGCTAAGTTTTTTGAGTTAACTCAACTTGCCGACAAGTTCACTTACAAAATTGACGGCAAGTACGACTTATTTGTCATGGCCATCCTAGGTAAGGAACTTGAAAAAGACGACCCACGTAATTATGATTTGGACACCTACGAGTTTGAATTTTTATTCGGGTTGATGGGCAAAATAAATATGATAATTTCAACCAAAAAGTTTATCAAGGCGATTATGACAAACTCTACCGTCAAAAAAGAAGTTTTACCATTAGGTTGACCGGTTTTTCTACTCGCGATGATGTGGTAAAAACGGCCGAGCAAGTTTACAAAGAACCGAATAACTCGCTAACATTAAAAGCGCCAAACATCCACTTGACCCATTTTCGGGGGATTCTTCAATCGTGGTACGGAGAAGATTCTCTACCCGAATTTACTTGGGATTTTAACTGATCGCCTAAGTATAAAGCAAAAAAAGAACTTTTTGATCAATTAATATTTGACGACGTTAAACGTCACAAAGTTCCAGGAGTATGAGTTGATTACGGTAAACCAAACGATATTAACAAGTGACTTAAAGCAATTAAGATGGACCAGCATTACTATCACTGGAAAACAATGCCGGTGGACTGAGTCAAGTTTTTCAAATCAGCCAACACAAACCTTAAAACTCAGTTAGAAAAGAGACGTTTTTATTCTGCCGAGCCTTACTTCCGTTTTGTGTCGGTAGAAGGTTTAAAAACTAAAAAACCTACCATGAATTTTGAGGTTGCTTTCCGCTTTCAAAGCTACGACGGGTCCGAGGAATCTTACAATCAACCCACCCACGAAAAATGACTAACGGTAGACAAATTGGAAGTGCAAAACTTGACTGTTAAATTAGAAATGCAGCACGATCTTAAAGAGTACTTGGAAGAAATGATGAAGCAAGATAACTTAGGAAATCATCTTTTCAACCAACATGTGAACGAAAAACTAGGCGCATCACTGCTAAAAAGTGCAAAACCTAGAGACCATCACAAAATTGTAGTCAGAATTCCCATGGGCTCAAAAGATTATAATAAACGTCATGGTTCAAATTATGCTGAATTAAGAGCGAAAAGACTGTACTGGAATGATCAAATAAATCGCTCGCTGGCACATTTAACTGGAAAAATATACGAGACGGAAAAAGATTGCCAGGTCAACCTAAAGATGCAGCAAAAGGTTATCTAATTCGTGACATCTTGGCTTCAACGCGTTGGAATTGAGGTAAAAAGTTAGAATACGATGTTTCCTTCGAAAAACTACTTGGGAATTTGGGCGTCACATTTATTTTTGAAAAAGTAGAATCAACCGATTTTCTAAATCACATTGCAGAATCAAAATTCACAAAGAACGAGAAACCAAATGTCACAGTTAGTTTCCGACCACGCCTGTTATACAACTCTGAAGCCTACATCATGGAAGAAAATAAAATGCCGGGTCGCTCTTTTTGCGAATTATGGAGTGGATTCCATGCTAATAGAAGACGAAGATGACGTTAAAATTTGGAAAATTGACTACCATTTTTACTTTGGTGAAGTTCCTGTAGACTAAAACTTCGCCTCGCTTTTTAAACAATTGACTCTAGAATGTTTCTTTGTTTTTCGGTTTTGAACTTAACAAGTGGGTCGCGCAGACAGATTTAGCGAGAATATTCTTTATTTATGACAAAACATGAGTCCAATCCGTCAAATTGATTGAAAATTGTTTTACAAGTCAGTTTTTCAGGTTTAATCTGCTAAAATTTAGACAATTAAAACTAAATTAGGGGATAAAAAATGAGAAAAAAAACTTTTCTTTTAACCGCCGCCTTGTTAGGCGTGGTTACTTTACCAGTTGCTTCGTTGGTAAATTGCATCGGTAATACTGGCCAAGAGCAGAGAGAAAAAGATGATGACCAGATTAATCCTAAAGGTTCTTACCGAACTACGCTCAACCAGACCGAAACACTTGAATTTGAATTAGCAACACGTTATTCAGCCAACGAAATAGGGCTTGAAAAAATTTTTAGTGACCAGCACGAGTTTGAGGTGCAACAATATGATGATTTGGCTGGTGAAATCGTAGTTGACATACACCGCATATCAGTTGATGGCAGCAGTTCAATTATTAAGCGCGGCGTAAAGATTATCGGTTTTAAAAAGATTAATGCGGTTAATTTTATTAACCAAATCCGCACCCAAATCACCAAGCAAGGAATGTTTGAAACCGCCCTAATTAGCGATCAAAAACCGAGTGAGTTAGACACAAAAACCATTTACAAAGCTGCGGATTTAGGCATTGACCACCATTTTAATTTCCGTCAAGCCGAGCATCAAATTCAAATTAAAAAATCTGATGATAAACTTGGTCGACTGAATGTTTTGATCACCATTGCTCTTAGCAACAAAAAAGTTGCTACTACCTTCGTAATTGAAGGTTTTTTGGCTGACGATCCAGAACTAAGTCAACGTGTCAAGTTTATGCAGCAGGTGCTTAAGAAAATTAGCGACTCTTACCAAACTGAACACTCTGGCAAATTCCCCTCCGAAATTGTCCAAAGGAAGGCAGATGCTGATTTTTGGGACCAACTCGGAATTGGTGAATTTCCTGAATATAACGACTTGGCAAAACATGAGGTGAAACTTTCTTTCAAAAATGTAAGGCATAACGATATAGCGGTTCAATTCGACTTAATATTGCTCTTGATTTATTACCAGAAGAAGAGTACAAAGGTTACGCCGACTCTAAACTCG
This sequence comes from Mycoplasma sp. ATU-Cv-508, assembly GCF_004011945.1. Lineage (NCBI taxonomy): Bacteria > Bacillati > Mycoplasmatota > Mollicutes > Mycoplasmatales > Mycoplasmataceae > Mycoplasma > Mycoplasma sp. ATU-Cv-508. The sequence goes on along the minus strand of NZ_RYZU01000001.1, from coordinate 50,478 downwards.
TTTTCATTACCGGTTTTCTAAAACTTGATCCAGAAAAGCAAAAACAAGATCAAATAAAAGTCCAAAAAATTAAGGATTACCTGGATAATGAGTTGGATAAAACGAGCGAGTTGAAAGACAAGTTGCCTTCGGAAGTTAAACAAGACTTTCGTGGTAGTTTGCAAGATCTAGGATTACAAAGTTTGCCAAGTCAGTTAGTTGATGACGCTAGAATTACCTTTGAAGTTAAAAGCGCTGACAACGACCAGGCACTTTGCTCATCCTAGTTTCGATCAAAGTTGGACGAGCTGAGTTAGAGACTGAAATTAAGATTCAAGGGTTTAAAACATCTCTTCAAGATAAGCAGGAAAAAGATCAAGCAGATAAATTCTTAACAGAGCTTTTAGCTCACATCCAAAAAAATCACACCAAAACTCGTTTTGAAAATGAACTTCCTTCTCGAATTGCTGGCCTTGAGAGCGAACTTACTTTTGAAAAACTAGGACTTTCAACTTTGTCTAAGCAAAAACAGCGAGACGCTCAAGTGACTTTAACACTGATTGAGGTGGACGACAAGCAAGGTCAGATCACTGTCAAGGTAGAAGTTAAGTTGCGAGGGTTAACCAAAGAGCAAGAGATAGTTATCCACGGATTCAAGTCTAGTTTGAAGCATTTAGATGGACTGCTGAACTACATCGAAAACCAGCACTTATTAGCAAAATCAAAACTTGGAAAAAAATGAGCCAAAGACATTTTCCAAAAATTTGAAAATCAAAACATCACGTGAGAAGATCTTGGTTTAGATGAAATTCCCGAAGAGAAAAAAACAAGGCGCAGTTGTCAAGATTCAGGTCATCTTGGCTGATGATGAACAAGGAAGGCTGCAAATAAGGGTTACGGTTTCTCTGGGTGATGAAACTAATCATCGGGAAGTGTGAGTGAGAGGTTTTAAAACAAAACAGGACCAAGAGATTGCTGAACTGATGCATTTTATTGAAAGGCATCTGAAAACTCACAATGACTGAGATAAATATTTGCCGAGCCATTTTGGTCAAGTTAACCAAGCTACTAATGATAAATTCGGCAAAAAAATCAAAATGATACTTAACCGTGCTAATTCAGAAAATACTTCTATCAAGATGTTGATCACAAATCTTGACGACGACCAAGGTCAACTTACCATTAAGTTTGAACTTGAAAAAACAAGAGTCAACGTTAGTGAGAGAAATTACTTTGGACGGTTTAATGACCACGCATAAAATCGTTGAAAAAACAGCCAATCAAATTCGTAAAGAAAATAATGTTGGTTCAAACATCAGTGATATTGAAGTTTCAATTGACAAGTATTCCATTTGGCGAGACAAAGACCCGAGTGACATTTCTATTGAGCAGTTTGAAAATAATCCCGGCGAATTCAACGTTAAATTGCCTTTAAAACTTGATTCCGATGTGGAATTAAAGTGGCGTCTCAACTGAGAAGAAACCACCATCGAACAGTTAGGAGTTTTATTGGAGATACGACGAGGGAAAGCCAGCGAAACCTTAAGTTTTAAAATCACCGGTTTTAAAAAATTATCCCAAAGAGTGATTGACAAATTCATTGATGACGAGAAACTGAAATCTTTAACCACCAAGTCTTCCAAACAAAAAGTCGATAATTTTGAGACAGGAAAGACTTACGATCTTAGTCAACTAGGTATTGAGCACTTGGGCATAACAGAGGGTCTAGAGAAACTTGAATCTTTTGACCTTAAATTTGTTGTTGAAAAAACTAATGATACTGAGGGCACAGTCACAGTAATGTTGATCGTTTCCAGCGAAGGTTACGTAAGAGACAAAAGAATAACTATTGAAGGTTTTTGAAGCGAAGCTAAGAGAAAAAATGCTCGTCAAGAGATCTTACAAGAGATTGAAAAAATCTTTGGAAATTTTTACTTCAAAGAAAAATTGAGCCAAATTTCAGAGGAAGATACCCAAAAACTGACCGCGTTTGATCAAACCCAAATCAATCACTTTATTGGTGATGATTGGGCGTGGTCGCCGGGACCTGAAGTTAGTTTGGAAGATTTAAAATTAGTAAACAAAACTTTGGCTCTTCGCAACTGAGTGAGAGAACTTGACGAAAATGCCGAATTAACATTTGAAATTGTTGAAAGACCAAGTAGCATGAATTTTCACGGAGCCATCACGGTTAAACCAGTTTTACGTTACATTGATCTTGTGATTAAAAGCGAAGACCCAGTTGTCATTTCGGGTTTTCAAAGTTTTGAACTTTATTTTCACTCTTTGGTTGCAAAAATAAGCCAGGAGATTCCCAATAAAATTGAGTTAGGTTACGAAGGTTCGTTGGTTCAATTCTTGGATCATGTTCCAATGATATCTAATCGAGGATATAGTCGAGAAGCTCTCCCTGGTTTTGATAATTACCCGGTTGACGAATATGCCTCAACACCTAGAATAGGTCATATTAATGCTTTCCAAGAACTTGCTAAAATAAACGAAAAAACAATTACTTTTAGAGAGACCAAAGTTTTTAGAGAGACATACAAAAAGTTTGGTAAGTACCAATTATGACTTATGGATATTCTAGCTAAGCAATAGCCAACGGACAGCACCACATTTTTAACTCCGATGAGTACGAGTTTGAGTTTGTATGAGGATTAGCAAGTAACAGTCCAAAAGACATTGAATTTAACAATAAATTTTGGAATCCAGGCGAAGAAGAAATTACACGAAAACATCGTTACGACGCATTTTCGCGAGGTAAAAGAAGTTTTGTGAAGATTCTTTCCGGGTTTGCTACCCACGACAAAATGGTAGATACTGTTGAAAAAATGTACAAAACAGCTATGAAAAATAAAGAATTTATTAAAGATGGAGTTTTATTGGAAACAAAGATCAAGTTGAATGTCAAAGAAGTGCTGAGCGAAATGTACGGGAAAGATTCTCTAGACGATCAAATTGATTATAGAAAAGAGACTCAGGTCAGTGAATGACAAAAAATATTAGTCAGGAGCGTTATCTTGTTTGGTCAAAAATTCCTGAAGTTAACTGATCAAAACTTTACTATCATTTTTACGTTAAAGAGATTTTATTTGGTGACCAATACATAACAGTAGCTTCACTCAGACCTTATCTAAGATTTTTATCTGTTGATCGCAACGATGATTCAATAATGAATTTTAAAGTTGGATTTCGGATTGGACGAATTAACATTATTGATGAGACGGCTCTTCGACAGCCGAACAAATGACCCAAATACGAACAAAACAAAGAATGGCACGATGCTAATGATTTAAAACTGATAGACACGGTAATCAAGTTAAAAATCAAATAGTAACTTTTTCTATGAGTACAGACCGAGCCGTCGGTTTACTGAGTCCGTAAATTCTGGATCCGTTACTACAATCAAAAATAAAACCATAATTTGGACACCTTTTTAAGTTCGTAAGTGTAATTTAAGCAAAATAGAAAAAGTCCGATAAATATTTATTGTCCCTAACGTGTAGTTATGTGACTGTGCTTTTTTCAAAATTAAAGAAAATGTAGTACAATTGTTTCATTCACAAGGAATGAAAATGAAAAAACTTTTTTTAACCAGCGCTTGCATAGGACTTCTCACTTCGCCGTTATTTCGTTGTTGTCTTGCATTGACGAACAAGACAAGAAAAAAACCAAATAGACGATGACAAAGTTGTTGGCCTTAAAAACTCTTACCTTACAACGCGTAATCAGACTCAGACACTTGACTTTGTAGTGGGAGAGTCTTACTCATCAGCTCAGCTTGGAGTTGAAAAAGTTTTTGATGAGCGTTATTACTTTGAAGTGCAATCTTGTGATGATTTAAAGGGTGAAATCGTAGTTGACATCCGTTATCAACAAGCTAACTCTGTTGACAGTATTTTAAAAAAAACCGGGGTTAAAATCAGTGGTTTTCTAAAAGTAAACGCAGAAGATTTTCTTTCTGAAATCAAAGCTAACTGCCCAGACTACTTACAAACTAGTTTTCCAGAAGTTAAAGCGAGTTTCTTGCGGACATCAAGACTCCCAAAGTTGCTGATTTAGGAATTGAATCCCATTTTAACTTTAGACAAGCTAAACACTCGGTTAAAATTACCGATGCCAACGATCGAATTGGTGAAATCAAAGTTCTAATTCAAGTTAGTTTAGGCGGTTCTACAACCATTTTAAGACTTAAGGTGGGCGGTTTCTTAGTGGAAGACCCAGAATTCAGCATTGTTTTCCGAAAAGTTGAGAAAATATTTGACCAAATTAACCAAGCGCCACAAACTACCCACAACAATAGACTTGCTTCTAGTTTTTTGAAAGATATTGACCAAGCTGATTTTTTTGAAAGGCTGGGAATTGGGAATTTTCCCGAACTTGCAGATCTAGACAATACCGTACAGAATTTGAGAGTTCGTTTTTCCAAAGGCGATCGTACCAGTGACCAATCCGGGCAACTTGAATTAAAGATCAACTTGCTGTTTGAATTTAACGGCAAGTCTCTTCAAAGAAGCAAAACTATTTTAATCAGCGGGTTTTTGAAGTCAACTAAAACTAAGGAAGAACAAGACCGTCTTGAAGCTCAAATGGCTAAAGACTACTTTGAAAAAACATTTAGCCACAAAACGCGTTTAACTGGTCAATTGGCCTCGGAAGCCAAGTTGAATTTTGTTTCTAGTAGAAGTAGTGACTTAAACGCTCTAGGTCTTGAAAAATTGCCAAAATGGTTAACGAGCGGGACACCAGAATTAAATTTAGTGTTTCCGCATTTGATGATGAGCAAGGAACTTTGGAACTTTTAGTTGACATTAGAGTTGGAAAAGTAAGTTTAAAAACCACGCTGTTAATCAAAGGGTTTAAAACTAATCAGCAAGTTTTAGAAGAAGAACAGACCAAAAATAAGTTAGATCTTGAAGAAACTTTGCAGCGAATCATTAGCCAAGGTCTGACTAGCAAACTAAGCTCAAAATTGCCTTCTGAACTTGCAGGTCAAAACAACCTAACTTTTGAGAAGTTAGGAATTACTTTTGTTCCAAAGAGCAAGGACATTAAATGGGAGTTAGAAATAATTGAGACTGACGATGAAAAAGGCGCGATCAAATTACAAATCACAGTTTCGCGGAGAGGTCAAAAACAAACTAAAGAAGTAATCGTCTCTGGCTTTTTGTCCAACCAAAATCATTTGCCCGGCGTGCTCGCTTATCTTAAAGACCGTGACAACCGTTCAAAGTTAAGTCACCAATTGCCTTCACAAATTGGATCAGTTAATGACAAGACCACTTTTGAAAAATTAGGTCTGGAAGAAATTCCCGACAAAATTAAGCGCGGAGCAAAAATAGAGCTGACAATTTCCCAAATTAACGATGAACTAGGGCAGATGGAACTGAAAGTTAAACTTACCCGGGGCGATCAAAATCTATCTGGAACTCTCAAAGTGACTGGTTTTTTAGCAAAGAACGATTTCCTGAAAGATTTGCTTTCCTGAATCAAGCAACATCGTGCTGTTTCAAGGTTCAGCGAATCCCTACCTTCGCAAATTGGTTCAGTTAACCAAAAAGTCTCTTTTGAAAAATTAGGTCTTGAAAGTGTTCCAAACCACAAAAAAAACAACGCTCAAATAGAACTTAAGTTGGACAAGGTTGACGATGACCGAGGTCAGATCGGTGTTGAAGTTAAGGTTTCTTTGTCAGGCGACACCCAAATTGGATATGTTTGGGTGACTGGTTATAAAAGTAACGATAGGCATTTAAAAGAACTTCAAAACTGGATCATGATGGAAATCAACGAGACTAGCACTGCACTAGGTGATCAAATCGCCTCTTCCATCAAAGGAATTGGTAAAGAAGTTACTTTGGAAGAGTTGGGCATTAAGCAAACTATTCCCGAAGACAAACTCCAAAACGCCAAAGTAAAATTGGTGGTTCTTGATTTTGACGATGCGTTAGGCACCATTAAAGTTAGATTCCATTTTGAGAGAGGCAAATCCAAGGTCAGCCAAGACGTGACCATTAATGGCTACAAAACAGAAGACCGGTGGCCTCGGAGCTTGACAGGTTATTAAATTGATTTGAAACCAATTCCCGCACAAGTTTGACAAATGAATTAGCGGGATACATCTTTAAAGTCGCAGAAGAGACTTCCTTGGAAAAGTTAGGTCTAACTAGCCCTCCTAACCAACTGACTAAAGGAGTTCAGTTAGTTTTTGAAATTACTGAGATTAGCGACTTAACTGGAAACGTAAAAGTTTCGATCCAAGCGAAAAAAGACGGTAAAAAAGTCGAGAAAGTTATCACAGTTAGCGGATTTTTAACGACAGATAACTTCTTGAAAAGCCTCTTAGACTATTTCAGAAAGCATAATTTGGAGACAACTCTAATGCAAAAATTACCTAGCTCTGTCGGGCAAAAGGGTGATAGAGTCAAAACCTCTGATCTTGGTTTAAAGCAACTTCCGTCCAAGTTGTGGAAAAAAGTTGAAACTCAAATCACAATTATCTCGGTTGATGATGAACGCGGTGAAATTAAAATTAAAGTTGAGCTCAAAATGGATCAAAAAACCCGCGATGAGCAATTTATTGTAAGCGGTTTTAAAACTAGCCAGCAAGTTATACGTGAACAAATTGAAAAAGAAACTGAATTTTTTGAACTTCTTAAAACTTGGGTCTTAGAAAATTGGTCTGACACTTATCTGTCTGACCAAAGAATAAGCAAAGTGGTTAAGGTTGGTCAAATACTTGAGGTGACTTTGGCAAGAAACTCGGTCTACCCAATTTAAGTGAGGAGTTAAGCGAATGATTTACTAAATCTCGCTAGAGGTCTTGTCAATTGATGATTACCTTGGTCAAGTAAAACTCAAAGTCTTGGTTTGAGGCAAAATCACTCAGAAGCCGAAAGAGTTGCAGATCACTCTTCGCGGTTTTTCGTAAAGTTAGTGTCAAACGAGAGCCTCAACTTGATCAGTTGTTGACTTGAATCGAAGAAAATCGTACCAAAACTAGTTTAAAAGATCGACTACCTAGCGCCCTGGGCGTTTATCCAGGCAACTCAGTTAATTGGCAAGATTTAGGTTTAGATCCACTACCAAACACAAACCAGGGAAGACGTAGAAGTAAAAGTTACTCTTAAATCACTAGACGATAACCTGGGTCAAGCGATTATTTTAGTGACTGTTAAAAGCGACCACGCCCAGCGATCGCGCGAGATAGTTGTCAAGGGATACGGAACTTTAGAAGAACTGCTGGAAAAAGTTTTTGAAATTTTCGTCAAGCACTTATCAAGAGCTAAACTAGCAGATCGATTGCCTAGTCAAGTCGGATCAGTCAAGCAGTTGGTAACTTTTGCCGATTTGAATTTACCTGAACTTGATTACCAATCAAGAAAAGGAGTTGGTTACAAAATGATCGTTAATGAAGTTGACGATCATAGAGGTTTGTTAACGCTCATTTTAGAATTGGACAAAGACGGTTCTCATGTGGTTAAAAAGTACACTTTGGAAAATTTGATGACTCTTAGCCAGTACGAAGAAAAAGTATTAGTTGAAAAGGTAAATTCAATCCGCAAACTTAACAACGCTCAAAATGATGAAGGAAAAATAGCGGTTAAAATCACTAACAAATCCGCTTTTTACGAGTATGACATTGCAAAAATTTCAGTCGAAGACGTTAAGAACAATTTGGATGAATTTTCAATTCGATTGCCCGATGATTTGGATGGGGTAAAGTTAGAGTGAATTTCGGTCAAGCCGTTGGTGACAAACAATTTGCTACTAGTTGATTTGCAAATTAGTTTCGGACAGGCCAGCCAAAAACTGACTTTTGAAGTTACTGGTTTTTTGACAATGGCTGGCAAAATGATCCGCGATGTTATTGAGTCGATTCCAGCTCAGTTAACAACTCAACTCAAGCGAAAATTAGCGACCGATTTTGAGGAAGGACGAATTTACGACTATCGCGATCTGGGGATAGCACCTTTTGATTTAAGACTAGATATTTTTGGAGTCGATTTGATGGTTCGGGGAGTGGACAATAGGTTGGGTATAGTCCATCTAAACGCACTTGTTTCAAGCGGCGGAGAAATGCAAAGTAAGAAAATTGAGGTAGATGGGTTTTGAAATGATTCTGAACGCGAAGCAGCTCGCCGGTTAATACCGGGTCAGATGCATAACTTTTTCCGCGACTTTTACTTTGACACTCAAATTAGCAAACTCTCTGAGCAAAAAACTAAGCAGTTGCCCGCTTTTGACAATACCTCTAACAACATAAATTTTATTGGTAACCATGCTGGTTACCAAAATGGTCAGGAAATTGCTTGGGAAGATTTGAATTTAGTTAAAAAAGCGTCGCTTATTAGGCAATGACTTGCTGACGTTGACAAAGACTACAAGTTAATTTTCAAAGTGGTTGAAAGACCAGACCATGTCTACTTTAACGGAAGCATTCGAGTTCAACCTTTAATCAGTTTCGTTGACCAAAAAATTTCTTTGCCAAACACGATCGTGATTGGTGGTTTTCAAACTTTTGAACAAAACTTCCAGAAAATGGTCGAATATTGAAGCGGACAAATAAACTACGCACTAAAAACTAGTTCCAAGGGAATTGCTCTCTCACTAATCAAAGCACTGGAAAAAACTAAACCTGGTTTGACGCGCGTTTCGGAATTTAAAAAATTGACTGGTTTAGGTGATGTTCTGAAAGATGGTCCGCGAATAGGATCCCACAAAATGATCATTTTAGACGTGGATTGAAAGAGCAACCAAGATCCTAAAAGTTACCACTCGCCTGCCCTTCATTTTCAATTTTTAACTGGTCTTCAAGGTCCTGAAAGCGACTATTTTAACAAACGTAAGTTGGACGATGAAAATCTTCAACCACGCGAAGTTATAGCTCAACACAGGAGTTTTTTCAAGTTAGTTACGGGATTCAAAACTAAAGACGATGTAATTAAGGTCGTTACCAAGGAACTACAAAAACACGAGTTTTTGAAGTGAGATTTTCCTGAACAAATTCCCCATGCTAAAGATGTTGATTACTCGGGACTGCGAGGTCCGAAAGATTTTGGCCATCTACGCGGAGTCCTTTCAGAGATGTACGGGCACGAATCATTACCCGAATTTCACCCCGAATATTTGCGAGAAAATAAAAAGCGTGATTTACTTGACAAATTCGCTCGACAAGGCGAATGAGGAAAAAACGAGGGTGAAAACACACTCTGATTTAGGTACGAAACGAGAGGCAATGTTGCCGGTTGACTTAAAAAAATTGGTAAGTTTAACCATTTCTCACCGTGAAACAAAGTTCCGATTGACTACGAACATTTGTGAAAAAACTCTGATCCAAGCACCAGAGACCTATTTGCTAGCGCTCGATTGTACTTTAAATTTCTGCGCTACCTACCTTCCCACAACACCATGTTTTTTCACGGTCGGATTGGAAATGATCGCTAGTTCACCGAGTGACAACATTCCGGTTGTTTTTCCTTACAAAAGAGGAATTCCCGAAAAAGGCAAAGACGAGTCAGATCTTTACTTAATTGACCAAAATCTAGAGTTTGGAGTCAAACTTCCATACGATTTATCGGACTACATGCAACAAGTTTTAGAGCGAGACTTTCTAAAATTTCGACTTTTTACCGGCATTGTCAAAGACAAACTTGGAGCCCAAATGTTAGAATGCAGCGGTAATTGCCACCGCATTGAAGTCGTTGTACACCGCAGCCCTAAAGAAAAGGCCATGGACCCGAATCTAACTAAAGGTAAGGAGACAGATGGGTTTTTTAACCCATCCATTCTAAGATACTTTTACCGACAAGTCCTAGAACTTACAGATTTCCGCTTCACCATGGACCGGAAAGAACGCATCTTACGTGCTAACACTCTCAACAATATTTTGATTGGCAATCGCTTCGACCAAAAAGGTCAAAGCCATAAGTTTGGTGACGAGTGAATTGAACTCATCGCCCACTTAGCTGGACTAGGTATCACGGTTCTTTTTGAAAGAGTTAGTTGGGAAGAATACCCAAGAGCGCAAAAAAAAGACGGATACTACGCAGTTGGAAAATTCCGTCCTGTGCTGTTTTACAATGTTCCAATTAGAACACATAATTGAAAAAAACCTAGCGTAATAAACATAACAGAAGCTCCAATAGTTCACAAAGGTGAAAAAGTTTGGAAATTTATTACCGCGTTGTCTAATCGTGACTGGAGTTTAAAAAAATGTTTCCAAAACAAAGATGGATTTAATGCCTTGCAACCGCAACCGCTGGTTTTTTAAATCCGCTCAGTTCATCTATAATTTGAAAAATAAAGGTGGCGTTTAGTGCTGAGAGTATTTTTAATTGTTTCGTTAGGAATTGCTTTTTTAGTCGCTTTTGCTAGCGCGCTTTTTACGATTTTAAGAATTAAATTTTTGCGAAGGAAATACGCTAGTCAAGAAAACCTACTCACTTACCAGAGAGCCTTTGAAGACCCGAGCCACGGTCAAATTATTAGCCAACTTAAAAAAGATGCCTCTGATCCGCTGCAAGATGAGCAACTAGTTTTCGCAGTGGCCACAATTATGCGCAATAGCTACCGCACATCTTGCGTGGCTGGTTTTGAAGGAACTTACGAACAAACTTCGCTGGAAAAAATTGCCCGGCAAAAAATCGTAGCCGATAACTTCGCTTTTTTGCTTCTCAAAAGCAACTCTGAGGTGGTGGCTAAACTGGAGCAGATGCTGCCCAAGCTTAGCGCGGAAGGAATGATTTTTATCGCCCATGGCAAAAACGACAAAATCCAAAAAACAAGCTCTTGATCAATTTTTGTAAAAACCAAAATTTACGAATTAGTTACGAAAAAGTTGGCCACGGCGTAGTCTTAATCGCCCGATAAAATAATTTTTGCCTTGGTTTAGAGAAGTTGAGTTAGAATGTAGTTTAAACATTTGCCATGGAGCCAAAATGATTGAACCACCTAAACAAAAAAACCTCATTACCCGCGAAGGTAAAAAACGACTTGAAGAGGAACTCAAACACTTAGTGGAAGTAGAAAGACCGCGCGTAATAGTGGAAATTCGTGATGCTCGTGGTTTAGGCGACTTGTCGGAAAACGCTGAGTACAGCGTTGCCGCGAGAGGCAAGGCAAAATTGAAGATCGCATTCGGAAATTAACGCCATTTTAGACAATTCACAAATTCTAACAACTGGTGCTTCACACTCTACTAAATCAAAAAATGAAGAAGTTAGAATCGGTTGCGAATTGGTTTTGGAACATTTAAAAAACGGATCGCGCCAGTCGTATAAGATCGTGGTACTTTGGAAGCCGACCCATTTAGTCAGCCGCTTGTCAAAGTCTCTTATGAATCGCCGCTAGCTCAGGCGGTTTTAGTAAACACAAGGGAGACGTAGTGGAAGTCGATGGTCGACAAAAGTACCAAGTAAAAATTGTTGCAGTTAAAAATTAGTTTGCCAAGGAAAAAAAGTGACTAAACAAAAGCAATTAATGGTTGACCCCGCATCTTCCCAAGTCATTTATACGAATAGACAAATCGTGAAAAAGTGTCAGGAGTTGGCGTTGTGGATCGATCAAAATTACCGCGAAAGTTCTAATTTAGTTTTAGTGGGACTACTCAAAGGTTCAATTCCATTTTTAGCCGAATTAATTAAGCACATCCGCGTTGACCACGTGATGGATTTCATGACAGTCAGCTCTTTTGCCGGTGGCATGTCTAGCACTGGTCAAGTTAAGGTAGTGATGGATTTACACAGCGATATTCACGGCAAAGATGTTTTAATCATTGAAGAAATTATTGACTCTGGCCAAACGCTGTTTAAAATCGTAGAGTTACTGAAAACCCGCCAACCAAAACGTTAAAAATTATGACTTTGCTAGATAAAAAAAGCAAACGAACCGCGCCCATTGAAGCAGATGTTTTCGGGTTTGATGCTCCAAATCTTTTTTACGCTGGGTTTGGTTTAGACGTCAAGGAAAAGCTGCGTAATTACCTTACATCGGTGTTTTTGACCAGTCTAAATTCGACTCCTTATAGAAATTTTAAGTCATTTTTATTGTATAATTATCACTGCTATGATCAAGGTTCAAAACTTGCGTTTTAAGTACGCACAAGCCGGTGGTTACGCCCTTGATGGAGTAACTTTACACATTAAATCTGGCAAGTACACCGCTATTGTTGGACACAATGGTTCAGGCAAGTCAACCTTATCTAAAATTCTTGTCGGGCTTGCTCCGCCTACCAGCGGCGAAGTTTGAGTTGATGACATTTTGCTCTCGCGCAAAAACCTTAAGAAAATCCGGTCTCGAATCGGAATGGTTTTCCAAAATCCGGAAAACCAATTCATCGGCGCTACAGTTGAAGATGACATCGCTTTTGGTTTGGAAAACAAACTTTTACCGCGTCAAGTAATGCACGAAAAGGTTCATAAGTACGCTAAAAAAGTTAACATGATTGACCACTTAAGCAAAGAACCGCAAAACTTGTCCGGCGGGCAGAAACAGCGCGTCGCTATCGCGGCTACTTTGGCAATTGATCCAAAAATCGTCGTTTTTGACGAAGTCACCTCCATGCTTGACCCGAAGGGAAAACGCGAAGTTTTGGAAATTATGGAAGAGTTGAAAAAAGACGATGGCAAAACTTTAATCGTGGTTACTCACGACATGATGAAGCAGTTTTAGCCGACGAAATTATCGTTTTAGCCGGCGGAAAGGTGATTGCCAAAGGCGATCCCCACGCAATTTTGTCCAACCAGAAAATTATTGAGCAAGCTAAAATTGAGAGCCCTTTTATCTACCGCGTAGCTAGCGCGCTTGGACCAGACATCACTCCACCGACTTTTTCAAAAAACCAACTGCTGGAGAATTTATGCAAATAAAAACGACCGATCTCTCCCACACTTACGCGTTAGGTACAATTAGCGAGTTCACCGCCCTTAAAAACGTTTCAGTTACGTTTAGTTTGGGCGAGTTTATCGCTATCATCGGTCACACTGGTTCGGGTAAAACCACTTTGATCGAACATTTAAACGGACTTCTCCGGCCAACTCGCGGTCGAGTCGCGATTGGAGAAATAGTGATTGAAGGTGGTCGACGACGACCGGCTAAAATCAAAATATCAATTCGATCCGTAAACGTGTCGGAGTTGTTTTTCAGTTTGCTGAGTACCAACTTTTTTGAGGAAACGATTGAAAAGGACATTATTTTCGGTCCGCGCAACATGGGCGTTCCTTTACCCCGAGCACAAGCGCTGGCCAAGGAGTACATTAAACTAGTTGGTCTGCCCGAGGAATATTTGCAGCGCAGTCCCTTTGCTCTTTCCGGAGGTCAAAAGCGCCGAGTAGCGCTAGCAGGTATTTTAGCGATGGAACCTGACATTTTGATTTTTGATGAACCAACTGCTGGTCTTGATCCAGAGGGTAGTCGGGAAATGTACGGCATTTTTAAGCAACTCAATGCCAAAGGAAAAACTATCGTAGTCGTAACTCACGATCTAGACAAAGTTTTGTCCTACGTCAAACGGACAATAGTGTTACGCCACGGCCAAGTTGCTCGCGACGGTAATACGTTGGACGTACTTTATGACCACGCTTTTTTAATTGAAAACGAATTAGAACCGCCTAAACTGGTTTCGCTAGTTGGTCAGTTAGAAAGTTGTGGTTTAAAAATTGGTCGCGTCAGCGATTTAAGTCAACTGGTTCGAAGAATTAAACTCGCCCGGGGAAAAAGCATGAATAGCGTCACAATTGGTAAATACATCCCTGGCAATTCCTTTGTTCACCGGCTTGACCCGCGCGTCAAACTCCTAATTAACATTTTGCTAATCGTTTTGGTGTTTTTAACTAGTAGTTTGATTATGCAAACGATTTTCTTAGTGCCAATTTTTGTCGCGTTTCTTTTTCGCATTTGCGCAAAAGTTTGTTGCTCAGTTCTTTAAAACCAGTTTTCGCGATTGGTCTGTTTATTTTCGTGATTAATCTTTTCATTCTAGGTAAAACCGGACATGTTGGTCAAACTTATGGCTCCTGGTGAAAGTTTACTTTATCAGACCGGGCAATTCAGTTGTCGCTTCTAATCATGATCAGAATTTACATCATGATTTTGACCACAACTCTTTTAACTGCCACAACTTCGCCGATGGCGCTGACGCGCGCGATTGAGGACGTGCTTTTCCCGCTCCGTCTTGTCCGAATTAAAGTTCACATTATCGCTTTAATAATTGCCATTGCGCTCCGGTTTATTCCCACTCTGTTAGAAGAAGCCCAGCGGATTATGAAAGCCCAAGCCTCGCGCGGTGTGGACTTTAAAAACGGTAACTTAAAAACCAAGGCCAAGTCGCTCATTACGCTAATTATCCCGCTCTTTGTTTCTGCCTTTACTAAGGCCGATGACTTAGCTTATGCGATGGAAACCCGCGGTTACGATCCTTACGAAAAACGCTCTCGTTACCGGGTGTACGTGCCTCGCTGGACCGATTACTTAGTGGTAATTTTTTACGCAGGTATGATTGCTTTGGTTGTGATGTTTTTAAACGGTCAAATTCCGATTCCGACTTGGATGAGCTAATGCAGTGGTACCCTGGCCACATGGCTAAGACTAAACGCCAAATTGATGAGGTCAAAAAAGACGTTGACCTTTTTATTAATGTCCTAGACTCCCGAATTCCGCGCACTAGTTTTAACCATCATTTAGTTGATTTAATTGGCAAAAAAACCTCAACTTTTAGTTTTAACTCGGAAACACCAGAGCGACCTTGTTAAGCTTGCAAAAATGGAAAATGAACTTAACCAAATAGCGCCTTGGTTAGCAGTTGATTTAGACGATCCTCAAGCAGCAAAGCAAATTAGTCGTCAGATCCAGCGAGTCTTGAAAGTTAAATCAATAGGCCTACCCAAAATTTTTGTGGTCGGTTTACCAAACGTGGGCAAGTCCCGTTTAATTAACACCCTAGTGGGCCGAGCGAGCGCGCCAGTGGCACGTTTAGCAGGTAAGACGCGCGGACGTCAAGTGCTCAAAACTAAGTGGGCTTGAATATTTGATAACCCCGGCGTTTTGTGGCCTGAAACTTCCGACTACTTAACAGCAACCAAACTAGCAGTCTTGGGTTTAGTTGGCACCAAAGCCGTTGACCAAAAAAGTGCTTTTTTCAATGCTTACCAGTTAATTTCAAAACTTTACCCCGACAAAATCAAATCTTTGGATTTAACTCCGGCTCAAACAGAAAACGAGGTTAATCAGAATTTAATTCAGTACGCCAAAAACCGGGGTTTTTACCAAAAGAAGGTCAAGTTGACTTAAGTCGAACTTACCAAAGCTTTTTCAAATGGATTCAAAACTTAACTGGTTTAATGCTAGATTAAGATAAAATGACTGACGTGGATTTAAAAAAATTCATCCGAACTTTCCCAGATTTTCCGGAACCGGGAATTGATTTCCGTGACATTTCGCCGCTTTTAGCCAACGGTCCAGCGCTTCATTACACGGTGCACAAGTTAGCCGATTTTGCCCGCGAAGCTGACGTAATTGTTGGTCCTGACGCGCGCGGTTTCATTTTTGCCACGCCAGTATCTGCGATCTTAAAAAAACCTTTTGTAATGGTTCGTAAAGCTGGCAAACTTCCCGGCCCAGTTTTTTCGCAAAACTTACCAACTTGAGTACAACAAAACCACGTTAGAAATTCAGCGCGATGCGATTAGACCGGGACAAAAGGTGGTCATCATTGACGATCTGCTTGCTACGGGCGGAACAACAAGGGCAATCGTTGATTTGATTGAAAAACACGGTGCGAAGGTAATTGGCGTTCTTTTTGTGGTTGAGTTAGTCCACCTAAAAGGTCGTCAAAAGTACCACGGAATTAGTACTCATTCGTTAATCCAGTACTAGTCCTTAACTGTCAATTTGATTCCGTTCATGCTATAATTGCTTGGATTATTAATTGGTTGGTGTTTAAATCAACATTACCACAGGTAATGACTGTTAATTTTTAGGCGGTGTCATGACTTACAAAGGATGATTAAGACTAGGGGCCGGGTTTTTTGCCACAACCGCGCTCCTAGGTGCCGCCGGACTCGGCATCGCTTACGGTTTGCCCGACCAGTCGGTGGTAAAAAACAACTTGCGGACTGTGATTAACAGCGTCAATGCCAACTCTTGGTACCGCTTTGACAAATCATTCTCCTACGGGTCGATTAGTTCTAACGACCTCCATTCTCCGCTGGTAGCTGGTCAACTTGTTCGCAGTTCTTCGCGAGGAGAGAACGCCCGAGTGGTCGATCTTTCGCAACCAGTTGACGAAGATTTTAATTTAAATCTCAAACCTTCTGAGCACCGTTTTAGCCAGTTTTTGAAGCTGGAACTAGCTTCCAAAGTTGTGGTTCGCCAAACTAACACCAACTTGGTGTTTGATAGTGACGTTGACGATGCGCAGTTAAAAAACTCAATCAACTCCGATTTTTTTCGCCAGGCACTCGAAAGTCCTAATACTTTGGCGCTTGATTTTGTTGTTCGTACCAACGTTCCGTGGGTCAATCACCTTGGTCAGGCAGCGACTAGCCCGACGGGCGAAATTTACTACCTCCAAGCTCTTGACTGACTTTACGGAGTTTACCGAACTGGTTTAACTAACAACAACTGACGTCACGCTCCGGTTGACATTAGTAACCCCTTTGGCGGCTACGGGGTTTTGCCGCCGGGTCAAGACCAGCAAAAGTGAAGCCAGCGTTGGAGCGAGCAGTCGCGGCAAGCTTCTGTCATCGGTCGCTTTCGTCCTTTGGCTTCAGTCACAGGCGGCTTTTCAAACAATTATCTTTACGATATTTTTGGCGTGAAAAATCTAATTGAACTAGTTACCCCTTTGCCTGGGCGAAGAAACGCGGCTTTGATAGGCGATTTTGAAGGACAACCGACAGTTTCCATTCAAGCTAAAAATTCAACTGTGAAACCCAATTTTGGGCAGTTCTTTAAAAAGTTTTTAGACGCTCAAGAATTTATTCCGGCCCCTTCGGGTTACATCCAAGACTACGCCAGCAAAGTTAATTATGTAAGTGGTAACGGCGCATCGCTTGTCGTGCCAGATAAACAAGACCCGGCGATTGTCAGTTCTGAGATTAACGTTCGCAAATACGGCGTTTTTACTTACGGAACCGATTGGAATAACACTCTTTACATTGGACCTTACTATGTCAAAAAAAATAACCAGTTTCAAGTGGAGTACGATCTCAACCCGCACTACTGGGACAAACGCTTTGTCAAAAGCGATCAAACGGTCAAAAACATCATTTTTGATTACTCACCCCAGAGCGATAACAAAATTTTTGCTCAATCAATGTTTGAACAGTACCGTCACGGGCGTGTTTTCAGTCTAGAACTTAATGATCTTGCTTCCAACAAGATTTTTGACATTAAAAAAGAACCGGAAAAATTTGGTCTTCGCTACGTTGATTCACAAATTGACAACCGTTTTGTGGGTGACATGTTTCCGATCGCTTTACCTTTTCCTGAATTAAGCAATTACCACTTTAACGACAACTTTGCTCAACTTTGGTTTGGCACGTCTCTTTCTAACATTGACCAGGGAAAAATGCAACTAGGTGATTATTTAAAACCGACCGCCGTTGCTTTTCGAAGTCAAATCATGGCAGCTATTAACTGGTACACTCAAAACCGGACCATGTCCAAACTTGACCAAACTGAGCCGTGGTATCCGCCTTTACCGCCAGATGCACCTATTAACGCTCAAAACTCTGACTCTGAAAAACCGCGAACTTTTTACGACTACCGCGGTGAACTTAACCGGTTAACTTACTACGAACTAGGTTCTGACAACTTTTCGTTAGAGAAAAATACCGTGAGCATGGAGCAAAACAAGCAAGTTTACCAGCAAACATCTTCGCTGCAAGAGAGTCTCAAGTCGGCGGTTTTTGAAAAAATTCAGCCCGCGATTCAACGCACAATTCAGGCGGTATTGGACCGGATCAATCAAAGTCAATTGAGTGAACTTTTACCAACCGCTTTCCCCAAGTAGATGCGAGCGGCACTCAAATGCTTGAACAATTCGTGGACGTTTTAAAAATGCTAAATCCGCAGTTAAAACCTAAGTTAGAGATATACAATAACGTTGATATTTTGCGCAACTATTTGCTGGGACAAGGAACGTGGTACTCTTTCCACGGCTGGTCACCCGACTACGCCGGAGCTGGAACTTGGCTGACGGGTCTATCCCGGGAGCGTTTTGGAATCCAAGGCTTGGCCCTAGCTAGTCTTAAATCAAACCTGGCCGAAAGCACGCCAACGCTCGTTGACTACGGCAAACGCTTGTCGGACCGGATAACTTCTACCATTAGTCAGCAGTTTGAAAATCGACCTGAATTAATTAACGTCTTCAAGAGTCCAAACCAAGCGAACAACTTTACTAACGCTAAGGAAACTAGTTTGAGCTCCCACAGTTTAATTGGTGATTCGCTTTTAGACGTCCAGGCTTACCAAAAGTTGCCTGCGAGCGATCGTCTTTTGGTTGACCAAGCACGTCAGAAGTTTCAAAATCTGATCGCCAAACTTGACTTTGAAATTCAACAAGAAGTTGAAGAACAGTATTTTGTCAGCATTTTCAGCGAGTACATGAGTTTAGTTGGTAACTACTTTGGAACCCAAGCGATTGGGTTGCCTAACAAACAAAAACCGATTGCCAAAGTTTGACAACCTTGACTAATTGGTACCGGTCTTAAAAATGGGGTTGTCTATCTCCAAGATTACGAGGTTAACTAATGCTCAAGTTTTTTTTAAAACGTCTTTTGTTAGCCGCCTTTGCTCTTCTGGCGATCACTGTTATCGTTTACTTTTTGATGAGTTTAACTAACTCGTCGCCAATCGATCCGCTCGCTTATGATTCAACCGCTGATTACGAAGCGGCGCTTGCGAGTGCCGGATTGGATAAACCGGTTGGGACGCGTTTTTTTGATTTACGTTCGCGATATTTTTACTGGGCGCGGGTTTGGCAAAATTTACAAAGACGTTGGAGTTGAATCGATTCCAGTTTTATTTTTCGGGCCGCTCCGTTACACGCTTTGGATAACCGTCCCGGCGTTTTTGCTGGCGATATTTTTTGGCTTTTTGCTCGGGGCTTTGGCTGGCTATAAACGCGGAACTTGAGTTGATGCGTTAATTAACGTTTTCGTGATTTTCTTCTCAGGCGTCCCGGCGTTTATTTTGGCCGCGCTTGCGCTGGCGCTAGGTGGCGCTCTCAATTGACCGACTGCTTTTGTCAAGCCTGAAAACGGCGGCTATAAGCAAATGATTATCTCTTTGATGATTCCAATCGCGGTCATGAGTCTTTCATCGCTGGCCATTTACACCTACTACACCCGCAACGAAATCGTTTCGGTGCTTAACTCAAACCAAGTCATGATCGCTCGTTCAAAGGGACTGGATGAGTGGCAAGTGTTTAAAAAGCACGTGGCGCGTAACGTGGCGATTCCGCTTGTGTCAATTATCGTGCCTTCGTTTTCCGCTCTGTTAGCCGGTTCAATCGTGATCGAAACTTTTTTTCAAATTCCCGGCAGTTCCCAAATCATTGTCAACGCGGTTAAAGACGCCGAATATAACGTGGTCATGTTTAACACACTTTTCTTTGTATCGCTCGGTCTGCTGCTCGGCATTATTACCGACATGGTTTACTTGTGGCTTGATCCGCGCATCAAATACGCGTCAGCCACCGATCTGCGAATAATTCGTTATTTAAGAGCTCGTCGCCAACGTAAATCCAACCAAAAAATTGGTGTTTCGCGTGCTTACGAAACGCTGGAAGGAGATAAATAATGGCTCGTCAGCAAAAAGATCCTAATCTCCGGTTTGACTTTAGCACTTGTGATTTTGATCCTAAACAACTTAAACTTGCTCCTCCGAGTCAAATTAGTCAAACTTTGGCCGAGGTGCCCGGTCAACCGACCACTAACGTCAAGCAAGTTTTAAAACGGTTTTTCTTTAACCCCTACGCGACGATCGCTTTAATCGTTTTAACTGCAATTGTGCTCATGGCTCTGATCGTGCCTTTTACCTCGCAATATTCCGAAATGGGAGCGATTTCAAACGGTAAGTCAGGGTTAATCTCATTTCTGCCGCCCAACTGACTAAACGGCGGTCAAAACATCAAAACCATCACTGGCAGCGACGATTCCTTTTTGCAAGATTTAATTAACGAAGGAATTATTGACGCTAACGACTTACAAAGGTACATCCACGTCGGACCCTCTGGAGAGATGTACGTTAGTTATAACCCTTGGAGCTATCTAAACAACTTAGATGGCACCAATCACAACTTAATTCTTGGCTCAGATGCGGTTGGCCGAGACATTTGAACAAGACTTTGAATCGGCACCCGTCAGTCTTTGCTACTTGGTTTAATGGTCGCTTTAGTGGAAGCTACAATTGGAATCGTGGTCGGAGCTTACATTGGCTTTCACGCTGGGAGTCGAGTTGACAACTTTTTGATGCGAATTATTGAAGTAATTAGTTCGGTGCCAGCCATCATTTGGTTCATCGTTTTAATGTTTATTTTCCCGCCGAGTTTTTGAACTATGTTTTTAGCTCTTGTGGTCGTGGGGTGAACTGCGCCCGTGGCTCGAACGCGCGTTTTCATCATCAAAGTCAAAGACTCTGAATACATTAAAGCGGCCGAATCAATCGGAGTTAGTCAAGGCGGACTCATTTTTTACCACGCTCTACCTAACATTTTGGGTAAACTGCTAGTCGGGGTAGTTTTAAGAATTCCGGCCGTTATTTTTACCGAGGCCGCCCTAGCATTTTTAGGTCTTGCACCGTCAATCCAGCGCGCCACGCTTGGCAATTTAATTAACGACGCCAAAGGTTACATTGAGCACTGGTGGTATTTACTCGCTCCGACGATGGTAATTTTGACGATTACCATCTCTATGCAGTTAGTTGCTAACGGACTCCATGACGCTTTTGACCCGCGGACTACGAGGTAAGCATGGAAAAAATTAACTTGAAAAACCCAAACCGTCCAGTTAATCAAAACGTCTCCACTTTGTCGGAAACAAGTATTTTCTTACCTGTCGATCAAAACACGCTGCTAGAGGTACGTAATTTACGAGTGTTTTTTAAATCTAAGCGCAAAGTGATTAACGTGGTGCGCGGAGTGGACTTAAAAATCCAGCGCGGTGAAATCGTTGGTATTGTCGGTGAATCTGGTTCGGGTAAATCAGTCATGACTAAGGCGCTGCTTAACATTAACCCCGGCACAATTACCGTCGCTGATTCGGCTCGTTTACACCTTGAAGACGGCTTTTTTGTAGACCTTGACAAACTAAAAGATTTCACTAGTGTCCGAGGTTCAAAAATCGGCTACATTCCGCAAGACCCGATGTCTTCGCTCAACCCGACGCGCAAAATTTGAAAACAAATCCAAGACGTTTTACTTTTGTTCCGGAAAGACCTTAAAACCAAAACAGAACGAATTAATTACATGGTTGAACTGCTCACCAAGTTTGGAATGCGTAACGCCCGGGAGAGAATTTTTCAGTATCCCCACGTTCTTTCGGGCGGCATGAAACAGCGGGTGGTCATCGCGATGGTGGTTGCTTGTCGTCCAAGTCTAATTATCGCCGACGAACCAACCACAGCTCTTGACACCACTGTTCAAGCTTCGGTGTTAGAACTTCTAGAAATGATTCGCCGCGAGTACAACATTTCCATCATTTTCATTTCCCATAACATCGCTGTTGTGGCTAAATTTGTTAGTTACATTTACGTTGTCTACTGCGGTAAAATCGTGGAAAGAGGCACCAAAGAAGAGATTTTGACCGATCCTCGTCACCCTTACACGTGAGCGCTTCTATCGGCCTTGCCCGACCAGTCAGAAGATAAATTAGATTCGATTCCTGGTCGGCCACCTTCGCTTGAACACTTGCCCGCCGGAGACCCCTTTGCCGCGCGCAATCCTTACGCGCTTGAAGTGGATTTTCGGGTTGAGCCACCGCTCATTCCGATTAGCAAAACCCACGCCGCGGCATCTTGACTACTCCACCCTAAGGCTCCTAAAGTCACTTTGCCACCCCGGGTGAAAAAGATTATGCTCCAGTTTAAACGGGTTTTTAGTCGGCAAAAAAAATCAGGAGGTTCGCATGGCTCGTAAAAAGAGCGCGAAAATAACCGCACCAATTTTAAAAGTTAACGGTCTGACGAAAACTTTTAAAACCCGTAGCCGGTTTCACCGAGCTTTGGACAGCGTTTCTTTTGAACTTTACAGCGGTAAAGTGCTGGGCATTATTGGCGAATCTGGTTCGGGAAAAACCACAATTGGTCGGGCTTTAATTAGAATTTTGCCGAGTTTTTCTGGGTCAATTCAACTTGATGGACAAATTGTTTCGGGTCGTAAAGTTTCCCGAGCGACCAAACGTTTTTTGCGTCGCAACATGCAAATGATTTTTCAAAATCCCCACTCTTCGCTCAACCCGACACGCAACATTTTCTCGATTTTGAAAGAACCGCTGGTAGTTAACAACACAATTAACGATTCGATTAACGATATTTTGATCGACTATAACAAAGTTAGTTGCTATTTCAAGTGGACTTTTTTGCTCAAAAAAATACCAATGTGCGCTTGAGTTTAACCAAAACACGACTTTTCTGTTTGAAAAACAAATGGATCAAATCGTGAGTCACCTTGAGCGTTTACAAATTGACAAATTTGCTACCGCCGAAGAAGCGCTAGGCGAGTTACTAGTCCACTACTACGGTCAAAAACACAGTCTTTACCAAAACATCACGAATCAACTCGAAAACTTGAAAGATCACCTAATTGATTTTTATTACGAACACCAAAAAAAGTTTCGGCAAAACAAACTTAACCCCGAAGAAACCAACTTGAATTTGGCGCGTCAACAGTACGAAAGAGCCCGCATTCAAGTTTCGCGCTCAAGCGAAGCGATCAAAATTGACCACGAAATTGCCGAGTTAAAACTTAGGCTTAGTCAAAAACATAGCGACTCCCGCAAGCGCTTAACTATCAATCAGCAAATCATCGCTTCTTTGACCGAAGAAATCCGGTTGGCTAAAGCTAACTTCAAACAGAAAAAACGACTAGCTCAAACGGTTCAAGAGGCAAACCTTTACCTTGTTAACTACTGAACTAACGTAGTCTTCTTGCGTTTCTTCCGAACCCGTTTTGCGTCCAACTTAGTTTATTTAACCCAAGAGCGTCTTTACGAATTAAAAAACAACTTACAAAAACAAACCGGGCAAGTTTTCCAAAACTACAGCGCACTGATTTACACTAGCGATCCAATTAGCGCCAAAGTTTTGCAATTTATCGTTGATGACCTAGTTAGCGCGTCTTTGAAAGTTTTCAAAGAATTTTACGATTTAGCCGCCAGTCGCCGAAAATCTGCTCAGCAAGAAGTAAAAACTACCAAAGATAAAATTAGTCAGTTAAAAAGCGATCTCAAAGGCACTCCCTTCCCGCCCGCTATCACACGCGAAGAGTACGAACAGGAAAAGTTCCGTTACAAACAAGCTTGGTGAACATACCAAAATTGGGTGGAAGGTCAACTGAAAAAACTGCAGCTAGAACTGCGCGACCTTAAAAGACAAGTCCAAAACTCCTTAGCCGCGCGCAAAAAAGTTTTTCTCAGCCAAAGTCGTAAAGCCCACCAAATTTTTATCGCCAAGTGAAAACAAATTTTAAAAATGGGTCGGCAAGACATTAGTCAATACAAAAAAACCGTTAGCGAACTTAAGCGCAACCCTGGTTGAGATTTTAAAAACCAAGGTCTAAGCAAAAACGTAGTCAAAAAAATTGATTACCAACTGAAACACCGCTTTGACAGAAAAGCGATTAAAGTGGAACTGCTTTCGCTCAAACAAAAAGTTAAAAGTTTTAAAACTCAAATCAAAGAAAAGCACAGTTTGACTAAACTGCTTAAACTGGATTTTACTCGTCAGCAACGTGACATCAAAATTGTGTTTGAACTTTTTGAAAAAACTGGTCAGTCCCAACTAAGTTTTGATTTACCAGATTTACTTTACAAAACTAAGGTTTACCAAGCGCTCCGCGAAGTTGGACTTTCGCGCGAACACGCTTACCGCTACCCGTTTGAATTTTCAGGCGGTCAACTTCAAAGAATCGCGATTGCTAGAGCGCTCATCACACGACCAAAAGTGATCATCGCCGACGAGCCAATCGCTTCGCTTGACATTTCAATCCAAGCTCAAATCGTCAATTTACTGCGTGATTTAGCGACCAAAAATAACATTGCGATTATTTTCATTGCCCATGACTTATCAATGGTGGAACACATCGCCGATGATCTTTTAATTATTCACCTGGGTAAAGTTGTTGAAAGCGGAGCTTCTTCAACAGTTTTTGCCCATCCAATTCACCCCTACACTAAAAATCTTTTCCAAGCCATTCCGACGATTGAAAACGCGAACACGCCTTTCAAAGAAGGTAACTTTGGTTTGCAATACTTAGACGAATACTCTTTAGTCAATTCCCCTCACTATTGGCAAGTTGACCAAAACCACCTCGTCTTAGCGAGCGAAAAGCAAATTAAAAAGTGGAACCGCGGGGCTAAAAGATCGCCGACTAAAGTAATCAGCACTCAGCAAAAAGCGCCTGAACATTCTCAATCCACCACGATTGTGTTACCGATTGAATTTAAAAAACAAATCGCCCAAATCGAAAAAGCCCGCCGGTTTGCCGTTGAAGTTGAAACGAAAAAAACGTCAAAAAAATCGACTCAATCTAAGTCCCGGACTCAAGCTTTTTACAACTTCTGAACTCGTCGGATCAAAGTCGGTAATTTAGAACAAAAACTTTACCAAGTGCCGGCTTTTAAAAGCGAGGAAAGCGTCAGCGCTAAACGAGCGCGGAAAAATGGCTAAGTTAAAACTAAGCGGACTGACTTACTCGCTT
This sequence comes from Mycoplasma sp. ATU-Cv-508, assembly GCF_004011945.1. NCBI lineage: Bacteria > Bacillati > Mycoplasmatota > Mollicutes > Mycoplasmatales > Mycoplasmataceae > Mycoplasma > Mycoplasma sp. ATU-Cv-508. Next base: position 25,580 of record NZ_RYZU01000001.1, on the reverse strand, counting down.
ATCGGTTGACTTTTTTGGTTGATGATTTTTTTAATCGCTTTTCTAGTTAGAAAAAGTCCCCACCGCCTATTAGATGCCCTAGTTATCGCCAGTGCGGTTTTGAGCGCGCTTTGCCTTTTAGTGTTAGTTTGAAGGTGGGGTTTTTTAGAAAGATCAAGTCTTTGACTTTGAAATTATTACCAGCGAAAGTTAACCGACCGCCAAAATCGGTCTAAGTACGTGGCCAAAAATTTGACCCAGTACCGGGAAAAACTCGCTCAAATTAACTACTGACCAATTTTGCTTAACCTAGGCGTTTACCTTCTAATCTTAGTCATTGCTATCGTAATCGGTCTTTAAAGCTAGTCCGTTAATTTAGGTAGAATTAAGTTAACTCAAACAGATTAGAAAGTGAGCAAATCATGGCTAACCAAATCCAAGTTTTTAGCGAAATCGGTCGACTTCGCAAAGTTTTAGTTCACCGGCCGGGCAAAGAAGTTGAAAGGCTTTACCCCGAAGTTTTCGGTCCGCTTTTGTTTGATGATGTGATGGACCTTAACATCGCTCAAGCCGAGCATGACGATTTTACTAAGAAGCTGCGTCAAGAAGGCGTGGAAGTTTTTTATATTGAAAAACTCGTGGCCGAAGTGCTTGACAAAGACGCAAGTTTACGCGAAGTGTTAGTGAGTCAGTTTTTGCAGCAAGCCGAAATTAGTGACCCCAGTCTCATTGAAGCAATTAGTCAGTTTTGACTAAAAAACAAATCAAACTTGGAGCTGGTCAAAGCGATGATAGCCGGCGTGAAAAAAACTGAAATTCAGGCCGATTTTGCCGCGAGTTTAGCAGCACAGTTTTTAAAAAATGATCCTTATCCGTTTTACGTTGACCCGATTCCCAACTTGCTTTTTCAACGCGATACTTTAGCTTGCGTTTACCAGGCGGTCAACATTAACAAGATGTGAGCCAAAACCCGGCGGCGCGAAGCAATTTTTTACTACTACCTCAGGGAATACCACCCGGATTGACGCGACATTCCGCTGCTTTTTGACTCTAAAACTGACGAGGGTCACATTGAGGGAGGCGATATTTTAGTGATTAGTCCCGAAACTCTTTTAGTTGGGGTTAGTCAACGCACAAACGGCGCTGGACTGGAAAGTTTTGCCCGCAAAGTTTTTGGTCGATTTGAAAAAACCCAGCAAATTATTGGCATTACCATTCCTAAAGAGCGCGCTTCAATGCACCTTGACACTGTTTTAACGCAAATGGATCACGACAAGTTTTCCATTGATGCCGACATGGCCCAGTTGGAATACCAAATTTACGAACTAACGCCCGCCAAGGCCGGTCTAATCAAAATCAAAATCGCCAACATGAAAATTAAAAGTTTGTTGGAGAAATATCTCAAACGCCCAATCAAATTTGTTATCGTCGGCGGCGGTGATCCGATCCGCGCTAAACGCGAGCAATGGAACGACGGAGCTAATTGTTTGACGATCCGGCCAGGCGTAGTGATGACTTACGCGCGCAACTGAGTCACTAACGCCGAGATGGAAAAAGTTGGCGTGAAAGTGATCCGAGTTGGATCAAGCGAGCTTTCCCGTGGTCGCGGCGGACCGCGCTGCATGTCTATGCCACTTTGGCGTGACTTAATCGAGCGACCTAAGCAAAAAGCGGCGAAAAAGGAAGGTAAAAATGGCTAATTTGAGAGGTAAAAGTTTCCTAAAAATTATTGATTTAAGCGACCAAGAATTCAAGTACTTATTGGAACTTTCTCACACCGTTAAAAAACAAAAAAAGAGCGGGGTTTTTAACCCGGTGTTAAGAGGTAAAAACATCGTCTTGCTTTTTCAAAAAGACTCCACGCGAACTCGCTGCGCCTTTGAAGTTGCCGCCCACGATTTAGGTATGGGCGTGACTTACCTTGGGCCATCGGGTTCCCAGTTTGGTAAAAAAGAGTCCACAGCTGACACGGCGCGCGTGCTTGGCAGAATGTTTGACGGCATTCAGTTTCGAGGTTATGCTCAAGCCGACGTAGAAACTTTGGCAGCTTATTCAGGCGTGCCGGTTTGAAACGGTTTGACCGACGAGTGACACCCACCCAAATGGTCGCCGATTTTATGACTATCCAAGAACTAAAGGGTCAAGATCTACGCGGTTTGAAAATCGTTTTTGTTGGCGATGCGCGCAATAACGTCGCTAACTCCTTAATGGTTAGCGCCGTCAAACTCGGCATGCATTTTACCGCTCTAGCACCTAAAAAACTTTTTCCTGAACCGGGGCTAGTTAAAAAATGTCAAGCAATCGCGCAAAAAACTGCTGGCTCAGTCACTTTAACAGACAACCTTAAAACCGGCCCAGCCGATGCCGACGTAATTTACACCGATGTATGAGTGTCAATGGGTGAGTCAGACTGGGACAGTCGTCTCAAACTTCTGCACGATTACCAAGTTGACATGGCGATGCTTAAACGAGCTAAAAAGGACGTGATCTTTCTCCACTGTTTGCCGGCTTTTCACAACGACCAAACCGAAGTTAGTCAGCAAATGGGTAAAAAGTACGGCAGTAAGTACCGCGGGTTAAAAACGGCGCATTCGAAGTCAGCGATGAAGTTTTTAACTCGTCTTACTCGCACGTGTTTGAGCAAGCCGAAAACCGTCTTCACTCAATTAAGGCGATTATGTTAGCCACGATCGGAGCCTAGCGATGCCAACCAAAAAAACTCGTAAACGTTACATTCCGAGCGCCTTTACAATCATCTTCGCGATGATGATCGTTTTCGTGCTCGCTTCATGGATCGGATCTCCACTTAGTTCAGAAATTCAGGGAGTCGGGATATTAGATATTTTTACCGCTGCCTGGCACGGTTTTGCCAGTAAAGCAGAAATCATTCTTTTCATTTTTGCCATTGGAGGCACGCTAGGAGTGATGACGCGTCTCAAAGCGATTGATGGCGGCATTCAAGCGCTTGTGAATGCGCTGCGCGGCAAAGACAAAATTTTAATCGTAGTTCTAATGTTAATTTTTGGTCTAGGCGGAACGACTTACGGAATGTGGGAGGAAACAATCGCCTTTTTCCCAGTTTTAATTCCGATTTTTGTCAAGTTAGGTTACGGTCCTTTTATGGCTGTTTTAGTCGTTTTAGTCGGAGCAGGAACCGGATGTTTAGCTTCCACGATTAACCCGTTTGCAGTTTCAACCGCGATCGACGCGATTGTCAAAGTAAACGTGGAAGGCGAGACGCCTTTTTCGGACTTTGCCCAAGGCGTGGGTCAAGGGACCCGCTGGTTAGCGTGGGTGATTTACGAAGTTGCCGCGATCGCTTTAGTGATTTACCTTGGCAGATTGCTCAAACGAAAAAATGGTCACTTAGTTGGTCTAAACACCGAAGCGATTGCCCACAAATTCGCCAGTTCAGAAAAAATCGTTTTCACGGTCCGTCGCAAAATTGCGCTTGGTCTTTTTATGACTGGTTTTGTCATCATGATTTTAGGTTTTTTACCTTGGCAGTCGTTTTTTCCAAGTTTAAAATCCGACCAAGGTTGGTGAAACACTTGGATGTGGTGGCTAGCTTCGGTCGATTCTAATTCGGCTTGGGAGCCGCTTGGTGGTTGGTACTTTGTTTCAGTTGCCGGCATTTTTCTAATCATTAGCGTAGTTATATTTGCCATCAGTTGGAACGACTTTGTTGAAAATGACCAAACCAAGGAAGAAACTTTTTTAACCACCTACGTCAGCGGCGTGAAAGACGTTGTCAACGTCTGTCTGCTAATTGGCGTGGCTGCTGGACTGGGAATCATTTTGGAAAAGACTAACTTTGGACCGATCATTGCCCGGTCAATTTCTGGTCTCGCCGGAGCAAACTTAATTCTTTGGGGTGTGAGCGTCTTCCTAATTTCGTTAATTCTTTCCTTCCTAGTTCCTTCCACGAGCGGTTTTTCATCGGCTTTCATGGGTATTTTTGCGACAGCAATTGCGCTTGGGACTGAACAAGGACTGCAAAACGCGGCTTTGGCATTAACAATTTTGGCCTTCATTTTTGCTTCTGGAGTGATTAATTTGTGCGCGCCAACTAGCGCCGCATTAATGGGATACACCGCTTACAGCGGCGTACCTTATCCGGTGTGAATTCGGAACATTTGACCGGTAGTTTTAACCTACGCTGTTTTAGCGCTAGTTTTAATTATCACCTTTGGAGCCATGGCCAATCAAGGGGTGATTTTCTAATGGCTAAAGTCGTGGTGGCTTTGGGCGGCAATGCGCTTGGAAACACGCCAAGCGAGCAGCGCCAAAAAGTCGCCTTAACCGCCAAGGTGATTAGCGATTTGACAACTCAGGGCCACGTGGTTCTGCTTTGCCACGGCAACGGACCTCAAGTCGGCATGATTAATAACGCGTTTCAAAGCGCTTATTTAAAGCAAGAAATTCCCGAGGCGATGCCTTTTGCCGAGTGCGGAGCGATGAGTCAAGGATACATTGGTTATCACATCCAAAACGCGCTGCACAACCAGTTCGCGCGCGCTAAAATTAGTCGACCCGTCGTCACGCTCATCACGCAAACTTTTGTTGATTCCCAAGACCCTGCCTTCCAAAATCCGAGCAAACCGATCGGCACCTTTTTAAGTCAATCCGAAGCAGAAAAACTAGCTAAAGCTAACGGTTGAGACGTTAAGGAAGACGCAGGTCGCGGTTGAAGAAGAGTCGTGGCCTCGCCCATTCCACGGGCGATTGTCGAAAAAGAGTTGATAGAGACTTTGGTGGCTCACAAAGCCGTGGTGATCGCAGGCGGTGGCGGAGGCATTCCCGTGGCGTTGGAAAAGGGCCAGTTAGTTGGCAAAGCAGCGGTGATTGATAAAGACCTAACAGCCGCCCTGCTGGCCCAGATCATTAAAGCCGACAAGTTAGTTATTTTGACGGCTGTTTCGGCAGTTAAAATTAACTACCAAAAAGACAACGAGAAAGATTTAACAACTGTCAGCGTCAAAGAGCTCAAAACTTACGTTGGTCAAAAACAGTTTGCGGTCGGATCGATGCTACCTAAAATTGAAGCGGCGCTCCAGTTCGTGACAAAAACAGGCCAACCAGCTTACATTGGTAACCTAACCGATGCAGCGCAAATTATCGCTGGTAAAGCGGGCACTAAAATCGTTGCCAATTAGTTTTGGCGGGCATTTTCTAAGTATTCAACTAACTTTTCAAACGAACTTGTTTGGGTTATTTTTGACCGTAAGCGCGGTAACTGAGTGTCTGATCGGCTACTTCTTGGTCACCAAGATAATTTGAAACTTACTTTTACCAGTTTGAGCATCGCGAATTTTTTTGTTTAGTCGTTCATCGCGCTCATCCAGCTCAGCGCGAAAACCACGCTCGGTTAAGCGTTGAGTAATTTTCTGGGCGTAGTCAAGGTGTTTATGAATGTCAACCGGAATTACGCACACTTGCCGCGGCGCTAACCAGAAAGGTAAGTTGCCTTTGGTTTGCTCGAGCAAAATTGCGATTAAGCGCTCGTAAGTACCGACGAGGCCGCGGTGAATCATGACTGGTTTTTCTTTTTGACCCGCTGAGTTAACAAAATAAAGACCAAATTTTTCGGGTAAAAGAAAATCGAGTTGTAAAGTTGAGAGAGTAATCTCGTGACCTAGGGCGTTTTCAACTTGAATATCAACTTTAGGTCCGTAAAAGGCCGCCTCGCCAACCTTTTTTTGGTAAGGCACTTGGAGCTTGTCCAACACCTTGACAAGCTCTGACTCAGCGAGTTTTCACATCGCCTGGTCAGGGTAGTACTTAACTTGGTCACCCGGGTCGTGAAGCGAAAGAGATACGTAGGCAATTTTAATGTCCAGACGCTGAAGCACTTTCTCAATCATTCGATAGCAGTTTTCAAACTCGGAAACAATTTGGTCAGACCGGGCAAAAATGTGAGCATCTGTCAACTCCATTGACCTAACTCTTTCTAATCCGCTCAGAGCTCCGGATTTTTCGTAGCGGTAAAGTTGAGCGTGTTCGCTCAGGCGAAGCGGTAAATCGCGGTACGAACGAAGTTTTAACTGGTAAATTAAAACGTGGTGGGGGCAAGCCATCGGACGCAAAACAAATTTTTCGTGGTCAACTTCCAGCAGCGGAAACATGTCTTGCTGGTAGTGGGCTAAGTGACCCGAAGTTTGGTAAAGCGACTCTTGACCAAGACTAGGTGTTGAGACTTCTTGGAAACCAAAACTTTTTTCCACTTGGCGCAAGTAGTTTTGCAGCGCGGTTTTAATCGCCATTCCGTGGGGTAGTCAAATCGGTAAACCTTGACCAACTTGCGCTTCAAAAGCGAAGATTTCTAACTCCGTCCGATTTTTCGGTGGTCGCGTTCTTGCCGGTCGCTAAGAACTTTTAAATACTCGGTTAGTTTTTGCTCAGTTGGTCAAGCCGTTCCGTAAATGCGCGTCAGTTGGGGTCTTGATGAATCGCCGCGTCAGTAAGCGCCTGCCAGGAAAGCAATTTAAAGTGGGTAATTTCGCCCGAGCGAGCCACGTGGTTACCTTTGCAAAGATCGCTGAAAACGCTCGTTTTACTTTGGGTCAACCATGCCGTAGTAAGTAATCGTTTTGTTAGCTAAAATCAGTTCGTTTAACTGCTCGTTTTTAAAAGGTTGGCCCGACAAATCAATCGGATCAACTAACTCGTAGCGGTAGTTTTGCTTAGCTAGTTTGTGCATTCGTTTTTCAATCCGCGCTAAATCAAGCGGAGTGATCGGCTGGGCAAAAAGAAAGTCGTAGTAAAAAACCTTCTTTGATCGCCGGTCCAAAACCGAGTTTGACGTCGGGAAAAAGCTGACAAACGCTGGCGGCCAAAAGGTGAGCGGCACTGTGGTTCAGAGCAGGGTCGGCCTTAAACATAGCGTTATTATACTGGAAAGACCGCAGTCCAAAAGTTACTTGAGCAGTCAATCGGCACCTTTTTGGTCTTCGTAAACAAGTAAGTTTTCAAAACCAGTTTGACGGTGAACTTCGTAAGTTAAAAGCATCACCGAATTGGCTAAATTAAGCGAACGACTGGCGGGTTGCATCGGGATTCTCAAACAGCGCTCAGGAGCGGTTTGTAAAATCGTTTTGGGTAAGCCATCTGACTCGCGGCCAAACATTAATCAAACTTCTTTTTTGTGCTTGGAAAAATCGTAATTAGCGTAGTTGGTCAAGCCATAACGCGTTAAGTAAACGATCTTTTCGGCCGAGTATTTACGTTGGAAAGCATCGTAGTCAACGTGAATTTCGTGCTCAATGTCGCTCATCCGGCGACCAGCGGCAGCCCGTTTGAGCAGGCGCGGATGAGTGTCAAAACCCAGCGGGCCAATTAAATGAAGTTTAGCACCCGTCGCTTTGCAAATCCGCACGATGTTACCGGTGTTATTGGGAATTTCTGGTTGGTAAAGAACGACGTTAATTTTCATAACCGACTCGACCCGAATGCTCAGCGACTAGTTTTAAAATTTGGAGAGTAGTTTTAAAAGAGTGCTTGGCGACTTTCCAAAGTACGCCTGGTCCGTGCTTTAAAACTAACTCGCGACCGACGCTAACGATTTTGGGATTGCTTGAGCCCAGCGGGAACAGGGTGTTATAACTTTTGTTTTGAATTTGCATCCGCTCAATTAATTTGGCTCGCGCCACGATCGAAGCTGCCGCTACGCAAATGTATTTGCCTTCAGCCTGCGTTTCAAAACGCAGTGGTCAAGTTGGTCAAAAAACGCCAAAAGTGCCTGCCTGAGCGAGTTTTTTAACATAACGTCTCATCCGAGTGGTGCTGTTAACACCGCCGTTTGTCTTAGCAAAATCGTCAACAATCGCTAAGTCAACTTGCTCGAGTCTTTCGGCTAAAGACAATAGCGCTTGGAAGTGCAAAAGCGTTTTTAGTTCGTTAGCGTTATAAGTTTTGTTAAGACGGTTGTACTCATTTTGGTCAAGGTAACGCACGCTGGACTTGATGCGCTTTTTAATTAGTTCAAAAAGTTTAAGAACTTGCCTGTCGCTAATTTGTTTGGAATCTCTTACACCCAAAGATCGGAAGTAATCCCAGTTAGCCCGCGGGACAAAAACGGCAGCCACGACGAGCGGCGTGTAGTAATCACCCGCGCCAGTTTCATCGCTGCCGATAATATTTTCAGCCTGCCCTGTTTGGTTCATGCTCACATTATACTCGCAAGAACTAGGCGATAGTGGCTATAATTGCTAGTATGGTTGGCATTGATTTAACTACCATTAGTCGCTTTGAAAAACCAACTTCGGCATTGATTCGGAGAATTCTCCATCCCCAAGAAATCGCTGATTATCAGCAAAGTCCGCCAAAAGTCTTTTTCTAGCTCAGCGCTGGGCGATCAAAGAGGCGCTTTACAAAGCCGACAACCAGTATTACCACTTTAACCGCGTGAAAATTGCTCGCGTTGGACGGGTGTTCAAAGTTCCTGGTTTTGTGGTCAGCACTTCCCGGGAAGGCGATCAGTGCGTGGCGATCGTTATTAAGGAGTTTTAGCGTGCCAATTAAGTTAAAAATCTTTTTCATGTTTCCAATTTTCGCTTGGCGGAACCACCGCGCCAAAGTGATTGCTCGTAAAATCAAAAAGTGGAAAGATGAATCGCGTTACAGCGAGCAGTGAAAAAACGACTTTGTTTTAAAAAGAGCCCGCCAGTACGCCAAACTTTTAAACGTTAAAGTGATTGTCAAAGGTCGCGAAAACTTACCACGAACGGTGGCGCTTTTGACACCTAACCACAGTTCTTTCCTGGATTCATCAATTATGCTGATCGCACTTGCTTACCCGGGCAACGATAAGCAGGAAGCTAACATTCAGTCGGTCTACATCGCTAAAAAAGAACTCAAGAAAAACCGGTTCCGTGGTTACCTTGACATTTTGCACACTTTTTACATTGACCGCGAAAAACCGCGCGAAGCGATTAAAGTGTTTGGCGAATTTATTGACTACGCTAAAAAACACAAAAAACTAGCCGTGATTTTTCCCGAGGGCACCAGGACCAAAGACGGTTTAATTTCAACTTTCCGTTCGGGCGCTTTTACTTTGGCCAAAAAGTACTACTTACCGATTGTGCCCGTCACGATTAATAACAGCTGAGGGATTGGCGATTTGACCCGCAAAGGCGATTTAACAGTCGAGGTTGTTTTTGATAAACCGATTAAACCGGTCAGTTTCATTAACCAAGACGCCAAAACTTTGGCCGAAAGAGTTGAAAAAATCGTTAAGCGCAACTGGAAACCGCCCGTGGTCGTGCCGCGGAAAAATTCCCAAGAACGGCGGTTGGCTTAATGGAAAACCAGTACCAACAAGGCATTATTCAAATCGACAACTTCCAAGGTCCTTTTGACTTATTACTCGCTTTAATCAAAGACAAAAAACTTGACATTTTTGAGGTCAACTTAGTTGACGTAGTTAACGAGTACGTCAAAATTATTGAAAGTCTTGTTAATGAAAACGTTGATTTAGTCAGCGAATATTTGGTTATGGCCGCGTCGCTAATTAACTTAAAAGCTACTATTACTCAAAGAACCGACAGAAAACAAAAAAGTTGCTAAGCAAACCCAAAGTCTCTTGCAGCGACTTTCCATCTACCAAAGTTTTAAAAATTTGGCGACTCTTCTCAAACAGCGCGAAGCACTAGGTTTTAAAACGCTGAGCAAAAAAACCAGCGACATGAGCGAGTTTGTTAAACCGAGCGATCCGACCCGACTTGATGGTCAGGGCAACGTGATTTGACTAATTCGGACTGTTCGTCAAATGTACGCGCGTCTTTACGCTCACAACTTGCGTAAAACCACGATTAGCAAATTTAACTGATCGGCACAAGAAGCGCAAAGGCGCATTTACGATTTGCTAAGCACGCAAAAAAGTCTCACCTTTACCCAAATTTTTCGCTTGCCTTCTTTGCTCCACTTCGCCCAAACTTTTCTGACTATTTTGGACCTTGCTCGTAAGCAGGAAATTAGTCTAAGCCAAGAAAAACCTTACGCGCCGATCAGCTTGACTAAAGGAGGTCAAAATGACTAACGACAATCGTAACCAACTACTGAGCGCTTTAGTTTACTTAGCCGGTGAGCAAGGCGTAAAACCCGAACAAGTTAAACAAGTTTACGATTTACCAATTGCCGAGGCGAGGAAAATTTGTCAGTCTTTCAGCGACTGGTTTAACGCGCTCAATCTTGGGATAATGGTGCAAAGTTTTAACGATGTTTACCGCTTTGTCACCCGACCCGAACACTTTGAGCAAATTAGCAAATTAGTTACTCACGAAAAAAAGCAAAAACTCTCGCAGGCAGCGCTTGAAACAATCGGAATTGTCGCCTATCGTCAACCAGTCACGCGCAGTCAAATTAACGAAATTCGCGGCATAGCATCCGAAGCAGTCGTCAACACTTTGCTGACCAAAGGACTAATCGAAGAACAAGGGATTAGTCAAAAAACCCGGCAACCCGATTTTGTACGGAATCACCGAGAAGTTTTACACTTATTTCCAAATTAACTCTTTGCAAGAATTACCTGATTTAGCCGAATTTGATTACTCAGAGGGCGTTGATAACGAATTTGATTTATTTGCATCTCAGCGCGAGTAAAGGAAACAGTTGACAATTTTAACTTTGGTATAATTGCGTTATGAAACGGGAGTTTAACACCAAAAAATGGGTTTATGACCGGATTGGTCATCTTAAGTTGGAAGCCCGTCGTGCCAGATTAAGAAACCAAATTCTCACTAGCGTTCTTTTTATCGCCAACATAGCCACACTCGGTTCGGCCGGCACAGCGCTTTACTTCTTAATCACTCAGTTTAAAGAAGTTCAAAAAAGCGCGGCTAACTTTTTGCCTTTCATATTCACGATGGTCTCCTTAACATTCATTTTGCTAACGTTCATTATGCAAATCGTGAATACCGTTTACCGCTCCCGGATGAAAGACGCGATTTACAAAGCTTCAATTGATAGTCTCAAAATCGAGATCGTTAAGTTTGAAAACCGCGTAGGTGACTACGGTCGTAAAGACGCTCGTCAATTGTTGGAAGCAGCGGTTCAAAACATTGAGGCTAACATTCGCAACTACAAACGCACTAAAGTTAAATTCCGGAACGCTTTCTTTGGTACGATCGTCGGAGGCAAGTAATGCGCGAAACATTTAACATTGAAGATTACGGACATAAGATCGTTGACTTTTTGAAGCACCGCGTCATTGGTCTGGAGCGGGCTTACGTGTCAATCAACGTGATCATTCTTCTCCTGGGACTGGCTACCTCAATTTTTTCAATTATATTTGCCTCCAAACTTTTTGGTCTGACTACCGTGCCTGACTGGTATCCCTACATAACTGCTGGGATTGGCGCCTTTACGACTTTAGTCACATCGCTCTTTAACTTTTCCACATCCGCGAATCGCTCAAACGCGACCAAAACGCTTTTAAACCGCGTTTGGGTTGAAATTAACAAGTACGAATCCCAACTTGTTCCTAAGTACCGTCTCAAAGACCGTGAGTACAAACTTATTCGTGGCCGTGGAAGCGATTTTAGGTAACGAGACAGCTAAAACGGAGGTGCTTAACAGTGAACAGCGCTAGTCCGCTTGAAAAGTACAAGGTTTTAGTTCGTAAGTACCGACGTTCAAACGCCCTTTTAGTTTTCATTAACATGGCCATTTTCCTAATGTTAGCTTCAACTACCGTGCTCAACTTGTGAGCTTTGAAGTTAGATGTTTCGCGCCTAAAGTTCGATATGCTAATTCGCTACTTGTTTTTAACTATGGCTTGCGCTTCGGCTGTAGCCGCCTCGCTTTCGGGTCTGATCGGTTTTTTGAACTACAAAAAACGCTCCAAAACAGCTTACGAAAAAATTGAACTAATCAAAAAGCACTGGACGTGGTTTGAAATTCAAAAACCAGGCCTTTATGACAAAGCTAGTCGTCACGTAGATTTAATTGAAAACATTACTTCAATTTTGAACAATTAAGATTTTTAACCAATTTGAGTTGGATGCAAATTCGCCGACAACTTGATTCTTCAGATTGTGGTCTAAGCGTAATTCAAGCGCTGCACCACCGCTTTTACCGTCGCTGACTTGGTCTAAACTTCTTGCGCGCCCAAACCGTCCTTGGTTCGCGCGGTTTAACTGCTTTTCACTTAGTTGCCTTGGCTAAAAATGTCGGCATCATCTTAACCGGTTACCGGCTTAGTTTTGATGAGTTAAAGGCGGTCAAGCAAAGTCAAAAATGGTGAGTGGCGCTAGTCGGCACAAAAGACTCCCCACTACGTGATTATCACTTTTGGTAAAAACCGCTTAACCGTTTACGATCCCCAGCGCGGTAAAATCTTTTACAGTTTGAGTGAGTTTGCTCAAATTTATCAGCAAGTTGTTTTTAGCGTGGAAAAATTACCAATCCATTGAAAACCACCTGGCTCGCTTGATTTTGCCAAAGTATTAGCGGGACAGCAGCGAACTTTAATGCTCGTGTTTGGTTTGGGAATTTTAGAGATGATCGTCAGCTTGCTAGGAAGTTTTTTAGTTAAACTGGTCGTTGATTTAGTCATTCCCAGTCAACTCACTCGTCTGTTAATTAGTCTCGGCGCGCTTTTTGCTTGACTAGCGCTTTTGGGCGTCTTTTTTGAGACGCTGGAAAGCTTTTTAACCCGGCAGTTGCTTTGGCGCGCTGAATACCGTCTTTGCCACCTTTACTGGCAAAGTTTTTTCACCGGACCCAAAAAGCTTTGAATCAGTTAACTAACAGCGAACATCTGCAAAGAATTACTTTGCTCAGTCAAATTTGTCCCACTTTGGTCGCTTTGTTACGCGACATTGTCTCTTCAACTAGTTTAATTTTTTTAGCGCTCGGACTAATCAGTTTTACCCATTGGCAAATTTTAACTAGCGCGGTTTTGATCGCTAGTTTAATCGGTTTAATTAGTTTTTTAGCTCAGCGCAGTGTAAAGCCGTTTTTAACTAACTGGTTAAAACAAGAAAACAAGTACTTGGGCGAATTAGTCTTGGCCGTTCTTGGTAAAGATCAACTCAAATTTCCGCCTTACCAACGCTACATTCACCGCCGAATCGCTAACGCTTTACAAACGGTGCAAAACACCAAAAAAAGCCGCCTGGTCTTACCAACGCACTTTCTTAATTTGACACCAACTAACCAAGCGACTAGGACAAATTGCTTTGACATTAGTGGCTGTTTTCTTAGCGCTTGAAAACCAAATAAGTCTTTGGTCAACTCTTTTTAGTCTGGCGATTGCCAACAACTTGTTTGGTCCTACCGAGCGTCTTGTAAGCGCTCTAGAAACCCGAATTAATTACAAAATTTGACACGAGTTAATTAACACAATTTTCGTTTTGCCCGGGGAAAATGAGCCTAAAACGCCGCTTAAATTGGACAAAATAACCAAACTAGTTTGCCAAAACTTAACTTTCCGCTACGAAAAACCGCTTTGAAAATTGAGCACTTTGAACTCCGATCAAACTTGCATCTAGTTGGTAAAACGGCGTGGGCAAAAGCACTTGACTGCGCGTGTTGGCCGGACACTCTCAAGGCGATCGACCGCTTTGAGTTAACGGCGCAGAGTTAAATAATTACCGCCTGTCAGATTACCGCAAGAAAGTTTGCTTGGTCAGCCCTAGTCAAACGTTTCCCGAGGCCACGCTTTGGGAAATACTAACTTGTTCATCGCGCCCAGCAAGTTTGAGATTAAACCAAAACAGACAGACTTATCAACTTGATCATGTATTAAAGCACTTTGGTTTATCGTGAAACCAGTCAATTACCGACCTAGGACACCATCTTTCAACTGGTCAACGTCAACTTATCGCGATTTTGCCGCTCTTTGCTTGGCGCTTTGACTTAGTTTTACTTGACGAAGCGCTGGAAAACATTGACCGCAAATGAACAAAATGACTAGCTGAGCGACTGAGTCAAGTTCAAGATGCGCGTTGAATTGAAATTTCTCGTTCGCAAAACTACCTCATGCCGGGTCAGGAGGTTTTCTTTGAAAAGATCGCTACTTGCTGGTAAATTTTTTACCCCTGTTTTGTGCTTGTTGTCAACCTTAGCGTTAACTAGCGCAGTTTTAAGTCTCTTTTTGCCAGTTGAAAAAACTACCTTGGTCCGGGTGGTAATTAATTGACCTAAGCAACAAATTTGAATTAGGCCCGACCAAATTCGTTTGCTCAGTCAAGCGAGCAGTTCTTAAAGTCGTTTTGGACCAAAAAACTTACCATCCGCAAATCGGACCAATTAGTTACGACCAAAAACTAAGTCTTTATCACGCCCAGATCGACGGACTGCCCAGCCAGGTTCCTTACGAAACGCTTGATCTTAATTTAGTTTGGGCAACGGGCTTTCTTTGGGAGTGGTTAGTATAATGCTTAGGTGATTAGTTTAACCATTGTTAACCAAAGCGGTCGGCCTTTCTTAAGACGCAGCTTGCTGCAAAAGATAGCTCAGCAAGTCGGTCAAAAAGTTTTAAAAAACGCCCAAGTGGAAGTTAGCGCAATTATTATCGGCGACAAGCAAAGTCAAGCGCTTAACCAAACTTACCGGCAAAAAAATCAAGTTAGTGATGTTTTAGCTTTTCCGAGCGAAATCGAAAAAGTGGCCTCAATCTTCCGCAGTTGGTCCTTGGCGATATTTATCTCAACCGGCGTCAAATTGCTCGACAAGCGCGAACGTATGGTCACTCGCTTAGGCGCGAGTGAGGTTACATTTTTACCCACGGACTGCTTCATCTTTGCGGCTACGATCATAAGAGCCCAGCCAAAGAAAAACAAATGCACAACTTAACCGAAAAAATTATCGGTACAATTGGATTAACAAGGTCTTAAAAATGCTCGAGTTTATTCGCAAAATTCACCGTAAAACGCTCTATTCGCTGGTCGGACTGTGGGTTTCTTTTCGGGAGGAAAAGTCGCTTGTAACGCTGCTAATTATCGCGATCGTGGTGATCGGATTCGGAATTTGACTGGGTCTTTCGCCCGTCGCTTGGGGTCTGATCATCTTGACGCTGTTTCTTTCAATTGTGATTGAAATCATTAACACCGCTCTTGAAGCAGCGGTAGACACGATTTCTTTCCAGTACAACGTGAAAGTTAAAAAAATTAAAGACATTGCTTCAGCGGCCACTTTGCTCACTTCGCTAGCATCTTTTGCAGTCATTTTAATAGTTTACATTCCGCGCTTTGTGGAGGTTTTTGGTTAATTTGTCCCAGCAATTAAAAAAGCAGAACCAGGACGACAAACGGGAGACAAAACCGCTAGTTACCAAAGTGGCCCTGGCCTAAAAGATGCCAACCAAAAAAAAGTCGGTCTGGTGGCTTTGGCTGGTCTGCCCAACAGCGGTAAATCGGCGCTAGTTAACCGCCTATTAAACTACCAAGTGGCAATTAGCACGCCTTTACCCCAAACCACTCGCGACGTGATTAGGGCTATTTACAACGACCAAAATTCGCAGGTCGTTTTTCTTGACACACCCGGACTAGTCACGAGCACCAACGTTTTTAAACAAGTCTTAACTCGCAAAGCCCAAAAAACTTGGCAAGGCAGCGATTTAGTTTTGTGACTTCACCCGGTTAATGAAGCGCTAACTGACCAAGAAAAAGAGTGGGTCAAAGTTTTAGACCCCGGCCAAACGCTAGTCGTTTTAACTAAAAAAGATTTGTCTAAACGCTCAAAAATCAGTTGGGAAAACTGGCGCACGATTTGGCATGAACTTGGTTTTAAAGCGGTGGTTGCCGTTTCCGTGTTTGAAACAGCGTCAATGATGGAATTAGTTGAGGCGATTAAAAACCGGCTTCCGAGCGGGAAACCTTTTTATCCGAGTGACCAAATTACCGACCAATCGCTCCGTTTTTTGGCAGCCGAACTGATCCGTCTAAGCATCATCCAAAACACTTACCAAGAAGTGCCCTTTGCTAGCGCGGTTTTAATTGAAGAGTACCGCGAAGAAAGTCAAGCGGTTAGCATTAAAGCGGTGATTTTAGTGGAAAAGGAAAGTCAAAAAGCGATTGTGATCGGTAAAAACGGCGCCAAAGTGAAACAAATTGGCACAGCAGCTCGTCAAATGATTAAAAGATTAGTTGCCAAAACGTCCACCTTTTTTTAAAAGTTAAAGTTAGACGGTGAACTAACGACTTAAAGCAAATTAAAGCGCTGGGCTATTAATTTAACTTTGCCCGCCTAAGTTTATAATTGCTCTTATGAAAGATAAGCCAGTTAGTCTCTCCATCCATCAACATTTAATTGAAACCGGGTTTGTCTTTCCCGGTTCGCAAATTTACGGCGGATTGGCTAACGCCTGGGATTACGGTCCGCTCGGTGTCAGTTTGATTGGCCAACTCAAAAAAACTTTGGTGAAACTTTTTTGTCACTCGTCAACCTAACGTTTACGGATTGGACAGCAAAATTTTAATGAATCCCCAAGTTTGGAAAGTTTCGGTCACGTTGAAAATTTTCAAGACTTGTACGTGGAAAACAAACTGAACCAAAAACGTTACCGGGTGGACGTTTTGCTTGAGCAAATTGATCCTAACCAAAACTGACAAAGCCAAAGTCAGGCTCAAATTGAAAAATTTCTCAAGGAAAAAGTCACCGAGTGGGAAGGCCAAAAAGCGCTCTGAGGTGAAATTCGTCAGTTTAACTTAATGTTTGAAACCGACCAAGGCGTGGTCAGCGACGAAAAAAGTCGCATCTTTTTGCGACCCGAACTAGCCCAGGGAATTTTCATTAACTACAAAAACGTCTCGCGATCAATGCGGGCTGAACTGCCCTTTGGAATTGCCCAAATTGGACGTTCCTTCCGCAACGAAATCACGCCGCGCAACTTCATTTTCCGCACCCGTGAATTTGAGCAAATGGAACTAGAGTGGTTTTGCGAGCCGAGTCAAGCTGAGCAGTTTTTTCACGAGTACCAAGTTTTAATCAAGCAATTTTTAAATTCGCTCGGCCTAGACCGCGAGCGTTGACGCTGACGTGAGCACGCGGCCCATGAGTTAGCCACTACGCCAAAAAGACTGTTGACGTAGAGTTTAACTTTAGTTTTGGTTGGGGTGAAATCATTGGTTTGGCTAACCGGGGAGATTACGACCTTAAAAAAACACTCCCAAGCCAGTCAGGTCGATTTTGCGACCACTTTGCCCGGTCAGTCTGAAAAAATTTACCCATTTGTGATTGAGCCTTCGTTCGGAGTTGACCGTCTAGTTTTGGCTGTGCTGGAAAACGGTTTCACGCGGGAAAAATTAGCCGACCAAAGCGAGCGGATTATTTTAAAGTTATCCAAAGACTTAGCGCCTTACCAAATCGCCGTTTTACCGCTAGTTAAAAAAGTTCACGGTCAAGTCGCGCAAAAGCTTTACCAAGAGCTCTTGAGTCAGGGTTACCGGTGCACGTACGACCAGAGCGGGTCGATCGGTAAACGTTACCGACGCCAAGATGCGATTGGAACGCCAATTTGTTTAACGGTAATTGACCAAACTAAGAGCGAAGGTCAAGTCACGCTGCGTGAACGCGACACTATGAAACAGATAACCATTATGTATAAAAATATTAAAAATCATGTATAATTGTGCTAGGTAATATGATGTTGAAAAAATGAGTGTTAAGAACAAGTATTTTGAGTCTAGCTGTGGCGCCGTCAGTCGCTTTGGCACTTTCGTGTGGACCGCGTGAACCTAAAGTTTACACGTTAAAAAACACCGACGTGACTCCAAATAGCAGTGGAAAGTTAACCATTTCCAACGATACTTTAGAGTGACTTCGCGACCAAGGCTACGACTTAGTAAAAAACGGCGACGGTAAATCGATGCTCAGAATTGAGTCTTTGCCCCAAAACTTTTGGGAATACTTTCCGCATACAACCGAAATTGCAGCCGACACTTTCCGCGGTTGAGGTTTGACCGAAATGCCTCGCATTCCGAGTCGAATTACTAAGATTGGCGCTTATGCTTTTGCATCTAACCGTTTAAAATCAATTAACTTTGAAAAAGATACCCAACTTAGAACGATTGAACGTCACGCGTTTTACGATAACGAGATCACCTCTATGTGGTCATCAAGCGATCAAAGTAGCACGCCTTTAAAGTTAGAATACATCGGTTGAGGAGCATTTAAAAACAACAAAATCGGTGGTTATGTCTACTTGCCCAAAAAGCTGCGAACACTAGAAACCGAAGCTTTTGCCGGTAACTCAATTTCGCGCGTCAGTTTGAACCCTAATTTACAAGAGATTGGAGCCAAAGGCTTTTTGACAAAAAAATGCCATTTACCGCGTCAAGATTTATAACGAACAAACTCGCTTTGACGGTCAAAGCTACGATCCTCGTAACCCGGAAGAAATTCAAACGGCTTTAAAAAGAGTCTTTGGACCCGACTGAAACACGCGATCCGAAGTTTATTTATCAACCCTTAATTTGACCAAGAGCATTAGTTCGCGCAAAAGTCAAATCAATTTTAAAATACTCAAGTACGACGATGCCCAGGGAACGCTAACGCTTAAAGCAGAAGTGTCAAAAGCTGGCAAGCAAGTTCGCAAAGAGATTCAAGTTAAAAACTTCCTAACTAATAACTCGAATCCCGCGATCACCCAGACCGAACGTGAACAAGTTAAAAAACTAATCGAAAGTTTTCGGGACACTTACCAGACGACTCACACCGATAAAACCATTTACGGCGTAAACGCTTCTAGCAAAAAAATAGCGACTCCGGAAGACCTTGGAATCAAAGACTTTTGACCAAGCAAACAAATCGAAACTCTTGGTTTAACCGCACAAGTTTTAGTTAAAAACCGTGACTTTGAAAAGGAATGTTTAGATTGCGTAGTCGTGGTTAAGTCAACTAACGGATATAACTTAGTTCGCGAATTTACAATTAGCGGATTTAGAAAAACACCTCAGTACGCCGAGGTAGGCACAACTGACCAAAAGCAGGTCGAAAATCCTGAAGGTGATCAGGAGCAAGTTGACGCTAAAAAATTGGTTGACGAGACTTTAAAAAAGATTACCGAAAAACCTTACCAAACAACGCTAAAAACTACTTTGCCTTCGGAAGTAGGGATTGCCGGGATTAAAAACAACTACAAAAGCAAAGTTCAGCTGGGAATTAGCAATGAACTGGACGCACGAGTTCCCGAGCTTGATTCAGAAATCAAAGTTGAATTTGAACTAATCCGGGTAGACGACCAAAAAGGTGAAATTGAGACGAATGCAAAAGTGAGTTATGGTGAGTACAGCCAAAGCGCCAAAGTGTTAATCACTGGCTACCAAACCACTGAAGGAAGACGCATTTCCAGCGAAAAAGATGTTGATGACATCATCAAAGAGTTGAGCGGAGAACTGCTAACTAACCAAATTGACAAAACTCCCTCCGACTTACTGGAACTAGGTGAAGAATTTTGGAAAATAGGGCGTTTGATGGTTGATAACTACTTCACTAAAGACGACGCTGATTACGGAGATCGGGCTGGTCAAATTAAAAATGTCAAACTGACTCACAAAAGTTACACCAAGTTCGCTTTCGCTGAGGTGCCTAACGACGCGAAAACAACCGGAATCCCCTACGATAAATGGTGGTAGAATTTAAAGGTTAATGATCAAGTTAACCGGGGGTAAAGACGGGTGTCAAATTCGGTTATAGATAAAATCCGTCAAGAGCTTGACATTACCCAAATCGTTGGGCAAGAGTTAAATTTAGTTAAAAAGGGCAACAACTACGTTGCTCTTTGTCCTTTCCACGATGATTCAAGACCATCGCTGATTGTTTCTAGTCCAAAACAAATCTTTAAGTGTTTTAGTTGTGGCAAAGGCGGAGACGTGATTAGTTTTTACAGCGCTTACCACAAAGTCACTTTTTCGCGTGGCGCTTGAAAAGTTAGCGGCCGAGGCTGGATCGATTACAAACCGTTCGCGCGTTAGAAAACTACTCACCCGAGGAAGAAAAAATCTTTAGTGCTCTGTCTGACGCGAGAGATTTTTTTATGAACGCGTTAGAAACTGCCCAGGGTCGTCAAGCCCGGGAATATTTAAACGGTCGGCAAATTCAATCCGCCCAAATTGAACAGCACCAAATCGGATATGCTCCCAGTGATTCGGACAAACTCTACACCTACCTAATCGCTCGCCAGCATGAACCAGAAACACTCAATTTGTGCGGTATCTTTAACCGGGAACAAAAATGCATTTTTGCCGACCGAATCACTTTTACTCTTACTAACAACGGCGGTAAAGTGGTCGGTTTTTCTGCTCGAGCGCTAGACAAGGCCACCGAACCCAAGTACCTTAACTCAAGCCAAAGTCCCGTTTTTGAAAAAAGCAAGTTACTCTTCAATTTTCACCGCGCCGAAGATGCGATTCGTAAGTCGGGCGAAGCAGTGCTCGTTGAAGGTTTTTTGGACGTAATCGCGTTAGAAAAAATCGGTTACCACAACGTGGTAGCTTTGATGGGGACTAATTTTTCTAGCTTCCAAGCAAGTGCGCTTGGGCAAGTGGGCGTCACATTGATTTTGGACGGCGACCCGGCGGGCTGAACGCGATTCAAAAAGTTATCGCTGAACTAGTCCAAAAAAGTTTGCCCGTGGAAATTGTTCCGCTGGGAGTAGGTCAAGATCCGACCAAATTTTTCAAACTGACCAAGGAGAAAGTCTGAAACAAATTGTCAGCCAGAAAGTTCCTTGACTCGAATTTGTTTACCAAAAAACTTGTCCCCAAAACGCCCAAACTCCGCGTGAAATTGAAATTTTTGTCAAACAAATGGCGCCGTTTTTAAAACTTGCTAACCGTCTTGAGTGGGAGTTTTACCTCAAAAAAATGGCGCGTGAATTTGACCTTAGTTTAGAGGTTTTGACCCAGATGATGCTTTTCGGATGAGCGGGCAAAACCCGCCATCTAAAAAGCAAGCAGTCGTTTTAGCTAGCGAGCCCCAAATCGCTCAACCAAACTTGAGGAAATTATCGTTCGCTCGATGCTCAAAAACGCCCGCCTGGTTGACGCTTTTGTCCAGAGCAAATTAGTTCTAAGTAACCCTGACCTTAATTTAATTGCCAGCTACATTGTCAATTTCGCCCAAAAACCGACAGTTCCGGTCAAAGTCAAGCAAAAATGCCAAGAAATTATTAGTAAAAGTGGTATAATCGCTAAAACACCGGACGAGTTTCAAGCCTACATTGACCGCGTAAAATGGATTAACCAGCGCCGTTTGCAACGGCAAATCCAACGTTCGCTTGACATTACCCAAGATCCTGACGTAGCAATCAAACTGCTCAAAGAGCAGATCAAACTCAAAAAAGGAACGAACAATTAAGATGGCAAAAGTTTTTGTACCACCCCAGTTTAAGACGATCGTTCAAGACCTAGTTAAAGTTAAAAAAACTACCAGACAAGTTCACCTAACTCAGGACCAAGTCTACAAATACTTGGAAAAAAAGGGTATCGCTCTCAACGATGAAGCTACTAACGATTTGCTTGAAACGTTAATCGAACTTGACCTTTTGCTTGACGAAATTGACCCCCACGACTTTGATGATTTTAAGAGTCAAGATTTTACCCAGGAAATCGGGTTAGTTAACTACGACGAAACGAAAGAAATTTCGCTCGATGACATTGAACAAACCCAGGAAATTGGCGATTTAGAACTGGTTAATAAACTGACTGAAACCGACGACATAGTTAAGTGGTACATGCGCTGGATAGGTAAGTACGGAAAACTCTAACTCACGACCAGGAAATTGAACTGACTAAAAAATTGAGCAAGGCGGACGAATTGGTAAAAAAGCGCGCGACATGCTAATCAAACGTAACTTACGTCTAGTGGTAAATAACGCTAAAAAGTACAAAAACCGCGGGTTGTCTTTTATTGACCTTATTTCCGAAGGTAACTCCGGGTTAATTAAAGCGGTTAGCAAGTTTGAATACCGCAAAGGTTACAAGTTTTCCACTTACGCGACTTGGTGAGTTCGTCAAGCAATTACCCGGGCAGTCGCTGACCAAGCACGAATTATTCGCGTGCCAGTTCACATGGTGGAGACGATTAACAAAATTATTAAAATTGAGCGAGACATTTACCAAGAGCTAGGTCGCAGCGCGACAGACGAAGAGATTGCCGCACGAGCAGGCGGTGACTTTGATGCCGAAAAAGTTCGCTACATCCGTAAAATCAACATCGACCCAATTTCACTCGACAAACCGATTGGTAAAGAGGATGACTCTTCTTTCTCAGACTTTGTGCAAGATGAGTCGTCAATTTCACCGATTGATTACTCCTCCCGCGAGGAACTCCAAAAACTGCTTTTTGAAACAATTAGCCACTACATTCACGACGAAAGAGAAAAAGAAATTATCATGCTGCGCTACGGAATTGGCTACGACCAAAACAAACAAAAAAACCGTCCCCACTCGTTTGAAGAATTAGGTGAAAAATTTGACGTTACCAAGGAGCGCATTCGCCAAATTGAATCGAAAGTGATTAGACGTTTACGCCAGCCACAAAACCACCGAAAACTCCGCGAGTTTTACCGTAACATGTAAGTATGCTCAAAATTAATCACGTGGTCAAGTTCATCGGCCAACTTTTCCCTACCGCAAAGCTTTGTCAGGCGATCGGGTCGGGCTTATTTACGGCAGTCCCCACAAACCGGTGGAAAAGGTGATTACTGCGCTAGATCTAACGCCGGAAGTGATGGATCAAGCCGTCCGTGAGCAGTGTGACTTAATCATCGTTCACCACCCGTTTCTTTACGAAGTTTCGCTCGATCTAGAGTGGCAAAAAGCCCCTTATAAACACCTTGTTCACAAACGGCTAGTTAACACGGGGATTGGACTTTTAGTTGCTCACACTAACTACGAACTTAATTTGGCACGGCATGAGCGAGCAAGTGGTTGAAACGCTTTCGTTTTCAAACGTGAGAGCAATTGGCAACAACCGCGCCGGGGCAATTTTTACTACTAACTTATCGATGTACCAAATTTTCGAATTGATTAAACGTAAATTGGGAATCGAAATTTTCCGATCCAACTTTGCCGTGCCCAAAAACACCCGTTCGGACGAGCACAAAATCGCGATTTTACCAGGCGCGAGCGATGTGCGCGACATTCTGCTGGCTCACCAACAAGGAGCCCGAACAATTTTGACCTCCGACGTCAAGTGATCAACTTGACTAGTGTGCGAAACACAAACATCCGTTTAGTCAGCCTTAGTCACAGCATTGAAAACGTTTTTAGCGATCACATTAGTGCTTTACTAAGTCAAAAGTTCCCAGACTAGTTTGTCTGAGGCAAAAGATTAACGTGCAGGAGCACGTCAGCATTATCAAAAAATTAACTTATGTCCAAAAAATCCCTCAGCCTACGATCGGATGCCACGTCAGTTTTGCTAAGCCCCACTACTTAGTTGGCGCAGTTCGCGAGGCGCTTAGTTACGGGAGCTAACGCTTGCATGTTTCACCTTGGACCACCCAAAACGCTCGGCGTGTTAGCCCTACCCTTTACCAAAACCAAGATTACCAAAGTCAGTGAGAAAAGTTAATTCCGCCCGAAAACTTAGTCATTCACGCTCCTTACATCTTAACCCAGCCCAACCCAGAAAATGGGAGTTTGCTCGTGACTACCTTAATTGCTGAAATTAAACGAATGAACTCTTTTGGTGCCAGGTACTTAGTTTTTGCACCCGGGTGCTTACGGTAAAGTTGGTCCCGAAGTGGCACCGCCCAACTAGTTAAAACGCTGGGGCAAGTTTGGCAAACTCGGAAAAGTAACCATTTTGCTGGAAACGATGGCTGGCAAAGGCACCGAGTTAGGGACCAGTTTGGAAAAGCTCGGCCAAATTTTGGCTTTAGTAGACAATCCGCGGTTAGGGATTTGTTTTGACACTTGTCACGTTTGGGACAGCGGCGTTAACATTCAAACGTGGACCAGTTGGTTAGGCTGACTCAAAAACTGAAAATTTAATCGATAAAATCGCGGTTTTTCACATCAATGATTCTAAAAACGGACTCGGTTCGCGGAAAGACCGGCACTCACCTATTGGGTCACAGGTCAAATTGGTCTGAAAGTTTTGCAAGCGATCGTTTGGCATCCTTTTCGCAAAGCGGTGATGATTTTTAGAAACCCTTTGTGATAACAAGCCGCGCTTTACCAGCGCGAAATAGCTTTGCTAAAAGGAGGAACTAGACTAGTGAGTAATCTTAGTCAAAATTAATTAATTCAGCGCACATCGGTCCGACACTTCCAAGACTTATAAACCTTTCAGCCAGCGAAATTGAAAACTAACTCAGAGTGGATTAACAACGCAACCGACCTCTTTTAACAGTCAACAGTTTTAGTGTTTCTAAATCGTTGAGCGGTCAGGAACTGATTCAAAAAATTTGTCAAGTCACGCGGCAAAAACATCTTTGCCAGGCGGTTTAATTTTGTTAGTTGTGTTAGATGCACGCGGCAAAACCAATTATCAAGCAAATCACGGTCAAACGCCGGCTTACGAACGTTTTTTATGAATTTAGTCGAATGTGCTGGACGCGGGAATTGTGGCCGGTCAAATTCACGACGTTCTAATTGATTGGGGTTACGGGGTTTGGGGTTTTTTTACATTGGCTCGACAGCCGGCTCTTGACCAGAAAACTTTAAAACTACTTGGTTTAACTAACGACACAATTGCTTTAGTCGGACTAGCGGCTGGTAAATCGAGTCGGGCAAACCCGGTTAAGCCTAAAAATTGCCAAAGTGTTTCTCAACCGTTATAACAAAGCCGCGGCGCTTAAAAACCTAGCCTCCTACCAGATTCAGAGCAAGAGTTATTTCCAGGCGATTGGTGAACCGAGTTTTATGAACACCAAAGTCTACTTTATGAACCAAAAAAGCAACCAGAAGGTTTAAAAGCGGCGCTAACCACCATTCGGAGTGAATTTAAAAAACTTTTACGATTCGCTCGTTTTAAAAACGCTAGTTAGACAAGAAAAAACGCGTTTTTTCGGCAAAAATCTTTATAAATTAGTCTGTATATTGATTTTCTCTGAAGTTAGTATACAGAGAGGAACTCAATTTGAATATGCAAGCACTGTTAAATTTTTCCACGACAAAAAAGGATTTGGTTTTTATCGGAGTTGAAGGGCGCGAACAAGATTTGTTTTGTCACTTCAGCGCGATTGATGGCGATGGATTTCGTAAACTAGCCAAAGACCAACGTGTGGAATTTGACATTGAAACAATTGATGGCAAAGAACGCGCCAAAAATGTTAGAGTACTTGGTTAATTAGTCCAAGCAACAACTAAAAAACCTGCCAGGCAATTGGCAGGTTTTTACTTAAGCAGATTAAAACCTAACTATTTAGGGAGTTCTAACTGCAAAATTTAACCGAAAAGATCTCGTCGTCGGAAATGTAATCCAGTCTTTCAACAATCACAATTTCTTGTGAAGAGACATTTTAAATCCAAATTTGATTTGTTTGTCGCCCAACTTAGAGGTAATTTTACCTTCTAATGTTCGGCGTTTATCATCAAATTTCTCAATTTGAATCGTGGTCAAATTTTCGGGTAAACAAAGTATTTTTTCAAAGGTACAGATCAATTGGAGAGTAAGGTCTTTTCGTCTTTGCTAAATCCGACGGAAGT